>JAKFXX010000029.1 GCA_021731145.1 Gammaproteobacteria bacterium | reverse complement strand
GCGGGGTGGGCGGGGGATCCCGCGTTCACCGACACTGCTTATGCTGCTATCCACCAGACTACTGGCGGCATACCGCGCCGCATCAATACCTTCTGTGACCGGTTGCTGCTGTATGGTTTTCTGGAAGAAATCCATGAAATTGGCGGGGAAACCGTTGCGGCGGTTGACGAGGAATTGCGCCAGGAAACGCCCTGTTCGAACAGGCCGGTGGAGACTCCAGGCGGGTCGCGTGCTGAACCTGCAGGTGCGGCGGTTGAGCAGCGCCTTGCAGCGCTGGAGTTGTCGATGCGGACATTACAGGAGTCCATTCATCGCGAACTGGGATTGATACGCCGGGCCGTCTCGCACGACAGCGATTCTGTAACAAACCCTTAGATACCGGCAATTCATTTGCCTGCCATGAAAACATATTAAATTACCCTGAAAATGGCTGTTGGAACCTGCTGCCGTTTTTAGCTTGAATCACTTTCCGCGTATTCTTGCATTTTGTGAAAAATCAGACTAATAGTCAGGGGTAAATTTGGCAAACCAGACCGTCCCGAAAATAATCTGTGTGGTGGGCGCCCGCCCCAACTTCATGAAAATCGCCCCGATCATGGCTGCCTTGGCTTCAGCACCCAAGCCTCTTCAGGCGCGGCTGGTACATACGGGCCAGCATTATGATGAGGCCATGAAGCACCAGTTTTTCAATCAGTTGGGCATCCCCCATCCAGACATGGATCTGGGTGTGGGATCCGGTAGTCACGCGGTGCAGACGGCGGAGGTGATGCGCCGTTTTGAACCTGTGCTGGATGCTGAACAGCCGCAAGCGGTGCTGGTAGTGGGCGATGTCAATTCCACTATCGCCTGCGCGCTCGTGGCCGCAAAGAAAGGCGTGCCGGTGATTCATGTCGAGGCGGGCTTGCGCAGTTACGACCGCACCATGCCGGAAGAAATCAACCGCGTGCTTACCGATCAGATTTCCGATCTGCTGTTTACCACGGAACGTAGCGCGCACGAAAATTTGTTGCGCGAAGGCATTGATGGCGACCGCATCCATTTCGTGGGCAATGTGATGATCGACACTCTGTTGCGCCATGTGCGGCAGGCGACACCCACGTCGCAGACGCTAGCCTCGGTGATCGACCCAGCGTTATTTCTCGACAACCCTGATGGTTACGCTGTTCTGACCTTGCACCGCCCCTCCAATGTGGATGATCCGGTTGTGCTGGAGCGATTGCTAACGACCTTGCGCGGGATCAGTGAACGCCTGCCGCTGGTGTTTCCGGTGCATCCGCGCACCGAGGCGCGCATTGCGGAGATGGGATTGAGCACGCTGATTGATACACCGCGCATCCAGCGCCTGCCGCCACAGGGTTATCTGGCGATGCTGGGGCTGATGTCGCAGGCCCGCCTGGTGCTGACCGATTCCGGCGGCATCCAGGAGGAAACCACGGCGTTGGGTGTGCCTTGCATCACTCTGCGCGAGAATACCGAGCGGCCGATTACTGCGGAAGAGGGCACTAACACGGTGGTGGGCACCGATCCAGCCAGGATCCTGGCCGCTTTCAACGATGTCATCACCCATGGTGGCAAAGCGGGGAGGGTGCCCGAGTTGTGGGATGGGCGCGCCGCTCAGCGCATTGTGAGTATTTTGTGCGAGCGGCTGGCATGAATACTGCCGCCTTGCGCAATGCCATGAGCGTGGATGTGGAGGATTATTTTCAGGTCTCCGCGTTTGAGAAACACATACACCGTGATCAGTGGGATGTTTTACCGTGCCGTGTTGAGGCGAACACCCATCGCGTGATGGACTTGTTCGATCAGCATGGCATAAAAGCCACTTTTTTCATGCTGGGCTGGCTGGCGGAACGCTACCCGCAATTGGTGCGGCGCATCGTGGATAGCGGCCATGAGCTGGCCAGTCATGGTTATTCGCACGTGCGGGTAACGCAGCAGCAACCTGATGAATTTCGCGCGGATGTCTCGCGCACCAAAAAATTGCTGGAGGATATCGGCGGCGTTGAAATACGCGGTTATCGTGCGGCGAGTTATTCCATCGGCGCGCGCAACCTGTGGGCTCTGGACGTACTCGCCGAGACCGGCCATAGGTATAGCTCCAGCATCTATCCTATCCATCACGATCTATACGGTATGCCTGAGGCGCCACGCTTTGCCTTTTATCCCCACAATGAACAAGGACTGCTGGAGATTCCCGTCACCACTGTAAGTCTGTTTGATCGCAAGCTGCCATGCGGCGGTGGCGGGTATTTCCGTTTTCTGCCTTATGAGGTATCACGCTGGGCGATGCGCCGCGTCAACAACAACGATAGTCAATCCTGCGTATTTTATTTTCATCCATGGGAAATCGACCCCGGCCAACCGCGCCAACAAGGTATCAGCCTCAAAACGCGCTTCCGGCACTACGTTAATCTGGAGCGTATGGAGGGGCGTCTGGCGGCCTTGCTGAAAGATTTTCACTGGGATCGCATGGACCGCATATTTTTGGATGGAAGCAGGACGGCCAGCGTTTGGGCGGTACAAAATCTGGCTGTGTCTCATGCAGGTTAGGCGGCTCGATATAAATGACAGGGCACGCTGGGATGTCTTCGTTACCGGCTGTCCGGAGGCCACTTTTTTTCATCGTGCCGGCTGGAAAGAGGTCATTGAACGGGCGCTGGGGCATCGCGGTTATTTCCTGTACGCGGAGCACAATGGTGAGATACAGGGCGTGTTGCCGTTAGGCCATGTCAATAGCCGTTTGTTCGGAAATGCACTGACTTCCCTTCCATTTTGCGTTTACGGTGGCATTGCCGCCGCCAATGAAACGGCGCGCACTGCCCTGGATAAAGAGGCGCAACGCCTGGCGGCGGAACTGAAAGTGGATTACCTGGAGTTGCGCAATCTCAAGCCGCAACACAGCGATTGGCCCATCAAGGATCTGTACGTCACGTTTCGCAAAGAGATCGACGCCGACCCCGAACAAACTATGCTGGCGATTCCGCGCAAGCAGCGCGCCATGGTGCGCAAGGGCATCAAAAATGATTTGTGCGGCAAGATTGATGAGGGGGTGGATCGTTTCTATGACGCCTATGCGCGCAGCGTGCATTATCTTGGCACGCCGGTAAATAGTAGAAAGTACTATAAAATGCTCAAACAAGTATTTGATAAAGATTGTGAAGTGCTTACCATCACCAAGGATGGCCGCACGGTGAGCAGCGTGATGAGCTTTTATTTCCGCGATGAGGTGTTGCCCTATTACGGTGGTG
The DNA here is from genome assembly GCA_021731145.1 of Gammaproteobacteria bacterium. Taxonomy (GTDB): domain Bacteria; phylum Pseudomonadota; class Gammaproteobacteria; family Ga007554; genus LNEJ01. The sequence goes on along the minus strand of JAKFXX010000029.1, from coordinate 72,542 downwards.
GAACAAGCGAAGCGCGCGGACTGGCCGCGAATGATTTCATGTATTGGGAGCTGATGCGCCGCGCCGGTGAACGGGGCGTCAAGGTGTTTGATTTTGGGCGCAGCAAGAAGGGCACGGGTTCGTACAGCTTTAAGGAACATTGGGGCTTTGAGCCGCAGCCACTCTATTACGAACACTGCTTGATGGGCATTAAGGAAATGCCCGACATCAACCCGCTTAACCCCAAATATCAGTTATTTATCAAATTATGGAAGGCCATGCCTTTTGCACTGACCAAGATTATTGGTCCACGACTTGCGAAAGACCTGGGATAAGAGCCATGCAGGAACTGCTGTTTCTGGCGCACCGCATCCCTTATCCCCCCAACAAGGGCGACAAAATCCGCTCGTTTCATTTGCTCAAACACTTAGCCGGCAAGTATCGCGTTCATCTGGCCGCGTTTGTGGATGACAAAGATGATTGGCGCTATGTGTCACGGCTGCGCGAAGTGTGTGGCGAGACGCACTTTGTGACACTGCACCCCGGTTTAGCGCGCCTGCGTAGCGTTAGCGGTTTTTTTAGCGGCGAGCCTTTGACTGTGCCGTATTACCGTGATGCGGGTATGCAGGCCTGGGTGGATCAACTCTTGACGACCCGGCCAGTGCGGCGAGTATTGGTGTTTTCCTCGGCAATGGCACAGTACATGATGGGGCGCGCCTTGCCTGGTGCACGCCGTGTGATTGATTTTGTCGATGTCGATTCCGATAAATGGCGGCAATATGCTCAAAGCAAATCCTGGCCGATGAGCGCGGTTTACCGGCGCGAAGCCAGGCTATTACTGGATTACGACCGGCAGGTGGCGGGCGACTTTGACGCCAGTGTGTTTGTGTCCTTTGAAGAGGCGGAGCTATTCAAGAAACTCGCGCCTGACGCTGCGACGCGCGTCAGCCATATCAATAATGGCGTGGACAGCGATTATTTTTCGCCGGAACGGGATTATGACTCTCCTTATGTGGCGGGAGAAAAGGTTCTGGTGTTCACGGGTGCGATGGACTACTGGGCGAATGCCGACGCGGTGTGCTGGTTTGCCCGCGAAGTATTTCCCTTGGTGCGTGAGCAGATACCAGAGGCGCTTTTTTACATCGTTGGCGGGCGCCCGTCGGTTGAGGTGCAACAATTGGCCAGCCTGCCTGGTGTGCATGTCACATGCGCGGTGCCGGATGTGCGTCCTTATCTTGCCCATGCTGTGGCGGCGGTTGCACCGTTGCGTATTGCACGTGGCATACAAAATAAGGTGCTGGAGGCCATGGCCATGGCCAAACCCGTATTGGCGACGAAGGCTGCGGCAGAGGGTATCGAGGGTGTCGCCGGCGTGCTGGTGGCTGATGAACCTACGGCATTTGCCGCGCTGGCTGCACAAGTGTTACGTGGCGAGATGGGTGCAGAGATAGGCGTGGCGGGGCGCGCGTGCGTGCTGCAACGCTACAACTGGACATCAAACCTTGCGCGCCTGGACTATTTGCTGGAAGGTGGTGGCGCACATGATGCACAGCATGCGCTGCCCAGCATAGTGGCGGCATGAATACGCCTCATGCTCAACCACCGCTGGTGGCGCACATTATCCATCGCCTGGATGTGGGCGGTTTGGAGAATGGTTTGATCAACATCATCAACCATAGCCCAGAAAATCGCTACCGCCACGTGATTATCTGCATGACGGATTATAATCCTGCTTTCCGCGCGCGCATCCGCCGCGAAGGTGTGGAATGTTATGCACTGCACAAACGCGAGGGTAAGGATTTCGGTGTCTATCTGCGCTTGTGGCGCTTGTTACGCCAACTTCGCCCGGACATCGTTCATACCCGCAATCTTTCGGCACTGGAGGCGCAGCTTCCCGCCGCATTGGCCGGTGTGCCTGGCCGGGTGCATGGTGAGCACGGCAGGGATGTGCATGACATTGACGGCACCAACCGCAAATACAACCTGTTGCGCCGCGCCTTCCGGCCCTTGGTGGACAGATACATTCCGCTGTCGCGCGACCTGGAGCAATGGTTGCGCAATCAGGTCGAAGTGCCGGGCAAAAAGATCGTCCAGATCTGCAATGGTGTGGACAGCGAGCTGTTTCACCCAGCACAGCAGGGGCGCGAGTCTTTGCCGGTAGAGGGGTTTTCCGACAAAGGCAGCATAGTCATCGGTACAATCGGGCGTATGCAAACGGTCAAGGACCAATTGACACTGGTGCGGGCATTCCTGCTGTTACTGGAGCATCTGCCCAATGCGCGAGAACGGCTGCGTCTGGTGCTGATCGGTGATGGCCCGCTACGGGCCGAAGCACAAGAACTGCTGCGCCAGGCGAGCGCGCTCGATCTGTGCTGGTTGCCCGGCTCCCGCGACGATACCCCGCACCTGTTGCGTTGCCTGGACATCTTTGTGCTGCCCTCGCTTGCCGAAGGCATCTCCAACACCATCCTTGAGTCCATGGCAAGTGGTCTGCCGGTGCTGGCGACCCGCGTGGGTGGCAACCCGGAGCTGGTGAAGGAAAACCAAACCGGCACGCTGGTGCCCCCTAATGATGCACAAGCGATGGCTGATGGCCTGCAATCCTACATTGAGGATCCGCAGATGATACGCCGCCATGGCGAGGAAGGGCGCCGACGTGTGGAACAGGAGTTCAGCCTGGCGCACATGGTGGAGCGTTATGTGGCGGTGTATGACGCGTTGCTGTTGGAGAAAAACAGATGAAGTTGTTGGCACACAGAAGCGTGTTGTCAGATATAAGGCGTGGTGTTTTTTGTGTCTTTCGTGCTTTTCGTGGACAATGGATAGTATAAATAACTAGAGCAATGTGATCTAACTATGTGTGGTATCGCAGGTATTTTTGACACGCGCGGCGCTCGTGAAATAAACGAGGCGCTGCTGGCACGCATGAATCAGGTGCAGTTTCACCGTGGGCCGGATGAGGGTGGCCAGCATACCGAACCAGGCGTCGGCTTGGCGCACCGGCGTCTGTCTATCATAGACTTGTCCAGCGGTCACCAGCCTCTGTTCAATGAAGACGGCTCGGTGGTGGTGGTGTTTAACGGCGAGATCTATAATTTTCAGGAGCTCGCCAAAGAGCTGGCGGAACTCGGCCACATCTTCCGCACCCATAGCGACACCGAGGTGATTGTCCATGCCTGGGAACAGTGGGGCGAGGCGTGTGTGCAGCGTTTTCGCGGCATGTTCGCCTTTGCGCTGTGGGACCGCAACCGGCAAACCCTGTTCCTGGCGCGCGACCGGCTGGGGATCAAGCCTTTGTATTATGCTGTTCTCGCCAATGGCCTGCTGATATTCGGCTCTGAACTCAAGGCATTACAGGCGCATCCTGACCTTTTACATGAGATTGATGCGCGTGCCGTGGAGGATTATTTCGCCTACGGCTACATACCCGAACCCAAGACCATCCTGCGGCACGCGTTCAAACTGCCGCCAGGTTACACCTTGACGTTGCGTCGTGGCGAGGCCCTGCCACAACCACGCCAATACTGGGATGTGCCTTTTAAACCGGTCAACTACTCAAGCGAAAGCGAGGCATCTGAAGAGCTTGTTCACCGCTTGCGTGAGGCAGTGAGTAGCCACATGATCTCCGAAGTGCCGCTGGGGGCGTTTCTCTCTGGTGGCGTGGATTCCAGCGCCGTGGTAGCGATGATGGCGGGATTGTCCAAGGAGCCGGTCAATACCTGTTCAATCTCTTTTGGCGACCCGGCATTCGATGAATCGCGTTTTGCCGCTCAGGTTGCCGAGCGTTACCACACCCAACACTATGTGGAACGGGTGGATGCCGATGACTACGATCTCATCGACCGGTTGGCCGCGCTCTATGATGAACCTTATGCGGATAGTTCGGCTATTCCTACCTACCGGGTATGCGAGCTGGCGCGTAAACGGGTCACGGTAGCGCTGTCCGGCGACGGCGGTGATGAAAATTTTGCTGGTTACCGGCGGTATCGCTGGCACACCTACGAGGACCGGATGCGTTCGCTATTGCCGCAAGCGGTGCGCGGTCCGCTGTTCGGAATGCTGGGAAGGCTGTATCCGAAAGCCGATTGGGCGCCCAAGGTGTTGCGCGCCAAGACCACCTTCGAGGCGATGGCACGGGATTCCGTTGAGGGTTATTTTCACGGCGTATCGATTCTGGGGGATAGCATGCGCACGCGACTGTTCAGCCCTGCGTTCCGCCGGGAGTTGCAAGGCTATCAGGCCATTGAGGTGATGCGTGACCACGCACGCAATGCGCCCGACCACCCTCTATCCAAGGTGCAGTACCTGGATATGAAAACCTATCTGGTGGGCGACATCCTCACCAAGGTGGACCGTGCCAGCATGGCCCACGCGCTGGAAGTTCGGGTGCCGTTGCTGGATCATGAATTGGTTGAATGGATCTCCGGCCTTCCTCCGGACATCAAACTCAAGGGCCGTGAAGGTAAATATATTCTTAAAAAATCACTGCAACCTTATCTTTCAAATGATATTTTGTATCGCTCCAAGATGGGCTTCGCAGTACCGCTGGCGAGCTGGTTCCGCGGGCCGCTGCGCGAGCGGGTACGCGACGCCTTGCTGGGCGCCACACTGGCGGATACCGGCATCTTCGATCAAAACTTTTTACGGCAGTTAGTCGACCAGCATCAATCAGGTGCGCGCGACCACAGCGCTGCTTTGTGGTCGCTTCTTATGTTTGAGGCGTATCAACGTAAGGCTTCGGGAGTTCAGCACTATGCGTGATGTGGCGAAAACAATACCAAAATCATCACCGGCACAAACGCTCAATGCAAAGGGATGGCGGACATCGGCACCGCTCGTTATCGGGGTATTGCTGGCCATTCTGGGGCTGTTCTGGCAGACGGCCCAGTCCATGGTGGATATCTGGTGGCGTTCCGAAACCTTTACTCATGGCTTCCTGATCGTGCCCATCAGCGCCTGGCTGATCTGGAACAAACGTCAAACGCTTGCACAGATCACTCCAGCGCCGAACCGTTGGGGATTGCTGTTTCTGGCAGGTTTCAGCCTGCTGTGGCTGGTGGCGCATACGGTCGATATTCTGGTGATACAGCAGTTCGCCCTGGTGGGGATGCTGATCGCGGCGGTGTGGAGCCTGTTAGGTAGCCAGGCCACATGGGCGATTGCCTTTCCGCTGGGATTTTTGTTTTTTGCCGTGCCGGTGGGAGAAGGGCTAATCCCCTCCATGATGAACTTCACCGCTGATTTCACGGTAAAGGCGCTCCAGTTGACCGGCATACCTGTATACCGGGAGGGGACATTCTTTGAGATTCCCAGCGGGCACTGGTCCGTTGTCGAGGGATGCAGCGGACTGCGTTATTTGATCGCCTCCGTGACACTGGGTTTCCTTTATGCCTATCTCACCTATCAAACACTGTGGCGGCGTTTGGTATTTATCTCGCTAGCCCTGGTTGTCCCCGTTATAGCTAATGGGCTGCGCGCCTATATGATCGTGATGATCGCCCATTTAAGCGATATGAAATTGGCGTTAGGAATAGACCATTACATTTATGGCTGGGTGTTCTTCGGCTTGGTAATGGTGTTGCTGTTCTGGATAGGCAGTTTCTGGCGTGAAGATGTTCACGCCTCTCCGGTGGCAACGGTGGGTGAAACACCAGCTAATAGTGCCATGAGCAACCACAGCAGCGAGAGTAGCGGGAAAAAAGCCCTGGTGATGGGCCTTGCCGTGCTTGCGCTGTTAAGCACCGGCCCGCTGATGGCGTATTTTTATCAGGGCGGCACTGCCGAATCCGTCAAGATTTCGCTCAAAGCCCCAGCGCCTGCCAACACCTGGCAGATCAGTGCGACACCAAAGTGGGACTGGCAGCCGCACTATGCGGGTATGAATGCGCAACTTCAACAGACTTACACCCGCAATGGGCAGGCCGCCAGCATTTATCTGGCCTATTATCGAAATCAACATCAGGGTGCGGAACTGGTCAATTCACAAAACGTCATGATCGAGCAAAAGCATCCCGTATGGAGCAATGTCGGGGAACAAGCGGTAACAATTCCGATTAATGGGCACACCGTTCAGATACGCCAGACAAAGTTGCATTCACCCGGCACCAAGTTGCTGATCTGGGATTGGTACTCGCTGGATGGCACGTATACCTCGAGCTCTTATGTTGCAAAGCTGCTGGAAGCGAAATCAAAATTGCTCGGTGGGCAAAGGAATGCCGCCGGTATCGTGCTTGCGACAGAGTATGATGACAAAACCGAGCCTGCGGCAGATGTTTTGCGCGGTCTCGTCGCTGACATGCTGCCTTCCATCGAGGCCAGCCTTAATGATGCAGCTCGTCAGTAGTAAATATCCATGAGCCTGCATATTCTCCATGTTCTCGACCATTCCATCCCGCTGCACAGTGGCTACACTTTCCGTACCCGCGCCATTTTAGAGCAGCAGCGGGTACTGGGCTGGAAAACCAGCCACATCACCAGCTCAAAACAGAAGGCAACCGCATCGTTGGAGGAGGATGTTGACGGTCTGCATTTTTACCGCACGCCGCAACCTTCAGGTCTAATGGCACGACTGCCCGCGCTCAATCAGCTTGCCGGTATTGACGTTTTGGCCAAGCGTCTGGAGCAGGTGGCGTGTGAGATTAAGCCCGACATTCTCCATGCACATTCGCCTGCATTGAATGGCATGGCGGCCTTGCGTGTCGGCAGAAAGCTTAACATCCCGGTGGTTTACGAGGTGCGGGCCTTCTGGGAGGATGCCGCCGTGGATCACGGCACCAGCAGGGAAGGGGGGCTGCGTTACCGCGCCACCCATGCGCTGGAAACATACGTACTGAAGCAGGCGAATGCCATTACGACTATTTGCGAAGGGTTACGCGCTGACATTGTAGGGCGCGGTATATCCAATGACAAAGTCACCGTTATACCCAACGCAGTGGATCTCGAACGCTTTGTCATTGGCGGCACACCGGATCCCCAGTTGGTAGACACGCATGGTTTGACAGGCAAGCGCGTATTGGGCTTTATCGGCTCCTTTTATGCCTACGAAGGCCTGCCATTACTGCTTCAGGCGTTGCCCGGAATATTGATGAAGATGCCGGATGTGCGCATTCTGCTGGTAGGCGGTGGACCGCAGGAAACCCATCTTAAACAGCTCGTCAACGAGCTTGCCATTGCTGACAAGGTAATATTTACAGGCCGTGTCCCTCACAGTGAAGTACAACGTTACTATGACATGGTGGATATTCTGGTTTATCCACGCCTCTCCATGCGGCTCACGGAATTGGTTACGCCCCTCAAACCGCTTGAGGCGATGGCGCAGGGACGATTGCTGATTGCCTCCGATGTGGGTGGTCACCACGAATTAATTCGGCACGGAGAAACCGGGATGCTGTTTCGGGCGGATAATGTTGAGGCCCTGACTGATACGGCGGTTGATTTGTTGGCGCACTGTGAACAATGGGCTGAATTGCGTGAGAAAGCGCGCCGTTTTGTGGAAATGGAACGCAATTGGCCGGTGAGCGTAGAACGTTATCGGAATGTATATAGCCTGGCTCGTGCTGCGGTAGCCGGAAGATGACAGGGATGCGTGGGTTGCGCCTGACGCTGGTTGGCCCGCTTCCTCCGCCCTCGGGCGGAATGGCCAACCAGACTCGTCAGCTTGGCGAACTATTGCGCAGCGAGGGTGTGACGGTCGAGGTTATGCAAGTTAATGCTCCTTATGCGCCGCGCTGGGTGACTGGGCTAACGGGGGTTCGCGCACTGTTCCGGCTTGCACCTTATCTGGTGCGGCTATGGCGGGCGGCGGGACACAGCCAGCTATTTCACGTCATGGCCAATTCAGGCTGGTCCTGGCACCTGTTTGCTGCCCCCGCAGTGTGGATTGCACACCTGCGGGGCGTCCCGGTAGTCGTGAATTACCGTGGTGGCGAGGCGGCGACATTTTTTTCCCGCGCCTATGCCTGGATAAAGCCGACCCTGAAGCGGGCGACGGTAATGGTGCCTTCCACTTTTCTTGAACTGGTATTCAAAGAATATGGTGTGGTGGCCCATATCGTGCCTAATATTATCGACCTGAGCCGTTTCCATGCCGACCCCCAAGCGAGACGTTCGCGGTTAAAAAACGCCCCGCATATCGTTGTTGCCCGCAATCTGGAGCCAATCTACGATGTGGCCACCGCACTACAGGCTTTTGCAGCGATTCGGCGCCGGTTTCCCGCTGCGCGCCTCAGCATCGCGGGTTCCGGTCCGCAGCGTGAGGCGCTGGAGAAGGTGGCTGAACAAATGCAGTTGGGTGATGCTGTCAGGTTCACCGGCCGCCTGGAAAACGCCGATATGGCCGCGCTATACCGTGATGCGGATATCGTGCTCAACCCAAGCCTCGCCGATAACATGCCTATATCCATTCTGGAGGCGCTTGCCAGCGGAGTGCCGGTAGTAAGTACCGATGTCGGCGGTGTCCCTCACCTTGTCAAACACCGATGCACCGCCATTCTGGTGCCACCGCAAAATCCCGAGGCCATGGCAGAAGCAATATTGGAATTGTTGCATGATTCTGCGCTGGCGCGACAGATGGTGGCGGCGGGCTATGAATTGATACAGCGCTATACTTGGCCTGAAATCAAGCCGCGCCTGTTCGCACTATACGCTGAAGTGTTGGACAAGGCGGCGAGTGGTAATAACCGATGATGAGAGATAGATTTTCCGCTTCGCGCAATGGGTACCCCGCCTGGGTGTCCAGCGTGTTTTTTCCGTTGCACGAACGTCTGATGCATCGTCCTACTTTCCCGTATTTGGGCAACTTGGAGCACAGCCAGTGGCTTTCCAGGGAAGAGATCGAAAAACTTCAAATGGTTAAACTTGGAGAGTTGCTTGATCTCGCGCTCAAGCACAGCCCCTGGCATGCCAAGCGAATCCGCGAGGCGGGTATAGAGTTAGGAAAGGTTGCGCCACTAACCATGAAAGATCTGCAACGCCTGCCTACAATGAATAAGGCAGACGCGATGGAAAATATTGATCATATTGCATGGCGCGCTGTTCCAGGCGGGGCATTCAAGTACAACACTGGCGGCTCCAGTGGCCAGCCCTTGATCTTCTACTATGGCCGCTGGCGTCAAGCATCCGATGCGGCAGGGCGCATTCGTGCGCGCCGCTGGTGGGGCGTTGATGTGGGTGACCGGGAAGTCTATCTGTGGGGAGCGCCTGTGGAATTGAGCAAAACGGATCGCATTAAAACCCTGCGCGACCGTATGCTTAATCAACTGGTTTTAAATGCCTTCGATATGTCGATATCGAACATGGATGCCTACATCGACGCCATCCAAATTTTTCAACCAAAGTGTATCTATGGGTATGCGAGTAGCGTGGCGCTCCTGGCGGCAAGGGTAGAGGCGCGTGGCATAAAGCTTAATTTGCCCGGCCTGAAAGTGGTATGCACTACCGGTGAGCCGCTTTATCCCTATCAAAGAACATTGATCCAGACTGTCTTTGGTGTGCCGGCAGCCAATGAATTCGGCAGTCGCGACATTGGTTTTACCGCCCATGAAACACCTGAAGGCCAGATGCTGCTCATGAGCGAAAGTATCATTCTCGAAGTTCTCGACCCGAATGGCCGCCCCGTTGCGCCCGGCCAAATTGGAGAAGCGGTGATGACGGGCCTATGTTCCCAGGCCCAGCCGTTTATCCGCTATCGTACAGGTGACATGGTGCGCTGCGCCGATGAAGCGTGCAAAGAGGGCAGGGGGCTGCACGTTATTTCAGAAGTGGTAGGCCGCACCACGGATTTTATTATTCACCCGGACGGCACGGTGATGCACGCCCTGGCGGTAATTTATGTGCTAAGAGCGACTGAGGGGATAGGGGAATTTAAATTTATCCAGCATACCGTAGATAGGGTAGAAATTCTGGTAGTTCCAAATCAACGCTGGCAGCCTGAATTCGGCAATAAAGTTATACAAGGAATTCAGGCGCGATTGGGTACAGACGTCAGGGTTGAAGTGCGCCTGGTGGACGACATTCCTCCAGAAGCCTCCGGGAAACACCGTTATGTTGTCAGCCATGTGGCGCTGCCTGCTGGGGCAGGTGCTATCGGGCAAACTCAAGAACAGCATTTGTAGAGAAATAAAGCGATGAGCCTCAGTAAACTTATTGGCTATAAACCCTGGCGACCGCGCCATCTGCGTCTCATCGTCCAAGATGTGATGGCAATGTCGAGCCAGCCCGAGCGGGACCATATGACCCATCTGCGGGCGGCCATCGAATGGTTGTGTGTGGCGCAAGACGCAAGAGACGGAAAATCCGATGCCGGCGGCGTCTCGGCAGGCTGGAGTTTTGAGGATGGGTGGCTGCCAAGTTACCCGGAAACAACGGGCTATATCATCGAAACTTTTATAGCAGCCGCGAGACTTTTAGATCAGCCTGAATTATTGCGCCGGGCACACCGCATGATCGACTGGGAGCTGTCAGTACAGCAGGCCGACGGTGCTTTTCCCGGCCACTTCGGCGAACCCGGCAGCCAGCCTGTCATTTTCAACACCGGGCAGATTATGCACGGCATGTTGGCGGGTTATCTGCAACTGGGTCGCTCAGAGTGTTTGCTTGCCGCAGTAAAAGCCGGGCACTGGCTTGTCAAACAACAGGATGAAGATGGCTGTTGGCGCCGCTATGAGCACAACGCTTTACCTCACACCTACAACACCCGTGGAACCTGGGCCTTGCTCAGCGCAGGGCTGGTCGCGGAAGAGCTGGCGTTAAAAAATGCAGCGACACGCAACCTCGACTGGGCGCTTACCCAGCAAACCGATTCCGGCTGGTTTGCCACCAATGCGTTCACCCTCGACCGTCCACCGTTTACCCACACGATTGCCTATGCCATCCGGGGATTTCTTGAAAGTGGCATATTGCTGGGTGACGAGCGATATATCGGGGTGGCAATCAAAGCGGCCAAAGCCATGTCGACGGCACAGCGTCAAGACGGCTGGCTTGCAGGGACATACGGTGATGGCTGGGTTCCTAAATCAAGCTATTGCTGCCTCACGGGTGTTGCGCAAATGAGCCTTAACTGGACGCGTCTGGCGCAGGATTGTGGCGTAATCGAATTCAAAGAGCCCGCGCGCCGCGCGCTGAGCTACCTGAAAAAAAATCATCGACTCAATGATCCATGCAGCACAGTAAAAGGCGGAATCGCAGGATCAGCACCCATCTGGGGGGGATATTCAAGGTTTGAATACCCCAACTGGGCTGCAAAGTTTTTCGCGGATGCGCTGATGATGGACATGGCGGACATCGCCATACCACCCGTGTCCGACGTGAAGAAACCCGCTGTAGAGATTCAGCATCATGTCTAAGCTGACGGTTATGATCCTCTGCGGACGCTCGCCACGTCATTTACATGTGGCTAACAGGTTGTGCCGCGCTGCCAATCCGGTCGCCATAGCCCAGGAAACCGGAAGCCACTGGAGCGCAAAAAAGATTGCGAAACTGTTAAGGCCCGACAATCTCTTTCGCAAAGCATGGCGTTGGCTGCGTGACCGGAAACGCTACACGGGCGGTGGTGAAGCGACTTTTTTCTTTGGTGATCAGAACCCTCACCTTGAAAGAAAAGATTTACTGGTGGAGGTGCCACACATCAACCATCCGGATGTCATTGCATTGGTTGAAAACCACAATCCAGATATCATCGCCGTATTTGGCACATCATTGATACGCGGGGAGCTGCTAAAAAAAGGGCGGATAGGCATCGTAAATTTACATGGCGGCCTTTCTCCAAACTACCGTGGCGCCGACAATACTTTTTGGGCGCTTTACAATAAAGAGCCGGAGCAGGTGGGTTGTACCCTCCATTTTATCGATGCCGGTATAGACTCAGGCAAGCTCATCGCTCACATCAGCCCGGCAGTGGAAGAGGGGGATGATGAATTGACGCTCTTCTGGCGAGCCGTGCGTGACAGTGCAGAAATTTATGCGGAACTGTTTGATCGGCTGGAGCAGGGGGAACAGTTAGGCCAGACACAAACCAGCAAAGGACACCTTTACCAAGTGAAGGATCGAGGCTTGCGGCATGAGCGCAAAGTCGCGGAGTTATTACGAAATGGTCTCTTAAAAGGCACAAGTCTACAACAGCGTGTTTTCTGGTTCAGGAAATAAAAAAGTGGCGATATGAGAGATATTTTCGTAACCCTGGTTGTCCTGGGCACCCTTCCGTCAATATTCCTGCAACCTTACATTGGAATATTGCTCTGGTCGTGGCTTGGGTATATGAACCCACACCGTTTATCCTGGGGTTTTGCCACCAACTTCCCCTTTGCCATGATCGTGGGGGTTGTCACGCTCGTTGCTTTTATTTTCTCGAAAGAACCCAAGCGTATTCCATGGACCAAGGAAACCATCTTGTTGTTAGTATTCATTCTATGGATGCTGACGACCACCTTCTTCGCGCAGTATTCCAATCTGGCGTGGCTGCAGTTGGAAAAGGTCGTCAAAATTCAGGTAATGATATTTCTGACGCTGATACTCATAAATACCCGCGAGCGCCTGCATGCCCTGGTTTGGATCATCGCCTTGTCATTAGGGTTTTATGGGATAAAGGGTGGGATTTTCACTATCACCAGCGGTGGCGGTCAGCATGTAATGGGCCCGAATGGCACATTTATCGGTGGCAATAACGAAATTGGCCTTGCGCTGATTATGACCATCCCCCTGATGCGGTATCTTCAATTAAATACCCGGCAGATATGGCTGCGTAATGGCCTTGCAGGGGCCATGTTTTTTACCATCATCGCGATATTGGGGACGCAATCACGCGGTGCGCTACTGGGCATGTCCGTAATGGGGCTTTTTCTTATCATGAAAAGCCGCCAGAAAGTTATCCTGCTGATTCTTTTGAGTCTTGCCATTCCTGCGGCATTATCTTTCATGCCTCAATCCTGGTTTGACCGTATGCATACCATTAAGACATATGAGGCTGATCAATCGGCTCAAGGGCGAATTGAAGCCTGGCAATTTGCTTTTGATACCGCAGTAAAAAATCCTCTCACCGGAGGCGGCTTTGAAATCTTTGCCGGACGAACCGAAGCGCACAGCATTTATTTTGAGATTCTTGGTGAGCACGGCTTTGTAGGCCTAATCCTGTTTTTGATGATATGGCTATTTGCATGGCGGGCGGGAGGCTGGGTAATCAAAAACGCCAAGGGAATCCCTGATGCAAAATGGCTGTCTGATTTAGCGTCCATGCTTCAAGTGAGCCTGATTGGGTATGCTGCGGCGGGAACCTTTTTAGGCTTGGCATATTTCGACCTTTACTATCACTTGTTCGCCATGCTGGTGCTGTGCAAGGTACTTATGATGAAACATCAGGTGGGACATGCAGCCGCAGAGACCAAAGGGCAACTTACGCCATGGTTTGAGAAGCGAGTTGAACAAGTGGACGTGAAATAAAGGCGGCCTCCTACCTTGTGCTCAACTCTCGTCCCCAACGAGCGCGGCTTGCGACGGCTGCGAAAACGTGCAAGAAATACCCTGCCACTTCCCCTATGTCTACCTGCGCGAAAAAATTGATAGTAGCAATGAATTAGGGCTTGATAATGTTATCTGGCGAGCCGATACTCATATGGTAGCATTCCAAGACGCGCCTCCCGTGGAACCGTAGCAGGGTACTGGTGGCGCTTCGTTACTTAGATTTGCCATAGGGGAGGCGCCAATGATTCCTGGTAAGTTCGAATACCATATACCGACCACCGTAGACGAGGTGGTCGCCCTACTTGGGGAGTATGGCGATGAAGCCAAGATACTCGCTGGGGGGCATAGTTTATTGCCTATGATGAAGCTGCGTTTCGCCGAGCCGGCACACCTGATTGACATCAGTCGTATCGGTGAGATAAAGGGTATCCACGAACAGGGCGGAACAGTTCGCATCGGTGCGATGACCACTGAGAATGAACTGATTGCCTCCGAACTTCTCCAACAGAAGTGCCCGCTCATTCCCGCAGTGGCGCGATTGATTGCAGACCCGCAGGTGCGTAATCGTGGCACGATCGGTGGAGATATCGCGCACGGCGATCCCGGTAACGACCACCCTGCCGCCATGATGGCGCTCGACGCAACATTCGTGTTGCGCGGTCCGAATGGTGAGCGTGAGGTACCCGCTAACGGATTCTTTCTTGGCACCTATTGGACGGATCTGCAGCAGGGCGAAATCATGACCGAGATCCGCGTTCCTCCATTCACTTCTGGTACCGGTTACGGCTTTAACAAGCTTAAGCGCAAGACTGGGGATTTTGCCACGGCGGCGTCGACAGTGGTGCTGAAGCTTAATGGAAACACATGTGCCGACATTCGCATCACTCTCACTAATGTGGGCCCCACTGCATTCAGGGCCGACGAGGCCGAGAACATCCTGCGTGGGCAGGTAATCAGTGAAGCCCTAATTGAACAAGCCGCGCAGCAGGTGATGGCGGTCTGCGAACCGGCAAAGGACCTGCGTGGCGACGAGGAATACAAGACTCACATGGCAGCAGAAATGACCCGGCGCTCTATTCGCGACGCGCTGGCACGGGCAAAGGGGTAATCGATATGGCAAAGCATAATATTTCCTTCAAGCTCAATGGCCAACAGGTGAATGCGCTGGTTGAATCGCGCGAGCTACTGGTACACGTTATCCGCGAACAATGTGGTCAGACCGGCACGCACATCGGCTGTGAAACCAGTCATTGTGGCGTTTGCACTGTCGACCTGAATGGCGAATCGGTCAAATCCTGCACCGTGCTTGCCGTCCAGGCGGACGGGAGCGAGGTGATGACTGTAGAGGGGTTGGCTCAGAACGGCGTGCTGCATGCTGTTCAGGAGGCGTTCATGCAGGAGCATGGACTGCAATGCGGTTTTTGCACTCCTGGCATGCTAATACGTGCCTACCGGTTTTTGCAGGAAAATCCGAACCCAACGGAAGAAGAAATTCGCTGGGGTTTGTCGGGCAACCTGTGCCGCTGTACGGGCTATCAGAACATCATCAAGGCGGTCAAGGTCGCTGCAGAAAAAATGCAGTCAGTGTGACGGAGGAACGAACTATCATGGCAACTACAGCAGAAGATTTGGCTCGGGAAGACAAGCTCCAAGGGCTTGGCTGTTCACGCAAACGCAAAGAAGACCCGCGTTTCATTCAAGGCAAGGGCACCTATGTTGATGATGTCAAACTGCCCGGCATGCTCTTTGCCGATATGGTGCGCAGTCCTTATGCCCATGCCCGTATCAAGTCCATCAACAAAGACAAGGCGTTGGCGCTGCCCGGTGTGCATGCCGTGTTAACGGCCGCAGACCTCAAGCCGCTGAATCTGCACTGGATGCCCACGCTTGCCGGTGATGTTCAGGCCGTGCTGGCTGACGAAAAGGTGCATCTCCAATATCAGGAGGTGGCGGTGGTTATCGCGGATGATCGCTATATCGCCGCCGATGCCGTGGAACTGGTGGAGGTGGAGTACGAACCACTGCCAGTACTGGTTGATCCGCACAAGGCCCTTGATGACGATGCGCCCATCCTGCGTGAGGATATAAAGGATAAAGACAATGCAGGACAGGGGCCGCGCAAGCACCCCAATCATATCTTCAGTTGGGAAGTGGGTGAGCAGGAAGCGACCAGTCGGGCGTTTGATGAAGCGGAGGTTGTCGTCAAGGAGGAGATATACTATCCGCGGGTCCATCCCAGCCCGCTGGAGACCTGCGGGTGCGTGGCCTCTTTTGATAAGGTCAAGGGCAGCCTCATGGTCTATATCACCTCCCAGGCACCGCACATCGTACGCACGGTGGTGTCCATGTTGTCCGGCCTACCGGAAAGCAAGGTACGGATCATTTCGCCCGACATCGGCGGTGGTTTTGGTAACAAGGTGGGGATCTATCCCGGTTATGTCACGGCCATCGTGGCGTCTATCGTGCTGGGGCGTCCTGTCAAGTGGGTCGAGGATCGTATGGAACATCTCTCTACGACCGCCTGGGCCCGCGACTATTACATGACAGGCGAGTTGGCCGCCGATAAGAACGGCCGCATCAAGGGGTTGCGCGTCAACGTTCTGGCTGATCACGGCGCCTTCAATTCCCATGCGCAGCCGACCAAGTGGCCCGCCGGGTTTTTCAGTATTTGCACCGGTTCCTATGATATCCCTGTCGCCTATGTCAAGGTAGACGGTGTTTACACTAACAAGGCCCCGGGCGGGGTGGCCTACCGTTGTTCTTTCCGTGTCACCGAGGCAGTCTATGTCATTGAACGCATGATGGACGTGCTGGCCCAGAAACTGGGCATAGACAGGATGGAGCTGCGCATGCGCAATTTCGTTAAGCCGGAGCAGTTCCCCTACCACACGGCACTTGGCTGGGAGCTTGACAGCGGCGACTACCACACTGCGCTGACAAAGGTCTTAAAAGCGGTTGATTATGAAGGACTTATCAAAGAGCAAGCCGAGAAACGTAGCAAGGGCGAGTTGATGGGTATTGGTGTCACCACCTTCACTGAGGTCGTGGGGGCTGGTCCCAGCCGTAACTGTGACATCCTTGGCGTCGGCATGTTCGATAGTGCTGAGATCCGGGTACATCCTACCGGTAGCGTAATTGCCCGCATGGGGACCATAAGCCAGGGGCAGGGACACCAGACCACCTATGCCCAGATCATCGCCAGCGAGCTGGGTATCCCGTCGGATGAGATTCAAATCGAAGAGGGCGATACCGATACTGCACCTTATGGTCTGGGAACCTACGGTTCCCGCAGCACCCCGGTAGGCGGTGCCGCGACGGCCATGGCAGCACGCAAAATCCATGACAAGGCCCGCAAAATTGCGGCCCATCTGCTTGAGGCCAGCGAGAATGATCTGGAATGGGATATTGACCGCTTCAAAGTCAAGGGCGTGCCGGGTGCGGAAAAGACCATGAAGGAGATCGCTTGGGCGGCTTACAATCGCCCACCAGAGGGGCTGGAACCAGGACTGGAAGCGGTGAATTATTATGATCCGCCCAACTTTACCTACCCGTTTGGCGCCTATCTGTGTGTGGTGGATATCGACAAATACACGGGTGAGGTCAAGGTGCGGCGTTTCTATGCGCTGGACGACTGCGGCACGCGCATCAACCCCATGATCATCGAAGGGCAGATTCACGGCGGTTTGAATGAGGGTTTTGCCGTGGCCATGGGTCAAGAGCTGCCTTTCGATGCGGAGGGTAATATTCTTGGCAACACTTTCATGGACTATTTCATCCCCACTACCATGGAGACGCCTCATTGGGAGACGGACTATACCGTTACTCCCTCGCCCCATCATCCGTTGGGCGCCAAGGGTGTGGCCGAGTCGCCCCACGTTGGAAGCATTCCCTGCTTCACTTCGGCGGTGGTGAATGCCTTTGCCCACAAAGGCGTCACTCACATGAACATGCCGCACACCTCGTTCCGAGTATGGCAGAAGATCCATGAGCTGAGTTTGGATAAGCGTGAGTGATCCAGATTGACCGGGGTCTTATGTGCCCCGGTTATTCAATGCAGTTGGAGGCAACACATGCAAGTCAATATTGATAAGTCTTTTCCCATCGCGTCGTCAGCCGCTGCTGGTTGGGCGTTTCTGCAGAATATTCCCGGCGTGGCTGGCTGCATGCCAGGCGCGGAGATTACCGAAACCATTGATGACAAAAACTATAAGGGGAAGGTGAAGACCAAGATCGGGCCTGCCACAATGGCCTTCAATGGCGATATCGTGATCAAGGGTATCAATGCCGATAAGCGTGAATTGCGCTTGATTGGTACGGGGCAGGATACCAAGGGGACTTCAACAGCAGAGATGGATTTGACCGCCTGGATCGTCGATGCTGATGGTGGTGGCTGTGAACTCAAGGGCAAGGCCACGGTCACTGTCAACGGCAAGGCCGCCAGCCTGGGCGGGCGCATGATGACCCAGGTGGCGGATCAAATCCTCAACCAATTTGGACAAAACTTTATCAACAATGTCATTACCCTTGGCGGTGATGCTGAGGCAGCCGAAGCGGCCAAGGAACAACTAGCCGAGCAGCCCAAGGAACTCAACGGCTTGGCCTTCGCCTGGTCTGTCATCGTCGGTTTTTTCAAAAGTCTGTTCGGCAAGAAGCCGGGCGATACGGCTTGAATGGAGAAACGGGTAGGGGGCAGATATGAGTGAAACAACACGGGTCAATGAATTGCAGCGGCGTTTGGCGGAGGCCGGATACGTTGCCGAGCGCAGCCTTGCCGCTACTTTGGAGTTGTTCACCGCCCTCAAGCGGCCCTTGTTATTGGAGGGGGAAGCCGGGGTAGGCAAGACAGAAATCGCGCGCGTGCTTTCCCATCTGTTCGACTGCCCGCTGATCCGACTTCAGTGTTATGAAGGATTGGACGTCAACGCGGCCATCTACGAGTGGAACTACCAGCATCAACTGCTGGCGATCAAATTGCTGGAACAGGGGAAGGTCGATCCTGAAAGCGCCGAACACCAGATTTTCAGCGAAAAATACCTGTTGAAACGGCCGTTGCTGCAGGCGATCACACAGCCAAGATCTCCGGTCCTCTTGATCGACGAGATCGACCGCGCCGACGAGGAGTTCGAGGCCTACCTCATGGAAGTGTTGTCGGACTTTCAGATCAGCGTGCCGGAGCTGGGCACCATCAAGGCCACGAGCAAACCATACGTTGTACTCACCTCTAACAGCACCCGTGAACTCAGCGATGCGTTACGCCGCCGATGCCTCTATTACTACGTGGAATATCCAGGATTTGATAAAGAGTTGCGCATTGTTAACGCTCGACTGCCCGATATCGGTCCGCAGCTGGCGCGCCAGGTGGTCTCGTTCGTGCAGGAGTTGCGCAAGGGCGATATGCGCAAAAAGCCGGGGATAGCGGAGAGCCTGGATTGGGCAGCGGCCCTGATGCGCCTAGGTGTCAATAGTCTGGATCAGGACATTGAGGCGGTCATGGATTCCCTGGTCTGTCTACTCAAGACACGGGAGGATAGTAAGGATGTGAGTCAGGTGGAGGTCGAGCGCATGGTGGCGAGATCGGTATGAGTCGGCTTGCACTTCAGAGCAAGGCCGAGCCGACCCCAGCGGAAATGCTCCAGATCCGCTTGGTGGAGTTTGTCCGGCTGGCCCGGGAAAATGGGTTTAGGGTCGGGGTGGCCGAGGAGGTCGACGCGCATCGAGTTGCACTCCATTGCGGTATGATCAATGCTTGGCGTTTGCGCTGGGGATTGCGTAGCCTGCTCTGCTCGAGCCAGGATGACTGGGAGCGTTTTGACGAATTATTCGATGCCTATTGGCACTCGGGCAAAGGTGCGGCGCGAACCCAATCCTTGGCAGGGGCGCTGGTGAAACGCAAGGCCCAGGACGGGACTGGCCACAAGGGCTCTGATGGCCAGGCTTCTGAAGCCGATCAAGCCCGGCAAGCCGAGGGTGACGATGCGGGGGAAGGCGGCGTCCGTGAGGGGACAAGCTGGCGGGAGAACCTCATGCGGGCCGACTTTCAGTTTATTGCAGATAGCGGACAGATGCGCGCCGTGGAGTTATTGGTGGAACGACTGGCCCGTCGCATGCGTCGGCGAATGGTGCGCCGACAGAAGGTACAGCAGCTGGGGCGCAAGATCCATTTGCGCCGTACCCTGCGTAACTCTCTACGCTATGGCGGTATGCCCTTGCAACTCGCCTATCAACGCCGTGCGCGGCGTCAGCCGCGGCTGATCCTGATTATCGATGTCAGCCGTTCCATGTCGATGTACAGTTACATCTTCCTGCGCTTTGCGCGCGGTATCGTCAACGCCTTCCGTGATGCTGATGCCTTTGCCTACCATACACGCCTGGTACATATCACTGATGCTTTGCGCCAGCCAGACTTGCTCAAGGTCCGGCACAATCTGGCACTGATCTCCCAGGGTTGGTCCGGGGGGACGCGCATCGGAGAATCCCTGGAATATTTCAACCGTGACTATGGACGCCTGCTCAACTCCCGCAGCGTCGTGATGGTCGTTAGTGATGGCCTCGACACGGGCGAGCCGGAGCGGCTTTCATGCCAGCTGGAACTGATCAAACGCCGCGCCCGCAAGCTTGTCTGGCTCAATCCCTTGCTGGGCCGCGCGGGTTACGAGCCCAAGACCGCCAGTATGCAGGCGGCACTGCCGCTGTTGGATCTGTTTGCACCGGCGCATAATCTACAAAGCCTCATGGCGCTTGAGTCCACACTCATCAGTCTTTGAAACGGAGGAGAGAGGGTGATGTATTCCGATCAAGTGCTGGATAAAGTCAACGAGCTGAAGAGCAGGGGTATCCCTTTTGTGCTGGCTACAGTCGTGCGATGCGAGTCGCCCACCTCGGCCAAGCCCGGCGCCAAGGCCATCGTGGATGCCGAAGGTGAGATCCACGGCTGGATTGGCGGTGGTTGCGCCCAGCCGGCGGTGATCGATACGGCCAAGAAGGCGCTCAAGGACGGTCAGCCGCGCCTCATTCGCGTCAGCCCTGTCAAAGGGGCGGCGGTAGAAGAGGGTATTATCGACTTCGGCATGACCTGTCATAGCGGAGGCACCTTGGACATTTTCATCGAACCCGTCATTCCGCGGTCGGCACTACTGATCATCGGCGCCTCTCCCGCCGCCCAAGCGCTCTGTGCGCTGGCGCATCGCACCGGCTTTGCCGTCAGCGCTGCCTTTCCCGGCGCCAACGTCGAGATGTTTCCCGATGCGGTGGATATCGTCGACGGGCTGGACGTTTCGGCGCTAGCGTGTGGTGTGCCGCCGTTCGTGGTAGTGGCGACCCAGGGCAAGCGCGACGAATCTGGCCTAGAGGCAGCATTGGCGATTGGTGCCCCCTACATTGCTTTTATCGCCAGCGAGCGCAAAGCCCAAAAAATGTTCAGCTATCTAAAAGAGCGGGGACACGAAGCGGCGCGCGTGGATGCTGTTGTTGCGCCGGCCGGGGTCGAAATCGGCGCCGTCACACCTGAGGAGATTGCGCTCTCGGTGCTCGCCGGCCTGGTTAAGGCTCGGCGTGAAGCGGGTATCGGCGCAACAGGCGCTGTGCGGGCACGCGAGGCGCAGCGTAGTGGCGGTTTGCATGCTGCGCCGCAAGCCGCATCAGGCACAAGCTGTTGCAGCGGCTCGAAGGCTGCCGGTGCGAGCGCTGTAGACCCGGTTTGCGGGATGAGCGTCGATGTAGCTACGGCGGAATATCGCGCCGAACACGCCGGCCAGATTTACTACTTTTGTTGTGCAGGCTGCCAGCACAGCTTCGAAAAGGATCCGAAGCACTACCTGACGGGTGCTCGGGGCATGCCATGAACTCGGCATCTGCCATCCTGCTCGCCGCCGGCGAATCCCGGCGCATGGGTGGAACCAATAAATTGGGCCTGCCGGTGCATGGAGTGCCGCTGCTGCGACGCACGGTGATGACCCTGCTTGGCGCCAGGCTCAAGGAGATCGTGGTGGTGCTGGGGCACGAGCAGGAGACCGCGCGGTCATTGCTCGCTGATTTGCCATTGCGGCTGGTGGTGAATGAACATTACCATGATGGGCAGATGAGTTCTGTCCACTGCGGCCTTGCAGCTCTGCAAGCGCCATGCGATGGCGTGATGGTCTGCCTGTCGGATCAACCATTGCTGGAGACGGCGGACATCGACAGACTGATCGATGCGTTTCTTCACCGATGCTCCAGCGCAGTGCTGGTCCCAACTTATCGGGGGCAACGCGGCAATCCCATAATCCTGGCGCGCCAGCACTGCCAGAGCATCCTCGACGGCGATCGCAATCTGGGGTGCAAGCATTTTATCGAGGAAAGTCCCGAGTTGGTGACGGTCCTGGAGATGGACAACGACCATGTGGTGTTTGATCTGGACTCACCGGCGGACTACAAGGTACTGCAAAGCAGGCTGAATGCAGAGCGCCGGAAAGTGGCAAATACCGAGGCTGTACACGAGGTCTGAACGAACGATGGCGAAAGAGATCTTTGATGTGATTCAGGAGATTAGGGCGACCGGCGAGCCTTTCGCGGTGGCGACTGTGGTGGAAACGGTGGGTTCCGTTTCCGCCAAGACCTCTTCCAAAGCAGTGATCAGTCATAAGGGACAAGTAGTAGCAGGCTGGGTCGGCGGTGGGTGTGCGGAATCTGCCACTGTTGAGCAGGCTATGGCATGTATGGCATCGGGGGAGACGGCTGTGCTCGATATTGATCTTGACGATGAGATGCTGGGGGTAGGCATGCCTTGCGGCGGCAGCATGAGGGTTTACGTAGAGCCCGTTATGCCTCGGCCAACGCTTTGGATTATGGGCCACGGGCGCGTGGCGGAGTGCCTGTGCCTGATGGGCGACTTGATGGGGCTCATAGTCGTAGTCAACGACCCGGGTGTTGACAGGGATAAATACCCTAATGCCTCGCGTCTCGTCACCGATGACCTGGATTATGAACAACTCACCCCAGTGGCAAGCGACTTCGTGGTTATCGCTACCCAGCACAAGGGGGATCATGAGTCAATGAAGCGTGCGCTTGCCTCGGGGGCGGGTTACATTGCGCTCATTGCCAGCCGCAAGCGTTCCCGTCTGGTGCTCGATTATCTGCGTGAAGAGGGGTTCGACGATGCAGCGCTCAGTCGGGTGATGGCGCCGGCCGGTATCGATCTCGGCGCGGGTTCGCCGGAGGAGATCGCCCTTTCTGTCATGAGTGAGATCGTAATGACACGGCGTGGCGGCAGTGGTATGCGCATGCGAGACAAGCTTCAGATGGAACAGGAGCGTGTAAAAGTCAAGGCAGTGGGAGGCTGATAATGGCAATGGACGTGTCTACCGCACACCACACTTT
Organism: Gammaproteobacteria bacterium; assembly: GCA_021731145.1. Taxonomy (GTDB): domain Bacteria; phylum Pseudomonadota; class Gammaproteobacteria; family Ga007554; genus LNEJ01. Next base: position 49,757 of record JAKFXX010000029.1, on the reverse strand, counting down.
ACCGGCGTGACGCGATAGTTGCCGGATGGGTTCAAGCAAGGCATATAACCGACTTGAAGCTGTCGAAGCCTTGATCTAGGCCATCAACGCGGCGCACTGCGCCTTCCTGTAGAGAGTATGAGATTTTGGGTGCAACCCTGTACAAAGATACATTGATGGATCATTACCGGCACCCGCGTAACCGCGGTGATGTCGCGGGTGCCGATGTGGTTCGCCGGGGTAGCAACCCAACCTGTGGGGATGATATCGAGATTGGCGTGAATTTCGAGAACGATACTCTCAAACAAGTCATCTTTCACGGCAGGGGATGTTCGATATGTCTGGCGTCTGCCTCAATGATGACTGAGGTGGTGACGGGTATGCAAGTGGATGAGGCAGGACAACTCTGTCATGACATGCAGGCATGGTTTTCCTCAGATGAAGGCGATGTGTTGCCGGAGCCGCCTGCGTCGCTCAGTGCTCTGTCCGCCGTGCGTGAATATCCGGCCCGTCGGCGTTGTGTATTGCTCGCTTGGGAGGCATTGAATGCTGCGCTTTCCGGAAAGTGAACAAGGTAATTATATCCTGCTGAAAGCCGTGATCGTCGGCGTATTTGTGATTGTTCAGGCGATGCTGGTCGGCGATTTGTTGACTAGCAATTTTTCGAGTTCTTTGGTGTTTTCCTTGCCGGCGGGCCTTGCTATCGCAATTGCATGTTATACCTTGCTATTGCGTTTGCCTGGTATGTTCTATACGGAATTGGTCGTGGGGATGTTCGCCGCTGGCGGTTTGGGGATGATTCTGGGTTGCTGGTTGGATATGGATCATGCCGGCAACCACGGTATATTGTCACATCACATGGCCATGTCACCGGTTATGTTGACGGGCGGGCTTGATCTCTGGCAATGGGTGCAAGCCTCACCTTTATCCTACCTTGGCATGTTCGTGGGCGGCAATCTGGGGATGTGGTTCTTTGATGGATTGAGAAGTCGACGATTCATGCCGGCGAGTAGCGATTTTTTTATTTATGCTATCTGCAATATCGGCATGTTCATCGGCATGATGCTGGGCGAGGGCATCGCGATGGCGATGGCCAGCCACGTAAGTCCGCCGTTGGCTTACGCCTTGATGATTGGTGGGATGATAATGGGAATGACCATGGGCATGATTGTTTTGCTTGCCATAGTAATACGCAGCAGGAAACCCATAAACGACTGAATTTTACATAATATACATTATGCGAAGCGATATCAGTACGCCGACCCTAACCAGCCAGCCCAAAAAATACGTTTTGCACATCATCATCCGCATCGATGGCGTCCAGGAACGCTTCGACTTCCGCGCGCTCCGCTTCACCCAGCGTTACCGGATTTTTGGGGCGGTAACACAGTTGCGCGGACTGCACGGCAAATCCGTATGCCGGTAATGCGCGGGATACCGCGTCCATCTCGGCGGGGTTGGTGAGAAATAGCATTGCGCCGTCTTCGCCAGACTCCAGGTCCCGGGCACCGGCCTCGATGGCCGCAAGCTCTGCGTCGGCTTGCGCGGCTTCCGGCGTCGCCTCGATCATCCCAAGATAATCAAAATCCCAGGATACCGAACCCAAGGCGCCCAGTTGCCCCTTGCGAAATAACACACGAATGTTGGAGGCGGTGCGGTTGGTATTGTCTGTTAGGCACTCGACGATCACGGGAACCCGGTGCGGCGCAAAACCTTCGTAGGTGAGCTTCTCGTAGCTCACCCCTGCGTCAAGCAGGCCAGCGCCCTTCTTGATCGCTCGTTCGACGGTATCCTTGGGCATCGATGCCTTCTTCGCCTGATCCACGGCCAGGCGCAAGCGCGGATTCATATCCGGACTGGCGCCAGCGCGCGCCGCGACCATGATCTCCTTGGCGAGCTTGGTGAAGATGCGGCCTTTGGCGTTGGCTGCAGTTTCTTTGCATTTTGTTTTCCACTGCGCGCCCATGCTGGGTCTCCCGATTCGTGTGTTTAAGGCGGACACTATAAGAATAAAGTGCGTTGCTACGCAACTCTTGTTGGGTTACGCATAAAGTGCTAATCCACCCAACGATTTCTGGGCTTTCACTTATCCCTATTTTAAGGGGCCGGAGCCTCATTGCACTCTAAATATCATTAAAATCATGGCGATACATGCGATCCGCTAATGGGTGCCTGGCCAACCAGCATGCAGGCAGCGGGAGGCAAACCGTTCTACATCCACGGCAAAGCGGGATTGCCGAAGGAAGGCGATATTTCTATCCTTATGATTTAATTGCTGTTATTGCTTAACCGAGTACCATGAGGCTCTGCCCCCTTTAATTTAGTATCGGAGCAACCGTCGCCCGTCGAACACCCCGTCCAACTCTCTAAAATTTTCCCCTCATATGCCGATAAGGCCAAGGAAGAACCCGAAAAAACCATCAATTGGAGCATTCTGGGTTACATGAAATGATCAGGCACTATAGGAAATTAAAAATATCATGTTAAGTTCGAGTGTAAAGTTGCCCGCATTTAAGGCAGGCACACCTGCTGATCAATTTCAGATGAATAACGTAGAAAAGATTACACCCGCAGTAAGCACTGAAGAAGAGCTGATACGTGCTTTGAAACATCAAAAGACCATGCCAAGTCTGCGCTTGGGGGAAATCCTGCTCATGGAAGGTCTGGTGACCCAGGAGAAAATTGACTGTGCGCTGGAACACCAGAAAAAAAACCGAAGCGTACCGCTGGGAGAAATTTTGATCCAGCAGGGCTTGATCACAACTATAAATGTGCAACAAGCCTTGGCCAAGAAGCTCGGCATCCCAATAGTAAATCTGCGAGAATACAAAATCCCACCTAATGTTCTTAGTGCCGTTCCGCGCGATTTTTCAGAAAAATACTCTATTGTCCCCATCGCACTGTATGACGGAAAGCTGGTTGTTGCCACTGAAAACCCCTTAAATACCAAAGTATTGGATGATCTTCGCTTTCAGACAAAGCAGTTTTCCGAGGCGGTGATAGCTAATCTTACAGATATTAAGTGGGCCATAAAATTTTATTACCCGTCGCAGATTGATGGGGCGTCGCTAGATGAACTTGCGGCGGTAGAGGTAGTCGAAGAAGAAGATAAGTCGATGTCGTCCGAGGCGCAGGCCCTGGCTGACAATGTGGTGGTTAAGCTTATCAATAAGGTGATTGTAGATGCCTTCGACAGAAATGCATCCGATATCCATATTGAACCTTACCCAGGACAAGGCAAGGTGCGTATCCGTTTCCGCAAGGATGGCACCCTAATAAATTATCATGAATTACCCGCACAGTATCGTAATTCACTGATCTCTCGCATCAAAATTATGGCGCAATTGGATATATCCGAGCGACGTAAACCCCAGGATGGAAAGATTGATTTTAAAAAATTCGGGCCGCTTAAAATAGAGTTGCGTGTTGCAACACTCCCGACCGCCGGCGGCATGGAAGATGTCGTCATGCGAATTCTTTCCAGCAGTGAACCTGTGCCCTTGGATAAGCTAGGCCTCACCGATCAGAATAAGAAAAATCTGCTTAAGGCTATCGATAAACCCTACGGACTTTTTTTAGTATGCGGCCCAACAGGGTCCGGGAAAACAACAACACTGCATTCCATTTTAGGTTACCTCAACACCCCGGAGAGGAAGATCTGGACCGCTGAAGATCCAGTGGAAATCACTCAAAAAGGGTTGCGTCAAATGCAGGTATTGCCAAAAATCGGCCTTACCTTTGCCGTGGCCCTTCGCTCCTTTTTACGCGCCGATCCGGATGTCATCATGGTGGGTGAAATGCGTGACGAGGAGACTGCCAGTGCAGGGATCGAAGCCTCACTCACTGGTCACTTGGTATTTTCTACTTTACATACTAATAGCGCTCCAGAAAGTATTGTACGCCTGCTCGATATGGGCATGGATGCCTTCAACTTCTCTGATGCCTTGCTAGGCATCTTGGCTCAACGCCTAACGAAGCGTTTATGTACTGATTGCAAACAGGCTTATACTCCCAGTGACCAGGAAATTTGTGAGTTGGCCGAAGAGTATTGCGAAAATCTCGCTAAAAATGAAAACAAGAAGGAATGCGTAGCTCAGGTGCTAAATGAGTGGAAGCAGCGTTATGCAACGGCGGACGGAAAACATACCTTGTGTCGAGCAGTTGGCTGCGCTAAATGTGACAATACCGGATATCGAGGACGTCTGGGTATTCACGAATTGCTTATTGCAAGTGATACGGTAAAAAAGGCCATTGTCGATCATCTATCAGTACCCCAGGTCGCCACAATAGCTCTTAATGAAGGTATGCGTAGTCTTAAACAGGATGGCATAGAGAAGGTGGTGCAAGGCCATACAGATATCAGCCGCATACGCGCTGTTTGTTCGAAATAATACAACCCGTAGTAAAAACCCGTGAGGCACGCCATCAAGGCCGCTCTCGCACGGCAAATGAAAGCGCCTCGCCGGAGTAATCATCCATGCAAAACACCGAGTGCCAGCAGCAATGGTTGATACCCTGTTGCGGCAACAGGATGACATCACCCGGTTCAAGCAGGTAGGCGTATCCGGCCTCAATCAGTTGTTGCGCAAAGGCAGGGACACGGTTGAGCAGGGTGTCCAGCGGATCATTTTGATGATCGTCAAGGTATGCGGACAGGCTATCGTTGTTCGCTGCCTTGGCCAGCAATGTCTTCAAGCTGCGGGGCTTCAGGCCAGCCTCAATCAACTCCGCATGCGCATCAGGACGCGCCAGATAACGCTGAATTTCATTGATGAGTGACGGTTTCGGTACCGCCAGCCAACTAGTGCGGCCGTAAACCTGGGCGAAGATAACGCCAAGATGCCCGCGCTCAACGTCTTGATGGAATTGGGCGCCACCATTGGGCGCATTGAAATACACGATACGTTCGACATAGGCCGGCGCCTTGATCGCCAAGGTTGCGCACAGGATACGCTCCACCTCGGGGTTTGCACTTATGATGCACGACTCGGGAAACACGGCCTCAGTCAATTGCGCCGCATATTGCTGGCGCTGATAATCCGCCGCTACGTCTTCATAACCCACCATCCCGAATGAAAAGCGAAAACGCAGTGAGGCGTCATCTTCGTCATAGGAGAGCCAGGAGAGCTTGACCCAGAGATTCTCGGCAACGATGTTGCCGTTGTCGAGGACATCAAACTCAAGCGACTCTATTTCCTGGTCGTCGCCTTCATCACAGGTGGATGCCAGCAGCTCAAACTGTGGCGTCAGGCGTGTGGCGTAGGGCTCTTCGTCCAGCAAATCAGCACCGCCCTCCCCCTCCAGAATCTGCTCCATCAATCGCTGGGCGGCGGCGATGTGCGCTTGTTGTGCGGCCAGGCCGTTCGCAACCAGGCCAGGAAGAAATACGCCATTCCCTGACTGCCAGAGGGCGCGTGCATCCGCTTTGGCGGGGGCCATGCTGCGGTTTTGAGCCACCCAGCCGACACCATAGCCACGCCGGCCCAGCCAAAGCGGTTCGTCGAATCCCAAGCGTTGAGATTCGCATATAGCCTGTTCACGCGTCCAGCCAGGCGGCCCAAGATAAATGATATTTCCTGCCTGTGCGCTCATTTTAAGTCCAGAGGATCATTGGGATTGATACCGTCCATGAACGGCAGGCGGCGATCACTGCTGGTGATTTGGTAGACCTTGCCGATCCAGTTGTTAATCACGGCCTCGGCGCTATCGTGCCAGGTGTTGTCGAGTTCGGGAATGATCAGCGACTCAGGCAGCTCCGTAATCTGCTCACCCCGATTGAACGCGTGTTGCACGTTTTCCTTGTGCTCATCGAGAATAGCGGCGATTCTGAGTGGAAAGTAATTTTCAGGCATGGGCGGGTAGTCCGGGCGTTCGCGGCGAACAAAGCGTATGACTTCGCGCTTGTATTCCTTGAGCAGGCTGATGATGTCATATTCCGGGTGGCCCTGGAAGAAGACCAGCCGGAACAGGTCTTCACTTACCGCCAGGTGTACACCGGCCTCCTCGCTTTCCACGAGCACATGCAGACCAGCGGCATCAAACTGGCTACGGTCGATCTGATTGAAGCGCGAGTGAGGCACATCAAAACGGGTGTTGGCGCCAATCACCAGCGGATGCATCCGGTCAACTACACGGTGCGGATACACACCCCACTGCTTGAAACCGAGCGCGCGCCGTTTCTGGGTATATCGAAATTGCAGCACGGCATGGGTGGCCAGGCAAGAGCATAAGGTCGATGTGACGTTTTCATAGGCCCAGTCGATGACTGCAATCAAAGGCTGCCAAAATGGCTCCAGCGAAAGGTCGGGCTGGCTGACATTAGCGCCGGTGATGATCAGCGCGTCCAGGCCTTTTTCCTTGATCTGCTCGAATGTTTCGTAGTACTGCTGGACATGGGCACGGGCTTCCGGGCCGCGCTGCAATGCGTCCAGGGTGAACGGGTGCATGTAAAATTGCGCAATCTGATTCGCTTCGCCGACCAGGCGGAAGAATTGCCGCTCAGTGGCTGCAAGTGCGGCGTCGGGCATCATATTGAGCAGGCCGATGTGCAGCTCGCGGATGTCTTGGTGGATGGCATCATCGCCTTGGACGATGGTTTCACCCTCCTCTTCCAGGCGTTTGAATGTGGGCAAATCAGAATTAGCTACTAAGGGCATCGCAAACTTCTCTTGACAGGTCAGGGGCGGGTTTAAGGCTGACGGGTGATGGCTTGCTCCACCAGAGCGATAAAATCCGCCTCATTCTTAACCTGAGCAAGTTCATCAGTGGTGACGGTATAGGAATAACGGCTTGCAATGGCATCGTAACGCGGGATGCGTGAATAAAACAGCCGAGGAAACATCCACCGGACGAAATCGTTGGGATCGATCTGCGCGACATAGGCCAAGCCACGATCAAGCAGATAGGTCTGCAACTGCTCGTCAAGGAAGGACTCGCGATAATAGAGCGGCTTGGGATCGGCCTCGGCGCGGCTGATGAGCGCTTGCTCGTCGGTCTGTGTCGCCTTGATATACAGAATCAAGGTGTGCTGCGCCAGAATTTCCAGCGTTTCCGGGTCATCGAGCTCGCAGACGCTGCCACCGGCATCGTTGATGAAGTGCATGTAGCCGTAGATGTCTTGCGCCTTGCTGATAAATTCCGGCACGTCGCGCATTGCGGCAATTTCTGCTTTGCGGTGTAGCTCCTGGCGGCGCTTGAATTCCGGCAAGCAAAGACCACCTAGCTCCGGGTTGCCGAGTTTGCCGAGAAAGCTCGACACCGGTTTGAGATTGTCGACCGAGAGGTTGTTCTTGATATAGATCGAATCCGAGCGCAGCAGGTCGCGCAGAAAAGGGATCTGCATCGCCTGGAGCTTGATATTGTCCAGGATCGGTTCGTCGAGATAGCGAGTGCCTATCCGATAGTCACCCGAATAATGAAACCAGTTACGCTGACGCAGCATAGCCGAAAGGCGGGTTTTGCCTACACCTGACATCCCCAGCAAGGTGATGGACTTATGTTCCCATGCCCGGAATTTTTCTACTGACAATTTCACAATGACGCTCCGTAATCTTTCCGATTGCGCTATTGTATGCCAAAGTTAAAGTTGTTTCAGGTGCAACGGCGCGAGCGAGGCGCTAAAGTTACTCTTTCAGGGGAAGAACCTGACTTTGCCGGGCGCAGTGCTGAATAGTTACTATTTGAAAACAGGAGGTAACAGCCGTGCTGAAACAACTGGTACATATCCCCGCCGATTCGATCAGTCTGGAGGGGATGCTGGAAGTGCCGCAGAATGCCCAGGGCGTCGTGCTGTTCGCCCATGGCAGCGGCAGCAGCCGCCACAGTCCGCGCAATAATTATGTGGCGGGGGTGCTGCGTGACGCGGGCTTGGCTACGTTGCTGATTGACCTGTTAACCCGAGAGGAAGACAGTGACTATGCAAACCGCTTCAACATACCCCTGCTCACCCAGCGCCTGCTTGCCGCTGTCCGCTGGCTCGGGGAAACTCCTCAGACCCAAATACTGCGCGTCGGTCTGTTCGGCGCCAGCACCGGCGCTGCAGCGGCACTGATGGTTGCGGCCCAACTGCCTGGGAAGATCGGCGCCGTGGTATCCCGCGGCGGACGGCCCGACTTGACGGGGGCTGATGAGTTAAGCAGGGTCAAGGCACCGGCCTTGTTTCTGGTGGGTGGCTTTGACGATGTGGTCATTGAGTTGAACCAGCAGGCATGCGCATACCTGGATTGCCAAAAGGAATTGGTCATCATCCCGGGCGCCACGCATCTGTTCGAGGAGCCTGGCACCCTGGAAGAGGTCGCGCGTCAGGCGGCGCAGTGGTTTAGCCACTTTCTCAGGGAAGCCTGACCTACTGTTTTTGCCTGGCCGCCTGTACGCTCCGCCTGAGAACCTCGACAACCTCATCATCTTCAATCTGCGGAAATGCGGCGTAAAATTGCCCTACCGCCTGGAAATAAACCGGAGTTTCCAGGCATATCACCTCGTCGGCATAGGCTTTCACCTTCTCCACGGTATCCGGTGGCGCAACGGGTACGGCGCAGATCAGTTTTGCGGGATGCTTGGCGCGCAACGCATGCAATGCGGAAATCATGGTGGCGCCGGTGGCAAGCCCATCATCCACCACGATGACGATACGGCCCGCCGGATCAATCGGTGGGCGAACCGGAGTATATTGGGCGCGCCTTCTGCGCATGGTCTCTAGTTGTTCCTGCTTTTCGCGCTCGATATAGTCCTTGGTGGCGCCCGCCCCTTCGGCATACTCCGCGATATAGGCCCACCCGCTTTCGTCTAGCGAGCCTATAGCGAATTCCGGGTTATACGGCGCACGTAATTTCCTCACCAGCACCACGTCGAATTCCCCGCCCAGTTTATCGGCAATGATTTTCGCCATAGGCACCGCGCCTCGGGGGATGGCGAGAATCAACGGGTTTTTGCCCTCATAGCCCGCGAGTTTCTTTGCGAGTCGGGAGGCGGCTTCGGAACGGTTTGAAAAAATCATGACACCCTCCTTGAATTTATGCTTTGACCACTGCCTCCACTCTCCAGCTATACTTCTTCATCGGGATTATCACTCAGGGTCATGGCAGACCGCCTCAATATTATGGCCATCAGGGTCCAGCACAAAAGCGCCGAAATAATGGGGATGATACATGGCTCGTATGCCGGGCGGGCCGTTATCCTTGCCACCTGCGTTGATCGCCGCCTCATAAAACGCTGATACCGTGGCCCTGTTTTTTCCTCCGAATGCGATATGAACCTGCGGAGTGGTTACCTTACCCCCATGAATCCAAAAATCGGGTTTGCCATCAGCACCAAAACCGGCATGGCCATACACTTCCATAATCAGGCCATAGCCCAGCGGCGCCAGAGCAGCCTTGTAGAATTCTTTGCTCTTTTCGTAATCACTTACATCAATCCCTATATGATCGAGCATGACGTTTCTCCTTTGACCAGGACGGACCAACAACCTACCTTGGCTTTGTAAATTCGGGGGATTCCGATATTTCCGTACATGTTATCAGCAAGTCAATACAATGAATTACTCCTAATTGAGAGAGATTTGATATAGATCAAAGAAACATCGTGTAATATTCTTAAATATGTACCCATATCTACTGTAGAAGGAGGATGTACTCATGAATGACATTAAAAAGGCTGCACCAAAGAAGTCGGTACGCACCACTGGTGAGGCACCAGGCAAGACGACTGGGGATGCCAAACCGCTAAAAGCTGCCAAGGACACCCCGAAGCGTGCAAAGAAGGAGGATGCGCTGGCAGTTGAGCCTAAAAAGGCCGCGCCCAAGAAACCGGCACGCACAACCAGCGAGGCGCCAGGCAAGGCGGTAGATGCCAAGCCCTCAAAAGCTGCCAAGGCCGCCCCGAAGCGCGCAAAGAAGTTCACCGTTATTCCCGCTGAACGCCATGCAATGATTGCCGAAGCGGCCTATTACCGGGCAGAACAGCGCGGCTTTTCCGGTGATCCCCATATGGACTGGCTGGAGGCGGAAGCGGAAATCGACAAGACGCTGTAAAACCTACGGCACCCCACCATAATCACAAGGAGAACCACCATGCCTATCGGTGAAATTTGTAACCGCGAAGTGGTATTTGCCACGCGTGATACCAGCATCCTGGAAACCGCGCAACTCATGCGCCGCCATCACGTGGGTGACCTGGTTGTGGTGGATGAAAAGAACGACAAGCGTATCCCTGTTGGCATCGTGACAGACCGGGACATCGTCATTGAGGTCATCGCCAAGGAGGCTGACATCAACAGCCTGACAGCGGGCGACATCATGGGGCCGGAATTGGTCACGACGAGGGAAGCCGAGGGTGTATTCGAGACGATTCAGTTGATGCGCCTCAAAGGGGTACGCAGAATGCCGGTGGTAGACCACCACGGTGGACTGGTGGGCATCGTCTCGGTGGATGACCTGGTTGAGCTGCTGGCCGAGGAGATGAGCGAACTCGCCAAGCTCATCTCGCGTGAACAGGTCAGGGAAGCAAAAAACCGGAAATGACAGTACGGAAGAAGGGCTTAACCGCCCCTCTCCAGCCAAGCATGCCGCCTGAGTTGGAGCGCAGTCACGATGCCTGGGATGCAATCGAGGCCAAGGTTGAATTTTTAAAAAGGCCAGCAAGCTACCCGGATAAACCGCGGCAAATTGAAGCCGTGGAAACCCATATGTCATGGGTATTTCTGACTGACAACTATGCCTATAAGCTCAAGAAGCCCGTACGTTACGAATTCCTGGACTTCAGCACCGTCGATGCGCGGCATCACGATTGTGATGAGGAAGTAAGGCTAAACCGCCGTTTGGCGCGTGATATATATATTGGCACTGTGCCCCTCATGGCTAGTGAGATGGGCGACATGCGCCTGGGTGGCGAAGGCACGGCGGTTGATTGGCTGGTCAAGATGCGCCGCCTGCCTCGGGGACGGATGCTCGACCATGTGATAAAAAATCGCACTGTCAGCGCGGCTGAGATTACCAATACCGCAATGGTACTTGCCAATTTCTATAAAGACTCCCCACCCATTGAGATAGCGCCTTCCGAATATAGACAACGATTCGAGGCAGACATACATGCCAACCTCCGGGAACTGACGATACCGGCCTACGGCTTGCCTGTGGATCGGGTGCCCAGCGTCTGCGCGGCGCAGCTGGAATTTCTCAAAGGCGCGTTCGAACTGTTCGACCGACGCGTCCGCGAGGGAAGGATTATCGAAGCGCACGGCGATTTACGGCCTGAGCATATCTGCCTGGAGCCGGAACCCGTGATTATCGATTGTCTCGAATTCAAGCGCGAATTTCGGATCCTTGATCCGGCGGATGAACTCTCGTTTCTGGTCATGGAGTGCGAACGGCTCGGCGCGCCCGCTTTTGTAGAACGCCTCATCATGGAGACGTATAGCCAGATCACCGGCGACACCCCTCCCGAAAAACTGCTGCACTTTTATAAGAGTTACCGGGCTGGCCTGCGGGCCAAGCTGGCCGTCTGGCATCTGCGAGAACCGAAAGTTCAGGATGCCTCAAAATGGCTCACCCTGGCAAGACAATATCTCGACATGGCTGATACGCATATTCGTGCAGCCGGTGCAGGTCTTTAATCGTAGCCATTCTTTTAATTAAATTTCCAACAACTCCACAAGCGAACCCCCTGAATGGATTCTTTTAATGGCCTCGGCGAATAGCGCTGCGGCATCCAGGATGACAACTTTATCTTTTACCAGAACAGGATCAAACCTGAATGGCGGAATAGTGTCTGTAATCACGATCTTCTCCAAGGACTGATCCCCCAAGACCTGGCTGGCCGCGCCAACAAACACCCCGTGCGATGCCACGGCATAGACTTTTACAGCGCCCAGGTCATGACACGCTTTCGCCGCGCGCGCCATGGTTGTTCCGGTACTGATCAAATCGTCGATGATAATAACCACCCGGTTCTTAACATCCCCCACAATTGCCTCGCCGGTAACAACTCCTTTGCTGCGGTATTTTTCGAGGAAAGCGGTGGACACCGTCTTGTCCAGCGCCCGGCTCAGCGCCTGCCTGAACTGCTCCGCACGCTTTATGCCGCCAATATCCGGCGACACCACAACAACCTCGGCGTCCTGCACCAGCCCGGCGAAATATTGCACGAATAGTTTTCTGGCTTCCAAATGGTCCGCGTGGCAACGGAAGGCATTTTGATAAGCAGCCAGATTGTGCACATCAAGCGTCACAACACGGTCTGTACCGACTGCTTCAAACAGACTGGCGACATAGCGGCTTGTCACCGGATCGCGGGGCTGTGACTTCCTGTCCTTGCGCGCGTAACCAAGATAGGGAACTATCGCCGTAACACGTTGCGCAGACGCATCCCTGAGGGCGCCTATAAAAAACAGCAGCCGGCAAAGTTTGTCATTGACGCTCTGCTGTAAATCGCTGTAGAGGGACTGGATGACAAATACGTCACTCCCCCGCACATTTACCAACGGACGGGATTTATGCTCCCCATCCTCGAACTCCCTTTCCTCGTGATCACTCAACGGGACGCCAAGATGCGCGCTGACTCTCTCGCCAAATTCGCGGCTGGCATGGAGAGCAAACAGAGTGATGTCTTCGGCGCCCACTAAAAGTCTCCACGGCTACACATGCGAACGCACCCACATCACCAAGCTACTGTGGTCCATCGCGCCGGCCTGGCGGGCGATCTCATGGCCACCTTTGAAAATCGCCAGTGTAGGGATACTGCGTATGGCAAACTGGGCTGCGATGGCCTGCTCTGTTTCTGTATTAATCTTTGCCAGCCGTGCATGGGGTTCAAGTTGGCTGGCCGCCTGTTCAAATGCTGGCGCCATCATCCGGCACGGACCACACCAGGGCGCCCAGAAATCCACCACCACGGGTATGCTGTTGCGCCCGATATGCTGCTGAAAACTGGCGCTGGTGAGTCCCACGGGATGCCCGCCAAATAAACGTTGCTTGCATTGGCCACATTTGGCACCCTCCCCTAGTTTTGCGGCGGGCACCCGGTTTATCGCATCACAGTGCGGGCAGACAATATGCAAAGAATCACTCATGTTATTTGACCTCTATGCGTTTCGTCGTTGCGCTGCCAGTTTTGGGTAAAGTTACCGTCAACACCCCGTTTTCGTATGCTGCTTTAGCGTTATCAGCGTCAACGTTATGTGGCAGCAGGATGGCACGCTGAAAGCTGCCGTAGGCACGTTCCATGACATGATAAACGCCGTCGTCTGCCTCTCGCTGAAAACGCTTCTCACCCCGCACACACAGGGTATTACCTTCAATCGAGATTGCACAATCCCCCTTTTCCATGCCCGGCATCTCCAGACGCACAACGATTGAATCCTTGGTCTCCTTCAACTCTCCTGCAAGCAGCCCCCAACTTGGAAATCGTGTCCCGGCGGCGGTCTCCTCGACGTATTCGATTTCCTTGTGCTTAGTGAAATGGGTCAGGGCATCGCCGCTGCGGCTCACTAATTCACGCCACCCTTCCGCAAGATTCTCCCATGCCCGGTTGAGTTCCTTGCCAATTTCCGTGCCAACCTTTTTCAATGATTCAAGCATGTTGGATGCTCCTCCATTTTAGCGGCATGGCAATAGTCGCAGGCCACTTGAGATAGACCTCATTGTCAGGGCGCATGCGGCAACCTGACCTAACCCGAATGTTTCATAAATTGACACGCGCCCTCGCTGGTCTTTTGATCGCTATGGTGATTTTGTTCAGTCGGCCGTATGAATCACTACGGCGCTCCTTCACAAAATCCCCCTATCAACCAAAATCCTGCGCGATCATCGCGCGAATTTATGAAACATTCGGGCTAAAAAATACACCTAGAATTTTATATCCTGTTTTATATACAAACTTTGATCTAAATCAAAATCCATGCAGTCTTTTCAGCGCTAGAATGAAAATCTTCTAAAAGTCGTAAGGAGGCAATATGGCAATCATCGGTATCGACCTGGGCACTTCCAACTCGGCGGCGGCGGTGTTGCGCGGCGGACGACCCGTGCTGATTCCTAGTGGCGAGGGGATAAGCCTTGGCGGCAAGGCCTTTCCCAGTTATGTAGCCATCACTGCCGATGGTCAGGTGATTGTGGGCGAGCCTGCTCGGCGCCAGGCGACGTCGAACCCGGAAGGGACCGCCACGGCCTTCAAGCGCCAGATGGGGCGGCGCGAGAAAATCCGCCTGCGCGACCGCGAGTTTTCTCCCGAACAGCTCTCCGCCTTTCTGCTGCAGAAAATCAAGCGTGATGCTGAGGCTTTTTTGGGCGAACCCGTCACACAGGCAGTAGTCACGGTTCCAGCCTACTTCGACGATAACCAGCGCAGCGCCACCAAGGACGCCTGCCGCATCGCCGGCCTTGACGTGGCCCGCCTAGTGAATGAGCCGACTGCCGCAGCGCTGGCCTACGGGCTTGACCGGCTGGGGCAGGAACTGCGTATTGTGGTGATCGACCTGGGTGGAGGCACACTGGATGTGACCATCATGGAGTTCGGCAAGGGTGTGTTCGAGGTGAAGGCCACCAGCGGGGACACTCAGCTTGGTGGCACAGACATGAACCAAGCCATCTTCGAACACCTCGCCGCCCGCTTCCGCGATCAGATGGGGATAGACACCCGCACTAACCGCAAGGCCAGCGCACGGCTGCTGGAAGCGGCTGAAATCGCCAAGATCGAACTCTCCACCAGCACTACTGCCCATATCAGCCTGCCGTATCTGGCGACTACTGAAGGCGAACCACGTCATCTTGAAATGGATTTCACCCGCACCGAGTTGGAGCGCCTCGTGCGCCCGGTGATAGAGCGTTGCCGCGCGCCCGTGGAACAGGCCTTGCACGATGCTGCGCTCACACCACGACAGATCGACCGCATCATATTTGTCGGCGGCCCCACCCGCATGCCGGTGGTACGCGCCTTTTTTGAAGAGCTATTCGGCAGACCGGCAGAGATGGGCGTTGACCCGATGGAGTGCGTCGCCAGCGGTGCAGCCATCCAGGCGGGCGTGCTCACCGGACAAGTGGGCGATATTGTGCTGGTGGATGTCACACCGCTCACACTGGGGGTGGAAACCCTTGGTGGGGTAGCCACGCCGCTAATCGCGCGCAACACGCCCATCCCGGTTAAAAAGTCAGAGACCTTCACCACTGCCGCAGACATGCAGACCTCGGTGACCATACATGTGTTCCAGGGCGAACGGCCCATGGCTGGCGACAACACCAGCCTCGGCGAATTCAACCTGGACGGACTACCGCCCGCCCCACGCGGTGTACCTAAAATCGAAGTCACTTTCGACATCGACTCCAACGGCATACTCAACGTCTCTGCCAGTGATACCGCCACCGGCAAATCTCAATCGGTGCGCATCACCGGCTCCACCCGTCTCCCCGAGGATGTGAAACGGCGCATGGTTGAAGAGGCTGCACACTATGCTGAACAGGACAAGAAACGCCGAGAGGAGGCGGACAAGCTCAATACGGCAGACTCAGTATGCTATCAGGCAGAAAGGACATTGTCTGACTTTGGGGCAAAACTTAACGAAGACATACGCAAACGTATCGAGTCCGGCCTGCGAGAGACCCGTGAGGCACTTGCCAAGCGCGATGCCGCACTTGCCACCAAACGCGCGGAAACGCTGAAAAAGGCATTGCAGGATGCCGGGAGTGCCATCTATGCCCAAACCAGCAGCGCTGGCACTAGCCCACAGCCACAACCCGATCTCGGCGCCTCAACAGGAGAGGCGCGCCCAAGCGGCTCAGGGCCGCGCGGGCGAGTGGTGGATGCAGAATACACAGAGTCACGGTAATTTGAATCCGCGATGGTGATAGTTGAGCCGTCAATAAATGCTGATCGGATCACCCTGTTCCTGTGCGGCGACGTGATGACCGGCAGGGGCATCGATCAAGTGTTGCCGCATCAGAGCGACCCGGTTCTCTACGAGTCTTACATGCACAGCGCCACAGGTTATGTCGAACTGGCGGAGAGGGTGCATGGCCCGATTCCAAAACCGGTAGATTTCTCTTACATCTGGGGGGATGCTCTGGAAGAACTGGCGCGCGTATCACCAGATGTCCGCATCATCAATTTAGAGACGAGTGTCACCACGAGCAGTGATTATTGGCGAGGCAAGGTCATCAACTACCGCATGCATCCCAAAAACATCCCTTGCCTTACCGCGGCCAAGATCGATTGTTGTGCACTGGCAAATAATCACGTGTTGGATTGGGGGCGTGCCGGGCTGACGGAGACGCTGGGCACACTGGAAAAAGTGAAGGTGAAAAGTACCGGCGCAGGGCGCAACCGCCAGGAAGCGGAAGCGCCTGCGATAGTGGATATCCCCGGCAAAGGCAGGGTTCTGGTATTCGCCTGCGGATCGGAAACCAGCGGTATTCCTCGACGTTGGGCTGCGGCAGGAGACCACCCCGGCGTGAATCTGTTGAAGGATTTGTCGGATGAAACGGTCCGGCATATCAAGGAGAATGTTTGTAACGTGAAACGGCGGGGCGATCTTGCAGTAGTCTCCCTTCATTGGGGCGACAACTGGGGTTACTCCATTCCTCGTGAACAAACGCTATTCGCCCATAAACTGATCGACGAGGCGGGGATTGATGTCGTCCATGGTCATTCTTCTCATCATGCAAAGGGAATCGAGATTTACAAAGAAAAGCCCATACTCTATGGCTGCGGTGACTTCTTGAATGACTACGAGGGCATCAGTGGCCATGAGGAATTCAGGGATGATCTGGCCGTGATGTACTTTGTGAGCATGGAGCCGTCGACGGGGAGACTCACCGATCTGCATATGATCCCCATGCAGATTAAACACTTTAGATTGAACCGCACATCGAAAGAGGACACGTTATGGCTTACCGAGACATTGAACAGAGAAGGCGCCCAATTCGGAACCCGAGTCGAATTGAGCGCGGCTAATACCCTCAGCCTCAAATGGGATTGACCTAACGACAGGAGGCGGACGTTATGACTTTATCGATCACCGAATTGGCCCGCGCCCGCGAAGTGACCGCCGAGCTGCTCGATGATCTCGGACTGGATGCCTACCTCTTCGAGATAAAACCCCGTGATGAGCTATGGGAACTCAGGGTGGAGTGCGCCATGGTGTCAGAGGGTGCCTGGGAAAGTACCACACTACGGGTGTCCAAGGAGACGTTGTTGATGAGCCATGACGACGCCTCGATTCATCAGCGTATCCTTGCGGAGTGGCGAAGCCGGCTCGTCGCGTGCAAGCTGAGGGCTTAGTATGTGTGGTTGTTCAGGCCTGACCTGGCGGGCGATGTTTGAATGACAATTTCTGGATTCGACACAACCCCGTCATTCGAGATATGACGCAGTCTGTCAGGTTAAATCTGAACCACTACAACTGATCATTAGTAGCCTGGCTGTCGGACCTAAGTCCAACAAGCCACCAGAACAAATGCAACTTGACAAATACCCATAAATATACTATAAAACTATTAAATCCATATTTGGACAATATAAAATGCATGTATCTATCGCGCATCCGGTCAAGAAAATCGACCGCAAGGCGTTGTCCGGGCCCGCCCTGCGCACTTTTTTCCGCATTGCTGACATGTGGGACCTTAATGTAGAGCAGCAGATGACCCTGCTCGGCCTCACCTCTCGCTCTACCTATTTCAAATGGAAGAAAGACCCGGAAGTCGCCCTCCCCAAGGATACCCTGGAACGCATTTCCTATATCCTGGGCATCTATAAAGCCCTACAAATCCTTCTGCCCGATGAAACCGCCGCCGATACCTGGATCACCCGCCCCAATAACGCGCCGCTGTTTTCAGGCCGCAGTGCATTGGAGCGGATGCTGTCCGGCCATGTCAGCGATCTTTATGTGGTGCGCCAATACCTTGATGCGCAACGGGGCGGCTGGTCCTGAACATCCTAATCAAACAAATCATCTGGAAACCTTGCTGGCGGCTTATTCCGAGCCGCTTTCCACCGATTCAACTGTTCGAGCGTGTCGCTGACCCCGCCGATCTTGAAGCGGTGATCGAACTCGAAGGCATGACCAACGACCGCATCCGCGACGAGGTCGGCAGGATCGAGCTAATCCCACCCGCCGACCGCATCAGTGGTCCGGGAACCAGCAGCATCATGGCCGCCTTCACTCATCCCAACCCGGTTGGAAGCCGCTTCAGCGATGGCAGTTACGGCGTGTTCTATTGCGCGAATACTCTCGATGCCGCCATTGCTGAAACCTGCCATCAGCGCGAACGCTTCATGTTAGCTACCCGCGAGACAAAAATGGGGCTGGATATGCGCGTCTACCTCACTGATCTCGATGGTGCGCTACACGATATCCGCGGCATGCAAGAAAGCACACCCGAACTCTATGATCCGGACGACTACTCTGCGGCGCAAACCTTGGCCCGCCGCTTACGTCTTGAAGGGTCTTGGGGTATCGTCTACGACAGCGTACGCTATCATAGCGGCGAGTGTGCGGCCGTATTCCGCCCACCTATGCTCTCCAACTGCCGGCAAGAGAGGCATTTGTGTTATGTATGGGATGGCGTGAAGATTAGCAGCATCTATGAAAAGCGGGTGAGCGTTCAGCAGGCATTGACATAACCAGGAAGGTGGACCATCGTCACACCCAAACAACGTGACTACTACTGAGCCGCACGGCGCCCTGCCCAGACTGCCATGGCTCAGGCGCCAAGTCCGGCACCTCGCCGCGCCGCTGCGACACCTGCCAGGGAACGGGGCGCAAAACAACCAGTCGACGGGAAGGAGGCGTATTTTTCCAGCAGACAACACTCTGCCCAGACTGTCACGGGCGCGGCAGCATCATTGATCAACCCTGCCCAAAATGTGCCGGACACGGCAATATTCCCAGGCACGAGACTCTCATGGTAACCGTCCCGCCAGGGGCGGAAGAAGGACTGGTGCTACGCATCCCCGGGAGAGGAAGCGCCAGCCAGGAGCCGGGCGGCATTCCCGGCGATCTGCTCGTGTTAGTACGCACCGCGCCGGACCCTCGCTTTGTGCGTGACGGCGCGGACCTATGGCGCGAGGAAACCATCCCACTTACGGATGCCGTGCTCGGCGCCTCCCGCGAGGTGCCCACCCCTTGGCCGCCCTACCACCGTCACCATCCCCGCTGGAACTCAACCTGATACCATATTGCGCCTGCGCGGAAAAGGTCTGCCACAATTCGGCAGCCCTGGCCTTGGAGATATTTTGATACGCATTAACGTGCATGTACCGGAGCAGCTATCTTCGGAAGAACGGAAATTGTATGAACGGCTGAAGGAGTTGGGCAAGAAAAGCTAGCGCTTAATTCCACAATCAAGCACTCGTTCTTTGTACCCTAGCGATGAATCGGACTCCAATACCCCGTATAGTGGCGCACATCCCGGTCGCTGAGGCGGCCGTTGACGTACAAGTGGTTTATCTCGTCGCGGGTAAGGACTTTGAGCGTGCGCTCGTCGTCCTCGTAGCGCCACTCGCCCTGTAGCACCAGCTCGAATAGCGTTACCATGATATCGTCGAAACGGATAACGTGGTCTTTGGAGAGACGCGTAAAGTCGTCGATGCGCAACGCCGCACCCTTTTGCTGGTACTCGTTGCGGGCCAGAGCCTCCAGGGCCACATCCCACTTGGGAATGGCTTCATTCAATCCGGGAATCTTGTCGGTCATACGTTCTCCGGTACGCGTTGTTTGTCAGTCTTTAAAGTAAAATTAACTTTATATATTAATGGTAACTATTTGATTTCCAATAACTCAATTTCAAAAATCAAGGTCTCGTTAGGGCCTATGGGGCCACCGGCACCCTGCGCGCCATAAGCCAACTTGGCAGGGATGACCGCCTGCCACTTGGAACCAGTGGGCATGAGTTGCAGCACTTCCTGCCAACCCTTGATGACCTGATCGACGCGGAACTTGACCGGCTGCCCACGCTTGTAGGAGCTGTCGAACTCCTCACCATTGATCAGGGTGCCACGGTAATTGACCATTACCGAGTCCGATGCCTTGGGTTTCTTGCCCGTACCGGCCTTCAGTACTTTGTATTGTATTCCGTCAGCGAGTTCTTTTACTTCCGGTTGCTTCTTGTTGTTGGCGAGATAGGCCTGTCCCGCCTTCTGGTTCTTGTCCGCCACTGCGAGCCGTTCCTGGTCGTGCTTCTTGCGATAAATCTCCATGACCGCCTGCATCTGCTCCTGCGTCAGCTTGGGAGGCGTGGCGCTCATGGCGTCTTGAATGGCTTGGCTGACAGCCTTGGTATCCACCTTCAAACCATCCTGTTTAAGGGTCAGGCCAAATTGATAGCCGACGACGTAGCTGAATTTCTGCTCGTCGGTACTCAACGCTGTGGTGTCCGCAGCATAGCTATTGACACAAACGGCCGCCGCAAAAGCGCCGAGTACAAATCTGATCTTCATAAATATTCCTCTGCATAATTGTCATAATAGAGCCGTCGGACTGCATGGCCCGGTGCTGCGGGCTATCTTCCCATAAGTGTGATCCCGATCCAAGGCATTATCAGTCATTAACTTGCGTTGTGCGGCCATTCGCGCCATCCACCGAGCAGGGGGAAATAGAGCCCAAGGCGGATGGCGTGCTTGTCGTCCAGTTTGCTCATCAATTCCGCGTAGCGCTCTAGTTGCGGGCGGTAGCGGTTTTGTTCGTTGTCGAGAAAGGCGCCTGTATCCGTGCCTTCATGGCCGCCGGTTTTGTAATCAATGATCCAGCGCACGCCTTGTTGATCGACGAAGGTGCGGTCGATGATGACGTTGACGGGCTTGCCATCGACAATGCCGGTCAGCGCATACTCGCACTGGGCGTCATGATGGTGATGATCGAGCAGCCAGCGCCCACACTCGTCTTCCAGTGTGCGCATCAGAGCAGTTTCGACGTGCTGTGCGGCCTCATCCAATTCCCGCGCGGTTACGCCTGACTGCGCCAGGAGTGCGCGATAACGGGGGCGTTGCGCGGCAATGAATTCGCCGCTCCAGAAGTCTGTCCCCTGCTGGGCAATTTTACGCAGGATGCGATGCACTACGGTGCCGACATGCCGCGCGGTGTCACTGGCCCAGAGGAATTCGATGTTTTCCGCTGAATTGCTGGGAGTGGGCCGTGACATAACCGAGGTTAGAATTACCGATGCGGGTGCGTCGGGCAAGCACCAGCCCGACTTGAGACGGCGCAGACCGGGAATGGGGGCAGTCGGCGCCGTATCTCCCGTCGCTTGAGCAACTCCGGAACTGGTAACAAACTCTTTTTCCACTACCTCCCACAACTGGTTCAGCAGTGAACCGCTTTGCGGTTTTTTCGCCGCGCCGTCTTTTTCTGAAAGCGTGGTATGGCCCAGCAGGTGCAGCTTTTTCCTGGCGCGGGTAGCGGCCACGTAGAGCAATCGCCCTGCCTCGTACACGCCCTTTTGCTGATCCATGCTTTTTATATAGGTATAAATCGGATCGTCCTTTTGGCCATTCCCTTTGATCGGCGCAAGCAACAGGTCGCCCTCCTCGCGCGCCAGCGCGGGCCGTTCCATCCACATCAGCAAACGGCTTTCGTCGGATGGCATACGCCGCCCCAGGGCGGGCACGATGACGGTATCAAATTCCAGGCCTTTGGCCTTGTGTATGGTCATTAATTGCAGCGATTCATCGGCCTCCATGTCGGGTAGTGCAAACAGTTTTTCGACCCGTTCCTCAATGCGCATAAAGCCGCTGGGATTGCCCTCCGTATGCATGTTCTCCAGGAGTTCGAAAAACACGCGCGCATCTTCAAGGTCCGCCCCTGCTTGCACACAGGCTGGCCCGCCCAGCGCCAGCCATACGCCTTCGGTCCAAAGCCGCAAGGTACGGCGCTGGCGTTGGGCAAGCGCGGTTTGCAGGACGCTACGCACGCGCTCAAGGCGGCACTTTCCATCGGCACTAAGGAGATCAATGATGGCGGGATTCTGCATGAGGTCCCACAGTGCGGCATGATGGTCACCCGCAGCCAGTGCGTGCAGGTCGGCGAGTGTCAGCCCACACCAGGGCGCACGCAGTATCGCCAGCCAGGCGATGCGATCAGCGGGATGCAACAGCGCACGGGTGAGCGCAAGCAAATCTTGAATCACGGGGCGATGCCCCAGACGTTCGATTTCAATGGCGCGGTAACGCAGGCCTGATGCCTGCAAGGCGGGGGCGATTTGCGCCAGATGGCTGCGCGCGCGCACCAGAATCGCTATGGTGCCTTTTGGGCTGATCCGCCGGGCCTGTTGTACCAGATCAACCACCTTGGACGCCTCGGCGTTCGCGTCATTGATAAAGAACGGATGCACCTGCACGGCGCGGTGTTCGCCCATTTCATGCGATGCCTGGGATGGACTATACGCAACTGCGCCGCTGGAGATATCTTCCGTTACCGGAAAAACCTGCGCGAAGCTCTGGTTGACCCATTCAACAATACCTGCCTGGGAGCGGAAGTTGACGCTCAGGGTTAGCGGTGTGAGTCGAATCGATCCGACCCCCTGCTGACGGGCGCGCAGGAACAGGCCCACCTCGGCCTCGCGGAAGCGGTAGATCGACTGCATGGGATCGCCCACCACGAACAGTGTGCGGCCATCGCCGTGCTGCCAGCCGGCGGTAAGCCGCTCCAGTAATTGATATTGTCCGAAGGAGGTATCCTGAAACTCGTCCACCAGGATGTGCTGCATGCGATAGTCGAGCGCCAGTGCGAGATCGGTGGGATTGTCCGGCTCGCCTAACGCCTCCAGCGCACACTGCGCCACTTCGCTGAAGTCCACTTGTCCCTGCTCGCGGAAGACTATCTGCAATTGCGCGACTGCAACCGGCAGCAGGTCAAACAGCGCCTGCATCACCTGCCATTGATCTTCGGTGTAATGCTCCGGCGGGAGACACCGCAGGGCATCCAGATGGACACGAAAAGCATCCCCTTCTTTTGCGAGATCATCCAGCAATGCCAGGAAGTGCTCTTTCATCGCCTGGTAGTGTGCTTTTTCACCTGCGTCTTTTGTGGAGATGGGGGCGGGAAAACCAATATTTTTGTTGGCTGTCTTGCGCCATTCTCCTTCATTGGTCAGCAGCAGCGTGGCGATGCCGCGCCACCTTTGCAGATCCTCAGTAGTGCAGCCCGGAAGGTAGTCCATGTCACGGCAAAATAAGAGATCGGAATTATTTCCGTCATCCAGATTCGATGCGGCGAAGCGCGCAAACTCAATAATCTTTCCGCCTGCATCCGTTGGCAAGGCTCGCGCCGTTGCAGCCAGCGCTTCTTCGATGACGCTTTTAAACGCAGCCTCCAGACTCGCACGTTGCTGTTCACGGTCTGGCCCTTTCACCACATGCCGCAACCACTGGTCACGTCGTGCCAGCATGTTGGCGAGTAATCCTTCCACCAGTGCCAGGTCATTATCCAGATGGCGCAACAGCCGTTCCACTGCGGGTGACCATTGTTCTCCCGCCTCAAGCAACGCCAGTGTCGCGCGCGCAGCATCGCTGTAGAGATCGGCGGCATCGGTGGTAGTGGCAGGCACAGCACCAAAGCGCGACAACACCGGCATTTGCCGCGTCAATGCGTTGCACAGCGAGTCGATGGTCTGGATGCGCAGCCGCGCCGGGTGCGACAGCACATCCCATTCCAGACGCTCATTACGCGCCAGCACCGCACGCGCCAGATCCCAGGTGGCGCGCTCATACGCGGCATCGGGCGGCAGCGCATCGCGCGCCTCGTGCAATGCCTCAAGAATGCGATTACGCATCTCCGCTGCCGCCTTGCGGGTAAAGGTGATCGCCACGATCTCTTCCGGGGACTCCACGCGCCCCAGCAAGGTGAGATAACGTTGCGTCAGGAGGCTGGTCTTGCCCGATCCGGCCGGGGCTTGAACGATAAACGAGCGTGAGGGGTCGAGCGCCTCGCAGCGTTGTTCTGCGTCGGCAATGGGTGAAACATTGGACATTACTGTACCTTCGGGCTAAACATCCCTGCCAATCGCCGAGCTGATATGACCTATCCCATCGCGGCGCAACAATTCGATGAGTTCTGCCTTGATACGCCGTGCAATCGCCGGCCCTTCATAGATAAACGCGGTGTATATTTGCACCAGGCTGGCCCCGGCGCGGATTTTTTCATAGGCATCCTGGCCGCTGGCTATACCGCCCACGCCGATAATGGGCACCTGTTTGCCGGTGATGCGATACAGCGTGCGAATCACCTCCGTACTGCGCACGCGCAGCGGCACGCCACTCAGCCCTCCGGCCTCATTCACAGACTGAGCAAGTCCCTCACGGCTCAGCGTGGTGTTGGTGGCGATAAGGCCGTCGATGGTGGGGCCGAGCGCCAGCGTAGCTATGGCTTCGAGGTCTTCGCGGGCGAGATCGGGCGCGATTTTGAGCAGGCAGGGCAAGGGCTGGCGGCCATGCTGCGCGGCGAGGCGCCGGTTGGCGGCCTGCACTTCGGCCATCAATGTTTCCAGATAATCGGCGCCCTGCAATAAGCGTAGTCCAGGTGTATTTGGTGAGCTGACATTAACGACACAATAGTCACCGTAAGGGAAAAGTTTTTCCAATGCCGCGACATAATCGGCAGCGGCATCTTCCAATGCGGTGTCTTTGTTCTTGCCGAGATTAATGCCTATCGGAACAGGCTGCTTGCCCAGTGCCGCCATACGCGCCGCCACAGCATCGGCCCCCTCGTTGGGGAAGCCCATGCGATTGATTACGGCATGGTCCGCAGGCAGACGGAAAATGCGCGGCCTGGGGTTGCCGGGCTGGGCGCGCGGTGTAACCGTGCCTATTTCAATAAAACCAAAACCCAGCGCCGTAAGCCCCTGAATGGCGCGGGCGTTTTTATCGAACCCCGCAGCCATCCCCACCGGATTGACAAAACGCAGCCCCCATAGGGTTTGGGTGAGCAGTGAATCTTCCAGATAATAAATGGATTTCGCAATACCACGCGTTACACGGCAAGGGCCGGTCTTCTCCATCCAACCCATAACAAGGTCATGGGCCTGCTCCGGATCGACGCGGAAGAAAGCGGGTTTAATAAGTTCGTAAAACATTATTTTCCTGGTTTGATTTTTGCCACAGAGGCACAGAGGGCACAGAGTTTTTCGATCCTGGCGATAAAAAATATGGTGATATTTCGGAAGAAATTTTAACTGATAATGGGTTAACGCTATGTTCCACCTATCCTGCGCACCGCATGTAGGCCGGGCCTTTAGCGATGTTAATCTTGGCAATTATTCGCCGATTGAGGCTGCCAGTTTTTCAATCAGTGCTGGGTGATAACGTATGCCCTGGG
This sequence comes from Gammaproteobacteria bacterium, assembly GCA_021731145.1. Lineage (GTDB taxonomy): Bacteria > Pseudomonadota > Gammaproteobacteria > Ga007554 > LNEJ01. The sequence goes on along the minus strand of JAKFXX010000029.1, from coordinate 24,490 downwards.
CCTGCATTCCAGTCACGGCCTCACGGAAGGACGGGATCCATCCAGCCTGCTTTGCTTTCAGTAAAATACCCAGCGTTCCCGTTACGGAGAGCCCCAGATACTCGGCCAATGCGCGCCCTAACTTCTCGTCAATAACGACTTTGTCGGCTTTGGCCTTGAGGGCCATATCCAATGTATGTTTTTCACCTCGGTCCAGCTCCAGCAACATCATCGGATTGGCTGCAGGGGTAGGCACCACCTCGACCACCCAGGCAAGCGTACGCAGGCGAGGCACTGGAATTGCTCCGCCTGCAGCGCACTCGTCGATCACGTCGCTGACCACATGAACCTGCCCAAATAAGCGCGGCATTAATTCCAGATGACCAATACTTGTCAATTGCGATAAGAGGGGTTGTGTTAGAAAAAACGATCACGACAATAATGACCTTTCACGATCAAAATCATCCTGTGAATCCTCCAGCAATACTGCTCCAGCATTCCAGGCCAGATGCAGAAAAGCGACACGGGAAATCCCTAACCAGGTGGCAGCCGAACCCGAGGATAACCGTCCTTCTTTGAAGAAATTAATGGCCGCTTGCCGCTTGATATAATCGGCCATGTCTTCAGCGTTCAGATGCAAGCCAATCAACAACTCCGGCGGGCAATCAATTTCAATTATTCTCTTCATGGCGATCCCCCTTCCTCTTCAGGCGCTTGATGACATTCAGTTTAGCACCGTGTCTTCGCAATGAACATGGCGCACTGAGTCCCAATTTTTCTCACTTAATGAACCCGCACCATGCGGTGCCGCCGCACTAACGTGCCGCGCCCATCTCCAGCGCGCGGCGACGGCTGGCTTCGGATTCCACGGTATGGTGCGTTGCATTCCACTCAGCATCAACCTCCGGCCAGCCTTGGGTATGCTTCTTCACCAGATCAGCGAGTGCCTGCATGTGATCATCGCGGTCGTTCAACGCCGGGATGTAATGGTATTTTTCTCCACCCGCCTCAAGGAATACGCCGCGATTGAGCATGGCCATTTCTTCCAGTGTCTCCAGGCAATCGGCGGAAAAGCCGGGGCATACTATGTCCACGCTTTTCACCCCCGCCTTGCCCCAGGCCTCCAGGGTTTTATCGGTATAGGGCTTCAACCACTCCTCACGGCCAAAGCGCGACTGAAACGCCAGTTGCCAGCGGTCGGCGGGTAACTGGAGCTGCTCTGCCACCAGCCGCGCCGTCTTGTGACATTCACAATGATAAGGATCGCCCGCCAGCAGGCAGCGTTTAGGTATGCCATGAAAGGAAAACAACAGGCGTTCGGCCTGGCCGTGCTTCTCCCAACTCTCACGGATGCTGGTCACCAGGGCATTGATATAAGCAGGATCGTCATGATAATGGTTGACCATGCGCAACTCGGGTATCCAGCGCCAGGTCTTGAGCACATCGGCCACGGCATCGAAGGTGGAGGCCGTGGTGGACGCTGCATATTGAGGATAAAGCGGCAACACCAGGATGCGGCGTGCATTGGCGCGGCGCAGCTCCGCCAATCCATCGGCGATGGAGGGGTTGCCATAACGCATCCCCAGCGCAACCTTCACCGGCCCACCGAACTGCTTCTCCAGAAGCTGTTGCAGCGCCGCAGCTTGCTTGCGCGAAATCGCAAGTAATGGAGAACCCTCGTCGGTCCATACCTTCTGATAGGCATGTGCCGAGCGTTTAGGGCGGATACGCAGGATCACGCCATGCAGGATAAGCCACCACAGCGGACGCGGGATTTCCACGATACGCGGATCCCACAGAAACTCACCCAGATAACGACGCAAAGCCTGTGCGGTGGGCGCATCGGGTGTTCCAAGATTGGTGATCAATATGCCGGTAACAGGCAAAGTGCCATGGGAGTATCCCGCCTCACCGTGATAAACAGTCATTACTACGCCTCGTTTTGGAGATTGTTTGTTTATTGTGGGGCTAAGCCGTCGTTCATTGTAATCTGTACATTTAAAATGGTGGGGACGGCCCCTAAAGTATACCCGCAGACCGGGTGTTTGGTCTGCACGATCTCATGGGGAAGCATCGCTACGTGTTGCCCACAATAACCAGGCATACCCCAGCGTACCCGCAGCCAGTGAGGCTGCAAGAATGCCGGTCTTGGCCATCAGCAGATGTTCCGGCAGCGTAGCAAAAGCCAGCTCACCAATAAATATGGACATGGTAAAACCGATGCCACCGAGCAGACCCACGCCGATGATATGGCGCATGTTCACACCGTCGGGCAATGCGGCGCCGGCATAGCGCGAGGCCAGGTAGGAGGCACCTGTGATGCCCAGGAATTTACCTATCAACAGACCGGACATGACACCGAAGGTTACGGGATGACTCAAAGTAGCAGCCAGGGTTGTGAACTCAATAGGAATGCCGGCATTGAACAGGGCAAACACGGGGATGACCAGCAGCCCCACGGGCAGGTGAAATGCGCGCTCCAGCCGCGCAAGCGGGGGTTGCACCCGCTCAACGCCGGCCTCCAATGCCTGCACGATGGATGCCTGGTCCGGATTCTCCAAAAGGCTCACACCGGGCTGCCTGACGTGGTCATAGCGATCCATGAGTTTGCGCACATGGCTGCTAAAGCGCTCCGGGTGGTATCGCGGGCGCGTGGGGATGGTGAAGGCCAGCAGTACACCGGCGACGGTGGCGTGTATACCAGATTGCAACATGGCGAACCACATGAGAATACCGGCCAGGAAATAGGGTAACGGCCGACGCACGCCACCCAGATTGAGGGCTATCAATGAGGCGAGCAACGCCCCCGCCCAGGCAAGCGGTATCAATGCGAGATCGTCAGTATAGAACAAGGCAATCACCACTACCGCACCAAGGTCGTCCACAATAGCCAGCGCCGCGAGGAATATGATCAAATTTCTGGGAATGCGCCGGCCCAGCAGCACCAGGGCGCCTACGGCAAAGGCGATATCGGTGGCCATGGGAATGCCCCAGCCGCGCGCGGCATCGCCCTCGGGGTTAACCAAAAAGTAAATTGCAGCCGGCACTACCATACCCCCCACAGCCGCAACGATAGGCAAGGCGGCCTTGCGTACCGATGCGAGTTCGCCAACAAGCAGCTCGCGCTTGATCTCCAGGCCCACCAGGAAGAAGAACAAGGCCATGAGCCCATCGTTAACCCAATGTTGCAGTGAGAGTTCCAGCGACCACTCCCCCAGACGCAGAGACAAGGGCGTATGCAGCAGATGTTCGTAGGCTGTGCTCCAGGGCGAATTGGCCAGCAGGAGCGTGAGCAATGCGACCACCATCAGCAGCAGACCGGCACTGGTTTGATTATGGATAAATCGCTCGAAGGGAGTGGTGATGCGCTCGAAGACATGCTCCCACGGTGCCGCGAGCTGCGCGTCCTCCAGCGTGGCATGGTCGCGGTGGGGATCAGCCATGATTGAATTCCTTTATTTTTATTGGAGGTGGGTGCAAAACTCGCCATTTACGGTTGGTTTTTTGCTGTAAAAAGCGCGGTTGGGCGCTGCCATTTCTGGCAAGATGTGGGTTATCAAAACACACATCGGACGGCCAGAATGGATGCTACACAACGCGCCGGACTACTGCAACGCCCCCTTCCTGCAATGCTGATGCGTCTGGTTGGGTGATGGAGTGTGTTAAAATTAAAACAACATATGTCATGTGTACTGTGAACAACAGTGGAGACCAAGGTGTGACAGCAGCCAGCGACGATGACCATGTTCCCCAGGATCCCGCACGGCGGGATTTTCTTGGCACAGTGACGGCAGCGGTAGTCACTGCAGGTGCCGTGGCGGCCTGCTGGCCCTTCATCAGCAGCATGAACCCGAGCACAGACGTGCTGGCAGAGGCAAACACCGACGTCGATCTCAGCAGCATCGCTGCGGGGCAGATGCAAACCGTCGCCTGGCAGGGAAAGCCCATTTTCATCCTGCATCGCACACCTGATGAAATCGCCGCGATGGCCGCATCCAATGGCGGCAAAGACCCGCAACCTGATGAGCAGCGTGTTAAAAACCCAGAATGGTTGGTCGTGATCGGCCTGTGTACCCACCTGGGCTGCATCCCCAACAACAATTCCGATGGGTGGCTCTGTCCCTGCCATGGCAGCGTCTATGACAATAGCGGACGCATTCTCAGTGGCCCAGCACCACGCAACCTTGACATCCCCCCCTATACCTTCGCTAACGCCGACAAGATTGTGATCGGCAAGTCATAAAGGCAAACACCCATGTCCAACCGTGTCATCGCATGGATCGATCAGCGCTTTCCACTCACCTCATTCATCAAGCACGACCTTACCGAATACCCTACGCCCCGCAATCTCAGCTACTGGTGGAACTTCGGCTTTCTCGCTGGTTTTGTGCTGGTGCTGCAGATGGTGAGCGGTATTTTCCTGGCGATGCACTACAAGCCGGACACGGCGCTTGCTTTCGATTCCGTGCAGCACATCATGCGCAATGTTAACTACGGCTGGTTGCTGCGCTACATGCACTCAACAGGTGCCTCAGCCTTTTTTGTGGTGATTTATCTCCATATGGCGCGCACTTTATATTATGGATCTTACCGTGCACCACGCGAACTGATGTGGTGGTCTGGCCAGATTATATTGCTGACGCTTATGGCAACCGCCTTTATGGGCTATCTGCTGCCGTGGGGACAGATGTCATATTGGGGCGCCCAAGTAATCACCAACCTCTTCCGCGCAACACCATTCATCGGCGACCAGATCGTAATCTGGCTGCGGGGCGGCTTTGTGGTCGGCGACCCGACACTCACGCGATTTTTCGCGTTGCATTACCTATTACCTTTTATTGTCGTCGCCATGGTATTCATTCACCTCATCGCGTTGCACAGCGTAAAGAGCAGCAATCCTTCGGGCATCAACCTTAAAGCAAAGGACAATATCCCCTTTCACCCGTACTTCACCATTAAGGATTTCTTCGGGCTGGGCATATTCCTTATCGTGTTTTGTGCCTTCTTGTTCTTCAAGCCTGATTTTTTCATCGAAACAGAAAATAATATTCCTGCGAATCCCTTGCATACGCCCGCCCATATCGAACCGGAATGGTACTTCCTGCCATTTTACGCCATCCTGCGCGCTGTGCCTGACGCCTTGGGCGGCGTCGTGGCCATGGCGCTGTCAATCCTGATCTATGGCGCCCTACCTTACCTGGACCGTTCAAAAATACCCGGAGGGGCACGTTACCGGCCAATTTATAGGTTCCTATTTTACATATTCGTGTTGGATATCATGGTGCTTGCCTATGTGGGTGGTCAGCCGCCCCTGGGCCCTGTAGTGTCTATCAACCGCATCGCCACGTTTATCTATTTTGGTGTGTTCCTGGTTCTGCCTTTCGCCTCCATCTGGGAAGAACGCTGGCTGCGCGCACGCGGGTTGCCGCCCGCCGTGCAGGAAATCCTTGCCAACGAAGCATCTCAGCATGGTGCACGAAAGTGAGCACAATGCGCCTGTCTCGCTATAGCCTGCTATTCATGCTTATGTTGCCTTGCCTGGACGCATGGGCTGAACCCGCGAAGCTCGCCGATGTCATCATCCCGGATGCCCCTGATGCATTGAAGCGTGGCGCGCAGACCGCAGTCGGCACATGCATGGGGTGCCATGACTTGAAGTACATCACATATCACGACCTGCTGGCGCTAGGGTTTACGAAACAAGAGGTCGACGAGATGCGTGCCGAACATCCCCTGGGGGCAGCCCTGATCAGCCAAACACCCCCCGAGGCCAGCCTGGCCGCCTATGGAAAGATACCACCGGATCTCTCCTTGATGGCAAAGGCACGCGACGACGGGCCGCATTATATCTATACGCTGCTTACCAGCTTTTACCAAGACTCAACCGGAAACACCGATAACCGGCTGTTCCCGAGCATCAAGATGCCTGACATCCTCGGTGCAGGCGCTGCAAATGATCCTGCCGCACGGCATGAGCTGCAAACCAATGCCGCCGAGGTGGCGGCTTTTTTGAACTGGGCAGCAGACCCCCATGCCAATGAACGCCGCCACCTCGGCTACTATGTCATCGGCTATCTGATAGTACTGACAGGACTGCTCTATCTGCTCAAAAGAAGGATTTGGCGCCGGCTTGCGCCGCCTCCCACGAAACTCGCCTCCTCCAAGGCCGATCTCTGACTCCTGTTACACTGCGCATTCCAGGGGCACATGGCTTTATTAGGAACTTCAAGTAAGGTTTCCATGGCAAAGCACCGAAAAAAATCCACGTCCCATGTATCCTGAAAACCGTGCCCGTGGCGCAATGTTAGCCATCGCCGCCGCCTTGATGTTCGCCGCCATGGGCGCCACCATCAAAACAGTATCAGCGCATCTACCCAATGAAATGGTGGTGTTTTTCCGCAATTTCTTTGGTCTTATCGCCCTCCTCCCCTGGCTATTGCGTGGCGGCGTCAAGGCGTTGGCGACACAGCATTTTGGTTCGCATTTGATGCGCTCACTGGCCGGACTGGCGGCCATGTATTGCTTTTTCTATGCCATTGCTCACCTGCATCTTGCTGCAGCGGTGCTGCTAAACTTTACCGCACCGCTGTTTACGCCTTTTATCGCCCTGCTCTGGCTGCGCGAGAAAGTGGGACGTGTACTGTGGGTGGCGATAGCCGTGGGGTTTGCCGGAATTACGCTGATCCTCAAACCCGGCATGGGACTATTCTCGCTAGCCACCTTGATCGGCCTGGCCTCGGGCGCACTGGCGGCGCTCGCAGTGGTTAATATCCGGCGCATGGCAGAAACCGAGCCGACCACACGCATTGTGTTTTACTTCAGCACTATCAGCGTTATGGTGTCGGCGATACCTCTGCTGTGGAGCTGGCAGACACCCGAGCCAACACTGTGGGGCTTATTGGCCGTTGCAGGGATATTCGCTACATCGGGGCAATTGCTGCTCACACGCAGCTATGCCCTGGCCCCGGCCGCATTCGTTGGCCCTTTCACCTACAGCGCGGTGGTTTTTGCCGCGCTGTTAGGCTGGATGCTATGGGGCGAGAAACTGGATGCCTTGACTCTGGCAGGGGCGCTACTGGTATGCCTTGCGGGAATCATGGCGCTACGGCGCGAGGGGATAGCCGCAGCAGTAAATGGAAGGAAATCCCCTGTGTCAGGCTAGTTGTCGCCTCTAAAAATTAATTATTTGAAGAGGAGTCAATCGTGAAATCGAAGTATTCAGAAGCGTTTATTGATCAGGCCTTAGCCAGAATGGCACTGACTTAAGCCGCAGAGGTATTAGCACGTTGAGCTAATAGATTGAAATAAAAGGGAAGGCTGGCCACCGAGATTGGTAGGATGTTGTTACCACACATCACCCGCCAACGACCGCGAGGCCAGCCTTGAGCAATCGTAATGCAGAATTTGAATCCCATCAACAGATAAAGAGTGTCAGCCGCCGCGTGCGCCAGATCGAAACGGTGGATTTTTTCAATCTGCTCACGGGGCCCGCGCTTTTGGATTGGAGATGACCGATTCGTATCTGCCCGAGTATCGGGAACGGCTGCATCCGCCGACGGTGACGTTGTCGATGTTCATGATGCAGGCGCTGAACGAAGACGGCTCGTGCCAAAAAGCGGTGGCGGGCTGGGCGGCGCAGCGTACAGCGGAAGGCCTGGGTGTGAAGAGTGTCAATACAGGAGCTTACTGCAAGGCACGCCAACGCCTGCCCGTTGAGATGGTCAGCGAGCTGGCCCGGCACACGGGGCAACTGCTCAGCGGCCACGCCCCGGCCGGTTGGCGCTGGCGCGCACACTGAAGCATAGAAGGAAGCATAGGGTCAGAAAGGAAGCATAGGGTCAAGTCTTGCATTAACATATTTCTTTTTCTATTCTTCAATTTAATCAATAGTATTTCATCACAAGACCCGACCCCAACAGCTTGCGTGAGTTGCAATTTTTGGGAGTTAGAGAATGGCCTCGAACCCTTCGAACTGTGGCGGGCCAAGATAGACACCTTTGGCTGCGCCCGCCTGGCTGTGCGCCAGGCGAAACGACTCAGAGCGAGTCCACTCTTCAAAGGCCTGTTGCGATTCCCAAATGGAGTGTGACGCAAATAACGTGTATTCCTCATGGGTCGGCCCCTTAAGCAGATGAAACTCCCGAAAACCGGGCACCTCATCAAGATAACTTTTGCGATTTTTCCAAATAGAGATGAACTCTTCCTCGCTGCCTTTGGCGATTTTGAATCTGTTCATGGCTATAAACATAGATACCGTCTCCACTGAAAAATTAAATGACGTTACGATATACCTATCGTGACAGGGATGAACCAAAGCACGCAAGGTGCAATGTCCTTCAGTTATTGCGCCCTACTGCACTGTACTGGAATAATGGCCCCTCACCAACAGAAGACAAACAAACATGAGCATCAAACAGCCCAACAAACGCAACATCCGCAAAAACCTCCTGCGCCGTTTTGAGGGGCAGTTCGACCTCAACCGTCTTGACTACAGCCGCCGCAGCAAACCGGCCAAGGACATGGCCAAAGTCGTGGGGATGATATTTGCGGGGTGCATTTACCTCGCCGGTTTTGGCTTGGCCTACTACAGTTGGACTCAACAGAGTATTGACACCATCATGCTCAACACATTTGCCTTTATCTTCATGATCCCCGCCACGGTGGTGGGGCTGTTCGCCTTCCTGCTCAGCGGCAACCGCCGCGAATTCCCGATCCGTGAAGATATCCGTGCCCACGTCGCCGCCTTTGAAGGCGCGGATGGCGCCCTATGGCGCTACGAACCATTGCTGAAACAGATGGTTCTGAAGAAGGTTGATATCGAGGAGTTGATCAAGGCCTCGCGCGAGGGAAGGTTGGTCAAGATGGCTCCCGAGGACATTTGCGCTACCCTTCACGCCCTCTACCAGAGTCTCAGCAGCAACAACGCCTTCACCAACACCGAGATCCTTGAAGCAATCGAAAACAACTTCACTGGCCGCGCCGAGGCTGCATAAGCTTGGCTTGGCGCCCTTAGAACCTGTTCACGATCTTGATCAAGGGATGCAGTGCAAGACAAAATCGAACGAAAAAGCGGAGCATACACGAAGTATGTGAGCATTTTGAGTTCGATTTTAACGCCGCAATGCGCCCTTCAGCGAGATCGTGAACAGGTTCTTAGAGTGCCCAATGCGTTTCACTTACTGCCTAATGGCTACGCTGATACTCCGCAATCTCATCCCGTTGCTTTTCCAAAGCCTGCGCCGTCAAGATCGCGCGGCGGGCATCACAGACTTCGCCACCCAGCGTTGTGGCCAGTTGTGCTGCAACGCTGTACATCCGCTCAAACGCAGCCAGGCCATCAATGGGGCCGGGCAGACGCAGAAACAGGGTCAGACCCGGCGTGGCGGCATTCTCTATCGCGTTGATATCAAAGCTGCCCGGGTTAAGCGCATTGGCAAGACTGAAAAGCGGCGCGCCGTTGTAGATGTAGTGAAAAATCTGCATCTCGCCGAACACCAGGCCTGCGTCGTGCGTGGCGTCGAGAATGGCAGCGCCGTCGAACACCTGGCCCTGATGCGCCATGATGTTCAACACCACGATTAAATCCTCGGGCACGTTGCGTGAATCCGCTGCCGGTGGTGGGACAACGTCAGCAGTCGATATGGAGAAGTCTTCATCTGCATCCTCCCTCAGCCCTTGCCTGCCGGAACGAGGGGTGGTGATGGGTGTTATCTCCCACTCTTCTTCTGCATCACCGTTGAATTGATCCAGGGCGCGTTCCTTTTCCGCTGAAACAGAAACATCTGCTCCAATAACGTTCTTTTTCTGGCCTGGACGCCACAGCAGCAATACCACGGCAACCGCGCCGGCACCGCCGAGTATCGTTAACATACTTTCCGGATCCACTTACAAAGTCCTCCTTCTTGGTGACCTAACCTGTTGCAACCATTTTAACTGCTTCTTCCACATCAACCGCGACCAAGCGCGATACGCCGGGTTCGTGCATGGTGACGCCAATCAGTTGATTGGCCATTTCCATGGTGGCCTTGTTATGGCTGATATAAATAAACTGCACACGCTCGGACATTTCCTTCACCAGCTTGCAGAAGCGCCCGACGTTGGCCTCATCGAGCGGCGCGTCCACCTCGTCCAGCATACAAAACGGTGCGGGATTCAGCTCGAAGATAGCGAACACCAATGCCACCGCAACGAGCGCTTTTTCGCCGCCGGATAGAAGGTGAATAGTGCTGTTGCGCTTGCCGGGAGGACGCGCCATCACCGTGACCCCGGTATCCAGTAAATCTTCCCCGGTCAATTCAAGATAGGCTTCTCCACCGCCAAACAGACGCGGGAACATGGCTTGCAGGCCAGCGTTGACTTTATCAAAGGTCTCCTTGAAACGGTCGCGGGTTTCACGGTCGATCTTGCGTATCGCGTTTTCAAGCGTGGTCAGCGCCTCGCTCAGATCGGCATGCTGGGCGTCCAAATAGTTTTTGCGTTCCGACTCCTGGGCAAATTCTTCAATCGCCGCCAGATTAATCGCCCCGAGACGGCTGATCTGTTGTGCGATACGCTCCACTTGCCCTTGCCAGTCGACTTCCGTCGCGCCCTCCGGCATTTCGACAAGCAACACCTCAATGGTAAAATCGGATTCGCCAATCTGCTCCTGTAGCGTCTCGCGCCGCACTTTGACCTCCTGCCAGGCCATACGCAGCTTGTCGAGATCAGCCTGTCCCTGGCGAATTTTTTGTTCTGTCACATTGCGCTGCTCGTTTAACTGACGCAACGCGTGATCGCACTCTTCTACCCGACGGCGCGCCTGCGCCAGCTCCGACTCTACGGCAAGACGCCGGGCCAGCATCTGTTCAAGTTCGGCTGCCAGGTCCTCCAGGGGCTGGCCACCCTCCTCCACAGCGATGCTCAATTCCTCGCGGCGGTGGGTCAGTTGATTAAGCTGATCCTGCATGCGGCGCAGCCTTTCCTGGGTGGATGTGATCTGTGCGCGCACCGTTTGAATGCGCAATGCAATTCCATGTGCTGCATCGCGGTCAGTGCGGGCCTGCGTGCGGATCTGCTCCAGTTGGCGGCGATGCTCGTCACGGCTGCGCACCAGCGCGTCGCGGTGCTGGGCATGATCTTCGGCGGCGGCCAGGGCATCATGCAATCGCATGCGCACCTCCTCCATTTCCTCTTCGCCGCCCTGCTTTTGCGCGAGAATATCTTCCAGCTCGATACGCAGGCGGTTGTTACGCGCATGCATCTGCTCCAGCCGCGCCTGCTTGCCGCTCAGTTGCGCCTGCGCCTCGGCGCGGCGCTGACTTGCGGCGCTCAACGCCGCCTGGCTCTGCTCACGCGCCGTCTCAAACGATTTTAAATGCGCGGCGCTGTCATGCTGCATCTGCTCGATCTCGTCGATACGCGCGGCCAGCTCCTCCATTTGCAGCGACAGGTTTTTGATCTCCTGTTCGCGCGCCAGCACCCCGGCCTTCTCATCGACATCACGCACCACGCGCAGCCAGTTGGCACCCAGCCAGATCCCTTCGCGGGTAATCACTGATTCATGCGGCGCAAGATGTGAACGCAGCGCCAGTGCCTGGACCATGTCATCTGCGGCATAGACGCCCGCCAATAACGCATCCAGCCGCCAGGGTGATTGCACCTTGCCAAGCAAGGGCGCAGCCAGCGCGCCATGATTCACCGGAACCGGCGCCGTCACATCAAACGCCCCGAGACTACCGCGCTGAAGCGTATCCAGCATGGCGGTGACGCTATCCATGCCTTCTACGCAAACCGATTCCAAATGGAGGCCCAGCACATGCTCCACCGCGCGCTGCCATTCCGGTTCAACGGTCAAGCCCTGCGCCAGACGTTGCATATCCCCCAAACCGTGCTGTTGGAGCCAGGAGGTTACCGCGCCCGCGCCCTTGCCCAAGGCCTGCTGCTGAAGCGCTTCCAGTGAACTGTGGCGCCCTTTCATGCCCTGCAAGCGGCCGCGCTCGGTGTTCAGTTCACTGGCAAGACGGTTGTGATCGTCACGCTCCGTAGCAATGCGCGCCTGATGGCTTTGCACCTCCTGCTGCAACCGCTCCACGCGCTCATCAAGCTCCTCACGCTGCTCGCTGAGCGCGGCGATTTCCTCTTCCAGCGCCGTGGTTGACAGTCCGCCCCGCTCCTCCTCCAGACGCACCAAGCGCTGTTCAAGCTGCCGCTGCTGCTGTTCCAGATGCTGAATACGCGCGCGCTCCACTTCGGCGGAACGCACCTGGGCGCTGGCCCGGACGTTGAACTCATCCCATTCCTGTTGCCAGGCGTGCTGCGCGGTTTCCGCCTCGGTCAATGCGGCAACGGAGATGCCTTCGGATTCCTTGGCTTGCGCGAGAGACAGCTCGTCATCCTGCAATGAGTATGTAAGCTCTTCAATGAGTTGGTGATCATTGTTAAGGTGATTTTGCGCCTCGCTCCACGACTGTTCGATGCGACCCAGCTCACGCTGTTGCTGCTGGCGCGTCTCTTTGGCATGGTGCAGGGCCTGCTCCAGGCGCGCAATGTCCGCGCCGACGCTGTAAAACTGTGCTTGTATCTGGCTAAAGGCCTCGCTTTGATCAACGTGCTGTTCACGTTGCTGTTCAAGCGTCGCCTCGATCCGGCGCAATTCGGCGATCTGTGCCTCCAGGGCTGTTTCCTGGGCCTGAATGCGCCGTTCCTGCTCGTGCAGATCAATATCGAGCACCCGCCAGCGCAACGCCAGCAATTGGGCCTTGAGCAGGCGTTCCTGCTGTTTCAATTCCTTGTACTTTTCGGCTACGTTCGCCTGGCGTTGCAGGGTTTGAAGCCGTTTCTCAAGTTCATCTCTTATGTCATTTATTCTGCTCAAGTTTTCTTGAGCATGACGCATTCGCGTTTCAGTCTCGCGGCGGCGTTCCTTGTACTTGGAGATACCGGCGGCTTCTTCAAGAAAAATGCGCAGCTCATCCGGTTTGGCTTCGATCAGGCGCGAGATCATCCCCTGCTCGATAATCGCATAGCTGCGCGGACCCAGCCCGGTGCCGAGGAAGATGTCGGTAATATCGCGGCGGCGGCAGCGCGTGCCATTGAGAAAGTAAACGGATTGTCCATCACGCGACACCTGACGCTTCACGGCAATCTCGGCATATGCCGCATACTGGCCGCCCAGGCCGCCGTCGCTATTATCGAAAATCAGCTCAATAGAGGCCTGCCCCACCGGCTTGCGAGAGGTGGAGCCATTGAAAATGACATCGGCCATGGAGTCGCCACGCAGATGCTTGGCCGAGCTTTCGCCCATTACCCAGCGCACCGCGTCGATGGTGTTCGATTTGCCACAGCCGTTCGGCCCCACGATACCGATAAGGTTACCGGGAAGATGGATCGTGGTGGGATCGACGAATGACTTGAAACCGGCGAGCTTGATCTTCTTCAGGCGCATTGAACTTCAGGCATCACGATATAAAGCAGGTAGTATACAAGACAACCCAATGCGGGTGAAAATACCGTGACACAAACAACAATGGCAAAATAACCGCATGATTGAGAAGTTAATCACTGAAGCAGCCCGCCTCACACCGACATTTTTCGCCGCCATAGGCATCTTTTTCGCCTTCTGGTTCGCCGCTAATCTCGCCCGCACGCTGTTGCGCGGCATCGGCGCCAAGGCCGACCAAGGTAAAAACGATGTCTTCAACCTGTTGGGCCAGATAGCCAAAGCTGTGCTACTGATCACCGGCGGCATCACGGCGCTGGGCACGCTCGGGGTCAACGTCACCGCAATGGTGGCCGGACTGGGCCTTACCGGTTTTGCGCTGGGCTTCGCTCTCAAGGACGCATTATCCAATCTGCTGGCGGGCATATTCCTGCTCATCTACCGCCCATTCAAGCGCGGCGATCAGGTCACGGTTGCGGATTTCAGCGGGACCGTGATCAGCATCGATCTGCGCTACACCACCTTACAGGGAAAAGAGCAAAAAATCCTGATCCCCAACTCTGTGCTTTTTACTAATGCCATCGTGCTGGATGAGGCAGGCAAACAACGAATACAGCCAATGTCCGCAACGAAGATCATAAAGGGCGAACCTGACGATGAAGACCAAACGTCACCCGGCATCTGACACTATCGCAACAGGGATAGGACAGCGGGGCAACTCCCTGGCAGAGGCCGCGCCAGCACCGGATCCGCGACAACCCTTCCACCCCATCTTCAGTGAGCAGGCGGGTGATCCTGGAAACGGCGGTTGGACATTACGCCCTTCACGGGTACGGGGCGGAGTATGCGGTTTCAGGGTGAAGGGCATATTATCCCCTTACGGGGACGATGTAGCGGCCTCACCAAACCGGTGAACCCGCAGGAATATGATACCCATTAACAATCATTTAACGGTACCGATAATCCTGAAAACGGCGATTGGAGCCTACACGGCATAGAATTCCGGCAGATAGTGCCCGCAGCCTGCCAGAAATTCAACCCTTTTTCTTCTGGCACTCGGCACACACGCCATAAATATACAAGGAGTGATCGGTCATCATATAGCCGGCCTTTTTTGCGATGGCGCGCTGCCGTTGTTCAATGGTTTCATCGCTAAATTCATCGACCTTGCCGCAACTGATGCACAATATATGATCGTGATGCTCTCCCTGATTCAGCTCGAATACCGACTGTCCGCCTTCGAAGTGATGGCGCGCCACCAGTCCTGCCGCTTCAAATTGCGTCAATACCCGGTACACCGTCGCCAACCCGACATCTTCCCCTGTTTCCAGCAAAGCCTTGTACATATCCTCGGCGCTCATATGCCGCAACGTATTACTCTCCAGGATCTCCAGGATTTTAACACGCGGCAAGGTTGCCTTGAGCCCCGCTTTTTTAAGATTCGGGTTTTCCATTAGCCACTCCCTCAAGTCTGAACCATGTTATTATTTTCACCCGGTTCTGGTTGTCAGTTCCGGTTGTCACGGGAACAATACCCGAGCAAATTATTAAGCAATGCCGCCCAGAATGCAAAAGATTCTCATTATCGCACTATACGCCGCCAGCCTGACTTTATCAGCGTGCAGCATCCACAAAGTCGATGTTCAACAAGGCAACGTTATCACGCAAGAGATGCGCGACCAGATCAAGGAAGGTATGAGCAAGCGCCAGGTGGGCTTTATCCTTGGTACACCGCTGCTTGCCGACCCATTTCACCGTGACCGCTGGGATTACATATACCGTCTCCAGACGGGCAAAAACAAGCCTGAACTGCAACGCATGACACTCTTTTTCGAGGAGGACAAACTGGTGCGGATTGAGGGCTGGCCGGGCGCGAAGCGCCCATGAAGGGCGTAATACCTGCTCCCGGGGCGCAAGGCGCCACGCCGTAACGGCGCGCTACACTTCAGCGGTCGAGGCAGCATCGAGCTCTCCCCCGCCTTTCTTCATCTTCTTGCCTTGAGCGGCGCGCTGTTTTCGCACTTCTTTAGGATCAGCCAGCAAGGGGCGATAAATCTCCACGCGGTCGCCCGCGCGCAAGTTGGCGCTTAACTTCCCGAGCTTGCCGAAAACACCCACCTTGTTCACGCCAAGATCAATTTCAGGAAAGCGCTCCAAAACACCTGAATGCCTGATTGTCTCTTCCAGTGTCGCGCCGGCATGGATTTCGAGCGGAATGATGATCTGTTCATCAGGGCGGGCATACGCCACCTCGACATGTATCATCCTAAAAACGGTAGTTGGACGGGGTGGAGTGTGCGATTTTCAGGGTGCAGGGCTAGGCGCAACGACGCGGAATGGTTATTCCATTCCAAGGAGTTGCAACGCCGCCATGTGCACTGAAAATCGTGCAATCCACCCCGTAGCGGACCCACCAAACAGGTTAACCTGCGGGGCATGATAAAGTCTATATAAAACATATTTCTAGCCGTCCAAAGAAGCGGTCAACTACCGTTTTTAGGATCATCTCAGCGCTGCCCATAGACATCCACAGCACGCGCGCAAAAGGCATCCACCAGGCTGTTGACGATCTGGTTGAACACCGGGCCTATCGCCATGCCAACCAGCTTGTTGGAAAATTCAAAATCCATGTCCAGCGATACCTTGCATGCTCGCTCGCCCAGCGCATCAAAACGCCAAAAGCCCTCCAAATGGCGAAACGGGCCTTCCACCAGGCGCATCTCGATCATCTTGTTGTGTTGCAGCCGGTTGCAGGTGGTGAATGATTTTTGTATCCCACCACGCGCCAGCTCAATTGAGGCCCGCACTTCGTCTTCGTCACGGCTCAATATCGTGGCGGTCTTGCACCACGGTAAAAAATCCGGGTAGGTCTTGATGTCATCAACGAGCGCATACATCTCGCTCGCGGCATACGCGACCAGCGCGCTTCTGCTCACTATTGTCATTTAATAAACTCGATGCTTGTAGTTATGTAAATCGTAGGGTCTGCCACCCCCGCCGCCTCAAAGCCTGCGGCGCGCAACCTGCACGAGTCACACACACCACAGGCGCGGCCCTGCCCGTCGGCGCTGTAACAGGATACCGTGAGCGCATAATCCACTCCCAGACGCATCCCTTCGCGAATGATCTGCGCCTTGCTCAAGGAAATCAAGGGCGTGCGTATGGCAACGTGTTCTCCCTCAACACCGGCGCGTGTTGCCAGGTTGGCAAGCCGTTCGAAGGCCGTGATGAACTCCGGGCGACAGTCCGGGTAACCGGAGTAATCCACTGCATTCACGCCGATGTATATATCACGTGCGCCCAGCACTTCCGCCCATCCCAGCGCCAGCGCCAGGAAGATGGTGTTGCGCGCGGGGACGTAGGTAACGGGGATACCTTGGGTGGGCTGGTCCGGCACGGGAATCGACAGGTCAGTAAGCGCAGAGCCGCCGATACCACCCAGATCAAGTTTGATGACCTTGTATTCGGTGGCCCCCAAAGCCTTTGAAATGCGGTCTGCGGCGGCAAGCTCGGAGCGATGGCGCTGACCGTAATCAAAACTCAAGACATGGCAACTGAAACCTTGCTCTCTGGCAAGCACCAAGGTAGTTGCCGAATCGAGTCCGCCGGACACCAATACCACGGCTTTTTTACAGGACTCTCCGGTCACTTATTTGCCTCGCGCATCGCCCCACAGGTGTTTATGCAACTGAATTTGCAAACGCACCGGCAGGCGATCCGCCAATATCCAGTCCGCCACATCGGTCGCGGACAATTGCTGGTGGCTGGGCGAAAACAATACCTCGCAACGGGCGTTCAGATCATGTTGCACCAGAATACCCTTTGCCCATTCGTAATCGGCCCTGTCACACAACACAAACTTAACCTGATCCTGTTTATTCAGGTGCTCGATATTGCTGTAACGATTCTTATCCAACTCGCCGGAGCCTGGGGTCTTGAGGTCAACGACTTTAACCACACGAGGATCAACTGCGGAGACATCCAGCGCACCGCTGGTTTCCAGCGACACTTCGTAGCCTGCGTCGCATAACGATACAAGCAGATCGTGGCAGGCCTTTTGCGCCAGGGGTTCGCCGCCGGTCACCGTCACATAGCGCGGCTGGTAGGCTGCGACTTGCGCGAGAATCTCCGGCAGCGGCATCGTTTGCCCGCCCTGAAAGGCATACGCCGTATCACAATACCGGCAACGCAGCGGACAGCCGGTAAGGCGTACAAATACCGTGGGCAAACCTACCGTGCGTGTCTCGCCCTGCAAGGAATAAAAAATCTCGGTAATGCGCAAACTCAAAGTTATCTGCCTTCACTCTTCATTTTTTGCAGACGCTCCGTGGCCAGACGCGCCGCAGTTGTACCAGGGTAGCGTGTCACCACGTCATTAAGCGTCTTGCGCACCTGCTCCCGGTCACCCAGTTCATAATAGGCAAATCCGAGCTTGAGCGTGGCGTCCGCAAGTTTGGTGCTGGCAGGATAGTTGTCGATGGCTTTTTTAAAATGTGCGGCGGCTGCTTCAAAACGGCGCGTTACATAATTGGCCTCTCCCAGCCAATATTGCGCATTGGCAGCATATTCGCTCTTGGGGTAGCTGGTAAGAAAGGCCTGAAAATCACTGATAGCCTGATCATAACGGCTCGCTTTCAATCCATCGAGTGCGCGCTGATACATCACTTGCTCGCGTGACACATCGGTCTTCGCCGCCATATCGGGAGGAGGTAGTGATGCGGCGGGCGGCGAGGTCACAGGCGGTTGCGGTATTTGCGTGGGAGGCGTCTCTGGCACCGTCTTGGCAGCGGCTGCCGCCTGCTCTATCTGGCGCAGGCGGCGGTCAATATCCTGGGATAAATCACGCTGGCGCCGTTTGAGGCTTTCGATATCGTGCCCCTGCACTTCGGCATCGCCATGCAGGCGCTGCACTTCCGCCTGCATGCGCTCCAGACGCATCAGCATTTCCACCAGCGTCTGGCTTTCCAGTAATTGCTCCAGTTTTGTGACGCGCGCCTCCAGTAATGAAACAGGAGACGGCGCTGAAATAACCGGCGCGCTTGCAGCACCCTGCGGTGCCGTCAGTCCGGTTGAGGCCAGACCAAGACATATTAACCCTGCGATATATCCAGGGAGTACAAGCCGCCGCGTCACAAAAAAGCCTTACTTAGGGTATACCAGTTCGACACGGCGATTCTGCGCCCAATCAGATTCGTCATGACCTAAGGCTATCGGATGCTCTTCACCGAAACTGACAACATCCAACTGCTTGGAGGACGCTCCCTTGAGCTGCATGAGCTGCTGCACCGCCTTTGCGCGGCGCTCCCCCAATGCCAGATTGTATTCACGCGAGCCGCGCTCATCGGCATGGCCTTCGAGTGTGATCGACACCTTGGGGCGCTCCGCCAGGTAGGCGGCATGGGCCTCAATGACTGGACGTGCATCGTCTTTGATCTCGCTGCTGTCAAATTCAAAAAAGACAACGCGCTTGGAGAGCAGGCTGGCGGGATCGTTGAGCGGATCGCCCTTGAATCCGCCCTTGTCGGGCGCGGCGAGCACCTCAACACCGGAAGAACCTGCGGGAGCAAGCGTTGCAGCCGAGGGGGCGCTGGCAACCGGTGCCGCGCGCTCTTCAACAGGCGCAGACTTTTCCGCCACCTTGGGCGTTGTGGTGCAACCCACAATCAGCACAACAGGCGCGATGCTCACGAGCAGTTTTGCATACATCTTCATCATTCACTCCTTTTTGAGTTTTGTTTATGAAAAAACTATGGCTTGATACGGTTGGTTCGCGGACCCCACGCGGGCTCCCTTGCGTTGCCTTCCGTCTGGGTCACACGTTGACGCACCCGGCCATCAACCGACACCATCGCCAGCACCCCCCGGTTATTCACCTCGGTAGCATATACAATTATAGCACCATTCGGCGCAAAGCTCGGCGACTCGTCCAGGCGGGTATCGGTCACGATCCGCTGTGCGCCTGTACTCAAATCTTGTACAGCGATGCGGAACCGGTTGCTCTCTCCCGTCACCATCACCAGGGAACGCCCATCGGGTGAAAACACGCCGTGCGCATTATAGTCACCCTCGAAGGTCAGGCGCTGGGGCTTGCCGCCGCCTGCGGATACGCGATACAACTGGGGACGCCCTCCTCTATCCGAAGTAAATACCAGGCTGTTGCCATCGGGTGACCAGCCGGGCTCCGTATCAATCGCCGGGCTGTCGGTAACACGAAACAGCGATTTATTTCTCATACTCAGAATGTAAACGTCCGGGTTGCCGTCCTTTGAAAGGACAAGCGCCAGACGGGTGCCATCCGGCGACCAGGCCGGTGCGCTGTTAATTCCAGGGTGCGATGCCACCAATTCCCGGTGACGGGTTGCTATCTCCTGCACATACACCTCGGGACGGCGCCGCTCAAACGAGACATACGCGAGCCGTGTACCGTCCGGCGACCATGCCGGCGACATGAGAGGCTGCGCGGAGTTCAGAATGGCCACGGGGTTATAACCATCGGCATCGGCCACCCAAAGCGAATAGCGGCTCTTGGCGTTGGCGCCGCGCACCTCGGTGACGTAGGCGATGCGCGTCGCAAAGGCGCCGGGCTGGCCAGTGAGTTTTTCGTAGATAATGTCGCTGATTTGATGCGCAGTGCGGCGCAGATCCTGCTCACTCGAAGCAATGCTGTATCCCGCCAGTTGCTCACCCTTGAAGACATCAAAGAGCTGAAACTGAGCAACATAACCGCTACCGGAAGCGCGCAACTTGCCGATCACCAGATTTGGCACGCCCACCGCACGCCAATCAGCAAAGTTGATCTGAGAACCTTCATGGGGTCTGGACACCATATTCTTTTCCGGCATGGGGGCGAACTCACCGCTGCGATACAGATCGGCGGAGACGATGCCGGCAAGATCAGCAGGTGGCGCGGCTGGACCATCCCACCCAAAGGGGACGATAGCGATGGGTTGCGCGCCTTCCGCGCCGCCGGTGATTTCGATGGTGAGCGCGGCACGGACAGGGGTGGCCAGCGCCATGGCGCACAGGCAAAACACTAGAAGCAACGGGGCGAACCTGGAAAACACAAAACTCATCCTTCTGGCCTGAAAACGAAATTAAACTCTCTAAATCTCTCATCAAATAATGACGCATCCTGCGGCACCGGCAAGGGAGACGCCTTGTACACGGCGGCTTCTGCCGAGCGGTCAAACGCCACATCACCGCTGCTTTGCGTTACACGCGCCACCAACACCTCACCGCTCGGCGCGAGACGCACCAGCACCGTACACTTCAGGCCGTCACGCGTATTTTGCGGGCGCAGCCAGTTACGTTTGACCTTTTGCTGGATCAGCCCCTGGTATTTTCCTTCGGCGGCCTTTGCTTGACGTTCCTTGTCGGCGTTCTGACGCTGCTGCTCGGCATCAAGCTGCTCCTGCAAGGCGCGCTCTTCCGTGTCGCGGCGATGTCGTTCTTCTTCAGTTTTGCGCTTTTTATCCGCTTCCGCTGTCTTGCGTTTGGCTTCCAGCTCGACAAGGCGTTTTTCTTCTTCCTTGCGCTTTTTTTCTGCGGCCTCTTTTTCCTGCTTCAGCGTAGTAAGGCGTTCGGCCTCCTGTTCTTTTTTCAACTTCTCCGATTCGAGCTTCTTCTTGAGTGAAAGTTCCCCAACCTGCTGCTGTTTTTTCAATTCTTCTTGGCGTTTAATTTCAAGCTTCTTATTTTGGACAAGCTCCTCAGCTTGTTTTTTCTGCTGCTCTTTCTCACGCTGTTGCTCAACTGCACGCTTTTCTTCATCCAGACGTTTCCGGCGATCTTCCTGTTCTTGCTGCTTGCGCTGCTCTGCCTGCTTGCGTTCTTGATGTGCGGCCTGAAGTTGGCTGGTATCTACCACCGTCGCCTTGATGGTATCCACCTCGGGTTGCGCCGGTTTAGGCTTGGGCGTCCAATCGAGACTGACCACCAGCAACGCGATGAGCGCGGCATGGACAAGAATCGCATACACCACGGCGCGAGGGGTGAAAGCGGTTTTTTTCAACATAAGCAGCCGGGCGTTGCCTTACTTGATACCACCACTATCATTTTGCCGGTTTATCTGCGGGCTCAGTCACAAGCCCTACACTCTCAACCCCAGCACCTTTCAATAGCACCATGGCGTTGACTACCCGGCCATAATTGACGTCTTTATCGCCACGCACCAACACCTGTCTTTTGGGCTGACTGCTCAGCACTGCGGCCACACGTTGCTGTAGCGTGTTTTCATCAATACTTTTGCCAGTGTTGCCGCCTATGTTGAGGTGGTACTGTCCTTCCGCATCCACAGTCACCACCAGCGGCTCCTGATCCCCGCTATCAACGGCTTCGGCCTCCGCCTTGGGCAGATCGACCTTGACGCCCTGGGTCAGCAGCGGTGCAGTAATCATGAAGATGACCAGCAACACCAGCATCACGTCGATGTAGGGCACCACGTTCATCTCTGCCATGGGGCGCTTTCGGTTACGCTGGCGGTTACGGGCCATGGCTTAGAGCCTATCCATGAATAAATCATCCCTGCGACGGGGACTGGTTTTGCGCAGGGCAAGGAACGTTGAGCGTAGTGTGCTTGTTGCACATGAGCGAAGCGTGACGCCGCACTGCGCAAAACCAGCCCCGTCCCTTCGGGTTGCGCCCCAAAACACGCCATGCGGCGTTGCTCGCCGCTCATTTGGAACTACCAAACTTCGCGGCTCGCGCCTTGCCTGGCGTGTTTTGGGGCAGCAACGCAGGGATGATTTATTCATGGATAGGCTCTTAGCCCACTCCTTGATGCGCATGGCGTTGCAGCAGCGTGGAAAATTCCTCAAGAAAGGTTTCATAGCGGTTGATCAAGCGCTCCACGTCGTTGTTGTACCTGTTATAGGCAACCACTGCCGGAATCGCGGCGAACAATCCCATGGCGGTGGCGATCAGCGCCTCGGCAATGCCTGGCGCCACCATCGCAAGCGTAGCTTGATGAACATTGCCCAGCCCACGGAAGGAGTTCATGATGCCCCAGACAGTCCCGAACAGGCCGACATACGGGCTGGTAGAACCCACCGTAGCGAGAAAGGGCAAATTCATCTCCAGGACGTCGATCTCACGATTCAACGCCACCCGCATGGCACGTTGCGCGCCCTCCAGCACGGCCATCGGCTCGGCACCACCCTGTTTACGCAACTGAGCAAACTCCTTAAAGCCCGCGCAGAACAGGCCTTCCATGCCCGCAGCCAGCTCACGCCGCTGGGAGGCCTCTTTATACAGGCTATTGAGATCATTGCCAGACCAGAAGCGCGTTTCAAACGCGTTCGCCATCTGGCGCGCCTCTCTCAGCGCCGCCCATTTGCGGAAGATCAGGGTCCAGGAGACCATTGAAACCACCAGTAACAGCGCCATCACAAGCTGCACCAGCAGACTGGCATTTAACACAAGGTGAAGAATCGACAAATCAGCCGTCACTGAATATCTCCGCAGGGAATTTTTTCAAGAATATAATCAGGGATGGGGCACGGGCGCAATGTAGCGGCATTGAGGCAGGCGATTTTGATGCTGCCAACGCATAGCGGGGATTCGCCTTGATCCGCGCGCGTTATTATATGTTCAAAAACCAGACTGGCGCGACCACGCCGCACCACCCTTGCGCTGACGTGCAGAAAATCATTAAACCGCCCCGGCCTGAGAAACTCCAGTTCCGCAGATCGCACGGCAAAAATAACATTCTCCCTGGCTATCAGCTCGTCTTGCTCCACGCCCACGCCGCGCAACCATTCGCTGCGCGCACGCTCCATAAACTTCAGATAATTGGCGTAATAAACAACCCCACCGCTGTCGGTATCTTCGTAATAGACACGGACAGGCCATCGAAACTCACTCACAAGTCCGCTACGCTCCTGAAATTTTCGAAATGTTACCATGAACAAGCTCAGAGAGCGCTTTTTGCACACCAAAAAAAAACGCGGCCTCTCAGCCGCGTCAAGGGGGGTAAAACACTGTCGCACGCAGGACGTTATAAGTCCGTTGAAAGTCCTGCGCTGCTATTCAATGAATGCACCAGTGAGGAGCGCAAATGTAGAGTCCAGCATGATTTCAATCAACTGCCTGAACTTTGCATTGCCTTCACTGCTGCCTCGTATTCTGAAGCATCAAGCTTTCCATCCGCATTTTTGTCTGCCTGACCAAAGGCTTCCGGCAGACCGTTTACCTGTTTCGCCTCGCCAAGGGTGACAAAGCCATCGGCATCCGTATCGACCTTGGCGAGATCCGGCGCGGCATTCCCTGTATCACCAAGCATTCCTTGAGCAAACGCTGCGCCCGACAAAGCAAGCAGTCCAGCCAGCGCCACGTTCAGAAGCATATTTTCCTTGTTGTACATCTACGACTCCTCCATTTGCTCATCGACATCTTGTTAGAACCTGTTCACGATCTCGCTGAAGGGCGCATTGCGGCGTTAAAATCGAACTCAAAATGCTCACATACTTCGTGTATGCTCCGCTTTTTCGTTCGATTTTGCCTTGCACTGCATCCCTTGATCAAGATCGTGAACAGGTTCTTAGCCTTGCCGCAAAGGCTGTGAAGCAACTTTTGCGGCATCCTGTCAGGCTCCGTCCTTGGCCCGTCCCTGGGAAGTGCTGCACCCTGCGACAAAGCTAATGCAAGCGCTATGCCACATATTAGATATCGTAGTATTTAAAATAAATATCAATATGTTAAGTAACCAGTACCGCGCCCTGGCCACTTTCAATCCACGCGGCACCCGCAAAGATTAAGGCCGATACGTTGTTATACAACTACAGCATTGTCAGTAATCATATAAAAACGTTTATTTTCAATTGGTTGACATGTCTCAAGATGGAGACGGCAAACATCTCTTTATGAATAATCAAGATTTTTCAAAGAATTGGAATGCTGAGCCGTCTGGGGGGGGCTGGAACCATTACCAAAGGACTCCTTCAGCGGCATCCGGAGTCGGCGCCTAAACCGGCATGACAGGCCAAAATAGCTTGGGCAGACCCCCATCCCCGAGGGGAGATAGAGGTCTCCGCGCTTTCGAAACCTTGTTCCGGGCATTTCCCGGAAAAACTCAAGAATGGGGCTTTTCCGAAGGTT
>JAKFXX010000030.1 GCA_021731145.1 Gammaproteobacteria bacterium | reverse complement strand
CAGGGTGTTTATACGCAACGCACAACGCCATTCCAAAGGTCTGGTCGTTTTTTTCATGTTATGTCACGTGATGAGAGTCTCGCCGGGTGGTATTTCCATGCTCGTGAAGGCGACAATTATGGGCCGTATCTTACGCTTGATGAGGCGCGGCATCACTGTGATTTATTCATCAAGAAATGCATTGAAAATAGAGACGCTGGTGGGCGGGCTACCCACCAGCATGCCCATGCGCAGATGTAGGTTGGCTCTCTATGCCTTCCAAACCCTGAACACCATGCCCGCCAGCGGCGGCAGGGTGATCTCGATCGAATAAGGTCTTCCCATCCATGGTAGTGGTTCCGCGCGCACTGCATCGGCGTTACCCGTGTTGCTGCCGCCGTAATAGGTGGAATCGGAGTTCATGATTTCCTGATACCAGCCGTCGATGGGCACGCCGATACGGTAGTTTTTACGTGGTGCGGGTGTAAAGTTGAGCGCTACCAGAACAAACTCATCACCGTCTTTTCGAATATAGCTCAGCACGGATTGTGTGGCATCGTGACAGTCGATCCACTCGAAGCCGTGGTGATCGAAGTCGTGGCGGTGCAAGGGGGCGATGTTCCGGTACAGATTGTTAAGGTCTTTGACCAGTGTCTGCACGCCCTGATGCACAGGATAGTCCAGCACCCACCAGTCCAGGGGGTTGGCGTGATCCCATTCCCTGCCCTGGCCGAATTCGCAGCCCATGAACAGCAGCTTTTTACCGGGATAGGTGAACATGTAGGTGTAGAGCAGGCGCAGGTTGGCGAAGCGCTGCCATTCATCGCCTGGCATCTTGTTGAGCATCGATTGCTTGCCATGCACCACCTCATCGTGCGAGAACGGCAGCACGAAATTTTCCGTAAAGGCATAGAGCAGACCGAAGGTCAGTTGGTCGTGGTGATAGTGGCGGTAAATCGGTTCCTTGCTCATATATTGCAGGGTGTCGTGCATCCAGCCCATGTTCCATTTCATGCTGAAGCCCAGACCGCCCAGATAGGTGGGGCGAGACACCATTGGCCAGGAGGTGGACTCTTCGGCAATGGTCATCGTGCCGGGATGCTGGTCGTGAGTGAGTTGATTGACCGCGCGCAGGAACTCGATGGCCTCCAGGTTTTCATTGCCGCCGTAAATGTTAGGTATCCAGTCGCCGGGCTCACGCGAATAGTCCAGGTATATCATCGAAGCCACCGCGTCGACGCGCAGCCCGTCCAGGTGGAATTCCTCCAGCCAGAATAGTGCGTTGGACATGAGGAAATTTTTCACCTCATTGCGGCCATAGTTGAAAATCAGCGTGCCCCAGTCGCGGTGTTCGCCGCGGCGCGGATCTTCGTGTTCGTAAAGGGCGGTGCCGTCGAAGCGCGCCAGGCCGTGGGCGTCCTTGGGGAAGTGCCCCGGCACCCAGTCCAGCAATACACCGATGCTGTGGCGATGGCAGTAATCAACGAAATAGCGGAAGTCATCGGGGCTGCCGAAGCGGCTGGTAGGCGCGTAGTAACCCGTGGTCTGGTAGCCCCAGGAGGCGTCCAGCGGATGCTCGGTGATGGGTAGCAGCTCGATGTGGGTAAAGCCCAGCTTCGTGACATGGTCAACCAGGCGCTTTGCCAGCTCCCGGTAGTTGAGGAAATTGCCGAGTTCGTCGTACTGCCAGGAGCTTAGATGAACCTCGTAGACCGACAGTGGTTGATGTAACCAATCGGTCTTGGCACGGGCGTGCAGCCAGTCGGCGTCACCCCAGGCATAATCCCTTTCCGTGACTACGATGGAGGCTGTGCTGGGGCGCATTTCGAAGCGTCGCGCGTAAGGGTCGATTTTAACGAGCAGCTCCCCCGTATCGCGATTGCGAATCTCAAAGCGGTATAGCGCGCCCTCGCCGATGTCGGGGATGAACAGCTCCCACACCCCGCCGTGATGCACCCGCATCGGGTGGCGTCGGCCATCCCACTGATTAAAATCGCCCACCACGCTGACCCTCTCAGCGTTGGGCGCCCAAGTGGAAAATAGCACGCCTTCAATACCATCAACGGCGTGGGGGTGTGCCCCAAGGAGGCGGTAGGCGTGCCAATGCTTGCCTTCCGCGAACAATCCCAGGTCGTAATGGGAGAGTTGGGGCGGGAAGGTGTAAGGGTCGTGGGCGATATGCTCTTGGCCTGAAGCATCGCGCCACTTGAGCCGATAATGTTCTGATGCTTCGCTATGTTTGCCGTGCCACTCGAAGATATCGGTGTTCGGAATTCGTTGCAATGGCTGGCCGTTGCCCTTCAGTGTATCGGCAAGAAAAACCGCCGTCGCACCGGGGATATGGGCGCGTATGACTGCCTGGGCGCCCTGCGTATGCTTTCCTAGCACAGAAAAAGGATCATGATGACGTGCTTCGAGAATTTTTTGCAGGTCAGCGTGGTTTGTGGCTAAGGTCGGGTTCATAAGGATGTCTTGTATATTGGAAATTGGATGATGGTGTCGGCGAGTCCAACCCCACGGTTTTTTTATCAGGCGCCAGGTTATTTATGTATGCGTGACAGCATTGTGTTGTGATGGTCAAATGTTATCATAACAAAAAGGCAGGATCGCGGTTTTACCAGCAATAATTGTTGAGTGAAACAGTTGCATAAGTGTTGTGCCGCAGTCGTGGCATTTCGGAAAAGTTGGATAGGGATCGCAAAGAAGTCGGAGGTTCTGTGCTATTTAGTCATAAAACACGTTTCATTAGCCGTATCACGAGAAATACCCTTGCTTTGATCCTGGCCGGGGGGCGCGGTTCGCGATTGGGCGAGCTGACCGATTGGCGCGCCAAGCCATCCGTGCCCTTTGGCGGAAAATTTCGCATCATCGACTTTCCCTTGTCCAATTGCATCAACTCCGGTATCCGCCGCATCGGCGTGCTGACGCAATACAAGGCCCACTCGCTGATTCGCCACATCCAGCAAGGCTGGGGTTTTCTGCGCGGCGAGTTTGGTGAATTCGTCGAAGTGTTGCCGGCCCAGCAGCGCTTGCATGAACAATGGTACGCAGGAACCGCTGACGCCGTATACCAGAACCTGGACATCATCCGTCTCCATGATCCGGAGTATGTGATGATTTTGGCCGGCGATCATATCTACAAAATGGATTACGGCACCATGATTGCGTACCACGTTGATCATGGTGCGGATATGACGGTGGGCTGCATGGAGGTGCCGCTCAATGAGGCCAAGGCCTTTGGCGTGATGTCCATCGACAAGGAGGGGCGCGTCGTTCGATTTACAGAGAAGCCTGAGCAGCCGGAACCGATGCCGGGCCATGACGACGTGGCCCTTGCCTCCATGGGGATTTATGTTTTCAACACTAAATTTCTTTACGAACAATTAATCAAGGATGCCGACAAGAAAAGCTCCAGCCACGATTTTGGCAAGGATATTATTCCCTCAGTGATCGAAAAATACCGCGTCATGGCCTACCCATTCCGCGACGTGCAAAGCACTACGCAGGAAAATAATGAAAAAGCCTATTGGCGCGATGTGGGCACGATTGACGCCTTCTGGCAGGCCAATATGGAATTGATTGGCGTGTCTCCCGAACTGAATTTGTATGATCAGGAATGGCCGATCTGGACGTATCAGGAGCAACTTCCGCCCGCCAAGTTTGTGTTCGATGATGAAGATCGCCGTGGCATGGCGGTGGATTCGATGGTATCCGGCGGTTGCATCATCTCGGGGTCCATAGTGCGCCATTCGCTGTTGTTTTCCAATGTCTATGTTCGCTCGTATGCGACGGTTGAGGATTGCGTGGTGCTGCCCAACGTCGATATCGGGCGTAATTGCCGCCTGCGCAAGGTCGTTCTGGACAAAAATTGCCGTGTACCGGATGGCATGGTGATTGGCGAAAATCTTGAAGAGGATGCCAAACGCTTTCATGTTACCCCCGCCGGTGTCGTACTGGTCACGCCGGAAATGCTCGGAGACGAAATTCACCATGTCCGTTGAGCCACGCCTCAAGGTAGTCCTGTGCTGGCACATGCACCAGCCTCATTACCAGGATTTCATCAGCGGCGAATATCAATTGCCCTGGACCTATCTGCATGCCATTAAAGACTATGTCGACATGGCGGCGCATATCGAGGCTGTTCCCGCCGCGCGTGCGGTGGTGAATTTTGCGCCGATTCTGTTGGAACAGATCGACGACTACACCCGCCAGGTGCAAGGCTTTTTGCAGGACAGCGGCGCGATCCGTGATCCGCTGCTGGCAGCACTGGTGCAGCCCGCGCTGCCGGTTGACGCAGACCAGCGTATGGTGCTGGTAAAGGCCTGTCTGCGCGTTAATGAGAAGCGGCTCATTGACCGGTTCAAACCCTACCGCCAGCTCGCTGACATGGCGGCGTGGTTTACTGCGCGTCCGGAAGCCCTTGCCTATCTGAACGATCAATACCTGGCCGATATCCTGGTGTGGTATCACTTGGCCTGGATGGGTGAAATAGTGCGGCGGCAGGATGCGCGCATCAAGGCGCTGATCGAAAAGGGCGCTGGCTACACCTTGCATGAGCGCCGCCAGTTGCTGGAGGTTATCGGCGAATTGCTGGCTGGCGTGATTGGGCGCTATAAGGCGTTATCCCGGCGTGGCCAAGTCGAGCTTTCTGTCACGCCTTACGCCCACCCCATCGTGCCATTGTTGCTGGATATCAAATCCGCGCATGAGGCCATGCCCGATGCGCCTTTGCCAAAACTCGCCCGATATCCCGGTGGGGAAGATCGCGCGCGCTGGCATATCCGCGAGGGAATAGAGGTTTTTGAACGTTATTTCGGCGAGAAACCGAAGGGCTGCTGGCCTTCCGAAGGAAGCGTCAGCACGGCCACGTTGAAATTGCTGGGCGAGTACGGTTTTCGTTGGGCGGCCAGCGGCGGCAGCGTGTTGGGGAATAGTCTGGCTCGGGCCAAAAGCGCACCGACAAATTCTTCGGCAAGCAAGCAAACCCAGCTCAGCGAATGCCTGCATCATCCTTACCATGTAGAAAAAGGCAAAGACAAAATAGCCTGCTTCTTTCGCGATGACGGCCTTTCCGATTTGATCGGATTTACCTACACCGAATGGCATGCCGACGATGCAGTGGCCAATCTTATCCACCATCTGGAAAACATCGCAGTCACCTGCGCCGGGCAAGACGGTGTGGTGTCTATTATTCTGGATGGAGAAAATGCCTGGGAGTACTACCCTGAAAATGGCTATTACTTTCTCAGCGCCCTTTATCGTGGATTGTCGGGGCATCCGCGCATTGAGTTAACCACATTTTCCGAATGCCTGGATGCCAAGGTGCCGGTACGTAACTTGCCGCATCTGGTGGCGGGTAGTTGGGTCTATGGTACATTTTCCACGTGGATTGGTAGCGCCGACAAAAATCGCGGTTGGGACATGCTGGGTGATGCCAAAAAGGCGTTTGATAAAGCCGTTGTCTCAGGGCATCTTGTTGGTGATCACCTTGCCGCCGCCGAGCGTCAGTTAGCCCTATGCGAGGGATCGGACTGGTTCTGGTGGTTTGGTGACTACAATCCCGCTGCCACTGTGACTGACTTCGAACGCCTGTTCCGCCTCCACCTTGGCAACCTCTACCAGATGATGAACGTTGAGCCGCCTGAATACTTGTCTCAAACCTTTACGCACGGTGGTGGTGCGCCGCAACTCGGAGGTGTGATGCGCCCCGGCCAGGCGTCGTCGTAATGGCGGGCGTTGCAGGGCCGTTTAGCCAGCGCAGAGCAGGTATTTTATTACACCCTACTTCACTTCCCGGCGGCGTACTCGGCCCGGAGGCGTTTCGTTTTGTCGACTTTCTGGCCGCGAGTGGTGTGTCTGTGTGGCAGACATTGCCACTGGGGCCAACGCATGATGACGGCTCACCTTATCAATGTCTTTCCGTTCACGCAGGTAACCCACGGCTAATCAGCCTTGAGTTGCTCGCTGAACTGGGGTGGCTGAATAATGATGTAGCGATTCCGGGCGATGCTGATACAGAAGCATATCGCCGTGCCTGCCTGATAGAGTCGCGCTGCGGTTTTATGCAACGTGCATCCGATGAAGAGCACGCCGCGCTCGATGCCTTTGTTGTAACGCAGGGGCATTGGCTGGATGATTTTGCGCTCTATCAGGCGTTGCGCCAGGAAAACGATGGGCACGCATGGCTGGACTGGCCGGTTCCATTACGTGACCGTGAGACTGACGCCTTGGACAGGGCGCGCGCGCGTCTTGTCGATGACATCGCACAGGCCTGCTTCGAAGAATACGTTTTTTTCCGTCAGTGGCAGAGCCTCAAGCGCTATGCCAATGAGCGCGGCATCCTTCTGTTTGGCGACATGCCTATCTTCGTCGCGCACGATAGCGCCGAGGTGTGGGCGCACCGCGAATATTTCATGCTCGATGAAGAGGGGAGGGCGCAGGTCGTGGCCGGTGTGCCGCCGGACTATTTTTCCGCTACCGGCCAGCGTTGGGGTAACCCGCACTATAACTGGGGGTGTATGCAGGCGAACGGTTTCCACTGGTGGGTGGAACGCATGGCGACGCAGCTTGCGCTGTTCGACCTGATCCGCATCGACCATTTTCGTGGCTTCGAGGCGTATTGGGAGATCCCTGCGCATGCTGAAACGGCAATCGACGGGCGCTGGGTCCAGGCGCCCGGCGATGAACTGTTCCAGGCGCTGCAAGAGACATTCAATCCGCTGCCGCTGGTGGCGGAAGATCTTGGCATCATTACGGCGGAAGTGGATGCCCTGCGCGAAAAATATGGCTTGCCGGGCATGAAGATTTTACAGTTCGCCTTCGAGGGCGGCTCCAGCAACCCGTACCTCAGTTATAACCATCAGCACAACAGCGTCGTCTACACCGGTACACATGACAACAATACCACTGTCGGCTGGTTCGAAGAACTATCGCCCTCTTTGCAGCAACACATTCTTGAATATCTTGGGCTGCCGCAGGAGGCCATGCCCTGGCCGTTGATTCGCTGCGCCTTCGCCTCCGTCGCTCAACTTGCCATCGTGCCCATGCAGGATGTCCTCGCGCTCGACGCTGAACACCGCATGAACCTTCCCGGTACGACCGAAAGTAACTGGCGCTGGCGATTTGACTGGGAGCAGGTGCCGGAAGAACTGCCTGGGCGCCTGCACCGGCTGGCGGAGATGTATGGCAGGCGATGATAAACCTGGGAAGCTCAGATAGGCTCTTAGAACCTGTTCACGATCTCGCTGAAGGGCGCATTGCGGCGTTAAAATCGAACTCAAAATGCTCACATACTTCGTGTATGCTCCGCTTTTTCGTTCGATTTTGCCTTGCACTGCATCCCTTGATCAAGATCGTGAACAGGTTCTAAGCGGCGCTAACCCTTTTTGGGGGGTTAACGCAAAAATTGCAGCCATGCAGTTAGTCCAATCAGGGTGAATAATAATACCGGTGCTGTCAGCACAATGCCGACGCGGAAATAATATCCCCAGCCGATGCGCATGCCGCGTTGCGCCAATACGTGCAGCCACAGCAGGGTGGCCAGGCTGCCGATAGGGGTGATTTTGGGGCCGAGGTCGCAGCCGATGACGTTGGCGTAGATCATGGCCTCGCGCACCACTGGCGAGAGCGTTGCGTCGTCGATGGCGAGGCTGCCGATCAGCACTGTCGGCATGTTGTTCATCACCGCTGACAAGGCGGCAAACAAAAAGCCTGATCCGAGCGTGGCAAGCCATATTCCCTGTCCATCCAGCCACTCAAGAATACGGCTTAGTTCGGCGGTCAATCCCTGATTGCGCAAGCCAAACACCACCAGATACATCCCCAGCGAAAATAACACCACCTGCCAAGGCGCTTCGCGCAACAGGGTGGATATTGGAATGACGGCCCTGGTCTGTTGTTTCAAGAAATGTTCACGCCCCGCTGCCATTAGCAGGATCAGCGCGGCTGATCCTGCCACTGCGGAGACTGGTAGATGCAGCGAATGCGCGGAAAAATATCCAGCCAATAACAGTATCAAAACAAGCCAACCCATCTTGAACACAAAGGGATCACGAATCGCCTTTGCAGGATCATCGAGGGCGGAAATATCGAAACGCGGCGGCACGTCTTTGCGGAAAAACAGCCAGAGCACCAGCATGGTCGCTGCCAGTGAAACCAGATTCACCGGGAACATGACCAGGGCATAGCTGGTAAATGAAATATCGAAATAATTGGCGGTGACGATATTGACCAGATTGGAAATCATCAGCGGCAGGCTGGTGGTGTCCACCACAAACCCGGTTGCCATGATGAACGCCAGCGAGGCTCTGGGAGCGAAACGCAAGGCGCGCAGCATCTCATAGACGATCGGGGTAAGTATCAGCACCCCGCCATCATTGGCGAACAGTGCAGCCACCGTGGCGCCGAGCAGGATGATCAACAAAAATAGCCAATGTCCACGGCCATTGCCCCAACGCGCCACATGCAGCGCCGCCCATTCAAAAAACCCAGCGGCGTCCAGTATCAGGGAAATAAGGATCAGGGCGATGAAAGTGAAGGTGGCGTCCCACACGATATTCCATACGATGGGCACATCTGCAAGTGAGATGACGCCGCTGAGTAACGCCACCAGTGCCCCACCCAGCGCGCTCCAGCCGATGCCGAGTTTTTTCGGTTGCCAGATGACCAGCGTCAGGGTGGCGATGAAAATCAGCGCCGCAATCAGCATAAACGGTGCTTGATTTCCGGCAGCAGTTGGCTCCTGATTTGGTCACGCACCCGGATGAAACTTTCCAGCGGCTCGCCGTGCGGGTCGTGAAACGGCGTGTGGATTGTTGCGATCTTTTTAGGGAAGACCGGGCAGGTTTCCCTGGCGTTGTCGCAGACGGTCACCACCAGGTCGATGGATTCATCCATCACGGCATCAATGGTTTTGGGATGCAGCCCGGCGGTGTCGATGCCGAGATGTAGCAATGCGGCAATGGCACCATCCGCCACCTTGGGGCCGGGGTTGGTGCCGGCGGAAATGGCGCGGATATGCGGCCCCAGGTCGTGATTGATGAGGGCCTCGGCCATCTGGCTGCGGCAGGAGTTGCCGGTGCAGAGAATCAAAACCGTTTTGCGTTCGTTCATTATTTATCCTGAGTATTCATGCGTTAAATCGAATATTATATGCCGCATTTCGACGGGCGGTTTTCCATCACTCCCAGGCGCTTGGCATCCTGGTGATAGATATTTCCATGCTCAATGCCTTGCGCCATCATTTCCAGTATTTTGATGGCCCACAACGGCAGTTGCGGATGCAGGCGGTAATATACCCAGGTTCCTTCCTTGCGCGTCGCCAATATTCCTGCTTCACGGATGACGGCGAGGTGGCGCGATATCTTGGGTTGCGGCAGGTCGAGCGCAAAAAATAATTCACACACACACAGCTCGTCCTGTTTCATAATCAATAAAAGCAGGCGGCGGCGGGTTTCATCCGACAGGGCTTCAAAAAAAAGCTGTTCAGTAAGCATGCTCATAATATATTCGATATGTCGAATATATTGCAAGTGCGGCTTATTGGCCTTGCTCTCTTCCTATTTGCGACCACCAGTGTAGCTTTCGTAGCAGGCTTGTCTTCTTGTCTTGATGGGCCTGCATGCGGGTGAGAATGTGGTAATTTACCCCTGTTTAGTGATATCAAATGAATCTCTCGGCTTGGTACGAGTTGCATTGATCGATGAAAATCCACCACCTTACCGTTGACGAAGCGCTCCACAGCCTGCGCAGTGGCCCGGACGGGCTGGCTGAAAGCGAGGTGCGGCGCAGGCTGGCGGAGTTTGGTCCTAACCGCGTGGAGCAGCTACGGCGCGAATCGCTGGTGTTGCGCTTTCTGAAGGGATTTGCCCATTTTTTTGCCCTGATCCTGTGGGTGGCGGCGGGCCTGGCCTTTATTGCTGAATTCAGTGAACCTGGGAAGGGCATGGGTATGCTGGGTTTCGCCATTCTGGGTGTGATCCTGGTCAATGGCCTGTTCTCATTCTGGCAGGAATACCGGGCGGAGAAGGCCATTGCTGCGCTGGAAAGGCTGCTGCCCCACCAAGTGAAGGTGTTGCGGGAGGGCAAGGTACGGGCGATTTCTGCGCAAGACGTGGTGCCGGGTGATGTGATCCTGCTGGAGGAGGGGGGCGACGTCCCCGCCGACTGCCGCCTGATCGAGGCCTTTGGGGTGCGGGTGAACAACGCCACCGTCACCGGGGAGTCGCTGCCCCAGGCCAGGGATGTGAATCCCTGTGCGGAGGAGGAGTTGATCCGCAGCAAGAACATTCTGCTTGCAGGGACATCACTGGTTTCCGGCGAGGCCCGCGCCCTGGTCTTCGCCACCGCCATGCACACCGAATTTGGCAAGATCGCTCATCTGACCCAGACCACGGGCGAGATGTTGTCCCCTCTGCAGAAGGAGATCATCCGGCTCAGCCGGCTGGTGGCGCTGTTGGCGTCGGGGCTGGGGGTGGTGTTCTTCTTCATCGGTCAGGCGTTGGGGTTGTCTTTCTGGGAGAACTTCATCTTCGCCATCGGCATCATCGTGGCGAATGTTCCCGAGGGACTGCTACCCACTGTTACCCTGGCCCTGGCGATGGGCTCGCAGCGCATGGCCAAACGCAATGTCCTTATCCGGCACCTGCCTGCGGTCGAGACGCTGGGTTCGGCGACGGTGATCTGCACCGACAAGACAGGCACGCTCACCCAGAACCGCATGACGGTGAAGCGGCTCTTCTTGTCTGGCCAGTTTTATGACAATGCCGCGATGGAGCGGCTGTCTGACCTGAAAGAAACCCACCGCCCCTTTTTCGAGGGGGCGTTGCTGTGCCATAACCTGAAAGAGACTGGAAAGGCAGGAGGCGAAGAGTGGTTGGGTGACCCCATGGAGGTGGCCTTGGTGCAGATGGCAAAACAAGTTATGCCGGAAGCGCCGAGCGTGCCGCGCCTCGATGAGATCCCCTTTGACGCGGGGCGCAAGCGCATGTCCACGCTTCATCGGGGTTCCGATGGCTTGATGCTCTACACCAAGGGGGCGCTGGAGATGGTGCTGCCGCTGTGTCAGCAGGTACAGATCGGGGGGACTGTCCAGTTCCTCACCGCCGAAATAAAGTCGCAATTCTTGCAGGCCCAGGAAGCCATGGCGGAGCAGGGTTTGAGGGTGTTGTCCTTCGCTCACCGGCCTGTCGCCGAAGGGTATGACAAAGATCATCTGGAACAGAATCTGATCCTGGCAGGGCTGGTGGGGCTGGAAGACCCGCCCCGGCCCGAGGTGCCCGCCGCCATACAGAAGTGCAAGGAGGCGGGCATCAAGGTGATTATGGTCACCGGCGATCACCCCCATACCGCCCAGGCCATCGCCAGGGAGATCGGCCTGGTGCAATCGAACAGCCCTGTCATCATTACCGGCGATCACCTGCGGCGGCTCTCCAATACCCAGCTTCAGTTGGCGCTGGACGCGCCGGAGATCATCTTCGCCCGTGTTGCCGCCGACCAGAAAATGCGCATCGTCAGCGCCTTGAAGCGCAAAAACGAGATCGTGGCTGTGACGGGCGACGGGGTGAACGACGCCCCGGCGTTGAAAAAGGCCGACATCGGCATCGCCATGGGGATAGCCGGCACTGATGTCGCCCGGGAAGCCGCCGACATGGTGCTGATGGATGATAACTTTGCCAGCATCGTCGCCGCCATCGAGGAGGGGCGGGCGGTGTTTGATAACATCCGCAAGTTCCTCACCTACATTCTCACCTCGAATATCCCGGAACTTATCCCTTATCTGGCCTTTGTCCTGTTCAAGATTCCGCTGCCTCTGACCATCATTCAGATCCTTGCCGTGGACCTGGGCACGGACATGCTGCCCGCACTGGGGTTGGGCACGGAAAAACCCGATCCCCGCATCATGCAGCGCCCGCCGCATCCGCGCGGGGAGCGCCTGCTGAGCGGCGCGCTGATGTTGCGTGCCTACCTGTTTTTGGGGGGCATGGAGGCGGTAGCGGCGATGGCCGCATTTTTCTATGTCCTGTACGGCGCGGGATGGCAGTACGGGCAGATGCTGCCGCACGATGATCCTCTCTATCTCCAGGCCACCACTGCATGCCTGAGTGCGATTATCGTCATGCAGGTGGTGAATGTGTTCCTGTGTCGCAGTGATCGGGATTCAGTGCTTTCACGCGGTTTTTTTAACAATAAATTGATTCTGTGGGGTATTGCCGCTGAGATCGCACTGATCCTGCTCATCGACTACACCTCTTGGGGCAATCAGGTCTTCGGCACCGCGCCCATCTCGATTGACGTGTGGCTGTTTGTCGTTCCCTTTGCGCTGGGGATGCTGGTGCTGGAGGAGCTGCGCAAGTGGGGGGTGAGGAAGTTTTTTGGAAATAAACCATGATAAAAATCCTGCACCATCCGATATATAAGGTATGGCTAATGCACCTGCAAAGTTCCCATCTCCTACCACGCCGAAAGTGGCTCTGATCATGTCCGGTGGCGGTGCGCGCGCGGCTTATCAGGTGGGGGTGCTCAAGGCGATTGCCGAGTTACTGCCCGATGGCGCCAAAAATCCCTTTCCTATCATCTGCGGCACCTCGGCGGGCGCGATT
The DNA here is from genome assembly GCA_021731145.1 of Gammaproteobacteria bacterium. Taxonomy (GTDB): domain Bacteria; phylum Pseudomonadota; class Gammaproteobacteria; family Ga007554; genus LNEJ01. The sequence goes on along the minus strand of JAKFXX010000030.1, from coordinate 65,807 downwards.
AATGGTGCGGCGTTGGCCATTTATGCGACGCACTTTCAGGAAGGCGTGCGGCGGCTGACGGTGATCTGGCATAACTTTCAGGTACATCATGTGTACCGTGCCGATGCTCTGGGTATCATGGCGAGTGGCGGGCATTGGTTGGCGGCCTTGTTGTCCGGCGGGCTGGGCAAGCGCAATCCGCGTTCTCTGCTTGATCGCACGCCCCTGAGTCATCTGCTGAACCGTTATCTGCCCTGTGAAAAAATTCAGGAATCCATCGATGCCGGTGCGCTTCACGCCTTCAGTGTGGCTGCGTCTGGCTATACCTCCGGTCAATCGGTGAATTTTTTTCAGGGGGTTAAATCATTGGTCCCCTGGAAGCGGGCGCGGCGCGTGGGAAGTGCGGCTGAGATTACCGTTGAGCATTTGATGGCATCCTCGGCGATACCCTTTATTTTTTCAGCAGTGAAGATCCACAGGGAGTATTTCGGCGATGGTTCGATGCGCCAGGTCGCCCCCCTCAGTCCGGCATTGCACCTTGGGGCGGATCGTGTGCTGGTGATTGGTGTGCGTCAGGAGTCTGAAGAGCAGCCGCCGCGTGTTAAGTCTCATGATTATCCTTCACTGGCACAAATAGCGGGCCATGTGTTGAACAGCATCTTTCTTGATAGCCTGGAGGTCGATATGGAGCGCCTGCAGCGAGTCAATCAAACGCTCAAGATTATTCCGGCGGAGTATTTGAGCGAGGGTGGTGTCTCGTTGCGCCCCGTTGAAGTGATGGCTGTCTCGCCCAGTGAGGATCTGGCGAAGATTGCCGAACGCCACGCGCACCGCTTGCCGCGCCCGGTACGCTACCTGCTGCGCGGTATTGGCGCCTTTAATCGTAACGGTTCCAATCTTGTCAGCTATCTGTTGTTCGATAAAAGTTATTGCCGTGAATTAATTGCGCTTGGTTATGACGACGCCATGAAAAACAAGGAACACCTGCTGGATTTTTTGAATGTAGCGCCGAAAAAGCAGGCCGTGAAAAAAACGGCTTAAACCCAGATTGTCCATTAGGAGAAATAGAGCGCGCAACGCCGTTCGTGGTGAGCTTGTCGAACCATGAACGGCCCTTCGACAGGCTCAGGGCGAACGGTTTTGGGGCGTGGGACAATCTGGGTTAAACGCAGGTTAAGGGTTTACCATCACTTTTATGATGCGCAATGCGCGGACGGCCTGAGTTGGATAACACAATCGCGCGGGCTTTCAATGGACCGCGTGCATCGCAAAAAATAAATGTGTCGTTCGTGCCGCCCGAGCCGCCCTGCGGCTGAAATACAACAGGTTGGTGGCTTCCCGATTTTATCGTGAAAATATCATTCACCGTGCCTTGCAGGCGCAATATCATCTCGTCGTTCTCGTGTTTTCTGTTTGAGTTGTCATCGACGAAGACGATCCATCCTTTATGCCAGGCTGAGTGCTTGGCGCAATTCTGTTGGTCGGCGCTGGGGCAGAGCACCACCCGCGCTCCGCGATGAATCGCCTCACTACGCGCCAGGCTGAGATTCGCCATAAAATCGTTCACCCGCGTCACCATGCGATTGTCCATGAGCAGGTTTTGCAGCGAAGGCGCGGCGGAGACGGCGATAATCCCGGCAATGGTGAGGGTGACCAGCAACTCGATCAGTGTGAAGGCAGATTGCTCTGATTTACGGGTTGTTGCTGCGTAATGGGGGGATAAAATCAGGTGTTTATTGTTGTGCATACGATGCTCAGCCAGAAAGTGGTTTATTTGTTGCCCCTTCCGTGGCGGAATTTCGGGATAATTATGGCAAAGCCACCCCACGAAAGGCAAGTATCTGCGCCTTGTTTGATTTAGATCAAACAAATTGTTTAATCAGCTTTCTTCTGAATCGATTTTGTGATTATAGTGAACCTACGCGGAAAACAAGGGAATTGTGCAGGGGGTAAATCAATGCCGACCGAGAACGATCCGATGGTAGGAAACTGGTACCGGCATTTGGATAAAGGTCAGGAATTCCAGGTGATTGTTGTGGACGAGACTGACCGTGTTGTCGATATTCAGCATTTCGACGGAGACGTGGAGTCGCTGGATTTGGACGCGTGGTATGACATGGATGTGGAATTGATCGAAGCCCCGGAAGATTGGACCGGACCCGTGGACGGTGTTGAGCGGGATGATTTGGGGTATGAGGAAACCGATATGGAACCCAAAGAGTGGTCAGAGCCCATGGAGGAGGTGCGAAGTACCGGTGAAGAACGGCCAGGCCAAGGATCGATAGAAGAGGAGGGCTAACATGAATTTTTTATCACAACAACAGCTTGCGGACTTCCGGGCGCGGCTGCGCGCGCAAAAAGCCGCGTTGCTGGAGGAAATCCGCCGGGAATTATTGCAATCGGACAACGAGCACTACATCGACCTTGCCACCACCGTCCACGATATTGGAGAAGAATCCGTTGCTGATCTTCTATCGGATCTGGATCTTGCTGTTATCCACCGTCACGTCAACGAAGTTCGTGATATCGAAGACGCACTGCAGCGCATCGCCACAGGCATGTACGGCATGTGCCTGGATTGTGAGGGAGAGGTTGGCTACGAGCGACTGTCCGTCTATCCGACCGCAAAGCGCTGTTACGATTGTCAGGATCACCATGAAAAGGGTTTCGCAGAGGAGGGGCGCCCCAGGTTATAGGGCATAGATGAAAAGCAACAAGACAGGGATAACCCTGCGAAATTTCACAGCAAAACGAAAAGGAGATGCATATGCAACTGCCGCTGCAAGTCACGTTTCGCAACATGTCCCCCTCGGATTTGGTTGAAGCTGATGTCCGCAAGAGGGTTGACAAACTTGATGAGTTTTATGACCGCATCATGAGATGCCGCGTCATGGTCGAATTACACAACTCGCGTCATCATCAGGGCAATCTCTACCATGTGCGGGTTGATCTGACCGTGCCCAATGGAGAGATCGTGGCGAGCCGCGCCTCCCCGGAACACCATGCCCATGAGGATGTTTATGTGGCAATCCGGGATGCCTTCGATGCTGTCGAGCGCCAATTGGAAGATTACTCCCGGCGCCGGCGTGCTGACGTCAAAACCCACGAGATGCCCTCCCATGGGCGGGTTGCGCAACTGTTTCCTGAAAGAAGTGCCGGGATGATAGAGGCTGCGGACGGGCATGAAATCAATTTTCACCGCAATGCCGTTCTGGAGGATGCCTTTGATAAATTGACCATTGGCAGCGAGGTCCGTTTTACCGAGCAACCAGCCGAAGAAGAAGGGCCTTGGGCCAGCACTGTGAGATTGATGGGCAAGCACCATATCCCATGAGCCTGCCGGATTTTGTTCGCATCCCGGCAATTGCTCCATGCATTGCTCTATCTCCTCGACGGCTGTTCCAGACACCGTTCTACCTCCTCCATCCATGGAGTCGTGCTGCAAAAGTGGGAGAGCGAGGACAGTTTTCGCTATGATCCTCTAAGTCCGGCAGGCTCCCAGGTTGAGGGTTCTGCCTGACTGGAGGTGAGGTAGGGAAGCACCATGAAACGCCTGTGCTGGCTGACGCAATTGAATTTATTTGAAGAAATCTCCGGACAGTAGTGTCCTTGGGTATGTAAAGTTGGGATCATGCCTCCATGATCCCAACTTTCGCCCCTCCAGGCTCACTTGTCGTTGGACGAGGCGGGAGAGCACACGAGGGTATTATTCCCGCACCGACTGCCGCAGCACGTACGGCAAGATGCCGCCGTGGCGGAAGTATTCCACTTCGTTGGCGGTGTCGATACGTGACTGGACAGTGAATCGTTTGATGCTGCCGTCGGCGGCGGTTGCTACGACTTCGATTTTCTGCCCCGGTGTGAGCGCGGTGAGGCCAGCGATGTCGTAGGTCTCGTGTCCAGTTAGCTCCAGCGTCTGGGCGCTTTCGCCGGGCAGGAATTGCAGCGGCAGGATGCCCATGCCCACCAGGTTGGAGCGGTGGATGCGCTCGAAACTCTCGGCGATCACAGCGTGAATGCCGAGCAGTTTGGGGCCTTTGGCCGCCCAGTCGCGCGACGAGCCGGTGCCGTACTCTTTGCCGGCGATGACGATGAGCGATGTGCCCTGCGCCTGGTAGCGCATCGAGGCGTCATAGATCGACATTTGTTCGCCAGCCGGCAGGTGTAGCGTCACGCCGCCTTCCACGCCTTCGACCAGCTTGTTTTTCAGACGCACGTTGGCGAAGGTGCCGCGCACCATGACCTCATGATTGCCGCGCCGTGCGCCGTAGGAGTTGAAGTCGGTAGCGGGCACACCCAGGCCAATCAGGTATTTCCCGGCGGGGCTGGTTTTGCCGATGGAGCCGGCAGGGGATATGTGGTCGGTGGTGACGGAATCTCCCAGCAGCGCCAGTACCCTGGCCTGGACGATATCGGTGAGTGGCGCGGGCGTGGTGGTGATGCCGTCAAAGAAAGGCGGCTCCTTGATGTAAGTCGAATCGTTATTCCAGTCAAACAACTGGCCACTGGGCACTGCCAGACTGTTCCATTCGCTATTACCGTGAAAGATGTCCGAGTAGGTGCGCTTGTATTGGGTGGATACCACATGGGCGCGTGCCAGGTCGGCAATCTCCTCGTTGGTAGGCCAGATATCCTTGAGGTAGACCATCTCGCCAGTGGGGGTGATGCCGATGGGATCTACCGTCAGGTCGATATTGATGTTGCCTGCCAGGGCATAGGCCACTACCAGCGGCGGCGAGCCAAGATAGTTGGCGCGCACCAGTGGATTGACGCGCCCTTCGAAATTGCGGTTGCCGGACAGCACCGACGCCACAGCGAGATCACCGTCGAGAATGGCCTGCGATATGTGGTCGGACAACGGGCCGCTGTTGCCGATGCAGGTGGTGCAGCCGTAGCCCACCAGATGGAAGCGCAATGCCTCCAAATACGGCATCAGGCCGGACTTGATAAGGTAATCGGTGACCACCCTCGATCCGGGCGCGAGGCTGGTTTTGACCCAAGGTTTGACCTGTAGGCCGCGCTGCACCGCGTTTTTCGCCAGCAGCGCCGCAGCGATCATCACTGACGGATTGGATGTGTTGGTGCAGCTGGTGATGGCGGCGATGACCACCGAGCCGTGGCAGAGCTTGTAGGCCAAGCCATCGGGCTGGCGCACCGGCACGCAGGTGCCGAACACATTCAACGCCTCGTCCGGGTGGGTGGGCGCCAGTTCCGGGGTAATAAGGACGGGGTTGCCACCCTCATTCAGCCAGTGGTTGAGCTCTTCTTTATGCAGGGCGGAGGCTTCTTCCTTGTACTGATTAGCAAGCAGCTTGCGGAACGAGTTGCGTACTTCGCCGAGCGGGGCACGGTCTTGCGGACGCGACGGGCCGGCCAGGCATGGCACGACGGAGCCCAGGTCGAACACCACAGTTTCCGAATAGGCCGGCTCGGGCTGGTCCGGCGAATACCACAGCCCTTGCGCCTGGTAATAGGCCTCCACCAGTGGTATCAGATGCTCCCGTCCGGTGAGGCGCAGGTAGCCGGTGGTCTGGCTGTCCACCGGGAAGATGCCGCAGGTCGCGCCATATTCCGGGGCCATGTTGGCGATGGTGGCGCGGTCGGCGAGTGTCAGATGGGCGAGGCCAGGGCCATAAAATTCCACGAATTTGCCCACCACGCCCTTTTTGCGCAGCACCTGGGTGATAGTCAGCACCAGATCAGTGGCGGTGGCACCGGCAGGCAGTTTTCCGACGAGTTTGAATCCCACCACTTGTGGGATGAGCATCGAGCTGGGCTGGCCGAGCAACGCCGCCTCAGCCTCGATGCCGCCCACGCCCCAGCCCAGTACGCCCAAGCCATTGATCATGGTGGTGTGGGAGTCGGTGCCGATCACGGTGTCGGGATAGATCCAGGCAACGCCATCCTGTTCGGCAACCATCGCCACCGGAGCCAGGTATTCGAGGTTGATCTGATGGACGATGCCGTTGTCTGGTGGCACGACATGAAAGTTGTTGAAGGCGTTTTGACCCCAGCGCAGAAACTGGTAGCGCTCGCTGTTGCGTTCGAATTCGCGGGTGGCGTTGGCCTGAAAAGCCGTGGAGCTGCCGTACTGGTCTACCTGTACCGAATGGTCGATCACCAGATCGGCGGGCGTGAAAGGGTTGATCTTGCGGGGATCGCCGCCCAGGCGCTGCAACGCGGCACGCATCGCTGCCAGATCGGCAACGGCGGGCACGCCAGTGAAGTCCTGGAGCAGCACCCGCGATGGCATGAAAAAGATTTCCTGGTCAGGCTCAGCCGTGGGATTCCACTGCGTCAGGGCCTCGATATCAGCCTTTTTGACCGCAATGCCGTCTTCCTGGCGCAACAGATTTTCCAGCAGGATTTTGAGCGAAAAGGGCAGCCGCGCACTATCGCCGATACCGGCCTTGGCCAGCACCGGCAGCGAATGGTAGAGGTAGTTTTTTCCGTCAACGGTGAGGGTGGATTGGGTGCCAAAGCTGTTCAGGTTGCTCTTTTGCGTCGCCATCTTAATATGTCTCAATGCCAAAATCGTAGTTAGGGTGCCTTAGATTTTGCCACAGAAGCACTGGTATCGTCTTCCTCAAAATGAGATGGAATGCGGGACGGGCGCTCTGGCGGGCTATGGCGCTTTGCAAAACAGAGACCGCGCTTGCAATATCAGCGAAGACACAGTGCCATTAAATAAAAAACCGACCCGCTTGAGTATACCCATATCGGGGCTTATCATGCCCAATATGGGAATAATGAAGCCACCAGCCAAAAAATCACAGTTAGTCCACTCGGCTGGGGTTGCCGACGCGATTTTCACCAAAGTGCAGCAGCGCGTATTGGCTGTGCTGTTCGGCAATCCAGGCCGGAGTTTTTACGCCAATGAGATGATTGCCCTCGCGGCGTCGGGTATGGGTGCAGTGCAGCGGGAATTGGCTCGCCTTGAAGCGGCGGGATTGGTGACCGTTATGCGTGTAGGCAATCAGAAGCACTATCAGGCCAATGCGGCGGCAGCGGTGTTCGAGGAGTTGCGCGGTTTAGTGCTGAAGACTTCGGGGCTTGCCGATGTGTTGCGCGCCGCACTGGCGCCGTTGGCGGCGCAGATTAATGCCGCATTTGTTTATGGGTCGGTAGCCAAGGGGCAGGATACGGCGATGAGCGATATCGATCTGATGGTGGTGAGTGATAGTCTGTCTTACGCCGATGTGTTCACTGTTTTGGAAGAGGCAACGAACCGGCTCGGACGAACCGTGAATCCAACGGTGTATTCCCCGCAGGAACTTGCTAACCCGAATTTTTCATAAAAAGGGGCGAATCTCGTTTAACCAATTGATATAATTGGTGTTCCGCCAAGAACGCTTCGGATGAAGCAAAACGAGACCGCCCATGGATAATTCTACCCCAAGCCAGCTTCGCTTTCCTGCCATTGCCGGTTTTTCCGTCCGCGCCGACTTCGACGGCGGTGCGCTGTCCTCCGATTTCGGCGCCCTGTTGCTGCGCGGCGCCGACCAGCGATCGGCCTGATCGCCCGCCTGGTTGGGGCGATCGGCGATCAGCGACCTGCTCAGACAGCAAGCACGGGGTCAAGCAAAGCACGGGGTCAAGTCTTCAACAAGCACGGGGTCAAGTCTTCAACAAGCACGGGGTCAAGTCTTCAACAAGCACGGGGTCAAGTCTTGACGTCACGCTTTCACCTCTCGCCCTTGATCACCTTGCTCACCGTAGAATAATGCACCCTGGCATGACGAGCAATCGTAGCCATGGTATAGCCATAGTCCAGATACGCTTTTCGAATTGCCTCGTCGCGCAAGGCCTTATCGCCTTGAACCACCTTTGTAAACATTCTTTCCAGGCTGGGTCGATGCAGCAAACGCTGGGTGCGCGGGATTTCCTTCAACTCGCGTACGCCTTCAAGCAACGGGCGCATCGTTTCCACAAAGGCTTCCGATCCCAGCAACGCCTGGCCTCTCACCGCCAGCCACGGGGACGGAAGGCCCCCACCTTCTGCCACAAACTCAGCGTAGCGCCGCCGGGCTACGGCATGCGTTTTGGCAAATTGGCCCAGCACCCAGTCCGTTTTGAGCCACGCCGGACATTCGGCCAGCCCCATCGTTGCCGGGTAACTGCTCCAAGCGTAGCGCTCAATTTTCCTTACCATACCGGCACGTATCGGGTTTAGCACGACATAGCGGCATAACTCCAGCAGGTAGCTGTCACGATCCACCACAATCGCCTTGAATCGCCCCTGGAACATATGTCCCACGCGCCCGCGATGCCGATTAAAACGCTGCGTATAGACACCGTTCAATTGGCGCATGCCCAGCGACAGGTTGGCTTCCGGCGTCTCGATAAGCAGATGATAGTGATTGTCCATCAGGCAGTAGGCGTGGCACAGCCAATCGAAGCGCGCCACCACCTCGCCAAGGCAACCCAAAAACAAGCCCCGATCCTCATCATCAATAAAGATCGCATTCCGCGCGTTGCCGCGCGAAGTGACGTGATAGATTGCGCCAGGAAACTCAAGTCGAAGGGAGCGGGCCATGGATGCAGATTAGCTTGTCGGAAACACTGATGTCAAGACGTGACCCCATTTTTCGCTTGACCCCATTTTTCGCTGTGACCCCATTTTTCGGACCCCATTTTTCGTGTGTGACCCCATTTTTCGTGTGACCCCATTTTTCGTGGAGGACACGATGGCTTGAATTCGAGCCCCCATTTTCAATGTTTTTTCAATGCGGCCTATTTTGCATAGCGATACCCCTTGGCCTTCATGCACTCGACCCAGGCTTGTGACAATCTCCTCCGAGCTGCAAAATTATCCTTTTCTTCGGGGCGCCTTTCTGCTTTCTCCTGCTCGTCCGAAAAAATCACATGGCTGGCTCCATGAACCGTGCGAGCTGCGCCACACGCCCATGAGTCTTCCCGCCTCCCTTCCACCGTCAACCCTTCCCTGACCCAGTATTCGCTGTAGGGCTTGATGGATTTTATGTAATCATCGTAGGCTTTACCGCTGAGTGGCACTTGAGTCCCACACCCCGTTAGTAAAAAGCTTAGGCATAAAGTCATCCATAGATGCATCGGTTGTTTCATTTGATACCTTTCAGCAATATAGAAATGGCCTTCCAGACTTCTGGCGATAAAGCCTCTGTCATGGCAAAGGGGGCAGAGGGCACGATCGCTACACCAGCCCAAGTGTCATAAGCCTTCCTTTCAATGCCCGACATCCCCCGCTTGATATTTCCCTGCTCGTCATACAAACCGCTGAGCTTCCCGCCGATATGGTCATGCGTTCCACTGAAAGCCTCGATGAGCTTGTCTTGCCAACTGCCCGCAGCATAAGGCGCACCAAACAGCGTGCCTTTGGCGCCCTGTATGCCGCCTGTGGGGCCAACCATCTTCTGGCCATCGGGGATTTTCAGGAAGTCAGCGAGTGATATCGAATTACCCTTCTCATCTTTTGCATCAAATTGAATTTGCCCGTTTGCGAGCGCCAGGCTCCCATCCGGATTAGTCTTGCACCGCTCATTTGTCACCCCGCACAGTATATCCAGATCCACCCGTGTGCCGCCGATCTTCATGTTATCTCCCCGCACACCTTCGCTTTCGCCGGAGAGGTTGGTCAGGGTGGTTTTGCCATCAGTCACGCCAGGAAATTTCTTCGAGTCCTCAGCCATGATCTGGCGCATCTGATCGGCCGCCGCCGACAAGACATCTTTGGCCAGTGCCGTGCCGCCCAGGCCCGTCACCGCGCCTATCAGCACATTCATGATCTGTTCTTGCATCCTCAGTTCGTTTAACTGGGTTTGAACCGCTGTTTTTTCAGGCCCGGTCGTGGCGGCTTTGAGTTGCTCTTGCAAGGCTTTTCTCTGGCTTTGCACGTAATTGTCCACCGCTGTACTGGCCTGCTGCCCGAACATTTGCGTGATCTGCACCTGTGCATTGATGTCTTTCTGCACCTTGTCGGCATCGAAGATTTTGCCAATGCCGGTCTCGATGTCGCCGGTTCGCGCCTCTTTGTCGCCGGCAATGCCGCTGATGCCGGCGCGGGTGGCGCTGGATGCGCTACCCTCGTCCTTGCCAAGCCCCGCGCCGGTGCCGCTGGGGGCGAGTTTTCCATCCAGGCGGACACCGGCGCCGAAATTGATGCTTGCTGCGTTGGCGTCGTAGCTGGCCTGGTTTTGAATGTCGGAGAGGGTGAGGCTGCCGCCCGTCTGGAAGCCGTTGCTGTTTTGTTCTACGGCAGCCTGGCTGCTGGTGATGGCGCCGCCCTTGAGATCGGTATTGCCCTTAACCGCAACCTGAAAACCGCCATCCCCCGCCTTGATGCCGGATTGCTCGATGACGCTGGCGAAGTCGCTGTTGATTTTCTGCTGGCTGGCATTGAAGCTGCCACCTACCTTGCCGTAACCGACCGAGATGCTGCCACCGATGCTCTGCTGTTTGCTGTCGTAGATGCTGGTGTCTTGCAGACTTTCGATGTTGAGGTTGCCACCCACATCGGCAATGACCTGTTTACCGCTGACCACTGCACCTTTGAGGGTGGTGTCGCCGCCGGATTCCAGCGTGAATGTATTGCCCGCTTCGACGCGAGTATTCGTCCATGTCACATCGCTGCCGTCGGCCTTGCCGCGCCCGCCACTGGCGCTGGCGGTTACCATCAATCCATCGGTGCCGAAGCTCACGCCCAGGCTCGCGCTGGAGTTTTTATTGGTGCTGTGCTGCTCGGCCGTACTCTGGGAGGCCAGTAGGTTGATCTCGTCATCGGCCTTGAGCGTCACATTACTGCCTGCCGTGACGCGGCTGCCCTGAATCGTCAGGTCGCTCGCGTTCCCCGCGCCCGTGGCGCTGATGTTGACGTTGCCACCGGCGACGACGGTCGATCCGGTGACGCTGTTGCTGGCCTGGGTGCTGTTGCTCTGGCTCTGGCTGGCCCCCGCCGAGATACTGACGTTGATGCCGCCGGCCTGTGCCGGGTTCCGGGTGACCGCGTTATACAGGTTATAGCCTGCGAGTCCCGTGGTAGCGAGCGCCAGGGCCTGTACCCTGCGGTCGCTGGTCTTGCCGGCGGCGCTGACCATCTGCTGCCCGGTCTGGAGGGCGGAGATCAGCGGGCTGCTGAGGGCGAGGGTCAGGCCCGATTGCTCGAACCTGGTCTCCTGTGCGCTCTGCCCGGTGTTGTGTGCCTCGATGATGTCCACCTTTTGGGCGAGGATGTCGATGTTGCCCTGCGGGGCGAGCACGCTGCTGCCGGTCTGCTGGTAGGTGTTTTGGGCGGTGAGGCTGACGTTGCCGCCAAGGCTGCCCACCGTACTGCCCGACTGGAAGGTGCTGCCGCCCTGGTCATTCTGGCGCTGCCGCTGCGTACCCAAGGTGAGGCTGAGGCCGCCGCCGGAGAACAGGCCATCGGTGGTTTTCTGCTGGGACGACGTGGAGCGCGTGTCCTGCTGCGCGGGGGCGAGGGTGAGGTCGCGGCCGGCGTCGATGGACAGATCACCCTCGGCCACGGCCTGGCTGCCGATGAGAGTGGCATCGCGCCCGGCCTGGATCAGCACCGTGTTGCCGGTGACGGTGGTGCCAGTCGCCCGTGTGCCGGTGGTGTCCGCGCTCCGGGTGGTGGTGACGCTCTGGAAGAGGTTGCCGCTGGTGTCCTGACTTTCGCTCACGGCCCGGTACGCGGTGGTGGCGTTTTGCAGAGTGATGTCGTTGCGGGCGATCAGGCTGGCCTGGCCGGTACCGGCGCTGAGGGTGGCACCGGTGGCGGTGAGGTTGCCGGTGGCCGCTCCTGCGCATCCGGCAACTGCTCCCTGCGTTGCTCTACCTCCGGCATCCATGCCGTCGCCTGCGCCTGCGGCACTTGTGCATCCCTGCACGGCGGTGGTGTCGAGCGGTGCGCCGGGCAGGCCGGTGGCCCTAATGGTGAGGTTGTCACCCGTAATGAGATTACCGCCCGCGAGGGTTTCGGTGTCTTGCGCGATGCGGTTGTAATTATCGTTGCCGACGGTTTGGATGTCGTTGCTCTGGCGGTTTTTGACCGAGGCGATGCGGACGTTTGCGCCCTGGAGCAGGGCATCCGCGCCCGCCATGAGATCGGCGCCGGTGAGTGTGGCGTTATTGCCTGCCACTAGGGCGGCATTGTTACCGGCGGTGAAGGTGGCCACCTGCTGGGTGATGGTTTCTTCGGTGATGTAGCCGCTGCGGCCTGCGACGTTGTGTCCTGAAGTGTCGGCCGCTCCTGCGCATCCTGCGCCTGCGGCACTCGTGCATCCCTGCACAGCGCGGCTCTGGATCTGGTAGCGGCTGGCGATGGCGGTGGCGGTGAGGTCGCGCCCGGCGGTGGCGGTGAGATCGGTGGTGGCGCTCACGGTGCTGCCTGAGGCGAGCAGATCACGCCCGGCATTGAGCCGCACGTTGCCGCCCTGTACGGTGGCGATGCGGCCGAGGTTGGTGCGGGTGCTGCTGATATCGCTATTTGCCGTGTCGAGGGTGTTGGTTTGCAACACCAGGTCGCGCCCGGCCTGGAGCGTGATCTGGCTGTCGCCGCCCAGGCCTTCGATGAGGCCGGAGAGGTTTTTCAGGTCGTTGCGGGCGCGGGCGACGATGTTCTGGCCGCTGATGCGCCCGCCCTGGTTGACCAGGTCGTCACCGACGATCAATGTGGCGCTGCTGCGCGCGGTGATAGTGCCGGTGTTGTTCAAGCCACCTTGTGTCTTGATGAAGACATTCTCGCCGGCGATCAGCGATCCGTCGCTGCGCAGGTCACCGCCCTCGGGGCGGCGCAGGTAGACCTGGGGTACGAGGACCTGGGTGGTGCTGCCATCGGGCAGGGTGACGGTGCGGGTGGTGAGCCAGACGATATCGGTGGTGAGTATCGCCATCTGTTCACCCGTCAGGGCCACGCCCGGGGTGAGCTGGTAGTCGCGGGCAAAGGCGACGCCCGCTTCCATCAGGGCCTGGTATTGCTGCTCGCTGTTGCGGTAGCCAGTGAGATAGCGTTGGCTGGTCAGGGCGAGGATTTGGCCGTTGACGAGCTGCTGTTCGTAAAAGCCGTCGCCGTAGCGCTTGAGGTGCCGCTCGGGGTCGAGGTTGAGCTGGGTGAAGAAATAATCCGATCCCACGAAGTCGCGGTTGCGGATGAAGCGCGGGTCGGTTTCGATCAGGTAATTGGCCTCCGGTTCGGAGTGAATGACGAACAGGCGGCTGCCGGGCACGGCCAGGCGCGGCGGGGTGGTGAGAATCACCTCACGCGCGCGTTCACCGGTGCCAGCGGCGGCCACGCGCTGGATGGACAGCGGGACATAGTCGTTGGTGTCCAGAGTGGCGATGATGCCTTGTGGCGCGGCGCTGCGCGTATTGCCTGAGGCTGCGGTGGCGGCACCTGCTGCGGCGTTGGACGGAGCGGTGATGGAGGGGGCAAGAGGCTTGGTTGCGGTGAGGTTGATGTGTTCCTGGCGGTCCTTGTTCACGCCAGGGACGCTTAGCAGCGGCAAGCCATGGCCGTTTGAATGCAATGGTGCTTCGTCGTAGTTAGTTTGCCCGTACCAATCCCGGCAGTGATCACCACCAAACGTGCCGCAGGCATTGACCTGGGTGTATTCCGCCGTGCCCTTGTACATGGTGACATCCACTTTTGTCGCGGCGTCGTTGTTGAGTCCGGCATCAAGTAATTTGTAGAGATTGCCCCCCGCCACGATCTGGCTGTTGAGGTTGTCTACCTTTCCGCCGTTCAATGTCATGTTTCCGCCCGAGAAGATCTGGGCGGGGGAGCTGCTAAGTACTTCGTTATGGGCGCGGGTCGCGGTGAGGCGGTACAAAGTATAATCTTCAAAGCTGTCCAGCCGGTTGTCTTCATTGACCTCGGTGTTGTAGGCGTTGACCTTGATTTCCAGTTGGTCAAGCGCACTTTGGTAGCCAATGTTCCACGCTGCGTAATCAAGCTTCCATTGCGCGCAGGCTGGGTTGTTGAACAGGCCGCAGGTGCTGCTGGGTGCGGCGGGTGGGGCGCCTACTGGTGTCACGCCAAAGCGCGCGAATTCGGGCGCATCCCAAGTGTAGTTGATCTGCACAGGGCCAAAAATACCTGCGCTCTCACGCACCGGGGCGACGGGGCTGCGCTGGCCGTACTTGTCGGGATGCACCTGGCAGTTCACTTTATCCCCATCCCCGCCGACGTCGTCGCATTGGGATGCCAGGTATTTGGTGAGGGAGTCGCTGGGCTGGACTTTATCCTCCTGTTTCGAGGGATCTGTAACCGATGCGATGCTCAGGGTGTCGTTGCGATTGGTGAGGGTGGTGGTGCCGATACGCAGGTTGCCGAGCGCCTCGATATGGCTCGATCCGTTGAGCAGGCTGTTGCTCCAGCCCGTTACGTTGCTGTCGCTGTCCAGTGCGCCGCCGATGACCATATCCCCCAGACTGAAGAGTGATCCGCCGTAGGTGTTATTGATCGTCCGGGCGCCTATCAACAGCAGATTGCGCGCGCCCAGGATGCCGGGGCCTGTGTTGTTGAGGATATTGCCTGCGATGCGCAGATCGTCGCCATAGATACGCGCAGTGTTGCTGATGATGTCTGCGCTGATGTCGGTGATGGTGCCGTCGATGAGGCCGTTTGCCGTGTTGATTAACACGCCGCCGACGTTGAGCCGGGTATGGTAGGCGCTGATCTCGCCGCTGTTGGTGAGATCGCCGGAGGTGGTGGCCGCTAGTGTGTCGTTGGCGATGAGCGCGCCGCTGTTGGTGATGCTGTTGGCATTGATGGTGAGATCTTTGCGTGCCGAGAGCAGGCCGGTGTTGAGGTAATCACCCTGGATGTTCAGGGTCACGTCATTGTTCGATGCAATCGTGCCGCCCGGTGCCTGGCTGCGGGTGGTCACCGTGACACGCTCGTCGCCTACCAGTGTGCCGAGGGTATTGTTCAGGGTGGTAGCGGCCGCTCCTGCGCATCCTGCGCTCGCGGCACTCGTGCATCCCTGCACAGCGGCGATGGTCAGGTTGCGTTTGGCGCTGATCGTGCCCTGGGTGTTGTTCAGTGTGTTGGTAGTAATCGTAGAGTCATTGGCTGCGCGCAGGACGCCGCCGACATTGGAAAATGTCGATGCGTTGAGCGTGACTGCGGCGGCGTCGAGCCGTCCTGCCGCGCCATTCGAGTCACTGTTGTCGAGGGTGGTGGCGTCGAATGTGACGTTGCCGTTGGCGGCGATGCGCCCGCCGCGATTGTCGATGGTCTGGCGGGCGCGCAGGCTGCCATTCCCCAGCGCATTGATTGCCCCGCTATTGTTCAGAATGTTGGCAGCATCGATGGCGATGTCGCCGTTACTGACGATTTGTCCTGCTATGCCGTCCAGCACGCGGTTGTCCAGGTCGCCGGTGATGTTCAAGGTCTGGCCGCCGCCGCTGGCGAGGTAGCCCGATGGGTTATGCAGCGTGCCGCTCTGGATGTGCAGAGCGCCACCTGCAACAATGCCGCCGCTGTTGCCGCTGCGGGTGACGGTCAGGCGCTGCCCGTGGGTGTCGATGCGGCTGTCGCCCACCGACATCAGCAATCCCTGGTCGTTGTTGAGTGCCTGGGTATCGGCGCTGAGTTTGCCTCCGGCAATCACCGTGCCGCTGGTATTTTCGAGACTGCCCGTGACGAGCGTTATGTCCGTGCCGCTGATGAGGCCGGTCTGATTGGCGGTATCTCCGGCACGAATCGTGGTGTTGCCTGCGGCTTGCAGTTTTCCGCTTTGGTTGTCGAGAGCCTGGCCGTTGTTGTTGATGCTCAGGTTGCCTTGCAGGCTGGCCACGGTGCCGTAGCTATTGGTGAAGGGTGCGGTAGTCAGCGCGACATCGCCGTTGGCTACGATCCGGCCACCGCTGTTGTCCAGGGCGTGGCCCTGAGTGTCGAGGTTCAGTGCCGAGCCGGAGAGAAGAGATCCCCACTTGTTGCGGATCTCGCCACTCTGGAGGGTGAGGCTCCGGGCGCTACTAATTCCTCCTTCTTCGTTGATGAGCAATCCCGTGCCCAGGTTTACCTGCGTATCCTGTTTGGCATGAACCAGTCCCATGGTGTTGTCGAGCGATACGCCCGTCAGAGAGATCTGGCCGTTGCTGACTATCCAGCCACGGTTGACGATAGCGCCCGTGCTGTCGATGTCCATCCGCTTGTCAGCCGAAATGACGCCAAAGAAGTTATCCAGTTCACCGGCAGCAAGGGTGATCGTGTCCTTGGCTGCGATCGTGCCGCTGCGGTTGGCCAGACGCTGGCGGTGGGTGTCGATGGTGAGCGTTGCATCCGAGGAGATTTGACCGGCTGTGTTGTCGAGAGCCTCGGTAGCGATCCGGGTGCCGGTCGCCGAGGTGATTAGGCCCATGCGGTTGCTGGTTTGGCCTGCGGTTATCGAGACTGAGCCCTGGGAGGAGGCGATAGTGGCAATGGCGGAGGGGTCGTAGGGCATATCTGGAAAGATATGGGCTTCGTTGGCATTGTTGGCGAGCGTTCCGGTGATGAGGGATACCCCGTCTCTCGCCAGCACCTTGCCCCCGGTGTTGTCAAGGTTGTCCGATTGCAGCGTTAGCGTGCCCGCACCCGCCTGGATCACACCGTCGAGGTTGTCCACGCTGCCCGGCGTGACGATGATCAGGCCGTTGGCCGCATCGATCATCCCTTGCTGGTTGATGATTGCGGCGGCATCGATGGCCGTTCCCGCGCATCCGGCAACTGCTCCCTGCGTTGCTCTACCTCCGGCATCCATGCCGTCGCCTGCGCTTGCGGCACTCGTGCATCCCTGCACAGCGCCGACGGAGACGATGCGGCCCTGGTTATTGATGAGCGTACCGGCGTTGATGGAGAGACCCGTGTCCGACACCAGCACGCCCCCGGCGTTGTCGAGTGCGTTGCCACTGGTGTGCAGGGCAAGGCCGGTCTTGCCGGAGATCACGCTATTCTGGTTGCTGACAATGCCCGTGGTGGTAATCCGCGTGGTCTGATCGCCAATGATTTGCGCATAGTCATCGTTGACCAGGCTCCCTGCGGCGACCGTGACGTTGCCGCCACCGAGCAGATTACCGTTACGGTTATCGACGGTGCCTGTGACGGCGACATCCAGCGCGCCGCCCGCCAGGATGGTGCCGCCTTGATTAGCAATAGATGTGCCTCTCAACATCACCGATTGCCCGGCCTGCCACAGGCCCGCCGTGTTGCTGATCCGCCCGGCGGCGTGCAGATTGCCCGCAGCATGGAGTTGGGTTTTAAAGGCGGTGAGGTCACCCAAGGATGTCGCATCAAGATCGAGATTGCGGTCGGTGATGATCTGGGTGCCGTTGAGATGGATGGCCTGCGCCCGCACGCTCAGATCATCCGCCGCCAGCAGTGTGCCCTGGCTGTCGGTGAAGCTCGCCGCACGCAGGTCGAGTCGGCCTGCGCTGTAGATCGTACCGCTGTTGCTGGCGGCTCCCGTCGTGGCGATGTCCAACGTGCCGGTGCTGCGCTGGACGAGTTCTCCGCTGTTATCAAGCTGCGCTGCGCTGATCGCCAATTGACCTTGCGCATCAACGATACCCGACTGGCTCACCTTGCCGCCGCTGGCGATTCGTGTATTCCCCTCGCTCACCGTCTGTCCGGCAAGTGTGGTGTTGCCGGTGCTGTTGATCTGGATGTTTTGTTTGGCGTAGCTGTCTTTGAGTGTGAGGTTGCCGTTGGTGGAGAGCGTCAGATTGCCCTGCAAGGCCGCCATGCGGCCCTGGCTGTTGACGCCCAGCCCCTGTTCGGTGGCCACCAGATAGACCTGATGAGCATACATGCCGCCCATGTCCTTGATGTCGATGGCAAAGCGGGGCCCTGCACCATTGCCTGTCTGGGTGGTTGCCTGCAAGGTGGCATACAGCACCTGGTTGGCGCCTGCGATGGCGTTCAGGTTTTTGGCCCAGACCTCGCCTTCTATCACCATGCCGCGTGCAATCAAATCGAGTTGTTCGAGGTTGGTGGCCGTCAACCCCCGGCTACCGATCGTCAGTTGCCCTTGACGCACATCGAATCCGGTGAGGCTGCCTCCCTCGCCGAAACGGGGCATGCCAGTGGTGAGGCTCGCCCGCCCTGTGTTGAGGAAGCCGCAGCCGTCGCAGGTGATGCCGTTGGGGTTGGCAATCACGATGTCTGCCCGCCGGCCAGCGATCTCTATCGTTCCGTGCAACTGCGAAGGGTTGGCCGTCACGACTTCGTTGAGGATGATGCGCGCCGGGGTTGGACCCATCTGCAGGTTTTCGCCAATCAAACCGCCGAGCTGTGTTTGGGTGGCCCCTGTGCTGTTGTTGAGAATCAGGCCATTCGGATTGACGTTGAACTGGTCATACTGATTGTGCGACACGCCCGCGCTGCTGGGCGGAGCGATATGGACGAGGGGCACGCCGTTTGCCGCAGCATCCATGATTGGGCGCTGCCCGGCAGGTGCAGTGCTCGAGGATGTGATGGGGAGGGTGGAGCCATCCGCGGCCTGGGCAGAGATGGGCACAATCGCAAGGCTGCTTTGCCACAGATATATTGCCAACACTGCCTTCGCCACGCGCCGTACCCAGGGCGCCTGATGAGTTGTTTCTTGTTGCAGCCGCGCCATACCCTGTTTTTTGTTCATGTCCGCCATCCCCAAAGCAT
Organism: Gammaproteobacteria bacterium; assembly: GCA_021731145.1. GTDB lineage: Bacteria > Pseudomonadota > Gammaproteobacteria > Ga007554 > LNEJ01. Next base: position 47,209 of record JAKFXX010000030.1, on the reverse strand, counting down.
CATTACTTGTTGTTATCCGGTTTGCCCGATCAACCAAACACATACGTCACAGACAGATAAGGATTCCAGTTCCCTGTTTTAAATCCATCCGGTTTGTAGAGAGGTGCGCCGAGCGCCGCATCGAACTGCACCGCCTTCCACGTGCCACGCATCCCCAGCGCAGCCCCCGCCAGCCTGTTGCCTATGAGGAAGGCATCGTTCGCTCCCCATACCCGGCCATGGTCGACGCCAAGATAGACGGCCGTATCCACGCCACGTATCCAGCTCACGGGTGTTGACAGATCGTTACGGTGGAAGAAGCCGCTTTCCGCCAGCAGCACGCTGTCGCCATCAAAGCCACGCACACTCCAGCGATGGCCGATTGCAATCTGATCCGTCACCAGCGTGGTATCGCCGGTATGTTGGCCGCGCAGCGTGGTGGTGTATTGGAAAGGCCGCCCGCCCAGCGTGAAAGGTTGGTTGTAGGCGGCAGTCAGCGTCCATATCCTGGGGCGAAGGGTTAGCCCCCCTTCGGCGGCGGTCGGCAAATCGTCCTGGGCATCCCTCCAGGACACACCGCGCCGATAGCCGAGGTCGACATCCAGGCTGGCATTGCCGATCAATTGTCTCGACGTGATGCCGGTCTCCACATAAGTGGTGCGCCGGCGTTGAACAATCAGCTCCACGTCATCGAGATAGCTATTGGCGCGGCGCGTGGAGACTGCGGCGTACAGCCCGAACTTGGCCGATGCCGTGCGGAACGCGGTGTGATGCAATCGGGCCTCGGCCACCTCGCTCTTGCCGCTGGACAGGAAACGCGCGGTGGTGCCTTGCACCATTTGTGCAAAGCGGCTGTTGCTGCGGGTGAGGGTGAATGTGCTGTAGCCAAAGGGAATGCTGTAGCTGCCTCCCAGGCTCTGGCTGCGATGATCGGGGTTGGGCTGCTCGGCATTGCTGCTGGCATTGAGGTTGAGAATGTCGTTTAGCCCCAGGAGGTTGTCAACGGCGGCATAGCCGAAGAGCTGTGTACGGCCAAGCGTGCGACTGCCCGAGTTGTCCAGGATGATGCCCCCGCGCAACCGGTCGCTCCAGCCGCTGGTCTGGCGGACGATGGTGACGATGCTGGTGTCGGCGCGCGGCCCCGGCTCCAGCCGGGTAGTGACAGACTGGCTGGGCAGGCGCTTCATCTGTTCGAGACCCTGCTCCAGATCGCGGATATTGAGTATGTCGCCCTTGCTCACTGGAAAGGCGTTCCGCCACGTACCCCAGGACTTGTCCGCTGTCGCTACGCCTTCACCGGCGGTCGGCGTGACCATTCTCACGGCGGCGACACGGCCGACGTGCAATCGCAAAACAAGACGGCCTTCCTTGAGATTCTGCTCGGGCAGCGAGACGCGGGAAGTGGCGTATCCGAACTCGAGCAATTTCGCATTGAGCGCGGCGGCGATCTTGCGCAAGCCTTCGATGCCCACGCAGCGCTGCAAAAAAGGTTGCGCGGTATCCGTCAGCCAGGAGAGGGCTTGTGAACCCTCGCTGGTCAGGACGATCTCGTTGATGACGAAACAAGGCGTTTCATCGGGTAGGGCAGTGGACGGGCGCGACGAGACTTCCGGTGTCAAAACGTCAGCCTTGGGCCGCAACTGCTGTTGCTGTAGCCGTTCGCGCTCCTCCTGGCGCCGCAGGCCTTCTTCCGCGGTCTGCGAGCCGAAAAACTGCTCCTGCGTTTTCGGCACTTCCGCCATCCATGGCGGTCGTACGCTGGCAGGTGCGGGCGCAAGTTCCGCTGGCGCAGCTTGCGACGCGCCAGCGGCAAGCATCAGCGAGATCGCGGCAGCGAGCGGCCAGAGGCGGCTGCCTTCTGGCGACGCATCAAACAGGGGATATCGAACAGTAAAACACCATCCTTGGCGCATAAAAAATGCGGCCATGGGTTTCATGATGAATCTTTATTCTCACAGCAAGCCGACAAACGGCGGCCCGCGTGTATTATGTGCTTTGCGCCGTCAATGTTACTGAAGAGGCGCTATGGAAGCCCGGTAAAAAGCCGTTCCAGACTTATCCGGGCGCGTTGCATTCCTGTGCGGGAGAAGCCCTGACTTAATGAATCATCAAAGCTTCCTGGATTGAAACTGCGGCAGTTATCGCCGCATATCGCAAGATCCGAAGAGGGTGACAGCAAGTGATCGTTACCTGAGCTTACTGGCTACCTGGCGGGGGATTATAGATATAGCGAAATGGGTCGTCAATCACGGATTATCTCTTAACCCGGATATTTCATTGAATCCAAGCTGCGACAAGGCAAAAAGTCCCAGATGCTCGACGCCGACAGAGCGCGGTTGTGTCAGTTGCAGGGAATCGACAGCCACTTCCTGGAATTCACGTTTTTTGGGGGTCGGTAACCGCCCCCGATTCGACCGTCAGGCCTTGCGGGGCAATCTCGACCAGACGTTCGGCGTAGTGCTGTGCGGCTTTCTCGACGACTGCTGGAACCGAGTCCAGTGTCATGGTGTCCTGGCCGCCGATGGTCTCTTCAAATACGCCGACACAGCAAAGGCCAGTCTTCTTGCTTGATGGGGAAATGGCTCCCCATCAAGCAAGATCCTCTCCCTCGCTCCTTGTCGGCAAAGAAGCTGCCATGCCTCGCAAGCCAAGAATGTATCTGCCGGGGGTTCCTGCCCATGTTGGGTACAGCCGACATACATGTAAAAATAGGGAGGGTATTGCGTAAGTAATGATAGTTGTCAGGCGTGAGCGGCCAGTAAATCTTTGGCGTCCTGTTCGGTCAGGTCAACCACATTAGGGGCGCAGCTTGCGCACGAAATCGTGAAATCGGGGGTAAAGCCGCGCTAACGATCCTCGCGCGTATGCCACAGCCGCAGTACGTAGAGGGTGGATTCCTGAATTTCGTAGCGCATCTCGTAGTGCCCGACGAGAATTCGACGTACCTCGCGCGCCTCGAATTCTTCGAGCCTTTCGCCGATGCGCGGGTTCGCCAACAGGCTTGCCGGTGCGGCGGCAAGCGACTGCACAGTGCGCGCAGCAGCTCCCCTGTTCACCAGAGCCAGAAACTCATATAGCCGCGCCAGATCGGATAACGCTTTGCTCGTCCACTTCAATTCCATCAGCGCGGCAGCGGCAACGGGGTGTCGGTGCTGAGGCTCTCGGCCCACGTCTGCACGGCCTGGTGGTCGATGACGCACCCGGCATCCACGTCGGCCAATGCTTCTCGCGTCAGACGGCTACGTTCCTCTTCCTGATCAATCCAGGCCGACAGCGCCTGTTTCATGATCCAGCCGCGTGACCGCTCAAGGCGAGCCGCCATCTGATCGACCTTCTCGGCCAGCGGTAGTGGGACGTGGGCGGTAAGCACTTTGGTATTTGTCTGGGCCATGACTTATCTCCTAATGTTTGTCGATTCCTTTTGAATCATGGCGATTAATAGTGATTTAGTCAAGCGGATGTGTCATCTTGAGCTATACCCTATCCGATCCTGATGGGCGCTGGGGTCGAGTCTTGCGTTTTGCCATTCCACTGCGCCAACCTGGCAATAACTCCAAACATGATTAACCCCTCCGATCCGAAAGCAAACCAAAAACGGCAATCGTAACCTACTGTTCAGGTCAAAATACGATCGTCCAGCCCTCCCGCTGGGCCTGCTCTTTGGTGTAAGCGACGCCATCGACCTTGAGGCCTTCGCGGTTCAACAGGGTGATAATGCCCCCCTGGTTTCCGAGTTGCACGGTTTGCGGCAAGGTAACCACCTTCACCTCGCCTGGCGGCAGGATCCCGCTGAGTGGATGCTTTTGTTTGGCTTTGTTCGCAATTGTCCAGCCAGCCAGATCGACCGGCTGGGGGGCGGCGTTGAGCAGTGTCACCGTTTCCTTTTCCGGTGCCGGGCCTATTGGATTCACCAGCGCTGCAACGATGCACACCACGCCTTGCGGTTCGGTCGGCTGGGGCGTCGGTCCCGGTCCCGGGGTGGGAGCCGGTTCGATGCGATGGCCGGTGACGTCGTCGCTGTGCCAGCCCTGCGACTGGAATTTCAGAAAGACTGCTACCCACTGATTTTGCGCCGGAAAGTGGATGAGCATCGCACCATCCTGCCATACCCCGTCATCTTCCCGGAACTGTGCGGAGTTGGCCTGGTTCATGTGGATATCGTGGATGCCATTGCCGGGTTTGAAGCCGAAGATCTTGTCCTTGATGACTTCCGGCCCCCAGCGCTCACCAAAGGCATAGACCAACGCGCTTTCATCGGCCATCACACGCTGTATGTAGTGGTCGATGACTTCGTTCAGGTCGTTATCCGGGCCGGGTACATTAAAAGGCAGGGGGCGCATCCGGCTGCGATTGAAGAGGTTGCCGCGGATAAAGTCCAGCGCCAGGCCATTGGGTTTGCGTTCCAGCACCGTGAACCCGAGCGGCAAGTCGAGCAGGCCCGTGGTGATCGGGTGCTGAAACGCATCATCGACGAGATATTCGAGCTCTGAAGGGCTTTGTTGTGACTTGACGTTGACAGCGATCCGATAGTCTGTGTCTTCGTCCACGATGTGCACTTGGTAATGCGGACTCTCCCCCTGGCCGAGCCGCCGGTCTATCGCCCGTCCCTTCAAGACTCCATAGCGCTTCAATGACATGGTGCTTCCCTCCTGGATTACAGGTGAGCGTACTCTCCAACCACCCTTTTTAGGATCATATCAGCGGTTTTCCCCTTTTGCCACCTGCTGTAATACCCAATCCAGCGCGCTGTGCGGCAGTAGCCGCTTGAGGGTGGCAAAGAAATGGGCAGGCGCCGTGACGGGGTAGCGTATCTTTGGGCGCGGGCTTTCGAGGGCGTGGATCACTTTTTTCAACACCACTTCGGGCGGCAGGGTGAAGGGTGCGGCGGGGCCTTGCTTGGTCAGGCGCCGTTCCAGGCCGCGATAGCGTTCGCGGTGGGCGCTGTGTTCGGGGTCGATATTTTGCCGGTAAGCTGCATGGGCGTTGGCGCGGAAGCGGCTTTTGATCGGGCCGGGTTCGATGATGGACACATGGATGCCGCTGCCTGCCAGCTCCAGACGCAAGGTGTCGGTGAGGCCTTCCAGGGCGAATTTGCTGGCGTTGTAGGCGCCGCGATAAGGCAGCGCGACGAATCCCAGCAGCGAGCTGTTCTGGATGATGCGCCCTGCGCCTTGGGCGCGCATCACCGGAATGACACAGTTAGTCAGTTCCAGCATGCCGAACAGATTGGTCTCGAATTGCGCCCGTAATACCTCACGCCGCAAATCCTCCACCGCCCCCGGCTGGCCATATCCCGCGTTATTGAACAGCCCATAGAGCCCGCCTCCAGTGCGGGTCAGGATCTCGTCCACGGCAGCGTGGATGGAGTCCGAGTTATTCAGGTCGAGGTGCAGGCTTTCCAGCCCTTTGGTCTGCAACGCTTCCACATCCTCCGCCTTGCGCGCCGTGGCGAATACCCGGTAACCGCGCGCCTTCAGTCCCTCGGCCACGCATCGGCCGATGCCGCTGGAGCAGCCAGTGATTAATATGGGTTTTATTTTCATGTGGATGATGCCTGGCGTCTTTTGTAGAGCTATATTCTACGCCAGCAGCACTGCCACAATCCCGTATAAAAATCCCCTCAAACGTCGCCGCGCCCCAGCTTGTCGCTCCTTACCACCGCATTTTTTCTCCGGCTTTACATTGCCGGGGACCAAAACGCCAACTTGCTTTTCTCGAGCGAGGCGTCAGCGTTAAATCCTGGCATGTTTATGGCTCCCCTCCTTTATTCAGAGGTTATGTCTTCACTAGTCATGGTGCGGCAGGCTGGGTTTCGTTTCCGTCGCGTTTCTACCTTAACAAAGAACCGCACAGGGATAGCAGTAAGCCCGTCCATCGATAGCTACGCAGCATACGGCACTACAGACATTTCTTCTAGGCAGCGCTGGTACTACCATTTCGTTACGGTAATCAGAAGTATTTTTTTCTGCCTTATATGACAAGCTTGGCGTGTGAAGCGAGGCTTCCGCAGTAAACCTTGGCATGTTCATATCAAACCTCCTTTCGTTTATGATGTTAACGGTGATAATGGGGCGGCTCACCTCAACTTGCTGCACCCATATGCTAGACTTCCTCGCAAACGCTCTGTTGCAAATCTGTATCTTCATAACAATGCCAGCTTTTGCATCCTTTGCCACGGGTACATGTAGTAACCCAAGCATCGTTTCGGCGCATCTGCGGAAAAATCCGATTGCCGCTTTCAAAGGACGTGCTCGAACTGGTGCCTGAATATTTTGCGCTGCTCGTTTGTAAGCTGTTTTGTGCGGTAAATCCTGGAATGTTCATGTTTTATCTCCTTGTTAATTGCTGAGCCTATCGATCATAGTATGGCGACATTTTGGTAACCAAGAATGGAAACTCCTCGGTCACATCCACACGTACGTAATATTTCTCGGTGACATCGGTCTGTCGGTGGTTGTACGAGAAAATCACATCCATTATCTTGCGCGTTCCACTCAGGCGAGATGGGCGCACATCCACTCCAGTGAGCGCGCAATCCCTACCGAAGCATTCTGCTGCTGTGGCATAGATGGCGGGATAACGCATGACCAGGTAGTTGAGTGCGCGGTGTTCATCTGTTGCCCCGGCGTTGTCCGCCATCTGCATGACTCGGTCGAACAATTCACTGGCCATGGGTTTAAACTTCTCGGCGGTGATTTTGTCCGGCTTTGGAATCGCCTTGATCAGCGTGTTTCGGTCGAAGGAATAGATCTGGTCGAATACAGCCATTGGCACCATCAGTCCGTTACACGCATCGGGTGGAGCAATGGGGCCGCGTAGTCCGATGACAATGTCCAAATCCATTGGGGTGGGGGCAGGGCGGATAGCCTCTATCAGCAGGTCGAGGTCCCCTGGGTCGCGGGGCTGCAGGATATAGGTTTCCATGCCTTGTATAATGAATACCCAGCACAGTTGCCGCGCGAGGTAGCGGTTTTCCCGTTGCGATAGCATGGAGAAAAACGCCTCCCGATCTGTTTTTCCGGCTGTTTCGGAGCGGCCGGTCGCTTGCATGAATTCCTTCTCGACGCTTAGGCGTGGAAAGCGCGGTTCGATTCGCCCCACGGCATAGATGTATGAAGGGGGCGTGGATGCCGCTCCTCCACCACAGGTTGCACATGTTCCGTCGTTGCTTCTGGGTGGTGCCATCATTACGGATTTATCATCAGGAAATGCGGTAGCCGGTAGTTGTATATCTTCATTTTGTTCCATAGCACTTTCCCCTGAAAATAGAGTGGATCGTTGTGGTTTGAATTCTATTTACTTCGAATGATATCCTGTAAAAGTCATCCAGCGGTTGAGGATGGCGGCACGCCGTTGACAACCATTACAGGGTTTGATGCCAATAGCGTATGTCATGTGCTTGATGACATCTCCCAAGCCGATATCGTCCTCTATTATGAATCCAGGAAGGCGTACCCGATGGGGTTGGTGTCCTCTCTTTTTGCTTTCATCACTCATTGCTTTCTCCTTGTTTTACGTTATTGTCGCGCATGATTTCTCGCCACCGTTTGGTATGCTGCCCAAGCATCCATCAGGGGCGGTGCAACGCTGTTTCGTCGAGGAGAATTGCCGTGAGTAATGGCCAGTTTTATCTCCCCTGCGGTTGCACCAGGAAACAGCGACCACAGCAACGCAATCGCGCCTGTTACGAAGGGGGTCGCAACACTTGTTCCTCCTTGCGTGAGTGTTTTTCCCCCGGCGCTGAGGCTGGTGATTCCTTCACCGGGCGCACTCAAACCCAGTTTTCCGATAGAGCTTCCCAGGTTTGAGTCATTTGTCGGTCTTCCCGTAAGGTCACAGGCCGCTACCGGGATGGCCCATGGATGCCGGGTGATGGCAGAGCTGCCGAGGGTGCCCTGATTCCCTGCTGCAGCGACAACGATGACGCCGCGCATTGCGGCATATGCCAAGGCTTCTTCCAGTTTGCGCTCACCATTTGGCGACGGTTGCGCAAGGGAGGCGCTCAGGTTAATCAGTCGCGCGCCAGCATCAATGCACTCTATGAGCGCTGTAGCGAGTTCTTGGGGAGTTGTGTTCGGTATCTCTCCATTCACCGAGGCCGACTCTGCAAAAATTGGGTGCACCAGCAAGGTGCAGTTGGGGCAGATGGCCGGAGCGGCGGTATTCCTTTTTGCGAACAAGATGCCAGCCACAAAGGTGCCATGAAAGCAGGCGAAGCTATTGGCTTGAGTGCAAGTGCTGCGGAACGCGTTTGTTACTCGAATATTTTCATTGGCAAGATCAGGATGATGCGTGGCGACGGGGCCGTCTATCAGGCCGATTATGATTTCTGGCCTGCCACTGCTGAGGGCCTTCAGCTCTTTCAACTTTACCAATTCCAGAGGATCCATGATATTTCCTTGTCAACCAGCTCAACGCGAATCCAAGTTATTGAGGCACAACCCAATTTCATGAATACGATTTGACGGTAGCACAAGTGCTGAGCACGATTTTTGATCTAGATCAATAAAGTCGTATTTTTTAAAAAGGGATTCCTGCGGGGCGACTACGCCAGCAATACCGCCACAATCCCCGTAATAAAAATCCCGTCAAATGTTCCCGCGCCGCCGATGGAGGCGATGGGCGTTCCCATTTTTCGGATGTCTTTCAGGCGCAGCAGATCGGCGCCGATTAGCACGCCGAGGGTGCCGCATATATAGGCGAGCGCCGCGCTGTGTTGGGGGGCGATGAGGATGGCGGTGAGTGCGGCGGTAACGGGGCCGACGAAGATCGGCATGCCTATTCCCAGGCCGGGGATGGGGCGGCTGGTCAGGTGGCTGACGGTGGCGACGATGGTGATGGCAAGCGCCGCCTCGGTCAGGTCGATGGGGTTGTGACGCATCAGGTAATAGGAAAAGAGCAGGGGGATCAGGCAGCCGCCGACATTGACGGCGATCACCGTTTTACCGGTGAATGCGCGCATCTGCGGACGCAGCAGGCGGCGTAGCGCATCAGGGATGACCATGTCCGGCGGCGGGTGTTCGGCCTTGATCTGAAACAGTGGCAGGTTGATGGCGCTGCCGAACAGCGAGGCGAACAGCAGTGTGAAGGCCGAAGAGGGTGACAGGCCTAGCTTTTCGACGGCGACCGTTAGCAGCCCGATCTGCACGAAGGCGAGCAGCATACCTATCAGCAAAACGAACAGGATCAGATAGAGGGGCGAGAAGGGCACAGTGGCTATTGTCCTGGCCGGAGCGCGTCTGCCAGAAGCCCTGTGAGGCAGATGGCATTGGTGGGGTGGCTGATGCTGTCGGTGCTCCAGATATTTTCCACCCCGGCACGGATCAGTGTCTCTTCCGTGCCCTCGGCGAAAATGGCGTGGGTGACCAGGCAATGTACGGCAGCCGCGCCGGAGGCCTTTATTTGCCGTGTTGCGACGGCGAGGGTGTGGCCGGTGCTGGCGATGTCGTCTACCAGTACTACTGTTCTTCCTTGGCAGTCCAAGGCGGGTAGCGTGATGTTGACGGTGTGGTCATCAATGCGTTCTTTGCGCGCCACCACATAGTCGGCATGGCAATATTCCGCGATGCGGCGTACCCACTGCTCCGATTCACTGTCGGGGCCGAGCAGCAAGGGTCTGTCAAGGCGCGAGCGCAAAAAATCGGCCATCAACGGCGCTGAGTTTAGGGCGGTGGCGCGGGTGGCGGGCACCGCTTCTTCCAGGCGGCTAATGCGGTGCAGGTGCGGGTCTACGGTGATCACAGCATCGAACAGTCCCGCCAGAAATCCGCCGATAATGTGCTGGCTGATCGCCTCGCCTGGTTCGAATGCGCAGTCCTGACGCATGTAGCAGAGGTAGGGCGCGACCAGGGTGAGATGGCGTACGCCCTGTTTGCGTGCCTGAGTGGCGCACAGCATCAATTCAATCAGCTTGTCATTGGGCTGATTCAGGCTGCGGCAGACAATAACCTGCGCAGGGAGTCCGACGGGCAGGCGCACCCTGCTTTCGCCGTCCGGAAAGCGGTGTACATCGGCAATCCGGCAAGGTATACCCAAAGCTGCCGCCAGTTTTTCCGACGGCCGCGCATAGTCAGGAAAGCCCAGTACCAGCTTTAGTGTCATGACTGGGAAATATCGAAACATGAAACGGCGTCTTTTGCCGCAGGGCGGCGTTGCTCGTCGTTGCCATAGAATGAGCTATGGCGCCTCCTCGCGCCTTGCCCCACGCCAAAATCCATCCGTTTCATTTGTCTCGATATTCCCCAGTCATGACACTAGAGTTCCCCATAAAATTGCGGCACACCTTCCGCCGTGCCAACGGTATACCCGCTGCCGCGTTCTTGGGTGAGTGCGTGTGCAAAATTGAAATCGGCGTTGAATTCGGCGTGTACCCGGTACAAAGCCTCGCCCTTTTCCACCGGGTCGCCGAGTTTTTTGAACAGGTCGACACCCGCGCCCTTGTCCATTGGCGCTCCCGCCATGCGTGCCAGGCGGGCCAGCAGGAAATTGTCGATGCCCGTGATCACGCCGTCTTGTTCGGAGGTCACTTCGTAGGTGAGATGGCCGGGAACTGGCTGTGTGGTTTGCCGTCCCTGCGCCTCGATGATGGCGTTCATCTTGGCCAATGCCCGGCCTGAATCGAGGATGTCGCGTGCGATGGCATAGCCGAAGCCGCCGCGTATATCAGGGTCAAACTCCAGCACCCGGCCGGCCAGGCGCAGGGCCTTCTGGCGCAGATCGGCCGGTGCCTGCGGATCATTTTCCAGCACCTGCATCACGTCACGCGCCTCCAGTACCGGGCCAATACCGCGTCCTACCGGCTGGCGGCCATCAGTGATGATGACCTCCAGGTGCAGCCCCAGGCGGTCGCCGACAAATTCAAACAGTTTGCGCAATTGCAGCGCCTCGCGCATGTGGCGTACCTTGGCGCTTGGTCCCGCCGGGATGTCGATCAGCAGGTGAGTAGAGCCGGCGGCCATCTTTTTGGCGAGGATGGAGGCCACCAACTGGCCTTGCGAGTCGATCCCCAGCGGGCGTTCGACGGAGATCAGCACGTCGTCCACTGGTGCAAGCCGTGCGGTGCCGCCCCACGCCAGACAGCCGCGCTGGCTGCGCACGATGGAATGCAACGCCTCCGGCGGCAGATCGACCCTGGCCAGCACCTCCATGGTGTCGGCGGTGCCGGCGGGCGAGGTGATGGCGCGGCTCGATGTCTTGGGGATCAGCATGCCATGCGCCGCCACAATGGGCACCACCAACATCGAGGTGCGGTTACCGGGAATGCCGCCGATGCAGTGCTTGTCGGCCACCAGCGCTTCGTGCCAATTGAGGCGGTCGCCGGATTCGAGCATGGCATGAGTAAGATGGAGAATCTCCTCCCGATCCAGCCCGGTCTGGCCTGACGCCACCAGAAAAGCCGCCATCTCCATTTTCGAATAGCGGTTGCTGGCGATGTCCTGGGTGATGGCGTGAAAATCTTCTGCGGTGAGGCGCTCGCCAGTGATTTTACGCCGTACCGCATCCATGGAGCGCGGCGGCTCGGCATGCGCCACCTTCACCAGGCTGCCCTGGGCAACACCCATCTGGGTGAATGCCTGCTCGGAAAGCCCCAGCTCATCAGGCGTGACGATGGAGGCATCATCGACCACGTTGAGCACGGCAAGCACGGTGTTGCCGTTGGCGCTGATCTCGATCTTGGATAGGGCCTGAAAACCCTCGGCGCGATAGATCACGCATTCGCGGTGCAGGTAGGCGACATTCTCCCGGTAGGTATCAATCGCCACCCGCCGCAGTTTCAGCGTGTCGGGATGCTGTGTGGTGCGTTTGGCGGGCATATGAATGATGATGGTAGCACATCCAGAAAGCTCAAGTGGTTGTCCTGGAAAACAACAAATACTTTGATATGGATCAAGGAAATGTCATGCAGAGTTTCATATCCTTACGATTAGCAGTCCTGCAATTAACCATTCAGCTCCATCGATCTTTACTATCTTCAGCCTGGGGGAGGGATGTATGTCGGAAGGGAAAAAAGCGGGGCAGGAATATTGCAGGATCAACTGGGTACCATATAAGCCGCGTGTGGATTACCTGGGCGCTAAAGAAGTTGTCGAGCAGGAATTTGAATATATCCATAAGCGGCGAGAACACTACGGCATTCATGCTCGCCAGGCATCGCCCCCGTTTCATCAGGTGGATCAACAGGCTGCGGGTGAAGGAGGGCAAGCTGTCAGGCCAAAGGATCTGGCGGGCATAGCCCTCTCCGGCGGTGGGATTCGTTCGGCTACGTTTTCCCTTGGTGTTCTTCAAGCCTTGGCTGAGAAGGGCGGGAAGGAGAAAGAGGAGAAGGGGGTGCTGAGGAGATTCGACTATTTATCCACCGTTTCCGGCGGCGGTTACATTGGCTCGGCGCTCACTTGGCTGCTGCACCGGGAGTGGGATGACAAAGACAGCCGGCCTGTGCGCATGGGGTTGGACAAGGCTGATTTGGTGTTCGGAACGCACTGGCGATTGGCGGATGGCAGCGGGCGTGTGGGCGGGTATCAACCCTACAAAAAGGCTATCCTGCACTTCATGCGACAACATGCCGATTATCTGAGGCCAGGGCATGGCATAACGCTGGGGTCGCTTATTGCTGTAGTGCTGCGTGGCAGCTTCATCAGTCTATTAGTTTATCTGCCTGTTTTGATCCTTTTGTTTTCTTTGTTTCATTATATCGGCTTATACCAGCCCGTGTCCTGGCAGTGGTTGGAGATATCTGATTGGCTCCGGCAGCCATTCTTTCTCTTGGTCGCGACAATGGGCGCGGCTTTCATGCTGGCTTCGATTCTCTATTCGTTATTGATTCCTGCGCTTCTCCGGGCGAAGGAGATGAGATACAAGTTGCGGCGATTTTTTGAAAAATATGCGAAATGGTTTCTTTATCTTGTCTTGTTATCGGTCATTCTCGGGAGCGTGCAATACCTCGACGACTGGCTGAGGAAGCTGCCTGGCATATTCGCCAATAAAGAAGAGTGGTTAGGTGCACTGTCCGCCTTGGCGGGCGCGTTGGCCGCGGTGGGTGTTTTTTTTAAAAGTGGCGCGGAAAATAAGGAAAGGAAGGTATGGTTGTCGGTCGAGGCATTGACAGCCATTGCTTCATTCTTGCTGCTGTTCGGCCTTTTGCTGCTGGCATATGATATTGCCGATGGGCTATCACATTTTTCGTATCCTGGCTTAGGCTTGTTTGTTGCCTCGGTCGCGTTTGTGGCCGCTCTTTTGATCGGGGCGATGACCAACCTGAACTATATCTCCATCCATCGCTATTATCGTGATCGCCTGATGGAGACGTTCTTGCCTAACGTGAAGGAGGTCATCAAGATCGAGGGCGCCGATCCTGCGGCATCGGATATTGCCGATCGTATCCCGCTCTACGAGATGTGTTCAGTCAAATATCCACGCGCGCCGTACCATATCATCAATGCAAATATTATCGTGGAAGAGTCGCGTGTCGCGAAGTTCAAGGGGCGCGGCGGTGATAATTTTATCCTTTCACCACGTTATTGCGGCAGCAATGCCACGGGCTGGCGCTGCACCGATGAATTCATGAACGGATATATGACGTTGCCGACTGCGATGGCGATATCAGGGGCGGCGGTCAACCCAGGCGCGGGGTGCGGCGGCGAAGGGGTGACGCGTCAGCCCTGGCTTTCCGCGCTGATGACTTTTTTGAACATCCGCCTTGGTTATTCCGCCCCGAATCCCGATCCCGATAAGCAGCCGCGTGTGCCATGGCACCCCAATTTCCTCTGTCCCGGTTTCCGTGATCTGTTCATGCGCTGGCGGATTACCGAGAAAAGCCGCTTCGTTCAGTTGAGTGACGGAGGACACTTCGAGAATCTGGGGCTTTATGAGCTGCTGCGCAGGCGCCTCAAGTTGATCATTGTGTGCGATGGTGCCGCCGATCCAAGCTATACCTTTTCCGATCTGGCTAATGCCATCGAGAAGGCGTGGGTGGATTTCGGGGCGATTGTGAAAATCGACTGCGAGCAACTGCAGGCGATGACGCCACAGCCGGATGACAATGATAAGGATAACCCCAAGGCGCCAAAGTTCGCGGAGAAAGGATATTTAGTCGCGCGCATCGACTATGATACCGCAAAAGGTAGCGATGAAGACAAGGGCGTACTCATCTATTTGCCGACCACGTTTATCCATGGCCTCGGTGCCGATCTCTACGGTTACCGGCAGGCTCATCCTGAGTTTCCCGACGAACCCACCAGCGACCAGTTCTTTGATGAAAAGCAGTTTGAGGCCTATAGAGAATTGGGGTTTCAATTGGCGTGGCGCATGCTGGAGGATATTGAGGGGGCGGCCAAAGGCAAAGCCGGTGCAAGTGGAGAACCATTGACAGTGAAAGACCTCGGGCTGCACGCCGCGCTCGACATGCTGAAAGATATCGAAAAGGTTATAGAGGGCAATCTCGATGAAAATAGCGCGGAAAGATTGAAAAAAGAGGCTTATCAGATCCTTTGGATGTCTCATCAACAGGAGCGGCATCAGGTATGAATAAATTGGTGCAATTTCTCAATTCGCCGTTGGGGCTTGTTATCGCAGGCGCCATTATCAGCGGATTGCTGGTCCAATACATCGCCGCTCGATGGCAGCACAAGAATTGGCTATTTCAGCAAGGTTTCACAGCGGAGCAGGCCCAGTTCGGCAAGGAGCTGGATCAGAAGTACAAGATGCTTGAGGAAATCAACGGAGCCGTAGGGGAGGTTCTGACCCACTCGCAGAATGTCGTCGTGGGTCACATGAAAGAGGTGCCAGCCAAGCAGCTCAATGAGGAGATGCGCAGCTATAACGAGGCCGTGATGAAATGGGAGGCCAATTTCAGGATTTACATGATTCGCCTCAAGACTTTTTTCACCGGCAAGGAGCTTCCGGAAATGTGGGGCGCCATCAAGAAAGAACGGGACAATCTGGACGTTGCGATCTACCTGCTGACGGCGCAGGGCCAAGGAAGCCCCGACGAATGCCTTGCGATGATCAACAAGATTTCCGATATGACAGTCGTCTTGTCACAGCACATGTTTGCGGAAATCGGCCAGATGAAACAACGCAGTTTCAAATCCCCGGACGCAGCGCGGTAGCAAGAGCCAGTTCCACTTCCGGTTCTGCCGCCTCTTCTTTCCTCCGCTCCTGCTGCTGCAATGCCCACATGCGCGCGTATACATTGCCCTGTTGCAACAGATCACTGTGTGTGCCGCGTTCCACAATGTGTCCGTGCTCCATGACGATGATCTGATCGGCGTCCACGATGGTGGACAGGCGGTGGGCAATGACCAGTGTGGTGTGGTCGGCGGCGACCTCGGCGAGGGCGGTGAGGATCGCCTGTTCGGAGTGGGAGTCGAGCGCCGAGGTGGCCTCATCGAAGATCAGGATCTTGGGGTTTTTCAGTATGGTGCGCGCAATGGCGACACGCTGTTTTTCGCCGCCCGAGAGCTTAAGTCCACGCTCGCCGACCTGGGTGTCGTAGCCCAATGGCAGTGATTCGATGAAGTCGTGTATGTGCGCCATCCGCGCGGCGTGGATCACCTCTTCGCGTGGTGCATCGGGCCGGGCATAGGCAATGTTGTAATAAATGGTGTCATTGAACAGCACCGTGTCCTGCGGGACGATGCCGATGGTCGCACGCAAGCTTTGTTGGCTGACCTCGCGGATGTCCTGACCGTTGATCAGGATGCGACCACCGTCTACATCATAAAAGCGGAATAGCAGGCGCGACAGCGTCGATTTGCCCGCGCCGCTGGTGCCCACCACTGCGACTTTTTGTCCCGGTGGAATGTCAAAGTCGAGGTCGTGCAGGATCTGCCGTTCAGCTTGATAACCAAAATTGACATGCTCGAAGCGCACCGCGCCGTTGCCGACTACCAAGGCGGGCGCGCCGGGTTTGTCGCGGATGTCCAGCGGCTTGTCGAGCAGGCTGAACATCTTTTCCATGTCGGTAAGCGAGTGCTTGATTTCCCGATAGACGAATCCAAGGAAGTTGAGTGGGATGAATAGCTGCAACAGATAAGCGTTGACCAGCACCAGATCGCCCATGGTCATGGTGCCATCCGCTACGCCCTGGCTGGCCAGGATCATCAGCAATGTGACACCGGCAGCGATAATCGCACCCTGTCCGAAGTTAAGAAAGGATAGGGAGGTTTGGTTCCTGATTGCGGCGTGCTCCCACCCCTTCATGTGTTCGTCATAACGCCGCGCTTCGTAGTCTTCGTTGTTGAAGTATTTCACCGTCTCGTAATTAAGCAGGCTGTCGATGGCGCGGTTATTGGCCTTCGAATCCATCTCGTTCATCACGCGGCGCACGCCCATGCGCCTCTCGGTGACCACCAGGCTGAAGATGATGTAGATGACGATTGTGGCGGTGGTGATGATGGCGAACCACGGGTTGTAATTGGCGAACAAAATCACCGCCACCATGGCGATCTCAAGGATGGTTGGCAGGATATTGAACAACATGAAAGACAGCAAAAAACTCATGCCGCGCGTGCCGCGCTCGATATCGCGCGACATGCCACCGGTCTGGCGCTCCAGATGAAAACGCAGCGCCAGCGAGTGCAGATGGCGAAACACTTTGAGCGCGATGTTGCGGATGGCGCGTTGCGCCACCTTGGCAAACACTACGTCGCGCAGCTCACTGAATAACGTGCTCGCCAGACGCAGTGCCCCATAGCCGATCAGCAGGGCGAGCGGCAGGATAACAATGGTCTGGTGAGTCTTGTCCAACGCGTCGACCACCCCTTTGAGCGCCAGAGGTATGGCAACGCCAGCCAGTTTTGCCAGCACCAGGAAAGCCATCGCCAGCACCACCCGCGCGCGGTACTCCCAAAGATAGGGCAGCAGGGTGCGTATGGTTTTCCAGTCGTTGCGGTTCTCGGGCAAGGGGGCAGCGTGTTGCGTGTGCATGGGGTGGGGCGCTCAGAAAAACACTTGATAAGGGTGGAGTTTACAGGATTTATCTTGTTATCGCCCTGGTAGGGTTATGCCATTCAATGGCTTGAAAAGTGTATAATCATGCCCATTTGATTGTATTCCCATCGTTTTGCCTTGTTCGTTGAGAGGATTTTAGCCTTATGCCCATTTACGAATACCAATGCGCTGCTTGCGGCCACTCTCTGGATGCAATCCAGAAAATGAGCGATGCTCCGCTGGTTGAATGTCCTGCGTGCGGCCAGCCGCAATTGAAGAAACTGATCTCCGCCGCCGGATTTCGCTTGAAGGGTAGCGGCTGGTATGAGACCGACTTCAAGGGAGGGGCAAAGAAGAAAGAGGCGGCGTCCACCGCTTCCGACGCGCCGTCCGGTACGGCTGCCGCCACACCCCCTGCCACTAAATCCTGACGCAGGGTAACTGACTGATGCCGCGTTTGCGCCGTTATCTGATTGCCGGTCTGCTGGTCTGGTTGCCGCTGGGTGTTACCGTGCTGGTGATCAAGTTGCTGGTTGACTTCATGGACCAGACCTTGCTGGTTCTGCCGGCCGCCTATCACCCCGACAAGCTGTTTGGCTTCCATATTCCTGGTTTGGGTGTGCTGCTGTCTGTTGCAGTGGTGCTGGCCACGGGCATTGTGGTGGCCAATTTCTTTGGGCGGCAGATGGTGGCGGTGTGGGAGAAGTTTTTATCGCGCATCCCGTTGGTGCGCCCCATCTATTCGGCGGTCAAGCAGCTCACCGAAACGGTGTTCACCTCCGGCGGGCAGTCGTTCCGCAAGGTGCTTCTCATTGAGTACCCGCGCCGCGGTCTGTGGACGCTGGCATTCCAGACTGGCACCGCAGTCGGCGAGGCCCAGGCCAAGACTGCGGATGAGGTGGTCAATGTCTATGTCCCCACCACCCCCAACCCGACGTCCGGTTTTTTTCTCATGGTGCCGCGCAAGGACGTGGTGGAGCTGGAGATGAGTGTCGACGATGGACTCAAAATGATCATCTCCATGGGCGCAGTGGTGCCGAAGTGGAATGGCAAGGGTGTGGCTGAAGTGCGCGCCGACGTTGCCCCGCAGGGCGGCGAAACGTAATATTTGCTTTGAACGCCTTACCCACCGCCCCCTCTCCCGCTTGCGGGAGAGGGCTGGGGAGAGGGTGAATGCGTAACACTATCTAACTCCAAAAAACATTAGGAAAAGTATCATGCGCAGTCATTACTGTGGGCATTTGAATGAATCTTTGCTGGGCCAGGATGTCGAATTATGTGGCTGGGTGCACCGTCGCCGTGATCATGGCGGGGTGATCTTTGTTGATCTGCGTGACCGCGAAGGATTGGTTCAAGTTGTGTTCGATCCTGAAAATCCCGAGACATTCATGACGGCCGAGCGTGTGCGCAGCGAATATGTGCTGCGCATCAAAGGCACGGTGCGCCGTCGCCCCGCAGGTACGGAAAATCCCAATATGGCAACCGGCCAGGTTGAGATTGCATGTCAATCACTGGAGATTCTTAACCGCGCCGAGCCGCCACCGTTTTCAGTGGTTGATGCCATATCCGATGAAAGCGATGTCAACGAAGAAACCCGTCTGCGCTACCGCTATATCGATCTGCGCCGCCCGCAGATGTTGCAGCGCCTGCGACTACGTGCGCAAGTGACGCGTACCCTGCGAGGGTTTCTCGATGCGCAAGGTTTTCTGGATGTCGAAACTCCGATCCTGACCAAATCCACACCGGAAGGCGCGCGTGATTATCTGGTGCCGAGCCGTACCCATCCCGGTGAATTCTTCGCGCTGCCGCAGTCACCGCAGCTTTTCAAACAGTTGCTGATGATGGGCGGGTTGGACCGCTACTACCAGATCGTGCGCTGCTTCCGCGATGAAGACCTGCGCGCCGACCGCCAACCGGAATTCACCCAGATCGACATCGAGACCTCGTTCATGGATGAAAATCAGATCATGAACCTCAATGAAGACATGCTGCGCGAGTTGTTCGCTAAGGTGCTGGAGGTTGCTCTGCCCAAGCCATTTCCACGCATGACCTATGCCGAGGCGATAGCGCGTTTCGGTGTGGACAAGCCCGATCTGCGCATCCCTCTGGAGTTGGTGGATATTGGTGACCTGATGAAGAGCGTTGACTTCAAGGTGTTCTCCGGTGCGGCCAATGATCCCAAGGGGCGCGTGGCAGCGCTGCGCTTGCCCGGCGGCGGGGCGTTGAGCCGCAAGGAAATCGACGACTACACCCAGTTTGTGGCGATTTACGGCGCCAAGGGGTTGGCCTATATCAAGGTTAATGACCGCGCTGCAGGCCGCGAAGGCTTGCAGTCGCCGATCCTCAAGTTCATTCCTGACGACGTGGTTGAGGCGATGCTGGCGCGTACCGGTGCGGAAAATAACGACCTGATCTTCTTTGGTGCCGACAAGGCAACAGTGGTCAATGAATCACTGGGTGCGTTGCGTATCAAACTGGGCCATGATCGTGGGCTGGTGGAACAGGGTTGGCGGCCGCTGTGGGTGGTTGATTTTCCGATGTTCGAGTGGGACGAAAAAGGTAATCGCTGGTCGGCTTTGCATCATCCGTTTACCGCCCCCACGGGGGATATTGAGGGTATGAGTGAAAGGATTGCAGTTGATCTTGCTTTTTCTGAGGGTTGGGGTGCCCGGGGTGACGTTACGGCGAATGATATTGCCACGCTCGAAGCCAATCCCGGCGCAGCCCTGTCGCGCGCTTACGACATGGTGCTCAACGGCACCGAGGCGGGCGGCGGTTCGATCCGTATCCACCGGCCTGAAATGCAGGCGGCAGTATTCCGTATTCTGGGCATCGGCGATGAAGAGGCGCGTGATAAGTTTGGCTTCCTGCTCGACGCGCTCACCTACGGTTGCCCGCCGCATGGCGGTATTGCCTTTGGTCTGGACCGCTTGGTGATGCTGATGACTGGCGCGCAGTCGATCCGCGACGTGATGGCCTTCCCCAAGACCCAGACTGCCGCTTGCCCGCTCACCTCCGCGCCTTCACCCGTGGGTGATACGCATTTGCGGGAGTTGGGTATCAGGCTTCGTGCCACCACGACAGCGGTTTGAAAATCCGATTTTGAGGTGCAAATAAATGGCAGCAACCGCACGAGCAATTCAGCAGTTCACCGAACTTTCCGACGAGGAATGCGATGCGCGCATTCGCGCTGCGAAGGCGGCGCTGGGCGAGCGGCTGGTCATTCTTGGCCATCACTATCAGCGTGAAGAAGTCTACCGCCATGCCGATTTCACGGGCGATTCTCTCAAGCTGTCACGCAAGGCCGCCAGTTCCAACGCGGAATTCATAGTATTTTGCGGTGTGCATTTCATGGCGGAGGTGGCGGATATCCTGTCGCGTCCCGAGCAGGTTTCCATATTGCCGGATCTCGCGGCAGGCTGTTCGATGGCCGATATGGCGAACCTCGCCAAAGTGGAGCGCGCCTGGCGTGAACTGAGCGAGGTGTTTGATCCCGATGAACAGGTGACGCCTGTTACCTATATCAATTCTGCCGCCGATCTGAAGGCGTTTTGCGGTCGGCACGGTGGCATCGTGTGCACCTCTACCAACGCGCGCCATGTATTGGAATGGTCTTTCGCGCGGCGTGGCAAGGTGCTGTTTTTCCCCGATCAGCACCTGGGGCGCAATACCGGCCACCGCATGGGCATTCCGCTTGATCAGATGGTGGTGTGGGATTTCAACCAGCCGCTGGGTGGCTTGACGGCCGAGCAGATCCGCAATGCCAAAATGATTTTGTGGAAGGGGTTTTGCTCGGTGCATCAGATGTTCAAGCCGCAGCACATCGACCAATTCCTTGCGCGTTTCCCTGATGCCAAGGTGATATCGCACCCCGAATGCTCCTTCGAGGTGTGCGAAAAATCCGATTATGTCGGCTCCACCGAATACATCATCAATACGGTCACCGAATCCGCGCCCGGCACGCGCTGGCTGGTGGGCACGGAGCTTAACCTGGTGCAGCGTCTCCATGAGAGTCTTCAGCATGAAGGCAAGTCTGTACACTTCATGTCGCCCACCGTGTGCATGTGCTCCACCATGTTCCGCGTTGACCCACAGCATCTGCTATGGACGCTGGAGAATCTGGTGGAGGGCAACGTGGTCAATCGCATCCGTGTGCCGGAACACGAGGCGCGTGAGGCGCGGCTGGCGCTGGAGCGGATGTTTGAGGTTTTGTGAAAGCTTGGAAATGTAGGTCAGGTTGCCGTACCTGACAGTAAGCGAGGTTTAAAGAAGGTCTATGGCCGGACATAGTAAATGGGCGAATATTCAGCACCGCAAGAATTCCCAGGACGCCAGGCGTGGCAAGCTGTTTACCAAATTAATCAGGGAAATCACCGTCTCCGCTCGCGCCGGCGGCCCTGACGCAGCATCCAATCCCCGCTTGCGCACGGCAATCGACAAAGCCCTGGTCAACAATATGACGCGGGATACCATCGAGCGCGCGGTAAAGCGTGGCGCGGGCGCCCAGGAAGGTGACAATTTCGAAGAGGTTCGCTACGAGGGCTATGGCCCCGGCGGTGTTGCCGTCATCGTAGACTGCATGACCGACAAGCGCACTCGCACCGTGGCTGATGTGCGCCATGCTTTCACCAAACACGGCGGCAATCTCGGCACTGAAGGCTCGGTTGCTTACCTGTTCAAAAAGATCGGCATTCTCACCTATCCACCCGGCAGCAATGAAGACAAGATCATAGAGGCTGCATTGGAGGTGGGTGCAGATGATGTGGCGGTTCATGGCGACGGCTCTATCGACGTACTCACCGCACCCGAGGCGTTCGCACTGGTGAAAGAGGCAATGAGCGCGGCGGGTTTTCTCCCGGCGCAGGCGGAGATCACCATGCAGGCCTCCACCAGCGCCGTTCTTGACCACGATGACGCCGAAAAAATGGTCAAGTTGCTGGACATGCTGGAAGACCTGGACGACGTGCAGAACGTCTATTCCAACGCGGATATATCCGCAGAAATCATGGCCCAGCTTTAGAGCCTATCCGTGAATAAATCACCCCTATGACCCGCATTCTCGGTATTGATCCCGGTTCACGCATCACAGGCTTTGGCGTTATCGACGTGGAAGGCGGACGAGTGAGTTATGTCACCAGCGGTTGTGTGCGAATGACGGATGTGTCGCTTCCTGCGCGCCTCAAAACCATCTTTGAAGGAATCAGCGAGATTGTTGCAACATATAATCCCCATGTCATGGCAATTGAGCAAGTGTTCATGAGGCACAACGTCGACTCGGCGCTCAAGCTTGGGCAGGCGCGCGGCGCGGCGATTTGTGCGGGGGTTGTGCAATCACTCCTGGTGTATGAATACACCCCGGCGCAGATCAAGCAGGCCATCGCCGGCAAGGGCAATGCCGCCAAGGCGCAGGTGCAGCACATGGTCAAGGCGTTGCTCAAGCTGCCCGGCTCGCCACAGGCTGATGCGGCGGACGCGCTGGCTTGCGCGCTGTGTCACAGTCATGTTCATCAGACACTACAGGCAATGAATGTGTCCAAGGGGCAGACAGTGCGTGGCATGCGTGCCGGGCGGCTGCGATGATCGGGCGTTTGCACGGAAAGTTGTTGTGGAAGCAGGCGCCGCATTTGCTGCTGGATGTGCAGGGTGTCGGCTATGAAATCGAAGCGCCGATGACCACCTTTTATGAGCTGCCCGCCGCAGGCAGCGAAATTACTCTGCTCACTCATCTGGTGGTACGCGAAGATGCCCATCTCCTGTTTGGTTTTGCCAGCGAGGCCGAGCGCACGCTGTTCCGCCAGTTGATCAAGGTCAGCGGCATCGGCGCCAAGTTGGCGCTAGCCATATTGTCAGGCATCTCCGCCGACGCCTTTGCCCGCTGTGTGCATGATAACGACATCGCCACGCTGATCCGTCTGCCAGGTGTAGGCAAAAAGACCGCCGAACGTTTGATTATCGAAATGCGCGACCGCCTTGCCATCAAGGGCGGCGCGGCAGAGATGCCCGGCCTGGGCGGCGGCATAATCACTGCGGTGGAAAATAACCCGCGCAACGATGCCATCAGCGCATTGATCGCGCTAGGTTACAAGCCCCCGGAGGCGAGCCGCATGGCGCTGGCGATAGATGCTGCCGGACTCACCAGCGAAGAAATAATTCGGCGCGCCCTGCAGGCGGCCGTAAAGTGAAATGTAGGGTGGTAGAGTAGTGGAATGTAGGGTGGGTTTACCCAAAGGGCACAAGAGCGTTTTTTGCGTAACCCACCAAGCGTCGCGCAGCGACACAAAGCATTTTTTAATGAACATCAGGTGGGTTACGGCACAAGCCGCTAAGAGGTAAAAAAGTGGATGTAAAACAAGCCATACAAACGCGCCGTTCCGTAAAGGTGTACGACCCGGACCACCGCATGAGTGAGGATGAAATACGCCTGCTCATGAAGCACGCCATTCTTTCTCCCACAGCGTTCAACATCCAGCACTGGCGCTTTGTGCAAGTGCGCGATCCCGCATTGCGCGCGGAAATCCGCGAGGCGTCATGGGGCCAAGCCCAGGTCACCGATGCCTCATTGTTGCTGGTGGTGTGCATGGATCTCAAAGCCTGGGACAAGGAGCCGCAGCGCTACTCACGCAATGCCCCGCCTCATGTACAGGATCACATGGTAACAGGCATGCGCGAATATTACACAGGCAACGAGCAGGCGCAGCGCGACGAAGGCATGCGCTCGGCCTCGCTGGCTGCCATGAGCATCATGCTGCTCGCCAGGGAGATGGGTTATGACTCCTGTCCGATGGACGGCTTCGATTTCGACGTTGTAGCTCGCCTTATTCGCTTACCGCAAGATCACGCCATTTGCATGATGATCGCTATCGGCAAGAAGATGCAGGAGCCACGCCCGCGTGGTGGGCAGTTGGATCTGGATGAGGTTTTCTTTACGGATCATTTTTAGACTTAAATTGTGAGCGGCACAGGTTGATAGTGGCCCTGAATCCTCTACAATTCGTATGGTTGATGAGTTTTGCAAAAGGTGTATGCTTGAATTCCGGCAATTACCCAAGAGGATCGCAATGATGACGAAATTGATGACGGTTGTAGCGCTGTCTGCCTGCATGGTATTGGGATCGAGCGCGGCGTGGTCTTGCAGTATGGCAGGGCCGAATACCCATATTGGTGCCGTAACTGGCGTGGATGCGGCGGCACACACATTTACTGTGCTGGACGCCGAAACTCGCCAGCCCATCACGTTTGTTGCCACGCCGGCCTTGCTCAAGGGCGTTGCCAAGAATCAGCAGGTAACGGTGACTTTCGAGAAAGATGGCAATAAGCTTGCCGCCAAGGCAATCAAGCTGTAATCCGCTTCCTGGTCCTGACGGTGGTGTGTGCGCCGTCAGGACTGCTCCCCGTGCTGTTTACCTGACACACTTCCGTTCGCCCTGAGCTTGTCGCGAAACATGATCCGAATCCTATGTAGGTCTGGCTTTAGCCAGACATGTCGGCCTGAAGGCCGACATGCAATCGTGTGGCATCAATTTATGTGTTTATATGCCAGTGGTTCGACAAACTCACCACGAACGGTTAAGTGAATAGTATTGGGACTGCTCCCTCCATCTTTCCTGATATCCCCGCCCAACTGCTGTTTTTAGCTTGAATGCTTCGCTGGCACCAGTACGGTGTTTACGGGTGGTTTGCTATTGTCAGGCTGCGGATAGTCCAGCGTGTAGTGCAATCCCCGGCTTTCCTTGCGTAGCATGGCCGAGCGGATGATCAGGTCGGCCACGAGTGCCAGGTTGCGCAGTTCAATCAGGTCATTCGTAACGCGGAAATTGCCGTAGTATTCGGCGATTTCGCTGAGTAGCAAGTCGACGCGGCGCTTGGCCCGCTCCAGGCGTTTGTTGGTGCGTACCACGCCGACATAGTCCCACATGAAGCGTCGCAGTTCGTCCCAGTTGTGCGCCACTACCACTTCTTCGTCTGAATCGGTGACGCGGCTTTCGTCCCATGCGGGGAGCGGCGGCGGCAGAGGCGCTGTGGCAAGTTGGGCCGCAATATCTTCGCTCGCCGCCTTGGCGAACACCAGGCATTCCAGCAGGGAGTTGCTGGCCATGCGGTTGGCGCCGTGCAAGCCGGTGAAGGCGGTCTCGCCGATGGCGTAGAGGCCCTTTACGTCGGTTTGTCCGAGCATGTCGGTCATTACTCCGCCGCAAGTATAGTGGGCGGCGGGGACAACGGGGATGGGTTCTTTGGTCATGTCATAGCCGAGCTCCAGGCAGCGCGTATAGACGGTGGGGAAGTGGCGCTTGATGAAGTCTGCCGGTTTATGGCTGATATCGAGCAGGACATATTCACAGCCCACACGTTTCATTTCGTAGTCGATGGCGCGCGCCACGATGTCGCGCGGGGCGAGTTCACCGCGCGAGTCAAACTTGTGCATGAAGGGTGTGCCGTCGGGCAGCAATAGACGTCCACCCTCACCGCGCACCGCTTCGGTGATCAAAAAGGATTTCGCTTTGGGGTGGTACAGGCAGGTGGGATGGAATTGAATGAATTCCATGTTTGCCACCCGGCACCCCGCGCGCCATGCCATGGCGATACCGTCGCCGGTGGCGACATCGGGGTTGCTGGTATAAAGATAGACCTTGCCGGCCCCGCCGGTGGCCAGCACCACGAAGCGGGCGCTCAGGGCGTGAATGTGATGGGCGGAGCGGTCCAGGATATAAGCGCCCAGGCAGCGTTCGGTGTCGAGCCCTAATTTGCTCCCGGTGATCAGGTCGATGGCGATATGGTGCTCGAAGAGGCTGATGTTGGTGTGGTGCCGGACCTGCTGCTCCAGGGTGGTTTCCACCGCCCGGCCTGTGGCGTCCGCTGCATGTATGACGCGCCGGTGGCTGTGCCCGCCTTCGCGCGTCAGGTGGTAGTCGATGGTGCCGTCGGGAAGTGTCTGCTGGGTGAATGGAACGCCGTGGTCGATCAGCCACTGGACGGCCTCCCTGCCATGTTCGACGACAAATCGGACTATGTTTTCATCGCAGAGCCCCGCGCCGGCATCCAGAGTGTCTTTGACATGCGATGCCACGGAGTCGCTCTTGTCTAGCACTGCCGAGATTCCGCCCTGGGCATACAGCGTGGCGCCCTCAGTGAGGGGGCCTTTAGTGACGAGCGCAATGCGCGCCTGGGGTGCCAGATGCAGCGCCAGGCTCAAGCCGGCGGCACCACCGCCGATAATAAGCACATCATAACTTTCTTGATTTTGATTCTTTTGCATAAACAAGGTTGGCGATCCCAGGGTTTGTGTGCATAATCATCGGCTATGCGGATACTGAAAATTTTTTCAGCGAGAGTGGCTCTTTTCCGGTTTTCTACTGTCTACCAGGATCGATGCCGTTTCTACAGTGTTTTGGTGAGGAGTGTGCATACGCCACAACAAGTGAGTGCAAGAATATAATAAATGGCGCCTTTGGGCGAACTCTATAAAACCTTAATTGTCTACGGAAATGAGCATATGGAATTGCTCAAGCCGTAAGGGGACGTGCCCGGATGGGCGAAGAAAGTACCGATCAACGGCTGGTTCAGCTTGTACAGCGTGGCGACAAGAAGGCGTTTGATATTCTTGTGCTCAAATATCAGCATAAAATTATCAAGCTGATATCCCGCTATGTCCGTGATTCAAGTGAAGTATTTGACGTATCTCAAGAAGCGTTTCTGAAGGCGTACCGGGCGCTACCAAGTTTTCGCGGCGAAAGCGCCTTTTATACCTGGCTGTACCGGATAGCCATCAATACGGCAAAGAATTATCTGATCGCCCAAGGGCGCAGGCCACCCGGTGCCGATGTGGAGATCGAGGATGCCGAACTCTACGAGGGCGATTCGGAGCTTAAAGAGATAGCGACACCGGAGCATCTCCTGCTCCGGGATGAGATTGAGAAAACGGTTTTTGAGGCGATAGAGCAGTTGCCCGAAGATTTGCGCACGGCTATAACCCTGCGTGAGCTGGAAGGTTTGAGTTACGAGGAGATCGCCGAGGCGATGGCGTGTCCGGTGGGAACGGTGCGTTCCCGGATTTTCCGGGCTCGTGAAGTAATAAATAGCAGGCTCCAGCCGCTGCTTGAGTCGTAACAGGTGAGATATATGACAGAAAAACTCAACGAAAAGGTCTCGGCGCTGATGGATGGCGATCTGGCGGGGAGCGACGCACAGGATGTTATCCATGACTTGAAGCAGAGCGCGGAATTGAGGCAATGCTGGGAACGCTACCATCTGATCGGCGATGCCCTCAGAAACAATCTCCCCCCTGTTGTCCGGCATGATCTCGCCAGCCGGATCTCGGCAGCGATAGAGGCCGATACTTCCCAGCCTCTTCCCACTGTTGTTCCTTTTGTTTCCCGGCAAAAAAACAAGCCCGCCCCATTCTTCCTCAAGCCTCTTGCCGGGCTGGCTATCGCTGCTTCCGTGGCGGCGGTGGCTGTGGTGAGTTTTGATATGGGCGGCGATGTAGCCCCGGCCGTACAAACAATGGCTGCGGCTCCTGCGCAGATGCAAGGTGTCAATCGCCTGCCCGTGTCAGTGACACCGCTGGTTGTTGATGAGGCTGCCGCACAATCCAGGCTCAATGATTATCTGGTCAATCACAGTCAATATTCCACCGTGATGCAGGGGGAAATGCTGCCATCTGCAAGGATTGTAGGTTACAACCCAAATGAATGAAAATACCTAAGGGTCCGCGGATGAGTGTATCTCTGTCCAAGCTGGGGCGCGCCCGGCCTCTCTTTTTCTTTGTCCGTTGGGTATCCAAAGCTGTCGCGTATCTATGGGGTGCGGTGCTGCTGCTTGTGGTCTCTGCATCCACCGCACGGGCCGCAGATACGGCGGCGGAAGTGCGTCAATGGTTGGATAAAATGTCTCATTCCAGCCAAAAGATCAATTTCGAGGGGACGTTTGTTTACCGGCGTGGCGATCAAGTGACGGCAATGAAGATTGTTCACGTTGCCGATGAGAATGGCGAGCGCGAAAAATTGAGTTCGCTGAACGGCCCGGTGCGGGAAATTATCCGCGAGAGGGGTGTTGCCCGCATCACGATGGATAAAAAGTCGGTAGTTATCGAAAAGCGGGGTGCGTCACGGTCTTTGGCGTCGAAGACGCCGGAGCAAATCGATCAAATCGAGAAATTTTATAGTTTTTCCTCGGGCGGGGAGAGCAGGGCGGCGAGCCGCCCGGTGCGCGTTGTCAATATTGTTCCCAGGGATGCCTACCGCTATGGCTATCGCGTCTCACTGGACCAGCAGACGGGAACCATGCTGCAGTCCGACTTGTTGAATGAAGAAGGTGTGCCGATAGAGCAGGTTATGTTTATTACCTTCGACCTGCTTGATAAGGTGCCTCCCACCATGCGCGAGCCCGCCAGACATGGTGATCCGGCCAGCGCTCACCCGGATGGGCCGCAGGTATCGCAGCCGTTGCCCGGTGGCGAAGGCTGGAAGGTGGGCAAGATGCCGGGAGGCTTTATTCTGGCCGAGCATTACCGGCATCAAGTGCCGCATAGCCAGGCCTTCATGAATCACATGGTACTCTCGGACGGTTTGGCGTCGGTTTCCGTATTCATAGAAAAGAACAACCCCCATCATGCCTCACCCTTTGTGGGGGTCTCGCGCATGGGGGTAGCGAATGCCTATGGCACCCGCATCAACGATTACCAGGTGACAGTGGTGGGCGAGGTGCCGGTGGCGACAGTGGAGATGATAGGTAAATCGATCAAGCATCACAGCCCAGGGGCCGTGAAATGATCGAGGAAAACGCGCGCGTAGTGGTGGTTGAGGGTGATGTCGCATGGGTAGAGACACGGCGCAACAGCGTGTGCGGCAGTTGCGCCGCTAACAAAGGATGCGGCACCACTGCGCTGGCGAAGGTGGTGGGTGCAAAATATACCCGGCTCAGGGTGTTGAATGCCATCGCCGCGAGGGCCGGTGATGAGGTGGTAATCGGTATTGAGGAAAACGCACTGGTGCGTGGCTCGTTGGCGATGTATGCGGTCCCGATAGTCCTGCTGCTGGTGTTCGCAGGGCTGGGTGATGCCTTGAATAACCAAATGCGAATCACCACATCAGAGACAGTCAGCGTGGTGTCCGGCCTGTTGGGTCTGGCGGGCGGTTTCTTGTGGGTAAGCCGCTATGCAGGCAAGATCAGCCATGATGGCCGCTATCAGCCCGTGATGCTGCGCAAAGCGGTGGCTTCCGTGTCACGTGTCGAGTTTTCGAAAGGTGTGCAGAGTGAAGTTTCAGAGCACTTCTAAATATCTCGTTCCTGGAGTTTTTAGGCTTGATGGAGGATGTTCAAAATGAGAGGCGCCATGGCACATAGCATGTCAGTTTTCACTGTAAAATCGGCAGTGGGTTTAGGGATGCTGTTGTTCTCCATGCTGCTGTTAATGCTTCCCGTGGCCTCCAGCCAGGCCAGGGAACTACCGGATTTCACCGGGATCGTTGAGGCGGCCAGCCCTGCAGTGGTGAATATCAGCACCACGCAAAAGGCTCAGCCTGGACGCCCCCGAATGGGGCCGCACGGCAAAATGCCCCATGGCGCCCCTCCTGAAGGCGTACCCTTCGATGATTTTTTCCGGCGTTTTTTTGATGATAAAAAGGATGGCGGCGACCCGGGTGACTCCGGCGGACAGGATGCGCCGGATGACTTTAATGGAAAATCGCTGGGCTCCGGATTTATTATTTCCCCAGACGGTTATGTGTTGACCAATAATCATGTCATCAAGGATGCCGATGAAATTATCGTGCGCCTCAGCGACAAGCGCGAGCTGGTCGCAAAACTGGTTGGCACAGACCCGCGTAGCGACGTCGCCGTGCTGAAGGTCGAGGCGGATAACCTGCCTGTGGTGAAGATCGGCAAATCCAAAGCGCTAAAGGCCGGCGAATGGGTGCTGGCCATCGGTTCGCCCTTTGATTTCGATCATACTGTGACGGCCGGCATCGTCAGCGCCGTGGGCCGCAGCTTGCCCAGCGAGAACTACGTGCCCTTCATCCAAACCGATGTGGCGATTAACCCCGGTAATTCGGGCGGGCCGCTGTTTAATCTCGATGGCGAAGTGGTGGGGGTCAATTCCCAGATCTACAGCCGTACTGGCGGCTATATGGGCCTGTCATTCGCCATTCCGATTGATCTGGCAGTGAATGTGGTCGATCAACTGAAGCTCAGTGGGCGCGTCAGCCGTGGCTGGCTGGGCGTGCTGGTGCAGGATGTCACCCGTGAGTTGGCGGAATCCTTCGGCATGAAAACCCCCAGCGGGGCTCTGGCGGCACGGATTCTGCCTGACAGCCCGGCGCAAAAGGCCGGTTTGCAGGTCGGTGATGTCATCGTCGAGTTTGACGGAAAGGAGGTGGACAGCTCCTCCGCGCTTCCGCCCTTGGTGGGCAGCAGCAAGATCGGTCAAAAAGTGCCGGTAAAGATCATCCGCGACCGCAAGCCGCTGGTGTTGAATGTTGCCATCGGCGAACTTCCGGCGGAAGACGACGAGGTCAAAACCTCCGGTGCGATGGCCCCTGAAGGCAGTGTTCTCGATAAACGGCTGGCGATTGCAGTGGCCGATCTCACCCCGGAACAGCGTAAGGAAATGGAAGGCGAGACCAAGGGCGGCGTGGTGGTGCAGCGCATCAAGGACGGTCCGGCGCAGAAGGCGGGCGTGCGCAGCGGTGACATTATTCTCATGCTGAATGGCGTCAAGGTGGAAAGCCCGGCGCATTTCAAGAAAGTGGCCGCTGATCTGCCGGTGGGCAAGGCCATCCCGCTGCTGGTGCAGCGCCGTGGCGATCCAATCTGGCTGGCACTGAAGATTCCCGAGGCTAAGAAATAAGTGATGCGGGGGCGGGTTTAGAGCCGTCCCCGCAATCAATTTTCGCCATGGGTATGTAAGCGCACCCAGAAAAAGTATAAAATCCGGGATTAACAACCGTTTTTCTTCCTCCTTCCCGGCTCCCACTACATGAAGTATATCCGCAACTTTTCAATTATCGCCCACATTGATCACGGAAAATCCACACTTTCCGACCGCCTGATTCAGATATGCGGCGGCCTGAGCCAGCGTGAGATGTCCGCCCAGGTGCTGGACTCCATGGATCTGGAGCGGGAGCGTGGCATCACTATCAAGGCCCAGAGCGTTTCCCTCAACTACAAGGCGAAGGATGGCCACACCTATCACCTGAACTTTATCGACACACCAGGTCATGTCGATTTTTCCTATGAGGTGTCGCGCTCACTGGCTGCCTGCGAGGGCGCATTGCTGGTGGTGGATGCCGCGCAGGGCGTTGAGGCGCAGAGCGTTGCCAATTGCTACACGGCGATTGAGCAGGGGCTGGAGGTTGTCCCGGTGCTGAATAAAATCGATCTTCCCTCAGCGGAACCCGAGCGCGTGATCAAGGAGATCGAGGAGATCATTGGCATCGAGGCCGGTGACGCGATATTGATCAGCGCTAAGACCGGTGTCGGAATTCCAGATCTGCTGGAGGAAATCGTTGCCCGCATCCCTGCGCCGCAGGGGGATGCCGACGCTCCCTTGCAGGCGTTGATTATCGACTCCTGGTTCGACAACTTTCTGGGGGTGGTCTCGCTGGTGCGCATCAGAAATGGCACGCTTTTGCCAAAACAAAAAATCAAGGTGATGTCCACCGGCAAGACTTTCCAGGTTGAGAAGGTGGGTGTTTTCACGCCCAAGCGCAAAGAGACGGAGGGTCTGCATGCGGGCGAGGTGGGCTATATCATCGCCGGCATCAAGGATATCAACGGCGCGCCAGTGGGCGATACGCTGACCCATGCCGATCGCCCCGCCAGCGAGCCTTTGCCCGGTTTCAAGGCGATTCAATCCCAGGTGTTTGCCGGACTGTTTCCGATCTCGCCGGAAGATTACGAGGCCTTCCGCGACGCGCTATCCAAACTGCGTCTCAACGATGCCTCGCTGTTTTACGAGCCCGAAACTTCCCAGGCGCTGGGGCTTGGATTCCGCTGCGGTTTTCTCGGTATGTTGCACATGGAGATCGTGCAGGAGCGGCTCGAACGCGAATACAATTTGAATTTGATCACCACCGCCCCCACCGTGGTGTATGAAGTGGTTACCAGAAAGGGTGAAGTGCTGCGCGTGGACAATCCGTCCAAGCTGCCGGATATCGGGCAAATCGCCGAAACGCGCGAGCCGATCATTCTGGCCAACATACTGGTCCCGCAGCAATACCTCGGCGCGGTGATTACACTGTGTGTCGAGAAGCGCGGTGCACAAAAGAGCTTGCAGTACCTCGGTAATCAGGCAGTGCTCTCATATGAACTGCCGATGAACGAAGTGGTGATGGACTTTTTCGACCGCCTCAAATCAGTGAGCCGTGGCTATGCCTCGCTGGATTATGCTTTTGCACGCTATCAGACGGCTGACCTGGTGAAGCTGGACGTGCTGATCAATGGCGAAAAAGTGGATGCCTTGTCGATCATCGTACACCGTGAGCAAAGCCAGTATCGTGGTCGGGAGCTGGTGGAGAAAATGAAAGACGTGATCCCGCGCCAGATGTTCGAGGTCGCCATCCAGGCGGCGATAGGCGGGCATGTCATCGCGCGCCAGACGGTAAAGGCGATGCGCAAGAACGTCATCGCCAAGTGCTATGGCGGCGATACGTCGCGTAAAAAGAAACTATTGGAAAAGCAAAAGGAAGGCAAAAAGCGGATGAAGCAGTTGGGTTCCGTGGAGATTCCGCAGGAGGCATTTTTGGCCGTGTTGCAGACAGGTAAGGGTAAATGAACTTCGATTTTCCAGCCATTATGACGCTGGCGGTATTTGTGACCGGCGCGATTTGGGCGGCGGATGCCGCCACGGGGGCGCGCAAGCGGCGGCGGGCGTTGGCTCAATATCTCGAATCCACTGGCGCGGCGGTGGATGATGCCACCATGAAGCGCCTTGCCACCGAGCCGGCCTATCTCGATGAGGTTATTAACGCGTCGGAAGGCAGGTTAAAGAAGGATACGATTAATGGCATCGCCAAAGAGCCGGTGCTGGTGGAATATGCGCGTTCCTTCTTTCCGATCATCCTGATTGTGCTGCTGCTGCGCTCGTTTCTTGTGGAGCCCTTCCGTATTCCATCAGGGTCCATGATGCCGACCCTGTTGGTGGGCGATTTTATTCTGGTGAACAAGTACACCTATGGCATCCGGCTGCCGGTGATTAACAAAAAGGTTGCCGGGATCGGAGAGCCGCAGCGCGGTGATGTCGTGGTGTTCCGTTATCCCAAGGACCCTTCCGTGGATTACATCAAGCGTGTGATCGGGGTGCCGGGTGACAAGATAGGTTATTACCAGAAGAAGCTCTATATTAATGGCCAGCCTGCCGAGCAGACACTGACGGGGACGTATACCGGTGTGGGTTCTGGCCTGTCCATGTCGGGCGCCAATCTGCGCGTGGAACAGTTGGGCAGTGTGAAGCATGATATTCTCACCGTTCCCAACCAGCCTTCGATGGAGGGCGATATTGAAGTCCCCGCAGGGCATTATTTTGTAATGGGCGACAATCGCGACAACAGTAATGACAGCCGGTTCTGGGGTTTTGTGCCCGAAGAAAATCTGGTCGGCAAGGCCTTCATGATATGGATGAACTGGGATTCGGCGAACGGTGGTATAGCCTGGAACCGGATTGGCGGGAAAGTTGAGTAAGGCTTTAACAAGCTGGAGTGTGTGATGATGATAAATAACAAAAAGCAGCATGGGATGACGGCGATAGGCTTTGTCATGCTGTTGGGCATGATCGCCTTTTTTACCGCTATCGCCTTGAAATTGGTACCTTTGTACCTGGAGCATTTCGAGGTCTCCTCCGTTTTGAAGTCCCTTGCCCAGGAGCCGGGTATTGCAAACAAAGGCGCGGCGGAAATCGAAGACATTATAATGAAAAGATTGGGTATTAATGACGTGACTCACGTCACCAAGGATAACATCGAGATTTCCAAGGAAGATGGAAAGATATCCGTTGTGATCAGCTATGAAGCGCGCGTGCCAATGCTTGCCAATATTGATATTGTCGCAAATTTCAAGGATAACAAGGTTGAGGTAGCCGCACATTGAGCGATCAAGGGTATGGTTTTGCGGCCGGCGCTGTTCATGCCTCCCCGGATAGCCTGAGCCGCAAGCTGGGCTATCATTTTTTGCGTTCCGACTTGCTGGAGTGTGCGCTCACGCACCGCAGCGCGGGGAGCAACAACAATGAGCGGCTTGAATTTCTTGGTGATGCGATATTGAATTTTCTGATCGCCGACGAGCTTTACCAGCGTTTCCCCGGCGCAAGTGAAGGTGAGTTGAGCCGCGCCAGGGCCAATCTGGTGAGAGGCAGCACGCTTGCGATACTGGCGTCGGCATTCGATCTTGGCAATTTTCTCAGGCTTGGGCCGGGGGAGTTGAAAAGCGGCGGTTTTCGCCGTGAATCCATTCTTGCGGGCACATTGGAGTCCGTGATCGGCGCGGTTTATCTGGATGGCGGATTTGATGCCTGCCGCACACTGGTGCTTGCCATCTACAAGGAACGCCTTGCCGTCATCTCTCCGGAAACCCATCCCAAGGACCCAAAAACCCGTTTGCAGGAATATCTCCAGGCGCAAAAGAGGTCATTGCCATTTTATAACGTATTAGCCGTTGAAGGTGAGGCGCACAAACAGATGTTCAAGGTCGAGTGCATTGTAGACGGCATTTCTCCCTGCCAGGGGCGCGGCGCGAGCCGTCGCCTGGCGGAGCAGAACGCGGCGCAACAGGCGCTGCAATTTTTGGGTTGCGAATAATGGATCAAACTTCAGGTAACGCGCCCGCAATCCGTTGCGGCCATGTCGCGATTATAGGCCGCCCCAACGTCGGCAAATCCACCCTGCTTAACCGTATTCTCGGCCAGAAGATCAGCATCACCTCGAACCGCCCTCAGACCACCCGGCATCGCATTCTCGGCATCAAGACAACCCAGAATGCGCAAGTTGTCTATGTGGATACGCCGGGCCTGCATCGGGCGGCCGGGCGCCCCATGAACCGCTATATGAACCGTGTTGCCGGTGCGACAATCCAGGATGTCGATGTAATCATTCTGGTCGTCGAAGGTCTGCGCTGGGCTGATGAGGATCAGGATATTCTTGAGCGCCTGAAAACCGTATCCGCGCCGGTTGTGCTGGTGGTCAACAAGCTGGACAAGGTGACGGATAAAGGGGCGCTTCTGCCGCACTTCCAGAAGTTGGCGGAGATCCGGGAGTTTGCGCATATCATCCCGGTGTCCGCGAAATCCGGCAACAATATCGAAATCCTGGAAAAAGAAATCATCGCTTTGCTGCCCATCGCGCCGCTGCTCTATCCGGAAGATCAGGTTACCGACCGCAGCGAACGTTTCCTTGCTGCCGAGCTGATCCGGGAAAAACTGATGCGCCGCCTGGGCCAGGAGTTGCCTCATGCGGCGGCCGTGGAAATCGAAAAGTTTTCCATGCAGAATGAAGTCGCACATATCAATGCCCTCATTTGGGTGGAGCGCCCAGGACAGAAGGCCATAGTCATAGGCAAAGATGGCGCGGTGCTGAAAGAGATAGGCACGCAGGCCCGGCAGGATATGGAAAAGATCTTCGGCTGTAAGGTTTTCCTGCGTCTGTGGGTCAAAATCAAGGAAGGATGGTCCGAGGATGAGCGGGCGTTGCGCAGTCTGGGTTATGGTGAAAATTTATAGCCCTTTACGGGGACTCACGGTGATTACGGTGGCCCACGTTCTGACTTATGACGCCCTCTATCCAAACAGTCCTGCAACCAGCCTATGTACTGCATAGCAAACCTTATCGCGACACCAGTCTGCTGATTGAGGCGTTTACGCCCGAGTTTGGCAGGATTGGGCTGGTGGCGCGCGGTGCGCGGGCGGCTAAGTCACGCATGCGGGGGCTGCTGCAATTGTTTCGTCCGCTGCTGATCTCGTGGGTTGGCAAGGGTGATCTCGTCACGCTGGTCGCGGCTGAAGAGCATGGGTTGGCCCCGGTGTTGGGCGGCCCCGCGCTGCTGAGCGGCTTTTATCTGAATGAATTGCTGCTACGTCTGTTGCATCGCCATGATCCCCATCCGGCCTTGTTTCACATGTATGACGACGCGCTGCATGGCTTGGCCGCGCAGGCGGGCGGCAATCCGCCTGATGGCGACGCTCATCTGCAACGGGCGTTACGCACTTTTGAAAAACACCTGCTTCAAGAAATCGGTTACGGGTTGGTGCTGGATCATGATGTGGTTACAGGCTCCGCCATCGAAGCGGACGGAAAATACCGCTATCATTTGGAAAAAGGGCCGATACAACTTGCCGGGCCAGAAGTGGAAAGGGGTGCGGGCATATCGATTCATGGGAGAAGTTTGATTGCCCTGTCGCAAAATGATCTGGATGATGCGACTGTTTTGCGCGAGGCCAAGCGTTTGTTGCGGGAGGCGTTGGCGGTTCATTTGGGGCCCAAACCCCTGCGCAGTCGTGAGCTATATGGTGAGTTAAAAGGTGGTTTAGCATGAATCAATATCGGGACATCTTGCTGGGGGTCAACATCGACCACGTTGCCACGCTGCGTCAGGCGCGCGGCACCCGCTACCCCGAGCCCATTCAGGCTGCCATCGAGGCCGAGCAGGCAGGCGCGGACAGCATTACGCTCCACCTGCGTGAGGACCGCCGCCATATCCAGGAGCGGGACGTTGAGTTGCTCAAGGGGATACTGCTCACCCGCATGAATCTGGAAATGGCGGTTACCGATGCCATGCTGGGGATTGCCGAGCGTATCAAGCCCGAAGATTGTTGCCTGGTGCCCGAGCGCCGTGAAGAATTGACGACGGAAGGCGGGCTGGATGTGGCCGGACAACTGCCGCGCATCACCGATGCCTGTGCGCGGTTGCGCGAAGCAGGCTGCCGCGTCTCGCTGTTTATCGACGCCGATGCCCGCCAGGTGGATGCCGCCGCGCGTGCAGGTGCCCCAGCGATTGAAATTCACACCGGCCACTATGCCGACACCACGGATTACATTGCGCGCGAGCGGGAGTTACAACGCATCGGCGCAGCGGTAGAGCAGGGGATTAAGGCTGGTCTGCAAGTCAACGCCGGGCATGGCCTGAACTACCAGAACATTTCCCCAATTGCCGCGCTGCAAGGTGTCCGTGAGCTGAATATCGGTCATGCCATCATCGCCCGCGCCCTTTTTACCGGTCTGCAAGGGGCCGTTAGAGAGATGAAGCGGCTGATGATGGAGGCGCGTCGAGCGTGATCTTTGGTATCGGCACGGACATCGTCCGCGTTGACAGAATGCGCGGCAACCTGGAGCGCTATGGCGACAAATTTGCGCGCCGCATATTGACCGAGGATGAGTTTCGGGAGTTTTCCGCAACCAGCCGCCCCGCTCATTTTCTCGCCAAACGTTTCGCCGCTAAAGAAGCGGCTGCCAAAGCGCTAGGCACCGGTTTCCGGGATGGGTTGAGCCTATGCCACATCGGGGTGGCCCACGATGGAAAGGGTAGGCCGTTTCTGGTATATAACGGACGGGCGGAAGAGTTGATGCATGAAATGGGTGTAGGCGAGGGGCATCTTAGTATTGCGGATGAGCAGGACTATGCCGTGGCGTTTGTTACGCTGCTTGTCAAAGACGCATCTTGACGCGGGCGTGTGCATTTTCTGCCGAAGATTACGGTTTATTTCCAATGAACACTTGAATGAACCACCCCTGCTCGTGTACTATATGCACATGTTGATGCGGGGTGGAGCAGTCTGGCAGCTCGTCGGGCTCATAACCCGAAGGTCGCAGGTTCAAATCCTGCCCCCGCTACCACAATAACAACAAAAAGCCCCGTTATTCGGGGCTTTGTTTTTTGTCGGCCTGTGGCGTGTTGCTGAAAAAAGCCGGGACGGTATAGAATTCTGGTTTTTTGGAGTGGGCCGTTGGCCCTTTTTTTGTTTTAGCGGGTCGTTCAATAAATGATACGTCAGGCACCGTTAGGCTTGCAGAAGCTGATTGAACCGGCGGTAACCGTGCTGGGGTACGAGCTGGTCGGCATAGAATACCTGCCGCAGGGGCGGCATTCACTGCTGCGCATCTACATTGACGCCCCGGATGGCGTTACTATTGATGATTGCCAGCGCGTCAGTCATCAGGTGGACGGTTTGCTGGACGTGGAAGACCCTATCTCCGGCCAGTACTCGCTGGAAGTGTCGTCGCCTGGAGCGGATCGATTGCTGTTCAATGTTGAACACTTTATCCGTTTTACGGGAAGGCGGATCAAGCTGCGCCTGGACTCTTTGCTTGAGGGGCGGCGCAATTTCACCGGTGTGCTGCAGGGCGTGCAGGATGGCAATGTGCTGATCGAAGAAGACGGCAAGGCGTTGTCTTTGCCGCTGGATAAGATAGAAGTGGCACGTTTGGTGCCCGAATTTGATTAAGCCGGGATGTGTTGAAACCCGGCTGCTGTATTGTGAGCGAATGATCCAAGGGCGGGAATCATGAACAAAGAAATTTTGCTGGTTGTTGATGCGGTGTCCAACGAGAAGGGCGTCGGCAAAGAAGTCATTTTCGGCGCCATCGAGGCCGCGCTTGCCATGGCGACCAAGAAGCGCTACGAGAGTGAAGTCGACGTGCGCGTTGCGATTGATCGTGCGACAGGTGATTACGAGACCTTTCGCCGCTGGCTGGTGATCGATGATGCCGCAGAGATCGAGTATCCTGAAAAAGAGATTGCCCTGAGCGAAGCGTGCAAGAAAGACTCTGCGGCGGTTGTTGGCGAATACATCGAAGAGCCGATGGAGTCTGTCTCCTTTGGCCGCATCGCCGCGCAAACCGCCAAGCAGGTGATTGTGCAGAAAGTGCGCGAGGCAGAGCGCTCGCAGGTCGTGGATGCCTATAGAAGCCGCATAGGCCAATTGGTGACGGGCGTTGTTAAGCGCGCGGACCGTGGCGGTATCACACTTGATCTGGGCGGCAATGCCGAGGCGCTGATCAACCGCGAAGACATGATTCCGCGCGAGGCCGTGCGGTCCGGCGATCGCCTGCGCGGCTATCTGCGCGAAGTGCGTTCAGAGAGCCGTGGCCCCCAGATTTTCATAAGCCGCACGGCACCCGAATTCCTTATCGAACTGTTTAAGCTCGAAGTGCCCGAGGCGGGCGAGGGTTTGATTGATATCATGGGCGCAGCCCGAGATCCCGGCTTGCGGGCGAAGATCGCGGTAAGGTCGAATGACCCGCGCATTGATCCTGTGGGTGCCTGTGTCGGTATGCGCGGCTCGCGTGTGCAGGCGGTTTCCAATGAGCTGGCGGGCGAGCGCATTGATATCGTGCTGTGGAATGAAAATCCCGCGCAGTTTGTCATTAACGCCATGTCACCAGCGGAGGTCACGTCCATCGTGGTGGATGAAGACGCGCACGGCATGGATGTTGCGGTGGCGGAGGATAATCTGTCGCAGGCGATTGGCCGTGGCGGACAAAATGTGCGCCTGGCCAGCTATCTGACGGGCTGGGAGCTGAATGTCATGACCGAAGGCCAGGCCGAGGCCAAGAGCGAGGCCGAGGCGCAAACGACGCTGGCGATGTTCGTTGAGCAGCTTGATGTTGACGAGGAAGTGGCGGCTATCCTGGTGCAGGAGGGGTTTTCCAGCATCGAAGAGGTCGCCTATGTGCCTGCTCACGAGATGTTGCAGATTGAAGAGTTTGATGAGGATATTGTCAATGAGCTGCGCAACCGGGCGCGGGACGTGTTGCTGACCCGCGCCATTGCCAGCGAAGAGAATCTGGAAAAGGCCGCGCCTGCCGCTGATTTGCTTGAGGTGGAGGGCATGGACCCGCGCTTGGCCTACCTCCTCGCCGAGCGTGGCGTGGTGACGCGGGAAGATCTGGCGGAGCAGTCGGTGGATGAGTTGACGGCCATTGATGATGTGGATGCGGTCCTTGCAGGCAAGTTAATCATGGCCGCGCGCGCACATTGGTTTGCGGCGCAGTAACCGGATTGTAAAGGGCAGGAGAGTGGAATGTCGCAAGTAACAATTGAACAGTTTGCCAATGCCGTGGGCATCCCTGTTGATCGCCTGCTGACGCAGTTGGGGGCGGCAGGGCTGCCGGCAAAGGGCGCGGATGAAGCGATCAGCGACAAGGAAAAGCTGCAGTTGTTGGGCTACTTGCGACAGGCGCACGGGTCCGATGAGTCTCTGGTTGTGGCGGAACCCAAGAAGGTCACGCTGAAGCGCAAAATTGTCAGTGAATTAAAGCAGGCTGGCGCACCGGGCAAAGCAAAAACGGTGAACGTCGAGGTGCGTGGCAAGCGCACCTATGTCAAGCGCAGTGTTGTTGCCGCTGAAGAGAACGCGCGCATCGAAAGTCAGGCCGCTGAGCGCGGGGAAGTTGCGGGCCGGGGCTTGCAGGAAGAGGCTCAGCAGCAAAGAGAGCTGGAAGAAAAACAAAAGGCCGAGGCGCTTGCAAGGCAGGAGCAGGAAGCCAAGCTCCAGGCTGAGCAGGAAGCGAAGCTCAAGGCAGAGCAGGAGATTAAGCTCAAAGCCGAACAGGAAACGCGTCTGAAGGCCGAGCAAGAGACGAAGCGTGTCGCTGAGCAAGCAGCAAAGCCGGCGGTAGTAAAGCCTAAAACAGAAACGGCCGAGCGTGAGCAGGCGGCCAAAAAAGTCAAGCATCGTGACGAGAAGGACGAGCGGTCAACCAAGTATGGCCGCAGCGAGTTGCATGTATCGGCGGATAAGTCCGGCCATCGTAAAAAGAAAGTCAGGGGCAGGCCTGCCCCGTTTGGCGCCCCTGCTGCCAAGCACGGCTTTGAAAGACCCACCGCGCCGGTTGTGCGCGAGGTCAGCGTGCCGGAAACCATTACGGTTGCCGAGCTCGCTCAAAAGATGTCCGTCAAGGCGGTTGAAGTGATCAAGCTCATGATGAAAATGGGTAGTATGGTCACGATCAATCAGGTGATTGATCAGGAGACGGCGGCGGTTGTTGTCGAGGAGTTGGGCCATATTCCCAAGCTGCTGCGTGAAAGCGCGCTGGAAGAAGATCTGGCCAAGGCCGAGACCGTGACAGGGGAGCAGGCGACGCGAGCCCCGGTGGTGACTATCATGGGCCATGTCGATCACGGCAAGACCTCATTGCTCGATTACATTCGCCGCGCCAAGGTCGCCGCAGGCGAGGCCGGGGGCATCACTCAGCATGTCGGCGCCTACCATGTAGAAACCGATAAGGGCATGATTACTTTCCTGGATACGCCGGGTCATGAGGCGTTTACCGCGATGCGCGCCCGTGGCGCCAAAGTGACCGATATCGTGGTGCTGGTGGTGGCCGCCGATGATGGTGTGATGCCGCAAACTATCGAAGCCATTGAGCACGCCAAGGCGGCGGGTGTGGCGCTGGTAGTCGCTGTGAACAAGATCGACAAGCCGGGCGTTGATCCGGAGCGTGTCAAGCAGGAGCTGGTACAGCGCGGAGTGGTCCCCGAAGA
This sequence comes from Gammaproteobacteria bacterium, assembly GCA_021731145.1. GTDB lineage: Bacteria > Pseudomonadota > Gammaproteobacteria > Ga007554 > LNEJ01. The sequence continues at coordinate 5,839 of JAKFXX010000030.1, read as the reverse complement.
ATGGGGGGGCGACACGATTTTCACCAATGTGTCCGCCAAGACTGGTGAAGGGGTTGATACCTTGCTGGACAATATCCTGGTTCAGTCGGAAGTGATGGAGTTGACCGCCGTGAGGGATTGCCCGGCATCGGGCGTCGTGGTTGAGTCCAGTCTGGACAAGGGGCGTGGCCCGGTAGCCACCGTGCTGGTGAAGAACGGTACGCTGCGTAAGGGCGATATCCTGCTGAGTGGTCAGGAATATGGGCGAGTGCGCGCCATGTTCGATGAAAACGGCAATAATATCGAGGAGGCCGGGCCGTCTGTTCCGGTGGTGGTGCTCGGTTTGTCCGGCACCCCCAATGCGGGCGATCATGTCATGGTGGTGGCTGAGGAACGCAAGGCGCGTGAGATTGCGCTGTTCCGTCAAGGCAAGTTCCGTGATGTGAAGCTTGCCCGCCAGCAGGCGACCAAGCTGGAAGATGTCTTCTCGCAAATGGAGAAGGGCAAGGTCAATGCGCTGAATCTGGTCATCAAGGCGGACGTGCAGGGCAGCGCCGAAGCGCTGAGGGAGTCGTTGACACGGCTTTCCAGTGACGAGGTACAGGTGAAGGTGCTCGCCAGCGGTGTGGGCGGCATTAACGAATCGGATGTCAATCTGGCGATTGCCTCGCAGGCGATCCTGATCGGGTTCAATGTGCGCGCCGATGCCTCTGCGCGTCGTTTGACGGCGGATTCGGGTGTCGATCTGCACTATTACAGCGTGATCTATGATGTTATTGACGAGGTTAAGCGCTCTATCTCCGGCATGCTTGCGCCCGAGATCAGGGAGCAGATTGTCGGTCTTGCCGAGGTGCGTGATGTGTTCAAGTCGCCTAAGCTGGGGGCGATTGCGGGCTGTCTGGTAGTGGATGGCTCTGTGCGCCGCAATAACCCGATACGCGTATTGCGCAACAATGTGGTGATTTTCGAAGGTCAGTTGGAATCGTTGCGCCGCTTTAAAGACGATGTGAACGAGGTTCGAGCCGGCACGGAATGCGGTATTGGTGTCAAGGATTACAATGACGTCAGGCCGGGCGACCACATCGAGGTGTATGAACGGGTGCAGGTTGCCAGAACGCTGTAAAGCAGGAGTCGGTGTAAGGGGCGCGGTTGTCAGTCGCAAGCCCCACGCACATTTAAATTTATGGCAAAAGAATACAGTCGCACCCGGAGAGTTGCCACCCTGCTGCAGCGGGAGCTGGCGATATTGATTCAGCAGGAGATCAACGACCCTGGGCTCGGCATGGTGACCGTGTCAGGCGTAGATCTTGCCTCGGATATGAAGCATGCCAAGGTTTATGTGACCGTGTTTGGCAATGTCCGCCCTGTTGATGAGGTGTTGGAGGTGCTGAAGGGCGCGGCAGGTTTTTTGCGCCATGAGGTGGCGCAACGGGTGCTCATGAGGGTGAATCCAGCGCTGACTTTTATCTATGACGCTTCCGTGGAAAAGGGGGCCAATCTGAGCGCTCTGATCGATGAGGCGGTTGCCAAGGGGCGGAAGCCGCCTGACGAGCATGAGTGACGTGCGTCGCACGCACATTACCCGCCATTCTGATTTGTTGAACCTGATATAAGCATGAATCGTCCCCGTCAGCCGCGCCGTGATGTTCATGGCATTATTCTGCTTGATAAGCCCTATGGCGTTAGCTCCAACTCCGCTTTGCAGCGGGTAAAGCGTCTCTTCCAGGCGCGTAAAGCCGGGCATACGGGCAGTTTGGATCCGCTTGCTACCGGCCTGTTGCCGGTTTGCCTGGGTGATGCCACCAAAATGTCGGGCTTCCTGTTGGATGCCGATAAATCCTACCGTGTCCGCATCAAGCTCGGCATCAAGACCACCACCGGCGATGCCGAAGGTGCGGCAGTGGCCGTTCGTCCTGTTGCTGGGGTCGATGGGCCGCGTCTGCTGCGCGTGCTGGCGGATTTTACCGGGCAGATTGAGCAGGTGCCGCCAATGCACTCCGCGATCAAGCAGAATGGTCAGCCTTTATACAAGCTGGCGCATCAGGGGATTGTCGTTGAGCGCCAATCGCGTAGCGTGACTATTCACAAGATCTCCCTGTTACAGCTTGATGGTGATCTGGTGGAGGTCGAGGTTGACTGCTCCAAGGGGACTTACATCCGTGTCCTGGCAGAGGATATCGGTGAGGCGCTGGGGTGTGGTGCCCATGTGGCAGAGTTGCGTCGCACCAGGGCGGGGCCGTTTGATGGCGCACAGATGCTGCCCCTTGATGCGCTCGAAGAGCGCGCGAAAGAAGGTTTGTCGTGCCTGGATGGCTTGTTGCTTCCGATGGATAGCGCGCTGGCGCATTGGCCGGATGTATTGCTGCCCGACGACGCGGCCTATTTTTTGCGTCAGGGGCAGGCGGTGCGGGTGTCCCAGGCCCCACTTGGCGGTTGGGTGAAGCTTTATACCCGCCAGCGGCGTTTTCTGGGCGTGGGCTGCATGCTTGAGGATGGCCGGGTAGCCCCAAAGCGGCTTGTTAGCTGTATTGATGGTTAGCCAAGGGGTAGTCAGGTGTTTTTAAGTAGACTTTGTTGAGTGCTGTCCTGATTTTTTGTGTTGCAAATTACATAGGTTTGGTCAGGTTTGTCTTGTAACCAGATATGTTGTGCGGGTACAATGCCCGTTTTCGATTTTGTGAGTATAACAGAGGAATTACCATGCCACTGAGCGCCGAAAATAAGGGCGGGGTTGTCAAGCAGTATCAACGTACGGCTACTGATACGGGGTCGCCGGAAGTTCAGGTAGCGCTGCTGTCAGCGCGCATCGACCAGTTGTCGGGTCATTTTAAGGCCCATAGCAAGGATCACCATTCTCGCCAGGGTCTGTTGCGCATGGTGAGCCAGCGCAGAAAGCTGCTGGACTATGTCAAGAAAATCGATCTGGGTCGTTATCGCGATCTGATTGCGCGCCTTGGTTTGCGCCGGTAACGTCTGCTATTCCCCTTGAAATAAAGGGGATTTTAATATCTGTATTCTCCTCCAGGGAGCGGGTGTGGTCTTTAGGGTGCCTCTATAAATCAGGCGCCCACGCTTCAGCAAACGTGGGAGATACCGGTGATTGCTGGTGCCTCCTGGCGATTATTTTAAGGAATTGGATGTGACCCTCATCAAAAAAGTTTTCCAGTACGGCGCGCACGACGTTACGATTGAAACGGGCGAAATTGCCCGCCAAGCCACAGGTGCCGTGATGTGCAGCATGGGCGACACAGTGGTTATGGTGACCTGTGTTGGAGTTAAAACAGCCGTGCCAGGCCGGGACTTCTTTCCGTTGACGGTCAACTACCAGGAGCGCACTTACTCCGCCGGCAAGATCCCTGGGGGATTTTTCAAGCGCGAAGGGCGCCCCACCGAAAAAGAAACCCTCACCTCCCGCCTGATTGACCGCCCGCTCCGCCCGCTCTTCCCTGAAGGGTTTATCAACGAAGTCCAGATCATCGCCACAGTAGTTTCGCTGGACACCAATATCGACCCTGATATCCCCGCCATGCTGGGTGCGTCTGCCGCAGTTGCGATCTCAGGCCTCCCCTTCGCTGGCCCGGTGGGCGCTGCCCGCGTGGGTTATAAGGATGGCCAATATATTCTCAACCCCGGCAAAGATCAGCTCAATGATTCCGAGCTGGATCTGGTCGTGGCCGGTACGGAAAGCGCGGTGTTGATGGTGGAGTCCGAGGCCCGCGAATTGTCTGAAGCCGTGATGCTGGATGCCGTGATGTTCGGTCACGCACAATTGCAGGTTGCGGTAAATGCGATACGCGAACTGGCCGCTGAAGTGGCTACGCCTGCCTGGGATTGGCAGCCTCCGGCGGTGGACCTTGACTTGCAGGAAATGGTCAAGAGCGCCTGCGGTGGAGCGATAGCCGAAGCCTATCAGATTAAAGAAAAGCGTGTCCGTCAGCAGCGCCTCTCGGAAATCCGCAAAGATGTGGTTGCCAAGCTGTGCGCTGAAGGCGCTCAGCCTGTTTGGGCTTCTGATGCCGTCAAAGGCGCCGTCGAGTCGCTGGAAAGTGGTTTGGTACGCAATAGCATCCTGGAAGGTGCGCCGCGTATCGACGGGCGCGACACCCGCTCCATCCGCCCTATCACTATCCGCACCGGCGTATTGCCGCGTGCCCATGGCTCCGCGTTGTTTACGCGTGGCGAGACCCAGGCTCTGGTAGTGGCTACGCTCGGCACCGCACGTGATGCGCAGGTGATCGACGCGATTGAGGGCGAACGCAAAGAGCCTTTCATGCTGCACTACAACTTTCCGCCCTCATGCACAGGCGAGACCGGTATGGTCGGCAGCCCCAAGCGCCGCGAGATTGGCCATGGCCGCCTTGCCAAGCGAGGTGTCATAGCGGTAATGCCGAACATGATTGATTATCCTTACGCAATCCGCGTGGTCTCCGAAATCACCGAGTCCAACGGTTCCAGCTCCATGGCCTCGGTGTGCGGCAGCAGCTTGGCGCTGATGGACGCCGGCGTGCCGATCAAGGCGCCGGTGGCCGGTATTGCCATGGGCCTGATCAAAGAGGGTGAGCGCTTTGCAGTGCTCAGCGACATCCTGGGCGATGAAGATCATCTGGGCGACATGGATTTCAAGGTTGCCGGGACCACAGGGGGCGTTACCGCCCTGCAAATGGACATCAAGATCGACGGCATTACTCGTGAGATCATGTCGGTTGCCTTGGATCAGGCCAAGGAGGGGCGTCTGCACATCCTGGGCAATATGAATGCAGTGCTTTCCCAGCCGCGCGGCGAACTGTCTGAGTACGCACCGCGTTACGTCACCTTCAAGATCAATCCCGAGCGCATCCGTGATGTGATCGGCAAGGGCGGCGCAACCATTCGCGCGCTAACCGAAGAGACCGGCACCAGCATTGATATCACTGATGACGGCACGGTGAAAATCGCTTCTGTAGACAAGGCCGCCGGATTGGAGGCGCGTCGTCGCATCGAGGAGATCACTGCCGATGTGGAAGTGGGCAGGGTCTATGAAGGCAAGGTGTCAAAACTGATGGATTTCGGCGCCTTCGTAACCATACTTCCTGGCAAGGATGGTTTGGTGCATATTTCCCAGATCTCGGATGAGCGCGTCGAGAACGTCAGTGACAAGCTGACCGAAGGCGAAGTAATCAAGGTGAAGGTGCTGGAGATAGATAAGCAGGGACGTATTCGTCTGAGCATGAAAGCGGTTGGTAAAGACAGCTAAGCGATCTGTGTAAGTACCACAAAAAACGGGCCGGGGAGAGACATCTTCCCGGCCCGTTTTTTTGTGGGCAGCGTGTGGTGCGTGCGATGCCGGAGTTGTGTCATGGCGTTTACCCTGAAAACTCAGTTATCCACGAGAAAACACGCCCGAAAATATTCAGGCGCATATCGCGAGTTACTTGCCACCCATCCGGTGAATTACTGAAACGGTCCATTTTTTTGTTTTATTTCGTGTTTTTCGTGGGCAAGAAGAGGTTTTAAGGTTTATTTGAATTTGTAAAAGGCCGTGTTCAAATAGGCAACGACATCCCCTTTTTGTGCGTCAGACCACCCCAGCTTGTTCATGCTTTCGCAGAACTGTACGCGTTTTTTCAACGCGGATAGCGAGTGAATAATGCTATTGGGTCGCGTATGTATGCTGGAATCATGACAGGAAAAGCAGTTGGCTTTGTAGAGTTTTTCACCTTGATTGAGGTCTGCGGCCTTGGCATGGCCCGCATAAAACATCAGCGCGGCCAGAATCACGGTGGTGTTCAGTATCAAACGAGGCTGGTCCATGGCGATCTCCTTATGTATGCCGGTTAGCTAATTTAGCAGATAAGTTTGCAATCCGCACCGGGGCCGGAGG
>JAKFXX010000031.1 GCA_021731145.1 Gammaproteobacteria bacterium | reverse complement strand
AGGGTGGGAAGAAATATAAATAGAATTACTCCTTCCCTTGTAGCTGCAACAGAATGGACTCGTTTTCCAGGGTCGACGTGTCCTGGGTGATTTCCTCGCCGCGCGCGATGGTGCGCAATAAGCGGCGCATGATCTTGCCGGAGCGGGTTTTGGGGAGATTGTCGGCATAGCGGATGTCATCAGGTTTGGCGATGGGCCCGATCTGCTCGCCCACCCAGGAGCGCAGTTCGCCGGTTAATGCCTCGTCGACGCCACCTTCGGGCCGTTTACCTCTGAGTACGACATAGGCAAAAATGGTCTCGCCCTTGATCTCGTCTGGGCGTCCCACTACGGCCGCTTCGGCGACGCGCGGGTGGGCGACCAGCGCCGATTCGATTTCCATCGTACCCAGGCGGTGGCCGGAGACCTTGATCACGTCATCGGCACGGCCCATGATCCAGAAATAGCCGTCCTGGTCGCGCCGCGCGCTGTCACCGGCGAGATAGTATTTGCCGCCGAATTTGCCCCAATATGTGCTGATATAGCGCTGATCATCACCCCAAATGGTGCGCACCATGGAGGGCCAGGGTTTTTTGATCACCAGGTGGCCGCCCTGGTCGGGTTGGGTGATGCTGTTGCCCTGTTCGTCCACCACGTCTGCGGCGATGCCCGGCAGGGGCAGGGTGCAGGAGCCGGGCTTGGTGGGCATGGCGCCGGGGATGGGGGCGATCATGTGGCAGCCGGTCTCCGTCTGCCACCAGGTGTCGACGATGGGGCAGCGCTCCTGGCCGATAATGTGGTGATACCACATCCATGCCTCGGGATTGATGGGCTCGCCTACTGTGCCCAGCAGGCGCAGGCTGGAGAGGTCATGCCGGGCGGGGAGGGCGTCTCCCAGTTTCATCAGGGCACGAATCGCAGTGGGCGCGGTGTAGAAGATGGTTACCTTGTGGCGTTCGCAAATGTCCCAGAAGCGCCCGCCATCGGGCACGGTAGGCGCACCTTCATACATCAGCATGGTCGCGCCGGCGGCAAGGGGTCCATAGGCAACGTAAGTGTGTCCGGTGATCCAGCCAATATCGGCGGTACACCAGAAAAGGTCGCTATCCTGGATGTCGAAGACCCATTTCATGGTGGTGATGGCGCCGAGCAGATAGCCGCCGCTGGAGTGCTGTATGCCCTTGGGTTTGCCGGTGGAGCCGGAGGTGTAGAGCAGGAATAATGGATGTTCGCTGTCCACCCAGACGGGTTCGCATTCCTCGCCGGCATCGGCGACGGCATCGGCCCACCAGATGTCGCGGCCCGCGCGCATGTCGATGTCATGCCCGGTGCGGCGGCAGACAATCACGTGTTCGATGGTTGGGCAGCCTTTGTTCAATGCCTTGTCGGCGGCGGCCTTGAGTTCCACAATCTTGCCGCCACGGTGGCCACCGTCTGCGGTGATGAGCATTCTGGCGCCGGCGTCCTCGATGCGATCCTTGAGGGATTCCGCCGAGAACCCGCCGAACACCACGGAATGGATTGCGCCGATGCGGGCGCAGGCCTGCATGGCAATCACCGCATCGGGGATCATGGGCATGTAGATCACTACCCGGTCGCCTTGAACAATGCCGATATTTTTCAAGGCATTGGCGAAACGGCATACCTCGCGGTGCAGTTCGGCGTAGCTAAGGTGCCGGGTATCGCCCTGCTCACCCTCAAAAACGATGGCGGTCTTTTGGCCGTGCTGCGCCAGATGACGATCCAGGCAGTTATAGGATACGTTCAGCAGGCCATCGCTGAACCAGCGGAAGTGTGGCGCTCGTGAGCTGTCGAGTACGCTCTGAAAGGGACGCTGCCAGGTGATTTCCTGGCGCGCCAAACCAGCCCAGAAGTCTTCGTAATCATCTTCGGCCTGATGTTGCAGCGCTTGGAGTTGCTCGCGGGTATTGATGCGTGCCTTGGCAGTAAATGTCGCGGGTGGCTGGAAGAGGCGCTCTTCATGCAGGACGGAGTCGATGTTTTCGCTGGCCATGGTTTCTTCAGTCATGAATGTCGTCCCTTGATAATTTTAATAAAAATGACATACGCCGGTGCAAGAATGGCAATGGCTGCGTCATTTTGGCGCTTGTTTGGCAGTGAGCCTGCCCGGAACATTACCTTAAAATAAAACTCTAATAAGGCGACAAGGTTATTTGCCCGGCTAAAATTCCGCTGGTACAGGCCGATAACATTGCACGCGTTGAGACTATTACGCGCCATTCACTGTATAATGCTTTAGATTATTTCAGCAGATCTGTACTTGGCAAGTTTTATGCTTTGATCTGTTTGACGTAGCCATTCTGTATGGGACGAAAATGTCGAAACAAGCAAAATTAGTTATTGAAAGTGTGGTCGAAGACGGACGAAAATTCCGCCCTAGCGACTGGATTGAGCGTATCTCAACAACCTTGGCCAATTTTGGCCCTGATCATCGCTTGCACTACGACGAGAGTGTGCAACCGCGTGTCATTAATGGCGAGAAATGCTTGGTAGTGGATAAATCCTTGCAGGAAAGCAACCCAGCGGCGTTTGACTATATCCTGAGTTTTGTTCATGCCAATCGCTTGCGGGTTCACGAGGAAGTGCTGGCATAGGGTCGAGGCAGCGGCAATCCGAGTCCGCTGCTAGCGTCTGCGGGTTGGGAACGATCCGTTCCCAACCCGTATCCGGCCAAACTATTTTTTAGCCGGCCATCTGCTTTTCGCGGATCTCATCCAAGGTCTTGCAGTCGATGCACAGCGTTGCCGTGGGGCGCGCTTCCAGGCGTTTGATCCCGATTTCGATGCCGCAGGCGTCACAGTAGCCGTATTCGCTGACCTCAAGCTTCTGCAAGGCCTCCTCGATTTTCTTGATGAGCCTGCGCTCCCGATCCCGTGCGCGCAGTTCCATGGTGAAGTCGGATTCCTGCGTGGCGCGGTCATTGGGGTCCGGGAAATTGGCCGCTTCATCCTGCATGTAGTGCATGGTGCGATCCACTTCCTGCATCAATTCCTGCTTCCAGGCCTCCAGAATGGCGTGAAAATGCGCGACCTGATCCTCGTTCATGTATTCCTCGCCCTTCTTTTCCTTATAGGGCGTGAATCCTTTGAATCCCTCAGCGGAACTCTGCGCAGCTTTGTTCTTTGGTGCGGGCATGTCTTAGATTTCCTTCGAAACACTACTTAAAACAAAGTTATATACCAGAAGTCCATCCTATAATCAAGCCGCTGCTTGGGCCGCACCCTCAAGTGTAACAAGAGGCGGGTGCATGATATTGTATTTATTCTACTTTCCTATACTATCTCGCAACTTTAACTTTTTCATGTGACAGGATGCTGACAATGACGAAACTTGCTGCGCTGATTTTTGATGTGGATGGTACCCTGGCCGATACCGAGTGCGACGGCCACCGGCCCGCCTTTAATTGCGCTTTTGCCGAGGCGGGTCTGGACTGGGACTGGACGGTGGATTTGTATGGAGAATTGCTCGCGATTACAGGTGGTAAGGAGCGCATTCGCCACTATATAGACAATTATTCCCCCACCTTGCCGGAGAGTGTCCATGCGGATCTTGATGGATTTATCGCCAGCCTGCATCTGGCGAAAAACCGTCATTACGCGCAACTGCTGGGGGGCGGCAAGATCCCGTTGCGGCCTGGCGTGAGACGCTTGCTGGACGCTGCGCGTGCGGCGGGGATGCGTCTGGCGATATCGACTACTACTTCGCCTGAAAACGTCATTGCGCTGCTTGATCACACCTTGGGGGGCGACAGCGCCTCCTGGTTCGAGGTGATTGCCGCCGGCGATGTCGTGCCCGCCAAAAAGCCCGCACCGGATATTTATCATTATGCCATGCAGGCCATGGGGCTTGCGCCTGAGCAATGCCTCGCCTTCGAGGATTCGGAAAACGGTCTGAAATCCGCAGTGGGCGCGGGATTGCGGACTATTGTCACGGTCAATGAGTATACCGAAGGCGGTAATTTCTCGGACGCCGTGCTGGTGGTGGATCATCTGGGCGAGCCAGACCGGCCGATGCGGGCGCTGGCCGGCAATGCCCATGGCGCGACATGTGTGGATATGGATTTGCTGGGTCGTCTGTAGGGTTTATCCATTAACCCCAAAACCGTTCGCCCTGAGCCTGTCGAAGGGCCGTTCATGGTTCGACAAGCTCACCACGAACGGTGTTGGGCGTCCTATTTCGCCTAAGAACCCGTTCACGATCTCGCTGAAGGGCGCATCGCGGCGTTAAAAATGGCCTCAAAATGCTCACATACTACTTGTATGCTGCGCTTTTTCGGCCATTTTTGCCTTGCGCTGCATCCCTTGATCGAGATCGTGAACGGGTTCTAATAAACAATCCGGGTTTATATGCCCCCGCGACAGGCCAGCAGCGCCGCGCCATAGGCGGCGTCTTGCTGGGGCGCTTCGAGCATGGGGACGCCGAGCAGGTGTCCGCGCATCCGTGTCCATGCGGTGTTGACGGCCCCGCCGCCGGTGGTGCGTACCGATAAAGGGTCGGGTGCGCCGAGTTCAGTAACGAGTCCATGGATGGACGCCGCGCCTGCGCTTCCTGCGCCTGCGGCACTTGCACGTCCTTGTGCGTCGGAGGTAGAGCAACGCATGGAGCAGTTGCCGAGCCGTTGGTAACCCTGCTTTTCGATGCGCGCAATACCTTCCAGTATGCCCTGGAAAAACAGCACATCGTCAGACGGGCGCGGTGTCAGACGCGGTGCTAATGCAGGGTCGCATTCAGGAAAGCGCTCTCCCGGCGCGGGCAGGGGATAGTAGTCAAGGCCAGTGGGCTGATCTGGTTGTAATAAGGGCATCATTGAGTCGATCTGCTGCTGGTCGAAGAACTGCCGCAGCACGGCACCGCCGCTGTTGGAGGCGCCGCCCGCCAGCCACAGGTCGCCCAGCCGGTGGCTATATACACCATAGGCAGGTGCGAATACCGGGTGCGGGGAGACGATTTTAAGCACCAGGGTTGAACCCAGCGAGGTGACGGCCTCACCCGGTGCGTGTGCGCCGGTGGCGAGGAAGGCGGCGATGCTGTCGGTGGTGCCCGCCACTACACGTGTGGCGGGCGGCAGTCCGAACTCGCGGCTGATATCCGCCGTTACGGTGCCGATGGGGGTGCCAGGCGGAACCACCTCCGGCAGCCATTCACGGCGCACGCCGAGGCTGTCCAGCCACTCCGGCCATGCCCGCCGCCCAGCATCGTAGCCGAGCTTCAGGCAATTATTTTCATCGCTTATGCCGAAGTGGCCGCTCAAGTTTCCTGTGATCCAGTCTGCCTGGTGCAGGGCGTGCCTGGCGTGCGCCATGTCGGGCCGCTGTTGCAAATAGAGCAGCTTGGCCAGCGCCGAGGTTGCGCCATGGGCGGCGCTGTCGTGTGGGGCGATGGCGGCGATGAGCGCCGCTTCGGCCTTGCCACGCGCATCGTTATACATCAACGCGGGACCCAAGGGTAAGCCATCGGCATCGGTGAGCAGCAAGGTGGCGGAGGTGCCGTCCACGGCCATGGCGCGCACCTGTTGCGCCGGGATGGTTTTCAACAGATTGTGAAGGGCATCCCGCACGGCCTGCCACCACAGTTGCGGATCCTGTTCGACGGCTTCGGTCCGCCGCAGCGGTGCGGCTAATACGGCTGCGCTATGCCCATGCACCTTGCCATCAGCGTCGATCGCGATGGCGCGGCAGCCGGAGGTGCCGAGGTCGATGCCGATGTAAAGTGCTGGCATCCTCTCAGGGCAGGGTGACCGGGGCAGGAGCAACCCACTCATCGCTGCGATGTTCCGCCACCACGCTAGTATAAACCCCGCCACGCACGTTGAATTCGGCAGTGATGCGCATGAAATGGGGTTCGCAGGCGCGCACCAGATCGTCGAGAATGCGATTGGTCACAGCCTCGTGAAATGCGCCCTCGTCACGGTAAGACCATATGTAAAGTTTCAGTGACTTGAGCTCAACGCAGCGTAAATTGGGCACATAGTCGATGTTGATGGTGGCGAAATCCGGTTGACCGGTTTTGGGGCACAGACAGGTGAACTCAGGCGTGCGAATGCGTATCGTATAGTCACGCCCCGGCGTGGGGTTATCGAAGGTCTCGATTTCTTTAGTGGGTTGGGTGGTCATGGGCTGTGTGGCTCTCGCGTCAAAAAATGGCGGATAGTATACCTTGCCTGATCAGTGATGGGTTGATGATGCTTCCGGCGCGGTCGCTGAGGCGAAGATAAGCTCTGCGTCTATGAGGTCCAGCTCGTAATGCTGGCCGCAAAACTCGCAATCCATCTTGACGGCGCCCTGCTCGTGAAGGATGGATTGCACCTCTTCGTGGCCGAGCATGCGTAACATGTCGGTGACGCGCTCTCGTGAACACGAGCAGCGGAAACTGACCGGTTCGCCATCAAACATCCGGATGTCTTCCTCGTGGTACAGCCTGTGGATGATCTCGGGAGCGGGGAGCCTCAACAGCTCTGTTTGCGTAATGGTCGAGCCGAGATGCACTGCGCGCGGCCAGGCGTCTTCGTCGTCCTGCTCACCTGGCAGTCTTTGCAGAAGCATACCGGCGACCTGGGTTGCGTTGGAGGCGAGCCAAAGGCGGGTGTCGAGTTGTTCAGAGCGCGTCAGGTAATTTTCCAGTACCTCTGCCACGCTGTTTCCTTCCAGTTCGACGATACCCTGATAACGCTCAGTGCCCTCGGTTGGGCTGATGGTGATTAACAGGCGCCCATTCCCCATCATCTCCGCAAGCGGCGCGGCCCGCACATCCTCGGCCCAGTGTGCTATGGCGCGCAATGTGCGGTTGCTGGTGCATTCCACCACCAGCAACGGCACAGTGCCGTTGCCCTGTATCTGCATGATGAGCGAACCCGTGAATTTGAGGGTTGCCGAGAGCAGCATTGCGGCCGCAGCCATTTCGCCGAGCAGGTCACGCACCGCCGGGGGATAGTCGCGCCGCGCCAGCACGGCGCGCCAGGTGGCGTCCAGGCGCACAATCTCGCCGCGTATCGGTGCCTGCTCAAAGATAAAGCGTTGCAGAGTGTCGTTGGCCTGCATGGTGATTCCTCTCGGGGGGGGGGGTGACATGCTCTGAAGAGTGTTTCAATATATCATTTGGGATGTCCGTTTGAGGACTTTTCTAGCAAACAATCACTAACCCCTTATTGTTCTTTGAGTTTATTGGTTATTCACAAAATCTGTGGATAACTCTGTGGAAGATGTGGAGCCAGTTGCGCCAAAACCGCACCATTGTTGGGTTTGTGACAAAATGGCGACAAATTGCTCTAATAATAAAAATTATTATAAATCATAATGTTAAATAATGTTAGCGAATGCTTTATGAAAATTTGGCGGTTTTTGATATGTCCCATATAAACCATCGGCTTATTGTGTATAACAAGCTTGACTTAGTCCAAAAGTGCAACACGAGCATGTCCGCCTATCCTGCCCTAATCAGTCCAGCTTTCAATTTCAAAAAATGGTTTTCCCCTCAAGTAATCAAGGTTGTGTGCGGCTTGCTTTTATGGGGGATTGCCAGGTTTTCCATAAGTGCCGTGACTTTATTTGATTTTTTCTTGATCTATGTCAAGAAAAGTTTCATCAGGATTTGGTTTACTAGGAACCGGGAGATATCTATTACTTTAAGGAGGGGAGTGCTATGGAACATCGTTGGAATCGGCGTCAACCTTTGGCGGGTGATGTGGTGCTTTATCATGGCGAGCAGTCTTTTCCCCTGTGCAAGGTTCGGAACATCAGCTCCGGGGGGATGCTTCTGGAGATGCCGATGGGGATTCTTCCTCAGGGCGTGCTGGTGGACTTGATTCACAATGTGCCGGGAGAGGGGCGGCGGCGGTTGCGGGCGCAGGTGATACACCGGAGGGGGCGGTATATAGGTTTGATGTTCATGGATGATAACGCTGCCGCTTCGATTATTAATGCAGCAGCGGTCGCTTGATAGTCGATGAGAGGGCATGAAAGCGGCTGAGACACAGGTAGGTAAAAGATCCTGTCTGCGGGATATGGGTGGACGGGCACCAAGGCGTTGGCGGTGAATAAACCTGAAAACGTGGGAGATCGGATGATCGAGGTGCGGATTCACGGGCGTGGTGGTCAGGGTAACGTTGTTGCCGCCTATCTTCTGGCCAGCGCCGCTATTATTGAAGGGCTGTTCGCACAGGCGTTTCCCGCCTTTGGCGCGGAGCGGCGCGGCGCGCCGGTGACGGCCTTTGTGCGTGTCGCCGGGCAGGCCGTGCGGCGCCGTTGCCAGGTGCGCCAACCTGATTTCCTCATCATTCAGGATGAGGCGCTGCTCCATGTGCCGGGTGTGACTGAAGGCGTGCGTGCGGGGGGTGGTATCCTTGTGAATAGCGCACAGGGTTCCGCTGAACTCAGCGCCGTATCAGGGAGGGATGTGATTTCCCTCCCCGCCACTGCTCTGGCTAATCAATTTCTTGGTAGACCTGTCCCGAATACCGCCTTGCTGGCGGCGTTTCTCACCCTCATGGAGTTGCTGCCGCTGGAGGCGCTGGTCAAGGCCCTCGGTCAGCGCTTCAAAGGCGAGGTGCTGGAAAACAATGTCCGGCTGATTCAGGCCGCCGCAACTGGGGTGACGCCGGGGTTGTGGAGACGAAGTGAGACGCGAGATGCTGCAAGCGCTTGAAGGTTCCCAAGCCATTGCCCTGGCGGTGGCGCTGTGCCGCCCGCAGGTGGTTGCCGCCTATCCCATTACGCCTCAGACCCACATTGTGGAGGGTCTCGCCAGGTTGATCGCGGACGGGAAGTTGCAGTGCGAACTGGTCAGTGTGGAGAGTGAATTTTCCGCCGCTTCAGTAGCGCTGGGGGCCGTGGTGGCTGGATCGCGCGCCTATACCGCGAGCGCCTCGCAGGGAATTTTGCTGATGAGCGAGGTGTTGTATAACATCGCCGGGTTACGTGTTCCGTTGGTGATGACCTGCGCCAACCGTGCGGTGTCCGCGCCGCTGTCGATCTGGAATGATCAGCAGGATTCCATGGCGGTGCGCGACGCCGGATGGATCCAGCTCTATTGCGCTGATAATCAGGAGGCTGTGGATACTACCGTTCAGGCTTACCGGATTGCTGAACGCACTGAATTGCCAGTGATGGTGTGCGTGGATGGTTTTACACTCACCCATACGCTGGAGCCGCTCGAGATACCGTCACGGGATCAGGTGGATGCCTTCCTGCCACCGTTCCACTTTGCGCGTGCGCTCGATCCATTGCATCCGATCAGCTCCGGTACGCTGGTTTCGCCGGAATATTACACCGAGGCGCGTCATGCCCACCATCAGGCGTTACTGCGCGCCAAAGATGAGATTGTTACCGCGGACAATGACTGGGCGGTGCTGACCGGGCGTGCCAGCGGTGGCCTATTGGAAGTGGATGGGCCAGACGATGCCCGTGTTGCGATACTGACCTTGGGGTCTGTGTTCGGTACCCTGCTCGATGCGCGCGAGGAATACCCGCAACTGGGGCCTGTAAAATTGATCAAGCTGCGCGCATTCCGCCCGTTTCCGGTCGAGGCATTGCAACAGGTTTGTGTGGGCCTGTCCGATGTGATCGTACTGGAACGGGCGCTTTCGCCCGGCAGCGGGGGGATCGTCGGCGCGGAGGTGCGCGCTGCCCTGGCAGAATTGTCTGCCGCGCCACGGGTGCATAATTTCGCCGTTGGCTTGGGCGGCCGCGATGTGCCGCTGGATATCTATCCGCGCTTGCTGGCGGCTATTCAGTCTGCCTTCCCGGTGCGGTTTGCCATCCTGGATGTGGAACTGGATAAATTACCGGCCGAGGACCGGTAGCTCCTGATACTGCGAGGGTGTTTTCATGAGCGATCTTGCCGAAACCTTGATGCCCATTGCCGAGCTGCGCCGCAATCAGCCGCGTTTCCGAGGACTGGAGGCTGGGCATCTGGCTTGCCTGGGATGTGGCCAGGCGCTTGCCGCGCGCCTGGTGACGGAGGCCGCTGGTCCTGACGTTGCCGTTGCCAATGCCACCGGCTGTCTGGAGGTGTTTACCACGGCATGGCCGCAGTCCGCCTGGCGGGTGCCCTGGCTGCATTCCCTGTTTGAAAATGCCGCCGCCATCGCCTCCGGCATGGAGGCTGCCCTCAAGGCGCAGGGTAAACCCGCCAAGGTTCTCGCATTCGGTGGCGACGGAGGGACGTTCGATATCGGCTTCCAGGCGTTGTCCGGCATGCTGGAGCGTGGCCACAACGTGCTGTATGTCTGCTTCGACAACGAGGCATACATGAACACCGGGGTGCAGCGTTCCAGCTCGACACCCCATGCCGCCATGACTACGACCTCGCCACCCGGCAAGGCACGCATGGGCAAGCGCCATCTGAAAAAGGATATCATCTCCATTATCGCCGCGCACAACATCCCTTATGCCGCTACCGCGTCTGTTGCTTATCCTTCGGATATCCGCAAGAAGGTGCGGCGCGCCCTGGAAATCGACGGCCCGGCGTTCATCAATATC
The DNA here is from genome assembly GCA_021731145.1 of Gammaproteobacteria bacterium. Taxonomy (GTDB): domain Bacteria; phylum Pseudomonadota; class Gammaproteobacteria; family Ga007554; genus LNEJ01. Next base: position 69,295 of record JAKFXX010000031.1, on the reverse strand, counting down.
CACTCGCCCTGTCCGCTGGGATGGGGGCACGATGGTTCGCTGAGCATCGAGATGGCGCGTCTTGCAGTGGAGTGCGGCTTGTTTCCTGTCGTCGAACTGGAGCGCGGGGCGCTCACGGGAACAATGCCGTTACGCGCACCGCGCCCGGTGACGGATTATCTCAAACCGCAGCAGCGCTTCGCCCACCTGTTTCAGAATGATCCACGCGCGAAGGAGGAGCTGGAACACCTGCAAGCACTCGCCGACCATAACATCGAGACCTACGGTCTGCGCGGTGAGCGTCCCGATCCGTTGGATAGTGCAGGTGCGGATACAGTGCGGCGGGGCGGTGTGCGGTGGGCGTAGGAGCGAGCAAGCTCGCGATTTGGTGTGGGCATTCGGGAGCAAACTCGCTCCTGCCGTTTCTAGTACATGAAATTATAAATTACGAAACATGATCCGAATCCCATGTAGGTCTGGCTTTAGCCGGACATGTCGGCCTGAAGGCCGACCTACAATCGTGCGGCATTACGCCGCACAATTTATGTGTTCATGTGCTAGGTTGAAGGAGGGAGAACTATGGTCATCTACACACGTGGCGGATTTGCCTTGCCCGAGACATCGCTGGCATCCAAGACCGGTACATGGCGGTTGCAGCGGCCGGTGCACCGGCACAGCAGCGCGCCCTGTCACACGGCCTGTCCCGCCGGTGAAAACCCGCAGGCCTATCTCGCGCAGGTTGCGGAAGGGCGATGGAGGGAAGCCTGGGAGACACTGGTTGCCGTCAACCCACTGCCTGCCATCACCGGGCGGGTGTGCGATCACCCCTGTGAGTCAGGTTGCAATCGTGGCCAATACGATGAGGCTATCGCCATCCACAATGTCGAGCGCTTTCTCGGTGATCAGGCGATCCGGGAAGGCTGGGCGTATCCGGTTACCCCTCCTTCTGTTAACGCTCATCGAGTAGCGGTGGTCGGCGCGGGTCCTGCGGGGTTGTCCGCAGCCTATCACTTATGTCGGCTGGGGTGTCAAGTCACGTTGCTGGACGCGTTGCCCGAGGCCGGAGGCACCTTGCGCACGGCTTTGCCGCCCTACCGTCTGCCGCGAGAAGTGCTGGCTCAGGAGACGCAACAGTTGTTGGCCATCGGTATCGAGTTTCTTGCGCATCATGCGCTGGGGCGCGATGTCTCGCTTGATGAGCTGTGTACTGATTATCGTGCAGTCTTCCTGGGTCCGGGGAGACAGCAGGGGCGGGAGTGGAGCGTGGATGGCAGGGTGCCAGCGGATTTGCATACCGGCCTGCGTCTTCTTCAGGAATGGGTGGCCGTGGGAACTATCCCGAATGTGAAATCAGCCGCCATCGTGGGAGGCGGGAACAGCGCCGTGGATCTGGCGCGCGTGCTGCGCAAGACCGGCGCCGAGGTGCATGTCATCACCCATGATGCGCTGCCCAAGCTCGGGGTGCCGCCCGAAGGTGCGATGAAGGCGATCCCCAGGGAAGTAAAACAGGCGCGGGAGGAGGGTGTGATGTTTCACGAGTATCGCGGCATCCAGCGTTTGATTCTGCGCGGCGAACGGGTGGTGGGAGTGGAGATGGTCCATATGAAAAAGTTACCGCGTCCCGATGGGAGTATCGAGATCGTGCCCTTCGAAGGAACGGAAACCGTTCTGCATGTGGAGCAGGTTATTCCTGCCATTGGTCAAGTGGTGCTGGCCACGGGGATGGAGCGCATTCTGGAAGGCAGCCCTTTCTTTACTGTGGATCTGTGGGGGCATGTGGTGAACCATCCGGGAGTGTTCGCCGGAGGTGATGCCCGGAAGGGGAGCCGCGGCACAGTGAGTGGTGCAGTGGGCGATGGCCGGCGCGCGGCACTGGCCATCGACGGGTATCTGCGGGGCGCGGAGGCTTCGGAACACCGCGCAGAGGCCATCCCGCTGGAATCTCTCAATTTGAATTATTTCGAACATGAGCCTCGGGCCGAGGAACCCCTTCTTCCTGTGGAGCAGCGGAGCGGCGATGCCGAAGTGGCCAGCGGCTTGATCCAGCCTCAGGTGATGGCGGAATCGCAGCGCTGTTTCTCCTGCGGTGCGTGCCTAGCCTGTGACAACTGCTGGACATTATGCCCGGATCAATCGGTGCTGAAAACAAAAGAGCTGGCGAGCGATGGCTCACACTATGTGTTCGATTATGACTACTGCAAGGGCTGCGGATTGTGTGCGCGCGAGTGCCCATCGGGATATATTGTCATGGAGGATGAGTTGTTGTTTGCTGGTTTGACATAAGCAGGTCAATTTGACAACTTGGCAGGGTTGAGAAAAACGAAAAATAACAGAGTAGAATTATAACCATGGAAAAACGCTGGCACTTCTCGATCTGGTATCTTCTGCTGGCGCTGCTGCTCGCCTTTTGGTTCCAGAGCTTTATCATGGGCATGCACCAGGTGCTCCTTTCCTATAGCGATTTCAAGAAGGCTGTTGTAGCCGGCCAGGTGACTGAGCTTGTTTTGGGCAAGGAGGTTATCCGGGGTAAGCTGAAGGTTGAAGGGCTGAAGGAGGTGCTGCCGCCTGCGCAGGTGGAGCAGATCCGTCGTGACAAGCAGGATTTTCATGCCTTTGAAACGATCCGTGTGGAAGATCCCGATTTGACGAAAGCGCTGGATGCCGCTCATGTCAATTATTCCGGCCAGATTGAGTCCACCTTTTTCCAGAGTCTCATGGCGTGGCTGTTGCCCTTTATCTTTCTGGCAGCGATCTGGGCCTTTCTGTTTCAGCGCATGGGTGCGGGGGGTGGAATCGGCGGAGCAGGAGGCGGCGGGCTCATGTCCATCGGCAAGAGCAAGGCCAAGATCTACATGGAAAGCGACATGAAGATCACCTTCGCCGATGTGGCCGGCATTGATGAAGCGGTTGATGAGTTGCGCGAGGTGGTTGCCTTCCTGAGCACGCCCGAACGGTTTACCGCGCTGGGCGGACGCCTGCCCAAGGGCATTCTGCTGGTTGGGCCACCGGGCACCGGCAAGACCTTGCTGGCGAAGGCCGTGGCGGGAGAGGCCAAGGTTCCCTTCTTCAGTTTGTCGGGATCGGAATTCGTGGAAATGTTCGTAGGGGTGGGCGCCGCACGGGTGCGGGATCTGTTTGAACAGGCGCAGCAGAAGGCCCCGTGCATCATCTTCATTGATGAACTGGACGCACTGGGACGGGCGCGCGGCATGAATCCCATGGCGAGCAACGAGGAGCGCGAGCAAACCCTGAACCAGTTGCTCAAAGAGATGGATGGTTTCGATCCAAACAAAGGCGTGATCCTGATGGCGGCCACTAACCGCCCGGAGATTCTTGACCCCGCCCTGCTGCGCGCAGGCCGTTTTGACCGCCACGTGGTGGTGGACCGGCCCGACATCAAGGGCCGTGAAGCCATCCTTAAAATCCACATGAAAGGCGTCACGCTCGCGCCGGATGTGGACATCGCGATACTGGCGGCGCGCACGCCGGGTTTTGTCGGCGCCGACCTGGCCAATGTGATCAACGAGGCCGCCTTGCTGGCCGCACGCAACAACAAGAAGGCGGTTGACATGGGCGACGTGGAAGAGGCCATTGACCGGGTCATCGCCGGCCTTCAGAAAAAGTCGCGGATGATGACGCCGCGCGAGAAACGCATCGTCGCCCATCACGAAGCAGGCCACGCCCTGGTTACGGCATTGGTTGCTCATGCCGATCCGATTCGCAAGATCTCCATCATCCCACGCGGTGTGGCGGCGCTGGGTTATACCTTGCAGTTGCCAACGGAAGACCGTCATCTGCTCACTGAAGCGGAACTGCTCGACCGCCTGGCGGTATTGCTGGGCGGCCGCGTCGCGGAGGAGCTGGTGTTTGACGAAGTTTCCACCGGTGCTGCGGACGACTTGCAAAAGGCTACGCAGATGGTACGCAGCGTGGTGACCGAATACGGCATGAGCAAGGCCCTCGGCCTGGTTACCTATGCGCCAGAGCGATCCATGTTTCTTGAAGGCGCGCTGCGCGGTGGCCAGCAACCCTATAGTGAGGAAACCGCCAAGCAGATCGATGCGGAGGTGCGTCGCATCGTGGAAGAGGCCCATGGGCGGGTGCGCACACTGCTGGGCGAGCATAAAGACGCGCTGCTCGGCGTCGCGCAGCGCTTGCAGGAAAAAGAAGTGATCGATGGCGAGGAATTCATGAAAATTATCGGGCAGTTTGGTATAAAGAAAGTGGCAGAGAAAAGCGATGAAACGAGTTTGACATCCCAGCAGCGGAGCACGGCATGAGCAAGAAAATCAAAAATAATGATAATAATAATGACGCGGAAAACGGCGACTCCGACATCAGCAAGCAGGAGTATGAAAAAAGCCTGTATAAGCTGCAGGTGGAACTGGTCAAGCTCCAGAAACACATCATCAAGGAGGGTGATAAAATTCTGATCCTGCTGGAAGGCAGGGACGCATCAGGCAAGGATGGCATGATCAAGCGTATCATTCAGCATCTCAGTCCACGTGAGACGCGGGTAGTGGCGATGGGAAAGCCCTCGGACCGTGATCGCAGCTCCTGGTATTTCCAGCGTTATGCACCCCATCTCCCCGCCGCGCAGGACCTCGTACTGTTCAACCGGAGCTGGTATAACCGCGCAGGTGTTGAGCGCGTCATGCAGTTTTGTAACGATGACGAATACGAAGAATTCATGACAACGGTTTCCGATTTCGAACATATGCTGGTTAACTCGGGAATCAAGCTTTTCAAATATTATCTGGACATCAGTAAGGACGAGCAGAAAAAGCGCCTCAAGGCGCGTCGCGATGATCCACTCAAGCAGTGGAAGGTCAGTGCCATCGACGATCAGGCTATCAAGTACTGGAAGGATTACAGCCTGGCGAGAAACGAGATGTTTGCCCGCACCCACAACCCGGTGGCGCCATGGACAGTGGTGCATGCCAACGACAAGCGTGCCGCACGGATCAATTTGATCAAGAATCTGTTAGTCCGTCTGCACTATCAGGGCAAAGACGAGAGCTTGCTCATACCCAACCCGGCTGTTGTTTTTTCGTATGAAGAAAGCTATCTGAAGAACGGCATGATTGCGGCGTGAGCCAACGCAACCTCAGCATAAAGATTCTTGCCGGTCTGCTGGTCGGCTCAATATTGGGCATCATTGCCAGGCTGGCCGCGCAAGGGGCGCCATGGCTCAACTGGCTCGTGGAGTATGTGACCCTGCCAACAGGGCAGATCTTTTTGCGTCTGCTTTTCATGCTGGTAATACCGCTATTGTTTTCAGCCTTGGTGATCGGCATTTGCGGCCTCGATGTGCGGCGCATGGGGCGAATGGGGGCGAGGACGCTGGGATACACCGTGGTTGTCTCCCTGATCGCGGTGCTGATCGGGATGACGCTGGTGAACTGGCTCCGGCCGGGTGAAGGCTTGCCGGATTCGCTGCGCGCATTCGCCTCAGCCAGCGGGACAGCGATAACCGTCCCGAAACCGCCGGAAACCACGGGGGCCGCGTTTATCGTTGGCATGTTTCCTGACAATCCGGTCAAGGCGGCGGCCAACGGCGAGATGATCGGGGTCATCCTCTTTGCGTTGATCTTTGGCGTCGGCCTTTCGTATACCCAGACACCAGGGGCACTCCGTCTGCGCGAGGCGATTGAGGGGCTTTACGATGTCAGCATGACCTTGATCAATGGTATTTTGAAGCTGGCGCCTTATGGCGTTGCCGCACTGCTCTTCACCATGACCGCCCGTTTGGGCGTAGAAGTGCTTGGAAGCCTGCTGTCCTATGTTGGCGTAGTGCTGCTGGCGCTTTCTCTTCATATGTTCGTTGTGTACTCACTCTCCGTGCGATTTCTGGGCGGAATGTCTCCGATAGCGTTCTTTCGGGATATCCGTCTGGCAATGCTCACCGCCTTTGCTACCGCTTCATCAAGCGCAACGCTCCCCACTGCGCTCAAGGTTGCGAATGACAATCTCAAGTTGCCTCCCCATGTCAGCCGGTTTGTCCTCACTGCGGGTTCGGCGATGAACCAGAATGGCACCGCGCTTTTCGAGGGAGTGACGGTGCTTTTTCTCGCCCAGCTTTTTGGCGTGCAACTCGATTTCGCGCAGCAATTTACGGTGATGCTGATCTGTGTCCTGGGTGGAATCGGCACTGCGGGAGTTCCTGCTGGGTCATTGCCGGTGATCGCGATGATCCTGGTGATGTTCGGGATTCCCGTGGAAGGCCTGGCCCTGATCCTTGGCGTTGACCGCTTTCTCGACATGTGCCGCACCACTTTGAACGTGACAGGTGATTTGGCTGCCGCCGTTTACGTGGCGCGCGGCGAGAAAGAGAAATGAGTTGAGTGGTTGAAAAACTCTAAAATACGCCCCGGGAGCCACGCATGTCTGCCGGGAAAAGGCCCGGAAATAAAACCCATGTGCCCGCCTTCTTCCGGGAATTCCAGTGTTATACAGGCCGATACCTGCTCTAAACCGGGTAACGCAGATGCCGGCAGGAAGGGATCGTTGCGGGCGTTGATCAGCAATGTAGGAACGTGGACGTTGATTAACCCCGGTTTGCTGCTGGCCCTCGTCCAGTAATCGTCGGTGTTTTTGTAGCCATGCAGCGGTGCAGTAAAAAGGTCATCAAATGCCCGTAAGGTTTCGACGTGATTTAGTGCCTCACGGTCAAACAAAGTTGGATACCGTTCGAGCTTCTGTGATGCTTTTTTCTTTAGTGTGCGCAGAAAATGAGCGGCATAAAGCTGATTAAATCCACCGCTATCCAAAGCGTTTCCTGTGGCTTGCAGATCCATGGCAGCAGAGACCGTCACCGCTGCATTGATAATCCCGCACGCATTGCCTCCCTGTTCACCCAGCCATTTCAGCAGGGCATTGCCGCCTAGCGATACACCGGCCGCAAAAATGAGAGAATCAGGATTTTGCGCGCGCAAGCGGCGCATAATCCAATCAATCTCGGCGCTGTCCCCGGCGAAATAGGCGCGGGGCAGGCGGTTGGGCTCACCACTGCACCCGCGAAAATTCACGGCTATTCCACGCCAGCCGTTGTGCTGCAATTTTTCCATCAGGCTGCGTACGTAATGCCCCTGCGAGCTGCCTTCCAGCCCATGAAAAAATACCACTAACGGACCGCAAGCAGAATTATTCAGCCAGTCAACATCAATGAAATCGCCATCCGGCGTATCCCAACGCTCGCGCTTGTAGGCGATGCGTGGTGCGGATGTAAGCAGGGCTGTGTATATGGTTTGTAAATGGCCACCAGGAAGCCATGAAGGAGCGCGGTATGACAGGGTGTGCCTCGGTATGACGTTAGTAATGTGTAGTAGTCAGCACTTGATCTGACAGGCAGTGTCTGATGTTCTTTAGCCCAGAAGGGCTGGAATCGACCCAAAGTAGTCTGTCGATCTCCTCCAAAGCGGACGTTCAACGTTTGAGTTCTGTCTTATTTCTTAACGGTCATCCCGTAAGGGAATAAAACTTTCGACTTATCCGATTCAAATGATGTGGTCACTGTGAGTTGCGAAATAGGAACAACCATTTCATTGGACAAGGTTTGCTTAAGGTCGTCTAGCTTAATAGGGTATGCACCCCCTTCGTCATGCCAAGACGCAGCCTCATTAGATTTCCTAAGGATGTTAAAACCTTCAAAGTGAATGCCCTCGATAAGATGCTCGCCATCTTCATTTTGTGTGGCAACTACGTCTACCCCAATGCCGCGAGACTTCCCCGGAATAACATAGAACCTATTCTGGTAGGTCAACAAAACCTCGGATATAAATTCAAAGCTGGCAGAGTACTCAGTAAAGACTTTTAGCTTGAATATATCGTTGAATTTGGAAATCCTGAAATCTTTTCGGATCTCTCCATTCGAGTTGAAAAAAATTTCGAATAGCATTCCGTCCAAGAGGCTTCTGACTTTTCCCGGCAACATACCATCCGTCTTTTCGCGGAAAGCTGATATAAAGCCGCTTGCGGAATTGGCCCCTCCGCAGGCGGCTTGGTAGATATTGCGTCCTAAGACAAACAATGAATTTTCGTCCCCAGCATCCAGTTCGCGAATGGTGATCTTTTCGAGTCCTGGATTTTGCCTGTACCAGTTTAGAGACTTCAGTGCTGTAATTGCATCTCTAATAGGGTTGCATGGCTTGAGTGAAAATAATGAGTCTGAAATAGCATCCTGCGAGTAAATATCAACACTTCTTCCAACGCTAATATTGAAGTAGAAGTCGCCAGCAAGCGAGGTGTGCTCCCATGAGGTTTGTTTCCCTCCCGTAATCGTGTTAAGCGTGTTTCTAACTCTCTTGAAAAGATCTTCTATTGGGATGTCATGTGTATTGAGATGTTTTAGCAGGGCTTCTGTGTAAGATCCATTTCTTCCTGCACCATCTTTTGCTAACTCTCCTGGCGATGTAGCAAAGGCAATTAAGGTTCCACGAGGTGCATAGACGGATGCTAGCCCTATTTGGTCTGGACCGCGGCTCCACGAGCGAACAAAAGGATTGTTCCGGCACGCATCGAGAATGATGATATTCGTGCTGTTCGAGCATGAATCCATCAATTCAATTATTTTATTCAATGGATATGATGAGTGTTTTGCTGAAATCTCGTCATCGAAGTTGCTGTCAACCGCATTAAGGTAGTTTTCGCCCTTTACTTGCATTGCGTGGCCTGCAAAATAAAAAAGTCCAACGTCATTACTGTTCAAATTATCTCGAAAGGATACGACTGCACGGTCAATATCTTCTACGCCTGCATCTTTGACTTTTATAACTAAAAATCCAAGCTGTTCTAACGCGGCGGACATGTCTTCAGCATCGTTTGTGGGATTTTTTAGCGTGCTACCATCGGGATAATTCGATATACCAATGACAAGAGCAGTTAGTTTGCGATGCATACAGTTGTACCTGAGTAGACATAACGGTTGTTGATCGGACCACTGAGGCTAGGATATGGATTGATATCCATGCGCCGACTATAGCTCTTGCAATTCCTTGGTGGGCAAGGCTTTTGCTAAGCCGGGGTACGTATAATAACAACTTTAATAGATCGGCCAGCGTAGAGGACACCTCCGGCCGCTTTCTTCTGGCACAACTCCGCCATTCAAGATACGACACAGTCTGCCACGTTAAGCCTCAACCACTACAAGTAATCCGAGCCAACTGCCGTTTTTAGGGTTATGTCTCGATTCTACTGTCCAGTATTTGAAGGAATTTCCGCATCCACTCTGGATGGGCGGGCCAGGCTGCGGCGGTAACCAGGTTGCCGTCCACATGGGCGTTAGAAAAAGTTGCGTTGGTTTCCACCCAGGTGGCGCCCGCCTGGATCAGTTCCGGTTTGACGGCGGGGTATGCCATGCATTGTTTGCCTCTCACCACATCCGCAGCAGTGAGCACCTGCGCGCCGTGACAGATTGATGCGATAGGTTTGTCGGCTTGCGCAAAGTGTCGCACGATGTCCAGCACCCGTTCATTCAGGCGGAGGTATTCAGGCGCACGCCCTCCAGGGATCACGAGCGCGTCATAATCCTGCGGGTTGATTTCTTCGAAAGCGAAATTGATGGCAAAGTTATGGCCGGGTTTCTCGCTGTAGGTTTGGTCGCCCTCGAAATCGTGGATTGCGGTGCGCACGGTTTCGCCACCTTTTTTGCCAGGGCAGGCTGTATGGACGGTGTGGCCGACCATGGTCAACATTTGAAACGGCACCATTGCCTCGTAGTCTTCTACAAAATCACCCACCAACATGAGTATTTTTTTCTTGGCCATGCACGGTTCCTCCTTGTCATTGCAAACGGTGTTAACGAAACGAAGAGTTATTCCATTTTAACTTCAAAGGTGTATCTACTCCCTCTCCCGCCCTGCGGGAGAGGGCCGGGGAGAGGGTGGTCATAAACATAAAAAATATGAAAATTATGGTGTTATTCAAGCGCCCCTCTCCCTAACCCTCCCCCCGCAAGCGGGGGGAGGGGATATGTTGATTGTCCCATTGAAGTGGAATTGGGAATTGGAATTACTCTTCAATAATCAATGCGATCTTGCCAGTAACGGAACCCTTTTCCAATAGTTGATGTGCCTCGGCAGCCTTTTCCAAAGGAAATGTATGCGCGAGGCTGATCTTTAATCTCCCGGTGTCGAACAGCGCGGCGCATTGTTCCAGAATCCATGCCTGGTGCTGCTGTGCTTCTGCCAGTCCATAGTACATGGGTGACAGCATCAGTTCATAGCTGACGTGCTGGTTGCGTTGCCGCGCCTCTTTCCAGTCAATATCGTTGCCGGGCTGGAGCAGGGTGACGATGTCGCCATAGAAGCGTACAGCGTTAAAAGTTGCGGCGAAGGTCTTGCCGCCCACAGTGTCCAGCGCCAGATCAACGCCGTTGCCATCACTCCATTCCAGTGTCGCTCCTACAAAATCCGTTTCTTTATAGAGGATGGCTAGTTCCGCACCCAAGGCTGTTACAAAATTGGCCTTGTCCGGTGAGCCAACGGTGGCGCATACCCGCGCTCCGGCAATGTTTGCCAGTTGCACCGCGATATGTCCGACGCCTCCCGCGCCGGCATGGATGAGCACTTTCTGACCAGCCTGCAAACGGCCACGGTCATGCAGGGCTTCCCAGGCAGTGATGAGCGCCAGGGGCGCGGCGGCGGCCTCGGCGAAGCTGAGAGAGGCAGGTTTACGGGCCGCGAATCGCTCATCGACGACGGCGTATTCCGCGTAATTGCCGGGATGGCCGCCGATACCCCCGTTGCAGAAGTACACTGCATCACCCGCCTTGAAGCGAGTCACGGCTGGCCCGACTGCTTCCACTATTCCTGCGCCATCGCAGCCAAGGATGGCGGGCAGGCACCCCGGGTAGTAGGTGCCGCGGCTGCGCAGCTTGGTGTCCACCGGGTTCACCCCGGCGGCCTTCAGGCGCACCAGTATATCCGTGTCCTGCATGAGGGCGGGCGTTGGGATTTCCCGGAGCTGCAATACGCCGGGGCCGCCCACGGCAGTCATCATTATTGCTTTCATGGTGATGTTTCTCTTAAAACTGACAGTTTTATGTAATTTAGCATACACAAGTTGTGTGACCTGTTGCATCATATTGGTTAAATGACCGTAGGGGGGGGTATGAGACAGCATCACTCAGTGATTCGCATCGTCTTTTTGCTGGCGGCGGGATGCCTGTTGGCAGCGTGCTCAGGGAAGGCGCTGGTGACCAGCGATAATATGAACATCAAAGGAATGCCTGACTGGGTGATCAAAGGCACCCGGACATTGAAAGATGACGGGCATTGGATGATCCATGGCGTAAAGATGGCCTCTTTGGCGGACCTCTCGATGCAAAGGCCGTTCGCTACCCATGAGCATAATTTGCCGCCCGTGCAGATTATGCCTTGGGGTTATCTCTCGCCAGCGCCACAGCCTAACAACACGCGCAATGACCTGCCGCCGATAGGCGCGGCGACCTTGGGGAGCATCTCTGCGCAGGGCCCTGCCGCCGATGATCGTGCCCGCGCCGAGGTGGCACGTGTTTTGTCTTCAATGCTGGATAAACTATCAAAAAATTACAGTGCTCCGGAAGACAAGGTCATGAGCAAAGTGGAGCTGGCGCAGCAGATCAAGGGCGCGGCCGGTGCCATGCTCAAGAGCGTGAGGATTGTTGCGCGCTGGCGTGATGAGCAGAGCAACTATATGTATTCCCTGGCTGAGCTGGATATGAAGCAGGCCAAAGGCATGATCAGGCAGGCGGAGGGATTGGATACCCATTTGCGCGGCTATATCGAGACGGAGATCGATAACGTGGTTGCCGCCAGGGGTGATAAGTAAATTTGTTTATTGGCCGTTAATGTATGGGGTCTATGGAGAAAAACATGAAACTGCGTTATTCGTTTAGCCGCATGGTATTTTTGCTGGGTGTTGGTTGCCTGCTGGCGGCATGCGGCGGGAAAACCATGGTCGAAAGTGATCTGGGCCTCAAAGGGGCGCCAGACTGGGTGAATAAGGGCACGCAGGTATTGAAGGATGATAATGGCCGGTTGATCCACGGTGTGGGGATGGCATCGCCGTTAGGCGATATTTCCCTGCAAGGCGCCACCGCCGATGACCGCGCCCGTGCCGAAGTTGCCCGTGCTCTTTCGGCAATGATGGATGTTGTGTCCAATGATTTCATGGCTTCCGCAGGGAAGGGCATGAATGAGGAGGCGGTGTCGCGGCAGATCAAAAGTACAACCAGGGTAATGTTGAATGGCTCGAAAATCATTGCGCGCTGGCGTGATAAAAAGACCAGCAATCTCTTTTCACTGGCCGAGATGGATATGAAGCAGGCCAAGGAAATCGTTAAAAACATGGATGAAATGAATGCGGGCCTGCGTGCCTATTTCGAAAAAGAGAGTGATAACGTGTTTGACCGGGTTGCGAGGGATAGAAAATGATGTGTTTTACCATTGGTATGCCACGCGCAGTGTGTGCCGCATTGATGGCAGGGCTGTTTGCTGTGTTGAGCAGCGGCTGCGCCACCAAAGTGGAGCGCCTGCAGGTTGATGAGGTGAAAGACCTGAGCGGCGCCTGGAACGATACCGATTCACGCCTGGTGTCGGAAGAGATGATCAAGGATGTGTTGTCGGCCCCCTGGTTGTCTGCTTACAGCAGCACGCACAAGGCCCCGCCCGCTCTTATTGTGGGTGACGTGCGCAATCTCAGCCACGAACACATCAACACGCAAACATTTATATCCGATATGGGTCGGGTTTTGATCAATTCGGGCAAAGTGCAATTTGTCGCTTCACGTGGGGAACGCAATGAAATCCGTGAAGAACGCAAGGATCAAGATCTGAATGCCCGCGAAGATACCCGCAAAGCGATGGGCATGGAGCAAGGCGCGGATTACATGCTGAAAGGGGCCATCAATACTATTATCGATGCCTCCGGATCAACTCAGGTGCGCTATTATCAGGTGGATTTGTCGCTGATAAGTTTGGCCGACAATCGCATCGCATGGGTGGGGCAAAAGAAGATCAAAAAACTTGTCGAGCGTAGCAAGCTACGCTTCTGACAGGTATGAGCCAGAATAGGTTGCTGCGTTGCCTGGCCGCGTTTTATGCCCTATGGTTGACGGGTTGCGCCACGCACAGCGAAACGTTCAGGGTCGTCGAACAAAATCTGGCAAACCAGCAGCCGGAGCTGGCGTTGCGGGCGCTGGACAAGCAGAAGGGCTCCCGTACAGATGAGGTGCTCTATCTGCTAAACAAGGCCATGTTGCTGCGCATTGCCGGTGATTACCAAGCCAGCACAGCATCATTTGAAGCGGCGCAGCAGCGCATGGGGGCGCTGTCCGCGCTGAGCCTGCGCGAACAAGGCACATCGTTTCTCATCAATGACAGCACCCGCAGTTATGTGGGTGAACCGTTCGAACAGGTAATGATGCATGTCTATAAAGCACTCAATTATCTTCAGTTGGGAGAGCGAGACGGAGCGCGGGTAGAGGCGCTACAGATTGATCTCAACCTGCGCGAGCTGGGGGAGAAATCCGGCAGGCATCTTGGCGAAGCGTTTCCCCGCTATCTCACCGGCATCATTTATGAGGACCTTGGGGAATGGAGCGATGCAATGATCGCCTACCGCAAGGCCTATGAGGCTTATCTCCAAAATAAATCAAAATACCGGATTGATGTGCCGGAGTTTCTGAAAATGGATTTGCTGAGACTGGCGCATAAGCTGGATCTTGGGGAAGAGCAGGATAAATACCAGCGTGAGTTCGCCCTTCAGGATTGGCAGGATAAAAATCAGGGTAATCCGGAAGGGGAGCTTATTTTTGTCCTGAACAACGGCCTTGCGCCGATTAAAAGGGAGAATAGTGTGGTGATGCCGAACCCATCGCGGGGTGGCTTGCTGCGTATTTCCTTACCCTATTACCAGCCGCGCCCGTCCTTGGTAAGCAAAATGCGTGTGAATGCCGCAGATGGCGGGGTTGAAGGGGAAAGGGTGGAAAACATCGGTGCGATTGCCACGGAGAATCTTGCCGATCAGATGCCTGCGATAACAGCCCGTAGCGTGGCGCGTGTCGTCGCAAAACAGCAGATATCAGTGCAGTCAAGGAAAAATAATAATGACGCATTAGCCTTGGTGGTTGATATCATCGGCTTTATAACCGAGCAGGCAGACACGCGCGCCTGGTCCACCCTGCCGCAAGATATTTATTTGGCGCGGCTTCCACTCGGTTCTGGCAGTTACACGGTTAAAATCGAATTGCGTGATCGCATGGATAATATTGTTACGGTTCGGGAATTCCCAAACGTTCTGATTCAGCAAGGTAAAAAAACCTACCTTTCATATCACTGGATAAGCTTGTAGATGGTAGAGGCCGCTCAATGAAGTTACGCACGTTGTTGTTAATGATCCTGTCCACGGCTTTTTTGCTGGAGGGCTGTGCCGGCAAAGCGACCAAGCCCGACTGGTTGGCGGGCGATACGCCGCGCTATCAGGAATCCGAATTCCTTATGGGGCGTGGCGAAGGTGACACGCTTGAGGCGGCTAAAGACCGTGCGCGCGCCGATCTGGCAAAGATTTTTTCAGTGTCCGTTGCCGAGGAAAGCAGCGACGTGCGTGTATTTAGTAGCGGTGGTAATACGGGTGCGGATGAACAAAAGCAGGACCGGACACAGACAAATATTTCCCGTGCATTGAATACCCGCACCGATCAGATCATGCAGGGTGTGCGGATTGCGGAGTTTTGGCAGGACCCGGCAACGCATCATCATTTTGCCCTGGCGGTGCTGCGGCGCGCGCCTGCGGCAATGAGCTTGCGCCAGGAAATCAATCGCCTTGATGATGCGACACGCCACGATCTTGAGCGGGCACGCAATGCCGGCGATCTTCTGGAAAAGATCAGTGCCGCCAGCCAGGCGCTCGACGCGCAACGTGAGCGTGTGGCATATCAAAAGAGCCTCAAGGTGGTGGATCGCACCGGGCAGGGGATGCCGTCGGACTGGACAGTCGAGCGCTTGCGTGCCGATCTGGATGATCTACTCAAACGTGTGCGCATTGGTGTGCGCGTCAATGATGATGCGACAGGTCAATTGGGCAAAGCGGTATCGGGTGGCATCGCTGCGGCCGGATTTACAGAAACGAAGGAAAATCCCGATTATCTGGTGGATGCCGCCCTCGACCTTGCCGATCTTGGGCGCCGTGAGGGCTGGCACTGGATGACAGGGGCGCTGGAGGTGAAGCTTTACGAGAACACCTCCGGGCGTGTGCGCGGCACCCAGCGCTGGGCCATCAAGGCCTCCGGGCAAGAAGCCGTGCTGGCCCGGCAGCGTGCGATGGAGCAGGTGGATCAGATTCTGAAAAAAGAGCTGGGCGGCGTGATTTTTGGATTTGCAGTAAAAACGGACGGGAAGTAAGCATGGCAACAGAGATAGAACGTAAATTCCTGGTGCGTAATGACGCGTGGCGTAACCATGCCGATGAAGGTATTTTTTATCGTCAGGGATACCTGGCCAGTGCGCCGGGTTGTTCGATACGTGTACGTTCGGGTGGCGGACAGGGATACCTGAATCTCAAGAGTGCCACACTCGGCGTGACCCGCAAGGAATATGAATATGAGGTTCCCGAGCAGGAGGCCAATGAAATGCTTGATCTGTTTTGCGAAGGTCCATTGATCGAAAAGACGCGCTATAACGTCGAGCATGCCGGGCATATCTGGGAAGTTGATGTGTTTGCGGGGGATAATGACGGGCTAATCGTTGCGGAGATTGAGCTTGACGATGCCGATGAGGCTTTTGAATTGCCGGACTGGGCGGGAGAGGAGGTGTCGCACGATCCACGCTATTATAATGTTTGCCTTGTGACGCATCCGTTCAAGGATTGGTAGTCCTACTGTGTCACAAAGCGCTGAAGGGCGCATTGCGGCGTTAAAATCGGGCTCAAAATGCTCATTTACTACGTGTAAACTCCGCTTTTTCGCCCAATTTTGCCTTGCACTGCATCCCTTGATCACTTTGCGACACAGTAGGAGTAGGAGTTAGTGTTATTTTTTAACCCGTGCAGGCGAATTTTTCTTGCACTGATTTTCCTGTTCGTGTTGCTGGCGTTGTCCGCCTGTTCCACGCCCGCCAATAATCCTGTCTTACGCTTCGGGCTTGCGAACGCGCCAGTCAGTCTCGATCCGCGTTTTGCCACTGATGCCGCCTCCACGCGACTCAATCGCCTGCTGTACCGGCAATTAGTGGACTTTGACAGTGTATCGTTGCCGGTGCCGTCGCTTGCGGTCTGGCAAGAAATCACACCCGTGCATTATCGTTTTACGTTGGGGAAAGAGGGCAGGGTATTTCATGACGGCAGCCGATTGACGGCGGCCGACGTCAAGGCGACCTATGACTTCATCCTCGCTCCGGGCAATGCCTCACCGCATCGCGCCTCATTGGAAATGATCGGGGGTATCGAAGCGCCGGACGACAACACCATCGACTTTCACCTGAACAAGCCGGATGCCTTGTTTCCTGCAAAACTGGTGATAGGCATCCTGCCCGCCCGGCTGATCGTGGCCGGGCATCCATTCAATCAAAAGCCAATAGGCAGCGGACCGTTTTCATTCCTCGATTGGCCGACGGAAGGGCGCTTGCATCTTATCCGTGTTGCGGACCGGCAAGCGTTGGAATTTCTCCATGTGCCCGATCCCACCGTGCGCGCCCTCAAACTGATGCGTGGCGAGATCGATATGTTGCAAAACGACCTGCCGCCCGAGCTTGTAAAATACCTCGAAGGCAAGAAAGAACTACAGGTGCAGCGCGGCAGCGGATCCAACTTCAGTTATCTCGGCTTCAACATGAACGACCCGTTGACCAGCCGGATTGAAGTGCGTCGCGCCATCGCGTATGCCCTGGACCGCGAGGCAATTATCAAGTATGTGCTGGGCGGCGCGGCGCGTCCGGCGGGTGCAATGTTCCCGCCCGATCACTGGGCAGGCGTACAGAATTTATCCGGCTATCGCCATGATCCGCAGCAGGCACGCGCGTTGCTCAAACAGGCGGGTTTTGACGCACAACATCCCGTGCATCTCACCCATAAAACCTCCAGTGACCCGTTCCGCATCCGGTTGGCTACCATCATCCAAAGCCAGCTCGCCGATGTCGGCATCCATGTCGATCTGCGCAGCTATGACTGGGGTACGTTTTATGGTGATATCAAGGCCGGGCGCTTTCAGATATTCAGCCTGAGCTGGGTAGGCATCAAAACCCCCGATATCTTTCGCTATGCCTACCACAGCACATCCATTCCTCCCGACGGCGCCAATCGTGGGCGTTTCGCCAACAGCAACGTCGACCACCTGATTGAAGCGGCCGAGGCTGAGCCGGGCCTGGATGCGCAGGCTGCAAAATACCGGGAAATACAGCGCTATTTGCTGGAGCAGTTGCCGTATGTGCCGCTGTGGCATGAGGATCATGTGTTCGTCGCGCGGCGCGATGTGGCGGGTTACTCCTTGGCGGTGGATGGGAATTATGATGGGCTGGTGGATGTGCTGCGCAGGGCTCGGTAGTCTTTATGGCGCAGATCGATTTTCGCTCAACGGGGCGCTAAAGGCACTCTTTCATGGGAAGATGCCTGACTTTGTTGGGCGAGGTGCTGAATAATTACCTGATTTGTTGGTTAAGGTATAGCTGACGGATCGTTTAGGGTGGTGTGGTAGGCTGCGATATGTGCGCTTGGCGCGGCATCCATCTCCAGCCGGTTGCGCCCCATATGTTTAGCCCGGTAGAGTGCGCTGTCTGCACGTTCAATCAGGCTGCTGGGCGTCTCGCCGGCTTTGTGCAATGCAATGCCGGCGGAGAAGGTGGGCATGGGCAGTGCCGCATTGCCATGCGTGTAGGACGATTCGGCGGCGCGCTTTTGTACCTTTCTCAGGGCGTGCATTGCGCCCTCACTGTCCGTGTTGGGCAGCAGTATGGCGAACTCTTCGCCGCCGTAGCGCGCCACTATGTCGTGGTGGCGGAAGGTCGATAGCACATTGGATGCAAAGCTGCGTAGCGCTTCGTCGCCCGCTGCATGGCCAAGCTTGTCGTTGATGGATTTGAAGTCATCCAGGTCAATGATGGCCAGTGTGAGTGGACTGCCATAGCGCTGCACGCGCGCCACTTCATCTTCCAGCCGACGCATAAAGGCGCGCCGGTTAGGCAGGTTCGTTAATTCATCGGTGAGACTGAGCAGATGCACTCTGGTCAGTTCATCGCTCAGTTGCTGGGTGTCGGACTGGATGGTTTTCAGGTGATCGCGAGCACTTGCGAGCTGCTCTCCCAGCGCCCGATTGCTATCCAGTATGTTTTTCGTTTCGTTTGCGAGCACTTGCCTGAGCGTGTTGAGAATGGTGATGCTTCCCGCCTGCTGCAGTCTTCCTGATGCAATTTCCAGGCGTATGCTGAAATCTTCATTCTGGTGGATGGTATCCACAATTTGTCCGGCGAGTGCCTCCTGAATCTCCCGCATGCTTTTGTGCTTGGCATCGAGATGTTGGCGATAGGTGTGATCGACACGGTGTACGACGTGCGGTGGCGCTGGGGCTTCGTGTGTTGTATGGGCGCCCTCGGGGGGGGGGGCGGCAATCTCCTCGCCATAGACGCCAAACTCTTCCAGCAGAGGGCTCAATGCCTCTATCAGGGTCTCCGTGATTTCCCGATCGTTGCGCCTGATATCAGCTGCGTAAACCTCTATGTAGCGGCGTAAAGCGGCAAACTCGGATGCCAGTAGTGGCGGCATAAGGCGCATTTGCACCAATTTGATATGAGTGCGCAGCAGTGAATCGGCGGGAAGTTGCTGTGCGTAGGCACCGAGCAGTGTGCCCAGCAGACTGGCATAGGCCTGTTCGGTCTCGGTGCGCGTGACTTCGTTATCCTCAAGGATTTGATTGATATGCTGATAAATAACGGTGCCGGCTTGGGTCCGCTTGAGACCGTCCAGCAGGCGGAGGGCTTTTTGGGATGAGGGTGATCCGGATAATTGTGGTTTTATTTCCGTTGACATAGCTTGCCTCTTGATGAGCATGTGTATCTCGGCCGATATTTAACACCCTCCGTGATTAAGCTGGATCCTATTGTTAATAGCATAACATAAATAAGGTCTTCCATCATCAATCGCTAAAATGGCAAATGCGCAATCCATGTGAATCGGGTATCATTGGGATACTATTTGAACGGATTTCCAACAGGTGAGTCGGATGTTTACGCAAAAAATGACCATTGCCGGTTTTGATGATGAGTTGTGGGCCGCCATGCAGGCCGAGGTGGTTCGCCAGGAAGAACATATCGAGCTGATCGCCTCCGAGAATTACGCCAGCCCGCGCGTGATGGAGGCGCAAGGCTCTGTTTTAACAAATAAATATGCCGAAGGCTATCCTGGTAAGCGTTATTATGGCGGCTGCGAGTATGTCGACAAGGCTGAGCAGCTTGCTATCGATCGTGTAAAACAACTGTTTGGCGCCGATTATGCCAACGTCCAGCCGCATTCCGGCTCCCAGGCCAATGCCGCTGTCTACATGGCGCTGCTCAATCCCGGTGATACCATCCTGGGCATGAGCCTGGCCCATGGCGGTCATCTCACCCATGGTGCCAAGGTCAATTTCTCCGGCAAGATTTACAACGCCGTGCAGTATGGTCTGGATGTCGCCACGGGCGAGATCGATTACGCGCAGGTGGAGGCTTTGGCGCTGGAGCACAAGCCGAAGATGATCGTTGCCGGTTTCAGTGCCTATTCAAGAGTGGTTGACTGGCAGCGCTTCCGTGCCATTGCCGACAAGGTGGGCGCGTACCTGTTTGTCGATATGGCCCACGTGGCTGGCTTGGTCGCTGCCGGGGTTTATCCCAGCCCGGTGCAGATCGCCGATATCACCACCTCGACCACCCACAAAACCTTGCGTGGCCCGCGTGGCGGCATCATTCTGGCGAAGGCTAATCCTGACATTGAAAAGAAGCTCAATTCGATGATTTTCCCGGGCATTCAGGGTGGCCCCCTGATGCACGTAATCGCCGCCAAGGCAGTGGCCTTCAAGGAGGCGCTGCAGCCCGAATTCAAGGTGTACCAGGCCCAGGTGGTCACCAATGCCCGCGCCATGGCAAAGGTGTTGATCGAGCGTGGATATAAGGTGGTTTCCGGCGGCACCGATAATCATCTGTTTCTGGTTGACCTGACCGGCAAGGAAATCAGTGGCAAAGAAGCAGAAGAGGCATTGGGCGCGGCGAACATCACCGTCAACAAGAACAGCGTTCCCAATGACCCGCGCTCACCGTTCGTCACCAGCGGTATCCGTATCGGCACCCCGGCGGTGACCACTCGTGGCTTCAATGAGGCCGAGGTTCGCGTCCTGGCGGGCTGGATCTGCGATGTTCTGGATAACGTGGGCAATGCCGCTACTATCGAGCGCGTCAAGCATCACGTGCTGGAGCTGTGCGGGCGGTTTCCCGTGTACGGTAAATAATCCTGGAAACGGCAGTTGACCGCTTTTTTGTGGGAGTTAACAGAATGCTTAAAATAGGCTTTTTCATTATCCATAGGCTCACCTGTTTGGTGAGTCCGCTACGGAGTGGATTGCACGGTTTTCAGTGTGCATGGCAGCGTTGCAACTCCTTGGAATGGAGCAACCATTCCGCGTCGTTGCGCCTTGCCCTGCACACTGAAAACCGCACACTCCACCCCGTCCAACTGCCGTTTCCAGGATAATGCGCTGCCCCTTTTGCGGCGCTGACGACACCAAGGTTATCGACTCGCGGCTGGCGAACGAGGGCGCGGCGGTGCGCCGACGCCGCGAGTGTCTCACTTGTGCCGATCGCTTCACCACCTTCGAGACAGCGGAGCTGGTGATGCCGCGCATTGTAAAACGTGACGGTAGCCGTGCTCCCTTCGATGAGGGCAAGCTGCGCGCCGGAATGCTGCGTGCGCTGGAAAAACGTCCTGTGCCCACCGAACGGATGGATGACGCCATCAATCATATCAAACACCGCCTGAGCACCGCGGGCGACCGCGAAGTCAATTCGCGCGTGCTGGGTGAATGGGTGATGGATGAGTTGCGCCAGTTGGATCAGGTTGCCTATGTCCGGTTTGCCTCGGTGTACCGCAGCTTCCAGGATGTTAATGCCTTTCGCGAGGAGATAGCGCGACTGGAGCAGGAAGCGGCGTCACGCGCCGAGCGTTAACAGGCTGCGCCGTACCCTACATTAAGTTTGCACTGGTGTACCGCAATTCCCGATGGATTATCAAAGCGATTACCAATTTATGGCCCGTGCCCTCCGGATCGCCCGGCGCGGCCTGTACAGCACTGATCCCAACCCGCGGGTGGGGTGCGTGCTGGTGCGCGACGGCGAGATCGTCGGCGAAGGTTGGCACGAACGGGCGGGCGAACCGCATGCGGAGATACACGCCTTGGCGCAGGCTGGCGAACGCGCGCGCGGTGCGATAGCCTATGTGACGTTGGAGCCCTGCTGCCATCATGGCCGCACCCCGCCCTGCACCGACGCGCTGGTTGCGGCTGGCGTGGCGCGGGTGGTGGCGGCGATGGTGGATCCTAATCCAAAGGTTGGCGGCGAGGGGCTGGCGCGGCTCGCAGCGGCGGGTATCGCCGTCGAGCGTGGCCTGATGCAGGCGGAGGCCGAGGCGCTGAATCCCGGCTTTATCATGCGCATGCGCCATGGTCGGCCCTTTGTGCGCTGCAAGCTGGCGATGAGTCTGGATGGGCGCACCGCCATGGCGAACGGCGAGAGCAAATGGATTACTTCCGAGGCGGCGCGCCACGATGTTCACCATCTGCGCGCCCGCAGTTCGGCAATCATGACCGGCGTCGGCACGGTGCTGGCGGATGATCCCGCGCTCACTGTGCGGCTGAATGGCGAGAGGATTCGGCAGCCGTTACGCGTCGTGCTGGACACCCATTTGCGCACCCCGCCGCAGGCGCGTCTGCTCGATGCGGCTGGGCGTACGCTGATTGTGACGGCCTCGCGGAATCAGGTATTGCGTGACGGTCTGACGCGGAACAATGTTACGGTTGTGACGCTGCCTGAGGCCGCTCCAGCGCATCCGGCAACTGCTCCCTGCGTTGCTTTACCTCCGGCATCCATGCCGTCGCCTGCGCTCGCGGCACTTGTCCATCCATGGACATCGCAGATGCAGGGTATTGATCTGCCTGCCGTGATGCGCTACCTCGCAACGCAGGAGATCAATGAAGTCCTGCTGGAGGCGGGTGCTACGCTGAATGGGGCCATGCTACGGGCGGGGTTGGTCGACGAGGTGGTCATCTATATGGCCCCGCACCTGATGGGTGATGCTGCGCGCGGTTTGTTTCATTTGCCGGGGTTGGAGAGCATGGCTCAGCGCATTAATTTGGAAATTATCGACATCCGTGCGGTGGGGAAGGATTGGCGGATTACGGCCAAAATTACGGGAGATTCGTAATTCATGTTCACAGGCATCATACAGTCCGTAGGCAGAGTTGCCGCCCTCGAATCCATGGGTGCCGATCTGCGCATGCGTATCGCTGCGGGAAAGCTGGACCTTTCCGCCGCACGGATCGGTGACAGCATCGCCGTGAGCGGCGTGTGTTTGACGGTGACGAGTTTTACAGGTGATGGTTTCTGGGTGGATGTGTCCGGCGAGACGCTGGCATGCACCACGTTTTCCGAATTAAAGCAGGGCAGCCGAGTGAATCTGGAGCAGGCGTTGACACCCACCACACGCCTCGGCGGCCATCTGGTGAGCGGGCATGTGGATGGCGCAGGCACGGTGGTGAGGCGCGGGGAAGATGGAAGGTCGGTGCGTTTTACCATCAGGGTGCCGGATGCGCTGGCCAAGTACATTGCGGAAAAGGGTTCGATTTGTGTCGACGGCATCAGCCTCACGGTCAACGCCGTGAACGGCGCGGAGTTCGATCTCAACATTGTGCCGCATACCCTGAAAGAGACGACCATGGACGAATATACCGCAGGCAGGCGCGTCAATCTCGAAGTGGATGTGCTGGCCCGGTATCTGGAGCGGCTGCTGCTGGGCGAGCGTGCCGCGCAGCCGGGGAGCGGGGGGATTAGTCATGCCTTTCTTGCCGAGCATGGATTTATAAAAAACTAAATTGATATGTCCATAAGCACCACCCAAGAGATTATCGAAGACATCCGCCAAGGCAGGATGGTCATCATTATGGACGATGAGGATCGCGAGAACGAAGGCGATCTGGTGATGGCTGCGTCGTGCGTGCGTGGCGAGGATATCAATTTCATGGCGCGTTACGGGCGCGGCTTGATCTGTCTTACGCTGACGCGTGAGCGCTGCGAACAGTTGCGCTTGCCGCTGATGGTAAGCGACACCAACGACAAGCATATGACCAACTTCACCGTGTCCATCGAGGCCGCCGAGGGTGTGACGACGGGCATCTCCGCCGCCGACCGCGCCGTCACGGTGCGCGCAGCGGTGGCGCCGGATGCCAAGCCGTCGGATATTGTGCAGCCGGGGCATATCTTCCCGATCATGGCGCAACGCGGCGGCGTGCTGACGCGCGCCGGGCATACCGAGGCGGGTTGCGATCTGGCGCGGATGGCGGGGCTGGAGCCGGCCTGCGTGATTGTCGAGATTCTCAACGAAGACGGCACCATGGCGCGCCGCCCCGAGCTGGAGAAATTTGCGCTGGAGCATAAATTGAAGATCGGCACGATTGCCGATCTGATCCACTACCGGCTGGAAAATGAAAAGACCGTGGCGCGCGTTGCCGAGTGCAATCTTCCGACGGAGTACGGCATGTTCCGTCTCCTCGCCTATCAGGATGCCATAGACCAGGAGTTGCACCTGGCGCTGGTGCTGGGCGAGGTGCATACGGAACAGCCCACGCTGGTGCGCGTACATATGCAGGACACACTATGCGACGTGTTTGATGCCCGGCGCGATGATTGCGGCTGGCCGCTACGCGATGCCTTGCGGCGTATAGCGCAAGAAGGCGCCGGCGTGGCAGTAGTGTTGCGCAAGCCGGAAAAGGCAGGTGATCTGGTGCGGCGCATCAGGGATTATCAGCTCAAGGATAAGGGTATACACTTGCCGAAACCGGCGGCGGGGATTGATCTGCGCACCTATGGTGCGGGCGCGCAGATACTTGCCGACATTGGCGTGGGCAAGATGCGGATACTGGGCGCACCCAAGAAGGTGCATGGGCTGTCAGGATTCGGGCTGGAAGTGGTCGAGTATGTTAAGTAAGCCACCCAGCGTTTTTTGTGCCCCTGTTATTTTATTAAGCAACGAGTCATAAATCATGAAAAACATCAAAACCATCGAAGGCGATTTCACGGTGCGTGGCGCACGCTTTGCGATTGTTGCCGGGCGTTTCAACAGTTTTATTGTCGAGCATCTGGTCAATGGCGCGGTGGATGCCCTGTTGCGTCACGGTGCCACGGAGCAGGATATCGACATAGTGTACGCGCCAGGTGCGTATGAGCTGCCGCTGGTGGCGCAACGCATCGCCGCAGGCAAGCGTTATAACGCCATCATTGCCGTGGGCGCGGTAATCCGTGGCAGTACGCCGCACTTTGATTATGTGGCCGGAGAGTGCAGCAAGGGGCTGGCGGGCGTCGCCATGCAGCATAACCTGCCGGTGGCCTTCGGCGTGCTGACGGTTGACACTATCGAGCAGGCCATTGAGCGTGCCGGCACCAAGGCGGGCAACAAGGGTGTGGACGCGGCAATGACCGCCATCGAGATGATCAATCTGCTACAGCAAATCGATAAATCATGACGCAGCCCATAGAAGAAAAAAAGAGCGCGCCCGCGCGGCGCGGGCCAAGCAGATTGCACCCTGGTCACGCCCGTAGCCTGGCGCGTCATCGCGCCGTACAGGCCCTTTATCAATGGCAGGTGGCTGGCCAGAATGTCAGCGACATCGACAGCCAGTTTGTTACCGAGCATGACATGAAAAAGGCCGATGTGGCCTATTTTCAGGAGCTGCTGCATCAGGTGCCCGCGCACCTGGATGAGCTGGATGCGCAGTTCGCCTCTTTGCTCGATCGTCCCATTCCGGAACTCGATCCCGTGGAGCGTGCCATTCTGCGTATCGGCGTCTACGAGCTTAAATTTCGTCTTGAGATCCCGTATCGGGTGATCATCAACGAAAGCGTGGATCTGGCCAAGGTGTTCGGCGCCGATCAGAGCCACAAATATGTCAATGGTATTCTTGATAAGGTGGCGCGCACGCTGCGCGCCACCGAAATACAGATGAGATCCAGGCCGCAAGGCGAATAGGCTCGATCATGCCAGTATCAGAATTCGATCTCATCAATCGGTATTTTGCCCATCATGGTGTCACGCGCCCAGATGTGGTGCTCGGCATCAGCGATGACGGCGCGGTGCTGCGTGTGCCGCCTGGCATGGATCTGGTGGTGGCGATGGATACCATGGTCTCCGGCGTGCATTTCTTTTCCGATGCCGATCCCGCCGCGCTTGGTTACAAGGCGCTGGCCGTCAACCTCAGCGATATGGCCGCGATGGGCGCGGAACCCGCATGGGCCACCCTTGCGCTCACCCTGCCGCAGTCCGATGAGGCCTGGCTGGCGGCATTCAGCGCGGGCCTGTTTGCGCTGGCCGGACAATACGGTGTGCAACTGGTCGGCGGCGACACCTGCCGTGGGCCGCTCACCCTGACTGTGCAGATGCACGGTTTTGTGCCGGAAGGCATGGCGCTACGCCGTGCGGGCGCGCGTCCCGGCGATGTGATTTATGTCACCGGCACACTGGGCGATGCCGCCTTGGCCTTGCGCGTCCGGAGCGGCAGCACGGAAGACCTGTCGCACGCCCATGCCGCCTTTCTTGCTGAGCGGCTGGAGCGCCCCACGCCGCGTGTCCAGGAGGGGATGGCCTTGCGCGGCATTGCTTCTGCGGCTATCGACATATCCGACGGCCTGGTTGCCGATCTCGGTCACATCCTCAAGGCCAGCGGCGTTGGCGCGACGCTGGAAGTCGACCATATCCCGGTGTCCACCGCCTTCACTGCAATGGCAAAGCACAGGGAGCGGTGGAATTTGCCGCTCTCCGGCGGCGATGATTATGAGCTGTGCTTTACCGTCCCCCCCGCAAAGCAGGCGGACGCCGAACAGCTTCTCGCCCGTTATCCCGGCGGCTGCACACGCATCGGCGTGATCGAAAGCCGGCATGGCCTGCGTTGCCTGCTCAATGGTGAGGTTTTTGAGCCTGCCGCCAGCGGCTACCAGCATTTCAGTAATTGAGCGCCGTGAAAAAACCTGATGTTCCCGCCAGCATCTGGTCGAACCCCATCCATTTCGCTGCCTTCGGATTCGGCGCGGGCGCCATAAAAATTGCCCCCGGCACTTTCGGCACGCTGGTTGGCATCCCCTTCTATCTGTTGTTGCAACACCTGCCGCTCACCGGATATCTTGCTGCCACCATCACATTGTTCGCGCTAGGTGTCTGGCTATGCCATGTCACCACGCATGACCTCGGCGTGCATGACCACCCCGGCATCGTATGGGATGAGATCGTAGGCTACCTCGTCACCATGGCCGCCGCTCCGACAGGGTGGCTATGGGTGCTGATAGGGTTTGGCCTGTTCCGCCTGTTCGACATCTGGAAACCCTGGCCGATACACCTGCTTGACCGCCATGTCAGTGGTGGCGTGGGGGTGATGATCGATGATGTCGTGGCGGGGGTTTATGCGTGGGTGGTGATGTACGGGGTTGCAATGGCTATGGGTGTATGAGGCGTCAAGGTGACCCCATATATGACATTGGAGCGCACTGCCAAACAGCAACGAAATGCGCAATTAAATGGGTAAAATGATGAAGATTCATTTTATATTCCCCATGGCGAAATCCAACCGGCCTCTGGTTCAGTTATTACAGGAGGCGATGCCCGAAGCCTCATTCGATTGTGGTGGCTTGTCTGGGCTTCGATATCAAAACCGCATTCAGTTGGCGCTCAAGTTGCCCAGACTGATATGGTTTGCATTCCGGAGCGGGCAAAGAATTGCCCGTAGGGATGTGCAGCCCGATCAGCTCCGATATGGAGCTGATCGGGCTTGCAATGGCCCGGCTTATCTATAGAAAACACTTCCCCATAGCATTGATGGGATTTATATACACTACGCGTGAATCAGCCACCATAAACGCAATGCGGCGGCTCTACTTTCGGGCCGTTCTATCACAAGCTGTGGGTGTGACATGCTTTTCGAAATTCGAGCAGCAGTACTATTCCGAGCTTTTTGATTTAAAGAACACCAAGTTCACCTCGACCCTGTTTGGCGGTGTCTTTAACAAGCCAGATGATCTGGAGCCAAGCAATTCTGGGTATGTGTTGTCAGCAGGCCGTTCAGGGCGAAATTACAAGCAGCTTTGTGAAGCAGTCTCGCAGCTTCCGATACAAGCGCATATCATTTGCGATTCCGCCTTCGCACTTCAGGATGTGGCGCTTCCGCAAATGTAACGATATTGCGGCAATGCTATGGGCGTGACTATATTAAACAACTTGCTGGCGCGGATATTGTGGTGCTGCCACTTAAAAACGAAAAGATATCCTCCGGCCAGATGGTGCTTCTCGATGCGATGGCATTAGGCAAGCCAGTAATTATTACGAAAACAGCAACAACGGTGGAGTATGGTGAACACATGAATACTCTGTACTTTATAGAGCCTGATTCGGTTGACGAATTACGTTCTGCTATCAACTTCCTTATGGCGAATCCAAGCCTGAGAACGAGCATCGGGAATGCAGCCAGAGCGTATTATGAAGAGCATCATTCGATCCAGCCTTACGTTAACGGCCTGGTTGACGCAATCGAACAAATTGTGGTTAAGCCGTCGTTCAAAATTAATATGTACATTTAGACTGTTGGGAACGGCATAAGGGGCCGTAAAGGCCTAACCAGAAAAACACTGGTTACTCCTTAACGGCCCCTAAAGATCAAAGAGTGGCCTCGGAGTTTCGATCATCCCGTGGCCCGTAGAATGTAGGTAGAATGAAACAGCGACGAAAATAGCATTTCCTGTATGTATTTTCTTTCTGGTGTTACCCTGAAAGAATACTTTGGTCACCAACCCATGGTGGGATCACCCGACTTTTCATAACTGCATCATCAAGGAGCGAAAATCATGAGCAAAGGCGTGGACAGCAAGAAGGAAACCAAGAAGCAACCGGCCAAGACCATGAAGGAAAAAAAAGCCGCGAAGAAGGCGAAGAAAGAGTCCAAGGGTTTCTGAGGCAATACCCACCCCTTGTTCGCAAGGGGTGGGAAGCGCGGAGGGTGGATAGGCAAGATTGGCGCGCGTTGTGCGCACGGCAATCATCCTGAAATCGGTGGTTGACGATCAATGACTTTGTTAACTTAATGTTTTAATTTGACTTTTTTATAAGTCATGGGCTCGCCTGTTTGATGGGTCCGCTGCATTGTCCCCGTGAAGGGCATTGCCACCTTCACGGTGGGATAATACGCCCTTCACGGGCGCGGAGTGGATTACACGCTTTTCAGTATTTTGGCTGGGAGGGTTTTGTCCTAAACAAAGACGCTCAATCAATTCTAAAGTGCAGCAAGCCCCATGTTTATGGTAACATTTCCGGCTTATGCAAAAAGATCGGAAGGTTATCGTTAACCCCACACCAAAAAGCTCTTGGGCTTGCATGAAGCCTGTAAGGATGCCGCGTTCCCGATGAATCAATTCGCCAAAGAAGTTCTCCCCGTCAATATTGAAGAGGAGATGAAGCAGTCGTACATGGAATATGCCATGAGCGTCATCGTTGGGCGTGCGCTGCCCGATGTTCGTGATGGCCTCAAACCGGTGCATCGGCGCGTTCTCTTCGCCATGCGCGAGCTGGGTAACGACTGGAACAAATCCTACAAGAAATCAGCCCGCGTGGTGGGTGATGTCATCGGTAAATACCATCCGCACGGCGATACTGCGGTATATGACACTATCGTGCGTATGGCCCAGCCGTTTTCGCTGCGTTACATGCTGGTCGATGGCCAGGGTAATTTCGGTTCGGTGGATGGCGACGCCCCGGCGGCGATGCGTTACACCGAAGTACGCATGTCGCGCATTGCGCATGAGCTGCTGGCGGATATCGACAAGGAGACCGTCGATTTCGTCCCCAATTATGACGAATCCGAACGCGAACCCAGGGTGTTCCCCGCCCGGATCCCCAACCTGCTGATCAATGGTTCGGCGGGTATCGCGGTGGGTCTGGCGACCAACATCCCGCCGCACAATCTGACTGAGGTCGTCAACGCCTGTATTGCGCTGATTGACGACTCCAGTATCGATATCGCTGGATTGATGGAATATATCCCCGGGCCGGATTTCCCCACAGCCGCCTTTATTAACGGTGCGCGCGGCATTGTCGACGCCTATCACACCGGGCGCGGGCGCATTTATGTGCGAGCGCGCAGCCATGTTGAGACTGACGACAAGAGCGGCAAGCACAGCATTATCGTCACCGAGCTGCCCTATCAGGTGAACAAGGCGATGCTGCTGGAGAAAATCGCCGACTTAGTGAAGGACAAAAAGCTCGAGGGCATCACCGAGTTGCGCGATGAGTCCGATAAGGATGGCATGCGCATGGTGATCGAGCTGCGCCGTGGCGAAGTGGCCGAGGTGGTGCTCAATAATCTGTGGCAGCAGACCCAGATGCAGAACGTCTATGGCATCAACATGGTGGCCCTGATAGATGGGCAGCCGCGTCTGCTGAATCTGAAGCAGATCCTTGAAGCCTTTATCCGCCACCGCCGCGAAGTAGTGACGCGCCGTACCCTTTTCGAATTGCGCAAGGCGCGTGAGCGTGCGCATATTTTGGAAGGGCTGGCGGTTGCGCTGGCCAATATCGACGAGATCATCGCGCTGATCAAGGCGGCGCCCAGCCCCGCCGAGGCCCGGTTTGGCCTGATGCAGCGCATCTGGGCGCCGGGGCTGGTGACGGAAATGCTGTCGCGCTCGGGGGCTGCCGTGTCTCGTCCCGAGAATCTGGCGCCGGAGTTTGGCATGGATGTGGCGGGTTACCGTCTGTCCGAGGTTCAGGCCCAGGCGATCCTGGATCTGCGCCTGCACCGCCTGACCGGGCTGGAGCAGGACAAGATAGTAAGTGAGTATAAAGAAATACTCGTCAAAATTAATGATCTGCTTGATATTTTGGGCAGCCCCGAGCGCCTGATGCAGGTGATCCGTGACGAGTTGCTCGCTATCCGCGAGCAATACGGCGATGCGCGCCGCACCGAGATCATCACCACGCACCAGGATCTCAGCCTGGAAGACCTGATCACCGAGGAAGACGTGGTGGTCACGCTTTCCCATGCCGGTTACGCCAAGTCCCAGCCGCTCTCGATGTACCGCGCGCAAAAACGTGGCGGCAAGGGCAAGACGGCCACCAGCATGAAAGAAGAAGATGTCATCGACAAGCTGTTCGTTGCCAGCACGCACGACACCATTCTGTGCTTCTCCAGCCGTGGCAAGGTCTACTGGATGAAGGTCTACGAGCTGCCCCAGGCCAGCCGTGTCGCACGCGGCAAGCCGATGGTCAATCTGCTGCCGCTGGAGGAAGGCGAGCGCATCAACGCCATCCTGCCGGTGCGCGAGTATGAAAAAGACAAGTATGTGTTCATGGCAACCAGCAGTGGCACCGTGAAAAAGACCCCGCTCGAGGATTTCTCGCGTCCGCGTACCAATGGCATTATCGCCCTGGAGCTGTTCGGCGATGACCGTCTGGTCGGGGTGGATATCACTGACGGCACGAAGGATGTGATGCTGTTCGCCAGCAGCGGCAAGGCAGTGCGTTTCAGCGAAGACAATGTGCGCCCGATGGGCCGCACCGCGCGCGGTGTGCGCGGCATCACCCTGGTGCCGGGTCACCAGGTGATTTCGCTGATTATCTCGGGTGGGGAGGGGGATGTGCTCACCGCCACCGAAAGAGGCTACGGCAAACGCACGCCGATCAGCGATTACCCTGTGCATGGCCGTGGTGGCCAGGGTGTAAATTCGATCCAAAGCAGCGAGCGTAACGGCGCCGTGATCGGCGCGGCGCTCGTCGGCAACGAGGATGAAGTCATGCTGATCAGCGACGGCGGCACGCTGGTGCGCACCCGCGTGAGCGAGGTGTCGGTGCTGGGACGCAATACCCAGGGCGTCAAGTTGATCAGCCTTGGCAAGGGCGAGAAACTGGTTGTCGTTGAGCGGGTTGAAAGCCTTGCGGATGAAGGAGGCGAGGCCGAGGAGCAGCCGTCAGATGCCGGGGAACCGGAAGCGCCAGCCGACGAATCCTGATTTACATTCTATAAAGCAGAGGAGCCTCAAAATGTCGCGCATATACAATTTCAGCGCCGGACCGGCGGTGATGCCGCAGGAAGTTCTCGAGAAGGCCAGAGACGAGATGCTCGACTGGCGGGGGTCGGGCATGTCGGTGATGGAGATGAGCCATCGCGGCAAGGAATTCGTGTCCATCGCGGAGCAGGCCGAGGCCGATCTGCGCGAGCTGCTGGCCGTTCCATCCAATTACAAGGTGCTGTTTTTGCAGGGTGGCGCGAGCAGCCAGTTTGCCATGGTGCCGATGAACCTGCTGCGCGGCAAGAGCAAGGCGGATTACGTCAATACCGGCATGTGGTCGGAAAAGGCCATTGGCGAGGCAAAGCGTTACTGCGAAGTGAATGTTGCTGCCACGTCCAAGGCGAGCAACTACTCGACGATCCCAGCGCAAACGCAGTGGCAGCTTGATGCCTCCAGCGCCTATGTCCATTACACGCCGAACGAGACCATCGGCGGTGTGGAATTCCATTGGGTGCCGCAGGTCGGCGATGTGCCGCTGGTGGCGGATCTGTCGTCCACGCTGCTGTCGCGCCCGCTTGATGTCAGCAAGTTCGGCATTATCTACGCCGGGGCACAAAAGAACATCGGTCCGGCGGGGCTGACGGTGGTGATCGTCCGCGACGACCTGATCGGTCAGACCGTGGCCGGTACGCCCATCATGCTTGATTACAAGACGCATGCCGACAACGGCTCGATGTATAACACCCCGCCGACCTACGGCTGGTACTGTGCCGGCCTGGTGTTCGACTGGCTCAAGCGCGGCGGCGGTTTGCAGGCAATGGCTGAAGTCAACAAGCGCAAGGCAGACAAGCTGTATGCCGCTATCGACACGTCCCCCTTCTACGCCAACCCGGTGGACCCGGCCTGCCGTTCGTGGATGAACGTGCCGTTTACCCTGGCCGACGCCAGCCTCGACAAAACATTTCTCAAGGAGGCCGAGGCTGTGGGCTTGATGGCGTTGGCGGGCCATCGTTCGGTGGGCGGGATGCGCGCCAGCATCTATAATGCGATGCCGGAAGAAGGCGTTGATGCGCTGATTGCCTTTATGGCCGATTTTGAGAAACGCCACGGATAGTCTGATAAATCAGGGTCGAAAACCATGTTCAAAATACTGACGTTGAACAATATTTCTGTCGCAGGACTGGAGCGGCTGCCGCGCGACAGGTATGAGGTTGCTTCCGAAATTCAGCACCCCGACGCGATCCTGCTACGCTCGTTCAAAATGCACGATTACCCGATCCCCCCGTCGGTGAAGGCAGTGGGTCGGGCCGGTGCGGGCGTCAACAATATTCCCGTGGAAAAATTGAGCGCGCTCGGTATTCCAGTGTTCAATGCGCCGGGCGCCAATGCCAATGCGGTGGCGGAACTGGTGCTTGCGGGTATGTTGCTGGCCTACCGCAACATCTGCCAGGCGTGGGATTTCGCGCGTCATGTCGAGGGCGACGACGCCAGTATCGACAAGCAGGTCGAGGCAGGCAAAAAAGATTTTGTCGGCTACGAGCTTCCGGGCCGTACATTGGGTGTGATCGGCCTGGGGGCTATCGGCGTGCGCGTGGCGAATCTTGCCATCAAGCTGGGCATGAAGGTGATCGGCTTTGACCCGGCGATCACCGTACAGGCTGCCTGGAAGCTGTCTTCCGACGTGCAACAGGCCGCCAGCGTCGATGACTTGCTGTCCAAGGTTGATTTCGTCACATTCCATATACCGCTGATGGATGCCACGCGCAACATGCTCAGCGCCGAGCGCATCAAGCTCATGAAGAAGAGGGCGGTGGTGCTCAACTTTTCGCGTAGCGGCATTATTGACGATGTGGCGCTGGTGGAGGCGATCAACACCGGCAAAATCTATAGCTATGTGTGTGACTTTCCTGGCAACCTGCTCAAAA
Organism: Gammaproteobacteria bacterium; assembly: GCA_021731145.1. Taxonomy (GTDB): domain Bacteria; phylum Pseudomonadota; class Gammaproteobacteria; family Ga007554; genus LNEJ01. Next base: position 36,150 of record JAKFXX010000031.1, on the reverse strand, counting down.
ACCACCCGCGCGTGATCACCCTGCCACACCTCGGCGCATCGACCGAGGAGGCGGAAGATAACTGTGCAGTCATGGTGGCGGACCAAGTGAGTGATTTTCTGGAAAACGGCAACATCACCAACTCCGTGAACTTCCCCGAAGTGGTTATGCCGCGCACCGAAGGCTACCGGGTCGGCATCGCCAACGCCAACGTCCCCAACATGGTGGGGCAGATTTCCACCGCCATGGCCAAGGCCGGGTTGAATATTGTCGATCTGCTCAACAAATCCAAGGGCAATCTGGCCTATACTCTGGCCGACGTGGAGACGCCTATCCCAGAGTCCGTGATCCGGGAGCTTGCCGCCATCGAGGGTGTTCTGGCGGTGCGGGTTTTATAAAAGCAGTGACAAATGGCAAGGGCCAGATAGCAAAATCGGTACATCCCCCTATTTATTTACTATGACCAACGACGCACTACAAGCCATACGCGCACGCATTGACCATCTGGATGAACAAATTCAGATGTTGATCAATGGGCGTGCCGCGTGCGCCCAGGAAGTCGCCAAGGTTAAGCTGGGTGGTGAGGCCGCTGACTACTATCGCCCCGAGCGCGAGGCGCAGGTGTTGCGTAATGTGCTGGCGCGCAACACCGGCCCGTTGAGCGGCGAGGAAATGGCACGCTTGTTTCGCGAAATCATGTCAGCTTGCCTGGCCTTGGAGCAGCCTATGAAAATAGCTTTTCTCGGCCCGGAAGGCACTTTTACCCAGGCTGCCGCCCTCAAGCATTTTGGCCATTCGGTGCATACCGTGTCGCATGGTGCCATTGATGAGGTGTTCCGTGATGTCGAGGCGGGGGCGTCGCATTATGGCGTAGTGCCGGTGGAAAATTCCACGGAGGGCGTAGTCAATCATACCCTTGATATGTTCATCAGCTCACCGCTCAGGGTCTGCGGCGAAGTGGAGCTGCGCATCCATCATAACCTGCTGGGAAAGATGGATGCCATCAATAGTGTTGGCAATGGCGTTGGCCGTTTGTATGTGCATCAGCAGGCGTTGGCCCAGTGTCGCGGATGGCTCGAAGAGCATCTTGCCGGCGTGGAGCATGTGACCGTGAGCAGTAATGCGGAGGCCGCGCGCCGCGCCGCTCAGGAAGCAGGGGCAGTGGCCATCGCGGGTGTGACGGCGGCGGAAATCTATGGACTCAATATTCTGGCGGCCAACATCGAGGATGAGCCGGACAACACCACGCGTTTTCTGGTGATCGGCCCGAAATCGCCGCCGCCCAGTGGCAATGACAAAACTTCATTGCTGCTCTCGGCGCGTAATCGTCCGGGGGCTTTGCACCGCCTGCTTGCGCCGTTGTTCCGTCATGGCATATCCATGACGCGCATCGAGTCGCGCCCGTCGCGGCGCGGCATGTGGGACTACGTGTTTTTTATTGATATCGAAGGCCATAGTCAGGATCCTAATGTTGCCAAGGCGCTGCAAGAGCTGGGAGATGAGGCGGCGATGATGAAAGTACTGGGTTCTTATCCCGGAGCGGTGCTGTAGATTGTTTTGAATATGGTCACCGTGAATTCCCGCCCTGTGTGGCGAAAAATTAATGTTAATGAGGTAGTGTTGTGATCATCATTATGAAGTCCCATGTCGCCGACGAGGAAATTCGGGCGGTGGAGAAAAAGCTGGAGTCCATGGGTATGGGTTCCAATGTGTCACGCGGCATCGAGCGTACCGTGATCGGCGCCATCGGTGATGAGCGCAAGGTGGACATGGAGGCGTTGCAGGCGCTGGGTGGCGTGGAAAATGTCATTCGTGTGATGAAGCCGTACAAGATCGTGTCGCGCGAATCTCACCCGGAAGACAGCGTTATCGACATTGGTGGCATCAAGCTCGGTGGCAACACGGTGCAGATCATCGCCGGACCTTGTTCGGTTGAAACCCAGCCGCAGATGGACAGCGCAGCGCAAAGCGTCGCTGCCGCAGGTTGCCGCCTGATGCGTGGCGGTGCGTTCAAGCCGCGTACCAGCCCCTATGCCTTCCAGGGGGCGGGCGTTGAGGGGTTGGATATGTTCCGGCGCGCGGCGGATCGTCACAACCTGCCGATAGTCACCGAGCTGATGGATGTGCGCATGCTCGACACCTTTCTCGAACACAAGGTGGATGTGATCCAGATCGGCACGCGCAACATGCAGAATTTCGATCTGCTCAAGGAAGTGGGCCGCATCCAGACCCCGGTGATCCTCAAGCGTGGCATGTCGGCGACAATCTCCGAGTGGTTGATGGCGGCGGAATACATCGCTGCGGGCGGCAATCACAACATCATCTTCTGCGAGCGCGGCGTGCGCAGCTTCGAGACCTATTACCGCAACATGCTTGATGTCACCGCCATCCCGGTGCTCAAGCGCGAGACCCATCTGCCGGTGATCATTGATCCCAGCCATGCCGGCGGCAAGGCGTGGATGGTGCCCGCGCTGTCGCGCGCCGCAATCGCGGCAGGCGCCGACGGACTGCTGGTGGAGATGCACCCCATGCCCGCCGAGGCATGGTGCGATGCCGATCAGGCCCTCAGCCCGCCACAACTGATGCAACTGATGGGCGAGCTGCGCGGTATTGCGCAAGTGATCGGGCGGGATTTGTAGCCACCATGACCACCATGAAGGTGGCAATGAGGTGGCAATGTACCCGTAAATCCCCGTTAAGGGGACAATGGGGCGCAATGTCACGGGGAACACGGATGTTTAAGCCTGCGTTCCCAATGTGGCAAAAATGATGATCAAACGCCTTGCAATCATCGGCGTCGGCCTGATCGGCGGTTCGCTGGCGCGATCTATAAAGCGGGCGGGGGTGTGCCGGGAAATCGTCGGTGGCGGGCGTGATGAGGCTCAGTTGCGCAAGGCGCTGGAGCTGGGTGTCATCGACAGGTACGAGATCGATATCGCCGCTGCGGTGCATGATGCTGATATGGTCGTAGTGGCGGTGCCGTTGGGGGCGATGGAGGCGGTGTTCCGGCAAATCGCCGGGCATGTCCGTCCGGATGCCATCATTACCGATGTGGGCAGCGCCAAGGGCAGTGTTGTGGATGCCGCCCGCGCTGTTTTCGGCGAAGTCCCGCCGACATTCGTGCCAGGCCATCCCATTGCAGGTACCGAGAAAAGCGGTGTTGAGGCGTCATTCACCGGCCTTTTCGAAGGGCGGCGTGTGATACTCACCCCATTGCCCCACACCCAGCCGGAAGCGCTGGCAAGCGTCCGCGCATTGTGGCAGCATACCGGCGCCGAAGTGGTGGAAATGGGCGTTGAGCATCACGACGAGGTGCTGGCAGCGACCAGCCATCTGCCGCATCTGCTGGCCTATGCCCTGGTTGATACATTGGTGCGCATGGATGAGAGCGAGGAGATTTTCCGTTTCGCCGCCGGCGGATTCCGCGACTTTACGCGCATCGCCTCCAGCGATCCGGCGATGTGGCGCGACATCTGTCTGGCGAATCGGGCGGCGGTGTTGTCTGTGCTGGAGCGTTTTATGGCGGACATCGCCTCTTTGGGCGAGGCGATTCGTGCGGGAGATAGCGAACGGATCTTGTCCACATTTGACCGTGCCAAAGCCGCGCGTGACCGGTTTTGCCGACAAGAAAACAATAATCCTTAAACCCCCTTTTTGTCCACGAAAAACACATTGTCACTAAATAAAACAAAAACATGGATTGATTTAGCAATTCACCGGAGGGTGGCAAGTAATACGCGATATGCACTTGAATATTTTCGTGTTTTTTCGTGACAACGTGGATAACTGAATTTTTCAGTATAATTTGGAATCAAATGAACGCACCGCATCCAAATACGTTTTTTGTTGCACCCGGCGGGCACTTGCAGGGCCGTTTGCGCGTGCCCGGTGATAAGTCGATCTCCCACCGCTCCATCATGTTGAGTGCGCTGGCCGAAGGCACGACCGAGATCACCGGCTTTTTGCAAGGCGAAGATAGCCTCGCGACGCTCAATGCCTTTCGTGAGATGGGTGTCAATATTGAAGGCCCCCATGATGGACACGTCACTGTTCATGGTGTCGGACTCCACGGCCTGAAGGCCCCGGCGGGTCCGCTCTATCTCGGCAATTCCGGTACCTCCATGCGCCTGCTGGCGGGGCTGCTGGCAGCTCAGCCGTTCGATGTGGTGATGACCGGCGATGACTCCCTGTCGCGCCGTCCCATGAAACGTGTCGCCGACCCATTAAGCCTGATGGGCGCGTGTATCGAGACCAGCGAAAAAGGCACGCCACCGTTGCACGTTCGGGGCGGTGCGCACCTCAAGGGCATAGATTACGTGATGCCGGTGGCCAGCGCGCAGGTCAAGTCCTGCCTGCTACTTGCCGGCCTCTATGCTGACGGGGTCACCAGCGTGACCGAGCCGGCGCCCACGCGGGATCATACCGAGCGCATGTTGATGGGGTTTGGCTATCCCGTTGAATGCAAAAACGGGAAAATATGCGTGGGTGGCAGCGGCGGCAAACTCATCGCGACCTCGATTGACGTGCCAGCCGATATCTCGTCAGCGGCGTTTTTCATGGTGGGTGCGGCCATCGCCGAGGGTTCGGATCTGACCTTGGAGCATGTCGGAATCAATCCGACGCGCGTCGGTGTCATCAACATCTTGCGCCTGATGGGTGCGAGCATTGAAATAAGCCATCTGCGTCAGTCGGGCGGCGAGCCGGTTGCCGATATCCGGGTGCGTTCCAGCCATCTGCGCGGGATAACCATCCCGCGCGACCAAGTGCCATTGGCGATAGACGAATTCCCCGCGTTGTTTATTGCTGCGGCCTGCGCAGAGGGTGAGACCGTGCTCAGCGGCGCGGAAGAGCTGCGCGTCAAGGAGAGTGATCGCATCCAGGTGATGGCCGACGGTCTTGTGGCGCTGGGGATTGATGCCCGCCCCACGCCCGATGGCATGGTGATCCGCGGCGGTGGTCTGAGCGGCGGCCCCATCAATAGTCACGGCGATCATCGCATTGCCATGGCCTTTGCCATGGCGGCATTGCGTGCCACCGGCCCGGTCATGATTGATGATTGCGCCAATGTCGGCACCTCGTTCCCCGGATTCGTCGAGCTGGCGCGCGCCGCCGGCCTGGGTATAGTTGGAGATAATCGCCAGCCATGATGCCCAAATCCCTCCCGCCAGTGATTACTATCGACGGTCCCGGCGGCTCCGGCAAAGGGACGGTTAGCCGTATCCTGGCCAAAAAACTGGGTTGGCATTTTCTCGATAGTGGTTCTCTCTATCGTCTTGTCGGCCTGGCCGCCCAGCGTCATGCCATAGCGCTGGATAACGAGCCCGCCCTGGAAACCCTCGCGGCACACCTTGACGTGCAATTTGACACCGACGAGGACGTGCAGATCCGGGTCATCCTGGAGGGGGAGGATGTTACCGACGCTCTGCGCAGCGAGGAATGTGGCAACGACGCCTCCCGCGTGGCCGCATTGCCTGCCGTACGGCTCGCCCTGCTGGATCGTCAGCGTGCTTTTCTTGAGCCGCCTGGGCTGGTGGCGGATGGGCGCGATATGGGTACGGTGGTTTTTCCTGATGCCCAACTCAAGGTCTTTCTTACGGCGAGCGCCGAGGAGCGCGCGACGCGCCGGTATAAACAGTTGAAAGATAAAGGTTTGGATGTTAATCTTGGCAATCTTCTAAAAGAGATTGCCGAACGTGACGTGCGTGACAGCACGCGCAGCTTCGCTCCCATGAAGGCGGCTGACGACGCTATCGTTGTTGATACGACGGGTATTGGCATTGATGCGGTCGTGCAACGGCTTGTGGATTTATGGCGAGGCGTGTCTTTTTGATGGAAGTCGGCCGGTTTCCGGCTTATTTAGGAGCTTGATTCAATAGTGAATCAGGCGTTTTTAACCACCCGCAGTCAATGCGGATCAACAGTCGTCCCAGCATTCATTATGGGGCAAGGTAAGAATCAATGAGCGAAAGCTTTGCACAACTATTTGAAGAGAGTCTTTTTGTAACCCGCATTCGTCCCGGCGCCATAGTAACGGCCACCGTGGTGCGCATATCTCCGGATATGGTGATCGTGAATGCCGGACTCAAGTCCGAAAGCGCCATCCCCATGGAGCAGTTCTATAATGAGATGGGCGTTGCCGAAGTCGCTGTTGGCGATATCGTGGATGTCGCGCTGGAGATGATGGAAGACGGCACGGGCGAGACCCGTCTGTCGCGCGAGAAAGCCAAGCGTGCCGAATCCTGGACCCGCCTTGAGCGCGCCATGGAAGCTGGTGAGATCGTCAAGGGTATCATCAGCGGCAAGGTCAAGGGTGGATTCACCGTCGACACCAGCGGTGTGCGTGCCTTCTTGCCGGGATCGCTGGTGGATGTCCGTCCGTTGCGCGACACCACCCATCTGGAAGGCAAAGAGCTCGAATTCAAGGTCGTCAAGCTTGATCGCAAGCGCAATAATGTAGTCGTCTCCCGCCGTGCCGTGGTTGAAAGTGAAGGCGGCGCCGTGCGCCAGGCCCTGCTGGAAAACCTGGAAGAAGGACAGATCGTCAAGGGTGTGGTGAAAAACCTCACCGACTACGGCGCATTTGTCGATTTGGGCGGCGTCGATGGCTTGTTGCACATCACCGATATGGCGTGGAAGCGCGTCAAGCATCCCTCTGAAGTCGTCAACGTGGGCGACGAGATCGACGTCAAGGTGCTCAAGTTTGATCGTGAGCGCAATCGCGTTTCGCTCGGCCTCAAGCAGATGGGCGAAGATCCCTGGGTTGATATCGCACGCCGTTATCCTGTTAGCGCCCGCCTGTTCGGCAAAATTACCAACATTGCCGATTATGGCTGCTTTGTTGAAATCGAAAGCGGTGTTGAAGGCCTGGTGCATGTCTCGGAAATGGATTGGACGAACAAAAACGTGCATCCTTCCAAGCTGGTGCATATGGGTGACGAAGTGGAAGTCACGGTGCTGGACATCGATGAAGGACGTCGCCGCATCTCGTTGGGCATGAAGCAGTGCCGCCCCAATCCCTGGGAAGAGTTCTCCGCCACCCACAACAAGGGCGATAAGGTTGCCGGACAGATCAAGTCCATCACCGACTTCGGAATCTTCGTTGGTCTCGATGGCGGCATCGACGGCTTGCTGCACCTGACCGACCTTTCCTGGAATATTCCTGGCGAAGAAGCAGTGCGCAACTACAAGAAGGGCGATGAAGTCGAGGCAGTGGTACTTGCCATTGACCCTGAGCGCGAGCGCATCTCCCTGGGTATCAAACAGCTTGAGAAAGACCCCTTCTCCAATTTCGTCGCTGATCATGTGAAGGGCAGTATCGTCACAGGCGTGGTGAAAGAAGTGGATGCCAAGGGTGCGGTTATTGAGATGGAAGAAGGCGTGGAAGGGCAGTTGCGCGCATCCGAGCTGGGCCGCGAGCGTGTGGAAGATGCACGCACCGTGCTGAAAGTGGGCGATCAGGTCGAGGCCAAATATATGGGCGTTGACCGTAAAAACCGCACCATCGTTCTATCCATTAAAGCCAAGGATAACGAGGAAGAGGCCGAGGTGATGCAGGAATACACCAAGGGATCTGGCGGTGCGACCACCTTGGGTGATCTGATCAAGGAAAAGATGGAAAGCAGAGCCGAGTAATCTGCGAGAAGTAAAGAGTGTAACAGCCAGAGGCGCAGTCACCTGCGCCTCTGTTCTGTAATGAGGGCAAGAATTTATCCGTGAAAATTTCGTGCTGCGGAGGCGATGAGGCGAGCGACACGCGGTTTTTTCACGGATGTGTTCTACGCTGCAGTGGGTATGAGGCGATTGCCGGATGATTCAGTCAAAAGTCTATTGGGGAGTTGAAGCATGGATATAAAAGCAATGACCAAGTCCGAATTAATCGAGGCACTTGCACAAAAACTGAATCATTTGACCTATAAAGATGTTGAATTCTCGGTCAAGACTATCATCGAGCAAATGGCTCAGGCGCTGGCGGGTGGCGAGCGTATCGAAATCCGTGGGTTTGGCAGTTTTTCCTTGCATCACCGGCCACCGCGCATGGGGAGAAATCCAAAAACCGGCGAAGCCGTTCCCCTGCCGGGTAAATATGTGCCTCATTTCAAGCCGGGCAAGGAGCTGCGTGACCGGGTCAACAGCAGCATGGAACAATAGGCGGGCGGCTACTCTCCATCCTGTAATTGTGCTGAAGTGACTGTCCGTTTGTAGCCCAAAGAGGGAGGGGTATGTTGCGCATTATCTATCTCATCATCTTTCTGGTAGTGCTCACAATCGGTCTGGGCTTTGCCGTTCTTAACTCCCAGCCTGTGCAGCTCGACTACTATTTCGGTAGCTGGCAGTTATCCTTGTCCCTCGTGGTCGTGATCTCCCTCGTGATAGGCGCCCTTTGCGGTATTCTGGCCAGCCTGAGCGTAATCATACAATTAAAACGTGAAATCGCCGGGTTGCGCAAGGCAGCCAAGACTACCGAGACAGAGCTTGTCAATTTGCGCTCTCTACCGATCCGGGATGGACGGTGAGCATGTCGGATTTATTGTGGCTATTACTGCCGGTGGCGGCTGCGTCAGGCTGGTGGATGGCCAAGCAAGAAACGCGGCGCAAGCATGAAGAAGGGGCTACGGGGCTTCGCCCCGATTATTTCAGAGGACTCAATTATCTGATCAACGAGCAGCCTGACAAGGCCATTGAGGTGTTTGTCAGGATGCTTGAAGTGGACTCGGATACGGTCGAAACCCATCTCGCACTGGGAAGTTTATTTCGCCGGCGTGGTGAAGTAGACCGCGCCATACGTATCCATCAGAATCTTATCGCCAGGCCAACGTTGAGCCTCGATCAGCGCAACCAGGCGCTCCTGGAGCTGGGGCAGGATTATATGCGCGCCGGAGTGCTTGATCGCGCCGAAAGCCTCTTTCTGGAGTTAATAGAAGTTGATGGGCAGGCCGCGCCGGCGCTGCGCTTGCTGTGTGATATCTACCAGCAGGAAAAGGAATGGGACAAGGCTATAGATATGGTCCGCAAACTTGAGGGTGCAGCGGGCAAAAAACTGAATAGTCTTGTTGCCCAATATTATTGCGAAATTGCCGATCAGGCCCGCGTGCAGAAGGATGGCGCACGTGCTGCACAAATGATCAAGCGCGCATTGTCTGCTGATTCCGGCTGTGTTCGCGCCACCATTATGCAGGGTGATATGGAGAGGGGGGCAGGAGATTGCAAGGCTGCGCTGCAAACCTATCAGCGCGTTGAGGCGCAGGATCCGGAGTATCTCTCCGAGGTGATTCCACCGATGCTGGGCTGCTATCACGCCCTGGATAGTTCGGTGGAGATGATGGGCTACCTGAAGAAACTGGTGCAGAAATACCCCCGTATCGTACCCATCTCCGCGTTGGTTGAATTTTTACGCAATCAATATGGCGAACGTGATGCAATGGTGTTTGTCATGGAGCATTTACAAAAGCAGCCTACGCTTACGGGAATCGTTTCGATGATCGATTTGCAACTTGCCGATAGCGATGGCAATGCGCAGTCCAGTTTGCTGATGATCAAGGAAGGGATTGAAAAACTGCTAAAGGAAAATCCCTTATACAGATGCAATCACTGTGGCTTTTCGGGAAAATCCATACACTGGCAATGCCCTGGCTGTAAAACCTGGGGTAGCGTAAAACCGATCCAGATGCAGGCCCTGCCCTGTATGCAATCGAAATATGTCGAAGAATACCCAAAAGGCATGAATACCCAAAGGGCATAAATGACAGACATGTTTGAAGTTAAGCCTCACGGGCCTCGTATTGTCGTTGCCTTGGATTGCGCTGATGTCTCCCAGGCATTGGCGCTGGCAAGCAAGCTGGACCCCCGCCATTGCCGTCTCAAGGTTGGAAAAGAACTGTTTACCCGCAGTGGTCCGGCGTTGGTGGAGCGGCTGGCGGGCAATGGCTTTGATATTTTCCTCGATCTCAAATTCCACGATATTCCCAACACTGTAGCGCAGGCGTGCGCTGCGGCTGCTGACCTTGGTGTGTGGATGGTCAATGTCCATGCCCTGGGTGGGCGGCGCATGATGGAGGCAGCGCGCAATGCCATTGAAAAAGCGCCGCAGCGCCCCTTGTTGATTGGCGTGACTGTTCTGACCAGTCTGGATGAGGAAGATCTTCATGAGATCGGTTTGCCGGGCACCCCGCGTGAAAATGTCCTGCGTCTTGCCGCGCTGGCGAAACAATCCGGATTGGATGGTGTTGTTTGTTCATCACTGGAAGTGGCCGATCTGCGCCAAAACCAGGGCACGGATTTTTGTCTGGTGACGCCGGGTATTCGTCCGCAAGGGGCACTGCGCGACGATCAAAAGCGCATCATGACGCCTTATGATGCCATTCGTGCCGGATCGGATTATCTCGTGATAGGACGGCCCATTACCGCATCAGAAGATCCCAATGGTGTTTTGCTTACAATACAAGCGGAAATCGAAACTGCACTTGCTGTTTGACCCCATGTAAAGTCGTGATACTCTGCGCTCGACCAAAGAGTGCTGTGTCGATGCTTGGTTATCTATTGAAATAAAGTAATTGATATATGTGGAGATGTAATGTCAGATAAAAATTCAACGGACCAGTTTGGCTCGGCCCGTGAGATGCACGAGTCCATGGATGGACGAGGTAGAGCAACGCATGGAGCAGTTGCCGAGGAGGCGGTGCAGGAAGACGAAATCAGTTTGATTGATCTATGGCGGGTGATTGTTAAACGAAAAAAGATGATCATCGGTAGTCTGTTGCTGGCTTTGCTGCTGGTGGGGGCGTGGCTGGCGATTACTAAACCTGTGTACGAAAGCCGCGCCGTGATTGGAATAGGGCAGGTAGGGCAGGTAGGGCAGGTAGGGCAGGCAGGGCAGGCAGGGCAGGCAGGGCAGGTAGAAACGCCGCAACTGCTTGTCCAGCGTTTGAAAGAGGAGTATCGGGTCAAGGATGAAAGCGAGGGGGAGCAGAAGTTTCCATTGGTCAAAGACGTGAAAACGATGGAGAAGTCACTGCCCAACGGCGTTGAAATAATAGCGCAGGCCTATAGTGCGCAGGAGGCGCAGAAATTCCTCGTGGATGTTGCGGCCAAGGTGATCAAGCAGCATCAGAAATTGTTCGATCTGGCGAGGACAGAGCAACAGAGGCAATTGGACTCTTTGCAGAACGAGCATGATCGGATCGAGCAAGCACTTGCTTTGATCGAGCATCGCGTATCCTCACTGGTGGGCAGCGAGGCTTCGTTGGCCGGTTTGCTCACGCTCCAAAAGGATCTGCTGCTTCAAAGACTACCGCAGATTGAACAGCAGCAGACAGTAGTAAGACTGGCAATGTCTGAATTGCAATCCAGGCCGACAGTTCTGCTCAGACAGCCGACATTACCGATCAATCCTGTCAAGCCCAAGCCTGGGCTTTACCTGGCGTTGGCCACTGTGCTGGGGTTGATGCTGGGTATTTTTGGGGCTTTTTTTGCCGAGTTTATTGGCAAGACACGGGCGCGGATGGCTGTTAATTAACCCGGAGCAAATTGGCTGCTGTGACACTTTCCCGCAGGCGGTAGAGGCGCCCTTTACCCCACCAACATTCGTGCCCCAAGCAGCGCAAGAAAAATAGCGAAAAACTTTTTCAAAGTATCCGCAGGCAAGGCGTGCGCGAGCCTTGCACCCAGGGGTGCGAACAGTACGCTGGCGGTGGCGATGCCAGCCATTGCGGGCCAGTAGATGTAGCCGCTGCTGAAGGCGGGCAGGCTGGTTTCATTCCAGCCGGTGATGATGAAGCCCAGGCTGCCCGCGAGGGCGATGGGCAATCCGCACGCGCTGGAGGTGGCCACGGCGTTGTGAACGCCGACCTTGCACCAGGTAAGAAACGGTACGGTCAATGAGCCGCCGCCGATGCCGACGATGGCCGATACACCGCCGATGACGCAGCCTGCCAGCCCCATGCCTGATCGTTCGGGGAGCCGCCGGTGCGGTGCAGGTTTTGCGCTTAGCCCCATCTGCAATGCTACTGCCAGAGCAAAAATCCCGAAGACGCGCTTCAATATCCCTCCAGACAGCATGTCAACGAGCATAGCCCCCATCAGTGTGCCCACTATGATGCCGGGGGTGAGGTGCCAGACCACCTGCCACAACACCGCGCCGCGCTTGTGATGAGCGCGCACTGAGGAAATCGAGGTCATCACAATGGTTGCAAGCGAAGTGCCGAGCGCCATGTGCATGACGATAGCATCCGGCATGCCTTGGGCCGCAAAGATAAATGCCAGCGCCGGGACGATGATCAGCCCGCCGCCGACGCCCAGCAGCCCGGCAAGGATCCCGGCGACCGCGCCGGTAGCAAGATAGAGCAGCAGTGTTTCCAAATGTTAGGGCAAGGTTATGCCCCGTTTCCCATCATGGCGGCCATTTTTGCGGTGGTGGGGGCGAGGACTACGCCGCGCTCCGTGACTATCGCGTCGATCAGTCCGGCTGGCGCAACATCGAAGGCCGGATTCCAGGCCTGCGCGCCTTCCGCTGCGATGGGATGACCGGCGTGGGTTAGCACCTCGGCGGGCGAGCGGATCTCGATGGGGATGTCCGCGCCGCTGGCGATGGTCATGTCGACGGTGGAGGTAGGTGCCACCACCATGAATTTCACGCCATGATGACGCGCCAATATGGCCAGGCTGTAGGTGCCGATCTTGTTGGCAGTGTCGCCGTTGGCGGCGATGCGATCCGCGCCGACGATCACCCAGCGCACGCCGCCCTGTTTCATCAAGTGAGCCGCCGCGCCTTCGCACAGCAGCGTCACCGGAATGCGGTCTTCCACCAGCTCCCAGGCAGTAAGACGCGCGCCCTGTAGCCAGGGGCGTGTCTCGTCCGCAAACACCTGGCTGATGTGGCCCGCCGCGTAGGCCGCGCGTATCACCCCCAGCGCTGTGCCGTAGCCGCCAGTGGCCAGCGAGCCGGTATTGCAATGCGTCAGCACCGTGCAGCGATCCTGAATGAGGGCTGCCCCCAGCATGCCCATGCGCCTGTTGGCGGCGATGTCTTCCTCGTGGATGCGGCGCGCCTCGGCGAGCAAGGACTGGTGCGGATCACCGCTGAGGTTTGCCAGGTGACGGCGCATCCGCTCCAATGCCCAGAATAGATTGACGGCGGTGGGGCGGGAGCGCGCCAGTGTTTCCAGGTCGGCTTCGATGTCTTGTTTCCACGTGGCGGCGGAGCGCGCATAACGGTCGCGCGCCGCCAGCACCACGCCATAGGCCGCAGTGACGCCTATCGCGGGCGCGCCGCGCACCACCATGTCCGTGATAGCCTGCGCCGTGCTTGCGGCATCCTCTATCACGAGATATTCGCGCCGGTGTGGCAATACGCGTTGATCCAGCAGTTTAAGTGCGCCATCATGCCATTCCACGGCGCGGATCGAGTCATAGTGATTGTTTGACATGTGTATTGAAAGCCGATGAGTTGAGAAGCGTCAATGATACCGGCCAGCCTCGTATCGAGCAAAGAAAACCGTACGGCATCTCCCCATGAAGGCATTGCGCCCTTTACGGGTGGGACAATGTCGCGGTGATTTTCCGCTCATTCCCGGTATACTGATGTCTGTGCGTAATTAATGTTGGAATCGCCATGCAGAATATAGACACGCTTATCCATGCCCGCTGGATCATCCCTGTTGAGCCTGAGCATACGGTGTATGAACAGCATAGTTTGGCGATTCATGACGGACGCATTCTGGAGATCCTGCCCACCCCGGAGGCCAGCGCGAAATACCAGTCACATACGACACTGAGACTGAGCGAGCACGCCCTTATTCCCGGTCTGATCAACGCCCACACGCATGCCGCGATGTCGTTGTTCCGCGGCTTGGCCGATGACCTGCCTCTGATGGAGTGGTTGAATAATCACATCTGGCCGGCCGAGGGGGCGTGGGTTAGTCCTGAATTCGTGCAGGACGGCACGCAGCTTGCCATTGCGGAAATGCTGCGTGGCGGCACCACCTGCTTCAATGATATGTATTTCTTTCCCGATGAAACCGCGCGCGTCGCGGATGATTGTCACATGCGTGCGTGCGTCGGATTGATCGTGATCGACTTCCCCACGGTGTGGGCCAGCGATGCCGGGGACTATTTGCGCAAGGGGCTGGAGGTGCATGACCGTTACCGCGATCATCCGCTGATCCGCACTGCCTTTGCGCCGCACGCACCTTATACGGTGTCGAATGATCCTCTTGATAAAATTCGCATCTATGCCGATGAGCTGGATATTCCGGTGCATATGCACATCCACGAGACGGCGGATGAAATCGGGCAAAGTCTTGCGCATTACAATGAGCGTCCTTTGCAGCGTTTGGATCGTCTTGGTCTGCTGTCGCCGCATTTGATAGGTGTGCACATGACACAGTTGACCGTTGAGGAAATCAGCCGCTATGCAGCAACGGGGGGGCATGTCGTGCATTGTCCCGAGTCCAACCTGAAACTGGCCAGCGGTTTCTGTCCGGTGCAGACGCTGCTCAAGTCGGGAGTGAATGTCGCCATCGGTACCGACGGCGCGGCGAGCAATAACGATCTGGACATGTTCGGCGAAATGCGTACCGCCGCGCTGCTCGCCAAGGCGGTGGCGGGCGATGCCAGCGCAGTAAGCGCTGCCACGGCGTTGCGCATGGCGACGCTGAACGGCGCCAAGGCATTGGGGCTGGACGAGGAAACCGGCTCGCTGCTGCCCGGCAAGGCCGCCGACATTACCGCAGTGCATCTGGGCGGGATAGAGACACAGCCTGTTTATCATCCCATTTCACAACTGGTATATGCCACGGGCCGCGACAAGGTTACCGATGTGTGGGTGGCGGGCAGGCACCTGCTCAAGGAACGGGTTCTGACCACCCTCGACGAGCACGCCATTTTGACCAAGGCGCGGCAGTGGCGGGAGAAGATCAAGAAGTACGATTAAGGTCATCCTTGAAATAACAACCAGATGAAAATGAGCCATGCAAACCCATAAAATTTTATTCGCCGCCAGCGAGGCCCATCCGTTGATGAAGACTGGGGGGTTGGCGGACGTCGCGGGCAGCCTGCCCGTTGCGCTGAAATCCCTGCGCCAAGACGTGCGTCTGATTATCCCCGCCTACCGCGATGTGCTGGCGCGTGCCGGTAAACTTACCCTGATTAATCCTGCCCTTGCTGGCTTTGCGGAGCCGGTGCGCCTTCTCGAAGGCAAGTTACCGGGCAGTACGCTGAAGGTGTGGCTGGTGGATGCCCCCGCCTGGTTTGACCGCCCCGGCAATCCTTATCTCGGGCCGGACGGCAAGGATTGGCCAGACAATGCCCAGCGTTTTGCGTTGTTCGCTCGTGCCGTGGCGGCGGTGGCGCGTAATCAGGCCGGATTGGATTGGCAGCCTGACGTGGTGCATTGCAACGACTGGCAATGCGGTTTGATCCCCGCATTACTGGCTCAGGATGCAACGCGTCCGGCTACGGTGTTTACTATCCACAACCTGGCGTATCAGGGGCTTTTCCCGCCAGATACTTTCGCAGCGCTGGACCTGCCGCCCGCACTGTGGTCGCCGGAGGGCCTGGAATTTTATGGTGGACTATCTTTCATCAAAGGCGGCTTGGTGTATGCGGATATGTTGAGCACAGTCAGCCCGAACTACGCGCGTGAGATTCTCACCCCCGAATACGGCTGCGGTCTGGAGGGTTTGCTCAGCCACCGGGCGGAGCGGTTGGTGGGCATCCTTAACGGCGTGGATTACCACGAGTGGGATCCGCAGCGCGACACTTTGATTGCGCAACCCTACAGCGCGAGCGATTTGTCCGGCAAGGCCGCAAACAAAGCCGCGCTTCAGGCGCGTATGGGTCTGCCTGTGGCGCCGGAGATACCCGTGATTGGATTGATCGGACGCCTTGTTGAGCAGAAAGGCGTCGATCTGCTGCTTGCCAGCCTGCCCGAAGTATTACAGCAGCCGGTGCAGGTGGTGATGCTGGGCAGCGGTGAAAAGCGTTTTGAAGCCGCGTTCGCGGAGCTGATGGCGGATCATCCGCAACAGCTTGCAGTGCAGATCGGCTTTAATGAAGGATTGGCGCATCTTATTGAGAGTGGCGCCGACATGTTTGCCATGCCGTCACGCTTTGAGCCCTGCGGACTGAACCAGATATACAGCCTGCGCTACGGTACTGTTCCTATCGTGCGCCGCACGGGTGGTCTGTCTGATACGGTGGTGGATGCCACGCCGGACAATCTGGACAGTGGCAGCGCCACCGGCGTTGTATTTGACGAGGCCTCCACCCCGGCACTGCTGGCAGCCATCCAGCGTGGCCTGACGCTATACCGGCAACCCAAGATCTGGCAGAAAATCATCCGCACCGGCATGCAGCAGGATTTCAGTTGGCGGCGCAGTGCCAAACATTATTTGGCACTTTATGAGCAGGCGATGGCCTTTCGTCTGAGCGCCTGAAATTTTTTTATGGCAGTATTCACGATTGCCTGAAAGTTTCTCCGTGCTTGGTCAGCCCATTGCGGACTTATCCGGTAACCGGTGGGGTGCCGTTGGACTTGAACCTTTTCTGGCATCTTATGTCTATGATAATCAACTCTAACAAAAAATATTCTTTGGATTCCCGTGCCAATGCCTAGATTTGGACTTACTGCTTTGCTGGTGTTGTTCATGGGTACCCTCTCCCCGTCCTTTATTCCAACCACTGCTTTTGCCGGGGATGTGCCTCTCACGGAAGATCAGGCGATAGCCTTTTTTTATCAGCGTAATCTGGATTTGATCGCGGCGCGTTACAATGTTGATGCGGCGCGTGCTCAACGGATCATCGCCGGCGCCATCCCCAATCCTGTGCTTTCGATGTATAGCCAGTCTCCCGGCGTTGCTGCGATAGGAAGACGCAGTGGTTTCGCCGGGGCGCAATATGACACTATTGCGCGGCTGGAGCAGCTTATTGAAACGGCGGGCAAGCGCGGGCTGCGCAAGGAAAGCAGCGGGTTTGCCCTGCAGGCCTCAGAGAATGACTTGCGTGATGCCGTGCGCGTGCTCAGCAATGAGGTGCGGCACGCCTATTACAACCTGCTGTTGAGTCAGAAAGTAGTTGATCTGGCGCGGGAAACCCTGGCGCGTTATGACGATATAGTGCGCACCAACAGCTTGAGGCTGGAGAGTGGGGATATTGCCGAATCGGATTTTTTGCGCGTGGAGGTGGAGCGTTTCAAGGCGCAAGGCGATCTGGACCAGGCACTGCGTAGCCTCACGGGTGCGCGAACCGGTCTGGCGGTACTTCTTGCCTGGCCCGGTGACGCGATGAATTTTGCCGCTCAGGATGTCTCGCTCAAGCGCAGCGAGGTTGATGCGAAACAGCCTCCCGAGAGCTTTGTTGACCAAGCCTTGGTGCAACGGGCGGATTTGCAGGCTGCACGGTTGCGAGTAAATCAGGCAGAAAAAGCTCTTGCACTGGCCCGCGCCAGGCGCATTCCGGATGTCACCGTTGCGGTGCAGGATGAAGCGTGTCCTTTTTGTTATCCCAATGCCGATAATGCAATCGGTTTGGGAGTCAGTGTTCCTCTCCCAATTTTTTACCGGAATCAGGGTGAAATCGCCCTGTCGGAAGTTAATCTCAACAACTTCAATCTGCAAGTCCAGCAGCTTGAGCAGAATGTCCGCGCCGAGGTTCTGGGGGCGACGGTCGCCTGGCGTACCGCCGATGCTCAGGCACGCCGCTTCGAAGAGGATGTCATTGGCCGGGTCAAAACGGTTCGCCGGGCGGCGGAACTCGCCTATAGCAAGGGCGCGACGGGCATTCTGGATTTTATCGAGGCGCAACGCAGCTACAAAAACAATGTACTTGAATATCAAAACGCACTTTATAATCGTGCGGTTGCCTATGCTGATCTCGTCAAGGTGCTGGGTGTAGAGCAGGTGCCGCCGTCCCCGTAACTTACAGCAGAGAACCAGCACATGAAGTATTCCAAACATTTTTTACTCTTGCCGGTTTTGTTGTTTTTTTGTGTCCATACCGCCCAGGCGGCGGAGGAGCCACAAGACTCAGGCGTACTGCGCTATAAAGCCAATGCGCCGCAACTTTCCGCGCTCAATATCGCCGTAATTAACCCCCGTCTTCGTCCTCTGGGCGAACCATTGCCCGGTCGCATTGCCTACGACGAAGATCACACCAGCCGCGTTAGCTCGCCCGTCGTTGGGCGCGTCACCCGTATCGGCGCCGAGCCTGGGGGCACGGTGCGCAAGGGGCAGGCGCTGCTGGATCTGGATGCGCCGGAGCTGGGCGTGGCCCTTGCCGATGTCGCCAAGGCCGATGCCGATCTGGCGCAGTACCGCGCAGCCTACGAGCGCGCACGGACGCTCTTCGAGGGGCAGGCCATCGCGCGCAAAAATCTCGAGCAGGCCGAGGCTGATCTGAGCAAGGCCGAGGCGGAGGCGCGCCGTGCCAGGATGCGCCTGCACAACCTGCTGCCCGAGGGCGGCAAATCCCCTGGGGAGACTTATGTTTTACGCGCGCCCATCAACGGGGTTGTTACCGAGCGTCACGTTAATCCTGGCATGGAGGTCCGCCCGGACCTGCCCGACCCGCTGTTTGTGATCAGCGACCCCACCCATCTCTGGGTGATAGTTGAATTGACCGAGCGTGATCTGGGCAAGCTGCGCACTGGACAATCGGTAGCCGTCAGCGTTGACGCCTACCCTGGGCAGACCTTCATGGCGCGAGTGGCGAACATTGCCGATGTGCTTGATCCTGTCACGCGCCGCGTCCGGGCGCGGGTGATTTTGGATAACCCCGAGCGCCGTCTGAAGCCGGAGATGTTTGCGCGCGTGATGCCCCTCGAGGACAGGAGTCAGCCGGTGTTGGTGGTGCCCAACAGCGCCTTGGTGACGGAAGGAAGACATACCTTTGTGTTTGTGGAAGCAGCCCCTGGTGAATTGCATAAACGAGCTGTTCAGCTAGGCTTGCAAACTCGCGATTTCAGCGTTGTGGAAAACGGGCTGCGTGCCGGAGACCGGATCGTCACGAGTGGCGCCGTTCTTTTGAATTCCGACCTGCAAAGGTAATGACTAAGCAAATGAATTGGCGGTTCAACTGATGAAATACCCAGGCTAGACTTTCATGCTCGATAAGTTGATTACCTTTGCGTTGAAGCAAAGGATTTTTGTTCTTGGCGCCGCCGTGGTGATATTGATTGCGGGCGTTTTGGCGGTGCAAAGGTTGCCCATCCAGGCATTCCCCGATGTGCAGGATGTACAGGTGTCGATAGTCACGCAAATGCTGGGGCAGGCACCGCCCGAGGTGGAACGTAGCGTCTCCCTGCCTATCGAGCGCGAGATGAATGGCATCCCTGGCCTTACCCAGGTGCGCTCCGTTTCCATCACTGGACTGTCGGTTGTTACGCTGACATTTGCCGACAAGACCGATGATTACTTCGCCCGCCAGCAGGTGCTGGAAAAACTCGCCAACGTCAGCCTCCCTGCCGGTGTTCAACCAGGCCTTGCCCCGTTGACTACTGCCGTGGGCGAGATCTATCGCTATGTCCTCGAAACGCCCAAGGACATGCCGATGATCGAGGTGCGGGCGATTCAGGATTGGATCATCCGGCCCGCCTTGCGCAGTGTGCAGGGGGTGGCCGATGTGGTGAGCTTCGGCGGCGCCATCAAGGAATATCAGGTGCGCGTCGATCCCTACAAACTGCGTAAGTTCAACCTCACCCTGGACCAGTTGTCACAGGCGCTTGCCAATAACAGCATGAATACCGGCGGCGGCATGATACGCCGTGGTGATGAGGCCTTGGTGGTGCGCGGCGTCGGCCTTTTTACCAGCCTGGATAGCATCCGCCGCGTGGTGATTACAAGCATCAACGGTTCACCAGTATTTATCGATGATGTGGCCGACGTGGAGATCGGCCCGCGCACGCGCGCAGGTTATGTCGCTTACAACCAGCAGAACGATGTTGTGGAAGGCATCGTGCAGATGGTCAAGGGCCGAAATCCGGCACTGGTCATCTCCGCCCTGAAGGACGAAATCAGTGCTCTTAACGCGCACAAATTGCCGCCTGGGGTGAAGCTTCACACCATCTATGATCGCACCCAGTTGATTGCGCATACCGTGCATACGGTCACGGAAAATCTGATCGTCGGCGCGCTGCTGGTGGTGGTTATCCTGGTTGTCTTTTTGCGCAACTGGAAGGCGGCGCTGATTGTCGCAAGCGTGATTCCCTTGTCGTTGCTGTTCGCATTTATCGGTATGGACATAAAAGGGGTTTCTGCCAACCTGATTTCATTGGGGGCGGTGGACTTCGGTATTATTGTGGACAGCGCCGTGGTGCTGGTGGAGGCCCTGATGGTGCGCCTGGCGCTGGCCCAGGCGGATCAGGCTGAACACCCCAGCCATGGCACGGTCTCCTGGCGCTGGAATGCCTTGAAGAGCACTACCCTTCAGGTGGGAAAGCCTGTGCTGTTTGCCAAAGCCATCATCATCTGCGCCTTCCTTCCCATTTTCACTTTCGAACGCGTGGAGGGAAAGATCTTCTCGCCCATGGCCTTCACTCTGAGTTTTGCACTGCTCGGCGCGATTCTTCTGACGCTCACGCTGATTCCCGTGCTGCTCAGCTATACCCTCAAGAACGATAGCATGGCGGAACGCCATAGCGCATGGATGCACGCCTTGCAGGGATATTATCAGTGCCTTCTTGTTCGTGCGTTTCAGTATCGCAAGATCGTGGTGGGCCTTGCCGTTGGGGTTCTTGCGGTAAGCCTGATTCTCGCGCCGCGCTTGGGCAGCGAATTTTTGCCCAAGCTCGACGAGGGGAATATATGGCTAACCATTACATTGCCGCCCTCCACGGCGCTGGATAAAACCAAGGCCGTGGAAGGGCAGATCCGCGACATTCTTCGCAGCTACAAAGAGGTGGACAGCGTCATCAGCCATGTGGGCCGTCCCGATGACGGCACGGACCCCAAAGGTCCCAACAATATGGAGATCATGGCTAATCTGACGCCGCGTGATGGCTGGCGTTTTCACAGCAAGGAGGATCTCATCGAGGACATGGCCAAACGCATGGAAACGATCCCCGGTATCCACACCAACTTCTCTCAGGTGATTCAGGATAGCGTGGAGGAGGCAATGAGTGGCGTGAAGGGAGAAATCGCCATCAAAATTTTTGGCCCCGACCTTGAGATACTCGAAGAAAAATCCGAGGAGACCGCTCGCGTGGTAAGCGCCATTCGTGGCGCGACAGACGTTGCGGCCATCAAAGTGGGAGGGTTAAGCCAGCTTAATATTGAAATCAATCGTGAGCAATTGGCACGATATGGAATCAGCATCAGCGATGCGGCCAGCGCGATTCAGACCGCGCTGGCCGGGAGCGCAGCCAACAGCTTCTATGATGGCGAGCGGCGCTTCGATGTTACCCTGCGTCTGGACAAACCCTACCGCGACAACGTGGAAGCCATCAGCGGCCTGATGGTGAGCGTGCCAGGGAGCAATATCCAGTTGCCGCTCTCCACGCTTGCCGATATCAGCATACGCGAAGGCGCTGCCCGCATCAGCCGCGAGGACGGTGGCCGCAACGTCGCTGTAAAGGTTAACCTGCTGGAGCGCGACCAGGGCGGCTTCGTGGCCGAGGCCATGGAGAAAGTACGCAAGGAAGTCAAATTACCCCCAGGTTACGAGATGACGTGGGGCGGGCAGTTCGAGAATCAGCAGCGCGCCACGAAGCGTTTGGAAATCATTGTTCCGGTCAGCATTCTGCTTATTTTCATTCTGCTGTTCTGGGCCTTTCAATCGGTAAAGAATGCACTGCTGGTGTTGCTCATGGTGCCCTTTTCCCTGATCGGCGGTCTTGCTGGGTTAGGCATTAGCGGGTTGCATCTGTCGGTTTCCGCTGCGGTCGGCTTTATCGCCCTGGCGGGTATTTCTGTGCAAAACGGTGTGATCATGGTGGAGCAGATCAAAGAGCTGGTCCGGGAAGGAAAAGACGTGACGCTCGCCACCGTGGAAGGTGCCGTGCGCCGCCTGCGTCCGGTGTTGATGACGGCGCTGATGGCGGGCATTGGTCTGTTGCCCGCTGCGCTATCCCACGGCATAGGTTCTGAAACCCAGCGTCCCTTCGCCGTGGTGATCGTGGGCGGATTGGTTTCGGCCACGCTTTTAACGCTGCTGCTCTTGCCTATTCTGTTCCCCTACTTTAGTGATGAAAAACAGCCCTGATACTGTGGTATATTTCAAAAAATAGCCGCAATAAGCCGTCGTTCATTGTAATCTGTACATTTAGAATGATGGGAACGGCATAAGGGGTCGTAAAGGCTTAACCAGCAAAGCACTGGTTATTCCTTAACGGCCCCTAATTAAGGTATACACCGATGACCGTTTATTCGGTAGACAAACTTATCTCAGAGGCGCGCCGCCTGTCCGCTGAATATCGCAAGGTGACGGGCAGGCCGCTGGGCGGCGTGAGTGGCGAAATCGCCGAGCATGATGCTGCGCGTCTGCTGGAGCTGGATTTGTGCGATCCCAAGCCGGGTGGGTATGATGCCATCGGGCGCGGCAGGCGTGCGGGCAAGCGCATCCAGATCAAAGGCCGCGCCATATTTGACGAAGGCAAGGCGGGCCAGCGCATCGGGCAAATGAAAACTGACCAGGAGTGGGACAGCGTCATGCTGGTGCTGATGGACGAGAATTTCGAGCCTTACGAAATCTACGAGGCGGAGCGCGACGATATCCTGCAAGCCATCGCCGACTCCGATGCAAGCAAACGCAACAAGCGTGGCGCAATGTCCGTGGCTAAATTCAAGATCATCAGCCAGTTGGTGTGGACGCGTGAAATCGGTGCTGAAGAAGTTGAAGTCTGGGACAATCAGGCAGCACGCTAAAATTCAAGATGTAGGTTGGGTCAAGCGAAGCGGACCCAACATTGCTCTGAATTATTTCACCCCTGTTTTTTGAGGCCATTGGTCCTTGCGCCATGCATAAATCAGGAGTTTCTTGATGCAATCCCCCGCTGAACTCCTTGGTCCTGATGGCCCGCTGGCAAAGCGTATCTCAGGTTTCGCGCCTCGTGCCGCGCAGCAAGAGATGGCGGAGGCTGTCGCGCAGGCGTTCGACGATTATGGCTTGTTGATCAGTGAAGCGGGCACCGGCACGGGCAAGACCTACGCCTATCTGGTGCCCGCGATCCTGTCCGGCAAAAAGGTCATTATTTCCACCGGCACCAAAAATCTCCAGGACCAGCTCTTTCACCGTGACTTGCCCGTAGTGCGCAACGCCTTGGGTGTGCCGTTGCGCGCCGCGCTGCTCAAAGGCCGCGCCAATTACTTGTGTTTGCATCGCCTGGAGCTTGCCGATCTGGACGGGCGTGGCCATACGCGCGAGAACCGCGCGATGTTGCAGCGGATCAAAGAGTGGGCGGGGCGTACCCGCAGCGGTGATGTCGCCGAGGTGGTGGATGTTCCCGAGGACTCGCCGCTGTGGTTTCAGGTCACCTCCACAGCGGATAATTGCCTGGGCCAGGAATGTCCTGTGTATTCGGATTGCCATATCATGAAGGCGCGGCGCGCGGCACAGGAGGCCGATCTGGTGGTTATCAATCATCATCTGCTGTTTGCCGACATGGCGCTCAAGGATGAAGGCTTTGGCGAACTGTTGCCGGGCGCAAACGCATTTATCATCGATGAAGCGCACCAGCTTCCCGAGGTGGCGTCAAATTTCTTCGGCACCTCATTGAGCAGCCGCCAGATGCTGGAGCTGGCGGACGATACCATCACGGAACATATGCGCGAAGCGGGCGATATGAGCGAATTGCCCGAAGCAGCCGACGCGCTGAAAAAGGCCGCGCTGGATTTGCGCCTGGCGCTGGGGCGTGATACGCGCCGTACCGCATGGCGCGAGGTGGCGGCGCTCCCCGAAATAACCACCGCCATGCAACAATTGCGCGATGCGTTGACATTGCTGCAAAAACGGCTGGAACCGGCGGCAGTGCGCGGCAAGGGGTTGGAGAGCTGTCAGCGCCGCACTGGCGAGTTGCTGGCGCGCCTGGATAGCCTTGCTGGTGCGAGCCCGGCAAACACCCTGAAGGGGACAAGCCACGTCGTCTGGTTTGAGACTTTCACTAAAAGCTTCACCCTCAACAGCACTCCGCTCGATATCGCCGAAATTTTTCGCGCTCGCACGGATGCGAGCAAGTGCGCCTGGATCTTTACTTCCGCCACGCTAGCGGTGGGTGGCAGCTTCGAACACTTTGCCTCACGCCTGGGCCTGCACGACGCCGTGACAAAGTGCTGGGACAGCCCCTTCAATTTCTCGCGTAATGCCGTGTTCTATGCACCTCCTGCCATGCCTGATCCCAATAGCCCAAACTACATCGAAGCGCTGGTGGAGGCCGCCTTGCCGGTACTGGAGGCCAGTCGTGGACGCGCCTTTCTGCTGTTCACCAGCCATCGCGCCCTGCAAGAGGCACATGAACGGCTACAGGGTAGGGTAGCCTACCCGCTGCTCGTGCAAGGCAGCGCCCCGCGCGGCGAGCTGGTGGAACGTTTTCGCGCCATGGGCAACGCCATACTGCTCGGCACCAGCAGCTTCTGGGAGGGTGTCGACGTGCGCGGCCCAGCGCTGTCCTGCGTCATCATCGACAAACTGCCTTTCGCCTCGCCGGGCGATCCCGTCTTGCAAGCCCGGCTTGATGCCCTGCGCGCACAAGGCGGCAATCCCTTTATGGATTATCAATTGCCCCATGCGGTGATTACCTTGAAGCAAGGGGTAGGGCGGTTGATCCGCGATGTTAATGATAGAGGGGTGATGATGCTGTGCGACCCACGGTTGTTTTCAAAACCGTATGGACGTACCTTTATCAACAGCCTGCCGCCGATGATACGCACGCGCAAACTGGAAAATGTGCAACGCTTTTTTGAGTTGGAAACGCAGAGCGCAGCCCCCATGACTACAGTAGAAGTTTAGCCCGCCCACATCCATCCATTGAGAAAGGAGAAAGCATCATGCTGCAATCGCACACCTATGGTTTTGGCCGGATCGTCAACATGAGCGTGGAGGAGGCCGAGGCGCGTGTCACCGAAACCCTCAAAAGCAAGGGCTTCGGTATACTTACGCGCATCGACGTGGCAGCCACGCTCAAGCAAAAACTCGGCGCGGACATGCCGCCTTATGTGATCCTGGGGGCCTGCAATCCACCACTTGCCCATCAGGCCATCAGCGCGGAGCCTGAGATCGGCCTGTTCTTGCCCTGTAACGTGATTGTTTATCAGGATGCCCAGGGGCAGGTACATGTTTCGGCCATGGATCCACAGCCGATGGTCGACATGATCAAAAATCCACAGCTTGATTCCGTTGCAACGCAAGCGCGCCCCTTGTTGCAAGAGGCATTGGAAGCAGTTTAACCAACAACATGCAGCAAGGACGGCGAAGATGGACTCACCGAAGTTGACTCCAGGGCATCTTCCCGTCCGTGACTTGCGGCGGCTGGCCCGCATCCTTCACGTGATGGTGGAGAAAGGCTGGGGCCATTATGTCGAGCGCCTGCGCCTGAAAGGCTATCTGCCCAAGGGCGCGGTGGAGCAGGTATCCGCCGTATTGAGCGATGCCCAGCGCTTCCGTCTGGCGCTGGAGGAGCTCGGCACGACGTTTATCAAGTTCGGGCAGATGCTCAGCGTGCGGCGTGACCTGCTGCCGGATGATATGCTCCGCGAATTGCAAAAGTTGCAAGACACCGTGCCGCAGTTTCCTGCGGAGCAGGCGCGGCGGATCATCGAGGAAGAGCTCGGGCAACCCGTGGCCCAGCTCTTTGCGTCGTTTGATGATGAACCGCTTGCCGCGGCCTCCATCGCCCAGGTACACACCGCAACCTTGCCCGATGGCGCAGCGGTCATCGTCAAGGTGCAACGTCCCGATATCGAGCAGGTCATCCAGGCGGATCTGGAAATCCTCTTCTTCATTGCCAGGCTGCTGCACAAGCACGTCGCCGAAAGCCGACGTTATGATCCCGTCGGCCTGGTGGAAGAGTTCTCGGAAACCATCCTGCTCGAAATGGACTTCCGCCGCGAGGGCCACAATGTGGAACGCTTCCGTGACAACTTCAAGGATGAACCCTCGGTGATTGTGCCGGAGGTGTTTTGGGATCTGTCCGGCAAACGGGTGTTGACCATGGCGCGGAGCATTGGGCGCAAGATCAGCGCGGAATATCCATCAGAGCTTTTGGCACGGCAGCGCTTGGCCGAACTGCTTGTGCGTGTTTATCTCGTTCAGTTTTTTGAACATGGCTTTTTTCATGGCGATCCCCATCCAGGCAATCTGTTTATCATGGAGGATGGGCGCCTGTGTTTCCACGACTTCGGCATCGTGGGCCGCCTCACTAAACGGGATCGGAGCAATCTTGCGCAACTCTTTCTCGCCCTCGTCGCACGTGATGCGGAGTGGATGGCGGATATCTATCTGGATATGGGTGGCGGCGCATCGGACGTAGACCGCACCGCTTTTGCCAGGGATCTGGGCACATCCCTGGACGAGTATTATGCCGTGGCTGCGCAAGAGGTTTCCTTCTCCGAAGCCCTGTATCAGTTCATCCGCTTGATGGGTCGTCATCATATCCAGGTGCTCAGGGAGTTATTGTTGGTCACAAAGGCGTTGATGACCATGGAGTCGGTGGTGCGCGCTCTCGATCCCCGCTTTGACATGATCGCTGCCTTGCAGGCCTACGCGCCGCGTATGATAGGGAGGCAATTACTGCCTGATTTGAATCAGACGGAGATTCTGGGGAAAGGCTATCGCACCCTAAGCGCATTACGCATGGCAGTGTCCGGGTTCCCCCGCGCGCTGGCCAGAGCTGTTCAGCAATTACAGCGGGGCGATTTTGCACTCAAGCTCCGCCACGAGCAACTGGAAGGGCTGGAGCAGCATTTGGACCGGGCCAGCAACCGCCTGAGCCTGAGCATGATCATCGCCTCCATTGTGGTGGGTTCGTCGATAGTGATGAGCACAGACGTTGGCCCGCATTATGGGGATGTCCCGTTGTTGGGTCTGTTCGGATACCTGGTGGCGAGTTTTCTCGGCTTATGGTGGGTGGTGGCGATGCTGCGTTCAGGGAAATTCTGAGCTGCCGCTAGTGGTATAACTGTTCATAAAAAGTCTACGGATGTGTTTTTGAGCGCCCGAAGTAGATGCACTCCCGCGCACTTTCCGGTATTGTCTTGGTTTTGCACTGGGTTATTGAAAAAGGATCACGCATGACCGACACATCACCCTTAATCGAGGCTCAACAACGTTTTGCCGCCGCAGTGCCATTTCGCGCCTTGGGTGCGGAACGCCGCGCGCTCTCTGAGTCGTTGGGACGGACCTTATACAGCGATCTCGCCTCGCCAGAGGATTCCCCGCCTTATCATCGTGTCATAGTCGAGGGTTTTGTGGTCAATACGGCGGATACCCGTGAAGCCTCCGAGTCCAATCCCGTATCGTTTTCGATCATTGGAGAGGTGAAGCCGGGGGATAGCACCTGCCCCGCGATTGCGCCGGGCCAGGCGTTGGCGGTATCCACCGGCAGTATTGTGTCCGATGGCGCGCTTTCCGTGGTGCGGATGTGGGAGGCCACGCGGCAGGGCGATAGCTTCACCATTACCCGTCCTTTCCCGCCGCGTTTTTTTATCGAAGATCAGGGTTGTGACATCAAAAAGGGCGCAGTGGTGCTGAGCGCCGGAGCGGTGCTTGACCCCATGAATTTGGGGACGGTTGCCAGTCTCGGTATCGACACCGTGGACGTAGTGCGCGCACCCAGGGTGGCGCTGTTTTCCTCCGGTGATGAGGTGATTCCCTATACTGAGCCCATGCACCCCGGCGCAATTCGCGACAGCAATTCCGTGATGCTGGCGGCGGCGATTGCCCAGGCAGGTGGCGTTCCAGTGTTTGGTGGTATCATGAACGATGATTTTGATGGTTTTGTTGCCGCTGCCACGCAGGCATTGAAGGATGCCGACATGCTGGTGATCTCGGGCGGCACTGCGGTGGGTGGGCGTGATTTTATCTCCGATCTGGTGCGGGCGCTCGGGGAGTTGCTGGTGGACGGCGTGCCGATGCGCTCGGGACGACCCCTGATCATGGGCGTCGCCCAAGGCAAACCCATAGTCTGCGTGGCGGGCCATCCGCCCGAGGCGCTGCGTGGTTTCAAGCTATTTGGCGTGGCCGCGATCAACAAGCTACTGGGCCGGACAGCGGATTTACCGCTGGATGTCTAAGAATTTTGAACAGGTTCTAAAAGTGTGTAGGTTGGGTCAAGCGAAGCGGACCCAACACTGCCTGAAGCGATGATTTTGTTGGGTCCGCTACGCTTGACCCAACCTACTTTTAGTGATGGTTTTGGCTGATGGTCAATCTGGAATAAAAGCATCTGAACCATATGTTTTGGCAATGGTCTCATTTGATGTAAAATCGCTAAGATATACAAAAAACTGGAGTCGTAAATGAAAACCTCGTTGAGTGTTGTGTTGGCTTTGGTGGTCGGAATTTTCCTGGCGGGCGGCGTTATTGATAGCGCCGAGGCCAAGCGTATGGGCGGTGGCAAGTCGTTTGGCGGCAAGAGCAGCCACAGCCAGCCCTATCAAAACCGTCAGCAGTCCGCTGCCGGCCCTTCGAGTGCGCAGTCACCTGCCCAAGCGCAAAACGCCGGTCAGCGCGCATCTCTGGCAAGCAAGGGCGGCCTGATGGGCATGCTGGGTGGATTGGCGTTGGGCGGATTGCTCGGTGCGCTCTTCTTCGGTGGCGCCTTTGAGAATATCAATTTCATGGACGTTGCGATTTTTGCGGTGATCGCCTTTGTGCTTTACAAAATCTTTGCCGCGAGAAAGCGTGCATCCATGTCTCCTGTGCAGGAACGCATGGCTACGGGAGGCGGTGCCATGTCTGGGCCGGCTACCGAACCGTCAATGGACTACAGCCCGGCGAACCGTGCTGATCACGATGCCACCGCGCAAGTGCCGCAGGCGCAGACCCCGCGACAGGAGCGCAGCAGCGCGTCTTTCGACACGGATCTGATGTTCAGGAAAGACAAGCCCTTTGATAGTGAAACAAATGTTGGCGCTGCTCAGACGGCCTTCCGTCCGCTGCCCGGCGTGATCCCCAAGGATTTCGACAGCGAAGGCTTCATGGAGGGCGCCAAGGCCGCTTATCAGCGTCTGCAAAAGGCCTGGGACGAGGGCGATCTGGCCGATTTGCGCCAGTTCACCACGGATAAAGTGTTTGCTGAGCTACAGGATCAGGTCCGTGCGCGCTCTGGTGAAAACCGTACCGAACTGTTGAAAGTGGAAGGCGAATTGCTGGAGGTTCGGGAAGCGGGTAGTGACATCGAGGCCACTGTGCTGTTTGATGTGCTGATGCGCGAAATTGATGCGGACACCACGGACGACAAGCACGTCACCCCCGTGCGCGAGATCTGGCATTTTACCCGTCCTGCACGTAGTGCCCAGCCCACATGGTATCTGGACGGTATTCAGCAGCTTGAGGGTTGATGTGCGAGGTGTCCGTTATGCCAAAAGGGCGTAACGGACACCCTGTGTTGCTCACTGCAACTGAACGGTGCCGGACACACGGCCCGTCATCTGGTTGCTTTCCCCTCTACTACTCACAATAAGCGTTTATCCATGCAGCACATCCCACGTAAACGCTTCGGCCAGAATTTCCTGCATGATGACAACGTAATTCAACGTATCGTCAACGTTATCAATCCCCGCCCAAGTCAGCATATCGTGGAGATCGGCCCCGGCAAGGGCGCACTCACCCAGCACCTTCTGCGTGAGACGGGCAGTATGGATGTGGTGGAGCTGGATCGCGATTTGATTCCAGTGCTGGAGCGTGTGTGCGCCGGGATGGGCGAATTACGCATCCACAGTGCCGATGCCCTGCGCTTCGATTTTGCCGCGCTGGCCGCCGATGGCAGGCCGCTGCGAGTGGTGGGTAATCTGCCGTACAACATTTCCACGCCGCTGCTGTTTCATCTGATCGATCAGATCGGATGCGTTCAGGATATGCACTTCATGCTGCAAAAAGAGGTGGTGGAACGCATGGCGGCGCTGCCGGGGGGGAAGGATTACGGGCGGCTCAGTGTCATGATTCAATATTTTTGCGCTGTCGAGCTGCTGTTCATAGTAGGCCCCGGCGCATTTACTCCCGCGCCCAAGGTTGATTCGGCGATAGTACGATTAGTGCCCCATGCGTCGCCGTTGGTGCAGGTTGCCAATCAGGCGAATTTCGCCCGCCTGGTCAAACAGGCGTTTTCCCAGCGCCGCAAAACGCTGCGCAACACGCTCAAGGGCTTGTTGAGTGAAGAACAGATCCGCGCGCAAGGCATTGATCCTGCCCTGCGCGCGGAGACGCTGGGCCTGGAGGAGTTCGCCAGGCTGAGCAATGTGCTGGACACAAACCCCGGTCTGCGTCCCTGATCTCCGGCCCCGGCCCCTTCAAAGCCGTTTATCCTCGCGCAGCATCCCGGTCAACACCTCGCTGGGTTGCGATTTGCTGAATAGGTAACCCTGCATCATGTTGCAACGCCGGGAACGCAAAAACCGTAACTGTTCCTTGGTCTCGACCCCTTCGGCGACCACCCGAAGACTCAGTGTATGCGCCAGCAGAATGATGGCAGTGGCGATTGCGGCGTCATCCGTGTTCGTGGTTACGTCACTCACGAAGGAACGATCTATCTTCAGGGTATGAATCGGGAAGCGCCGCAGATAACTGAGCGATGAATAGCCGGTGCCGAAGTCATCGATGGCCAGTCTAACGCCCATCTTGTGCAAGGCATTCAGGGTGTCAATGGCTGCCTCGATATTTTTCATGAGTATGCTTTCGGTGATCTCAAGCTCCAGCAGATGTGGTTCAAGACCGGTTTCTGTCAGTATGCGCCCTACCAGCTCCGTAAGATTCGGATCGCTGAATTGGCGGGCTGAGAGATTGACAGATACGCTCAGGGGGGAGGGGGCGATTGCCTGCCAAGTACTGGCCTGGGTGCAGGCGGTACGCAGTACCCACTCGCCGACGGGCACGATAAGGCCGGTGTCTTCCAGAAAGGGGATAAACTCCATCGGTGGCACCAGCCCTGTCTGGGGGTTCCGCCAGCGGATCAGCGCCTCGACGCTGGTGATCCGGCCGGCGGCGATATCTACCATGGGCTGGTAGTGCAACAGATATTCGTCGCGTTCCAGGGCGCGGCGCAGGCGGGTTTCCAGCACCAGCCTTGCCAGGGCCTTGTCGTTCATGTCGGCGGTATAGAATTGATAGGCGTTCTTGCCTTTCTCCTTGGCACGGTACATGGCGGTATCGGCATTTTTCAGCAGGCTCTGCGCATCATCGCCATCGGTGGGGTACAGGCTAATGCCGATGCTGGGTGTAATGAACAGATCCTGGTCGCGGATGGCGAATGATTGCTGGAACGCCGTCAGGATTTTATTCGCTACCCTTATGGTGTCCTCCGGCCCCACGATATCCGTGAGTATGATGCCAAACTCATCGCCGCCCAAGCGCGACACGGTGTCTTCCTCGTATACACAACCTTTCAGCCGTAGCGCCACGGCCTGCAACAGGAGGTCGCCGCTGTCGTGCCCCAAGGTGTCGTTGATGACCTTGAAGCGATCCAGATCGAGAAACAATATCGCCATGTTTTGGTGAAGCCTGGCTGCGTGGGTCAGCGCCTGGCACAGCCGGTCCTGAAACAGGCTACGGTTGGGCAGGCCGGTGAGGTTGTCAAAATTGGCAAGGTAAGCGAGGCGCTCCCTGGCCTGTTTATGCTCGGTGATATCACGCATGACACCGATAAACAGGCGTTGCCCGCCAAGGCGCATCTCGCTGACGGCCAAATTCATGGGAAAGGTTGTGCCGTTCTTGCGTCGGCCAGGCACCTCGCGTATCCCCAAGTCCAGGCACGTGGCCTGGTGAGTGGTTACGTACCGCTCCAGGTAGTTATCGTGCTCGCTGTGATAAGGTTCGGGCATCAGCATTTTGACGTTCTGACCGATGGTTTCGTCCGCGCTATAGCCGAAGATCCGTTGTGCCGAACGGTTGTAGGATTCGACGATGCCATGCTCGTTGATGGTGATGATGCCGTCGATCACGTTGTCCATGATGGCGCGGACACGTTCATCGGATTCCGCCGTGGCGGCACGCAGCCGTTCCTCCTCGGTAAGGTCTTCCACGATCAGCAACAGCCGCGCCGCCCCTGGCAGGTGTTCTCCCGCAGCGTTGAAGCGGGTGATGGCTACCCGCAGGTATTTTTCCTCCCCTCCACAGGTGATTTTCACGATCATGCCGCATAATGGATTGCTTGCCGTCAGTGCCTGCCCTGCCATTTCTTTTACACCGGCGCCCGCCAAAATCTCGTCCAGGTGCTTGCCGGTCAGTTCATCGGCGCCCAGGCCAAACAGTGCCTTGCACGGTAAGTTGGCGGAAATGATGCGCAGATCGGCGGAAAGAGTGAGCAGGCATAGCGGCAGGCTGGCGATGATATTCTCGGCGAACTCCTTCATCGCCCGGATGGTCTGATGGTCGGCATGGATATAGGTGTCGATAGCGAGCCCCATGTCGAGGAAGATGATCTTGATCAGGGCACGCAATGCCGCCAGGGTCTTGTCGGCATTGCCCTGGGTGATACCCCACACCTCGGGCAACAGGCTGGTGAGGTATTTGCTGTAGGCGCCCAGGTACCACTTCGGGTCCAGTCCCACACGCTGATGCACGATGCCCACGCGCAGACGGTTCTTCACATAGTCCCAGCCGTACTCTCCCATCGTGAGGGTGTCAAAATATTCGGACTGCTTTTGCTTGAGGCGCGGAAGTGTTTGCGCATCAGAAACCAACGCCCGCGTGTCGTCGAACAGCATGAGATGAGCGTAGAAGTCGTCTATGAAATAGGAGCGCGCCTCGCGCAGTTGTTCGTGCAACTCCTTGAGCAGCGCTGCATCCTGCCCGGTGAACTCAAGATAGTCTTTGCGCAGGGAGGCATCCGCAATGTCGATGCCCATTTCCCTGATGATGCCATCGATGATCTCGTCCAGCGATTCCATCTTTTACCCGCCCTTTTAAATTCACATTGTTTTTGTGGAAATTCTTGTGAAAATGGTAAGTTGTCTTATTGTCTCTGCATGTCTCTGCATGTCTCTGCATGTCTCTGCGGATCGGAGCGCGCAACCACACAAGATGAAGTGAATCATATCCATAATAATTAGCGCAAGTTATTTATGGTTATTATGGGCTGGGGTGAAGTTGAACCCAGATTGTCCTACGCCCCAAAACCGTTCGCCCTGAGCCTGTCGAAGGGCCGTTCATGGTTCGACAAGCTCACCACGAACGGCGTTGCGCGTTTTATTCCGCCTAATGGACAATCTGGGTTGAAATGAGGTAGGGAGGGGTGAAATCGTATAGTTAGGACAGGGCTCATCCCTGAGCGATTTCCCAGATGTATCGGCTATGCCCGTGAAGGGCACAATGTACCCGTGAAGGGCACAATGTAAAAGTGTGAGCGCGGTCCACTTTATTTTGTGGCTGTGGCAAGGGCATGGCGTGACAAGAAGAATAGAGCCCCCGAGGAAAAACGGGGGTTTGTGCATTTAGGGGCCGTTAAGGAATAGCCAGTGCTTTTCTGGTTAAGCCTCATTGTCACACCCGTGAAGGGCGCAATGCCTCATTGTGCCCTTCACGGGCATACGGTGATTACGGCCCCTTATGCCGTTCCCACCATTCTAAATGTACAGATTACAATGAACGACGGCTTAGTTGCGGATGCTCTCGACCTCGAGCGTAATCCCCATCTCATCGCCCACCGCCGGCAAGGCGTATTTCACGCCGAAATCCGAGCGTTTGATCTTGGTGGTGGCGTCAAAACCGCAGACGAATTTTTCTTTCTTGGGGTCCATGGGGTGAATGCCGCAACTAATGCGCTGTACGTCCAGTCTGACGGGCTTGGATACCCCGGCAATGGTCATCGTGCCATCCACGGTCGCTTTGGAAGGGCCTTGGAAAGTGACTTTGCTGGACTTGTAGGTG
This sequence comes from Gammaproteobacteria bacterium, assembly GCA_021731145.1. Lineage (GTDB taxonomy): Bacteria > Pseudomonadota > Gammaproteobacteria > Ga007554 > LNEJ01. Next base: position 2,169 of record JAKFXX010000031.1, on the reverse strand, counting down.
ATCTCCGGGAATTCTGCAACATTCAGGAAATCCGGCGAGCGCAAGTGGTCGTCACGCTTTTTGAATCCGGTATCAACCGAAGCTGCGTCAATGATGATGTCCACCGAGCTGGCGTTGCCGGTGCGGTCCATCACGATCTTGCCCTTGGTGGTGTTGAAACGGCCGTGCATGGTGGAAAAGCCCAGATGGCTGATGGTGAAGTGCGGATAGGTGTGGTCCGGGTCGATCGTGTAGTTCTCTGCCGCTGCGAACGCGGTGCAGGACAGTGTGGTTAATGCAACTGCAAGTACGACTTTACGCATGGTGCTCTCCTTGGGTTGGGGGGGTGAAGGTGGAAATTTAAGATTATATGGGCGGCGCCCCGGCAATTTTCCATGCCACATAAATCGCGCCTGCCGCCGCAGGTACGGTGGCGGCTACCAGCGCCAGCGCCTGTCCCCACAGCGGCAAGCGTTTAGGCAGGGGGACGCGCGCCAGGAGGGGTATCAGTGCCAGTATGGGCAAACAGTACCAAGGTAGTTTTGCGTATATCAGCCCGCTTATGCCGATCAGTCCGCTAAGCAGCGTTACCGGCAGCATCATTATGAGTCCCACCGGCAAGGTCTTCTTCATCACGCTCAACAGCAGAAATGCACCGAGCGCCGCAGCTAGCGCCGACGCCAGTTGTCCGAGCAGGGCTGAGGCGCCGATCAGTGCCGCGATGCCGGTGCCCAGACTCAGCGTCAATGCGGCCGCATCGGCACGCAAGGCGCGGCTGCGCAGACCTTCCAGCGACAGCATCAGCCAAGCCACATAAACAATGCCGCCTGCTGCATTCAGCCAAAAGGCCTGTCCTTCCATGCGCATTAGCGGCGGCCAGATCACCCACAGCAGCGCCGATGCCCCGATGATGGCGAGCAGGGATAAAAGGTACTGCCGCTTGATAGTAAAAAGATCGAGCGCCAGACCAACGGCCACGGCCAGCATGCCCAGCAGCACCACTTTGCGGGTGCTGGTGAGCGGCGTGAACTCAAAGCCTGTGATCAATGACATGCTGGCGTAAAAGCCCAGCATCACCGCCAGCCCTGCCCAGTACCATCCCGCATATTTCAGCAGGAAGCCGGCGACCAGTGCGACGAAAAAAGGCGCAACAGCGGCTTGGAATGCGGGGTTGGCTAATAACTCATCCATGTTCATTCAGGGGTTTTGAAGGATTGGTGATAGGCTACACCAGGATTTTCTCCGGTGATAGCAAATAGTTTCGAAGTGTTACTTCAATAAATTTGAATGTGTGGTGTCGGCGCTGATTTCATGTACCTTGTTTTCAATCCAGGCCTCCGCCCCGGCATTGATTTCGGACGTCGATTGCCCTGTGCCGGCAATGGCCGGGCCGATGACGAGCCGGATGGTGCCAGGCCGTTTGATGAATCCCCGTCGCGGCCAGAACTCACCGGCGTTGTGCGCCACCGGCACCACAGGATAGCCGGTGTGATGGGCCAGCATCGCGCCGCCGGGGGCGTAGGGGCGTTTTTCGCCGGGCGCGACGCGTGTGCCTTCCGGGAAAATCACCACCCAAAGACCATCGGCCAGACGTTGCGCGCCCTGCTCCCGGAGTTGGCGCAAGGCCTTTTTGCCTGCTTTGCGGTCGATGGCGATGGGGCTGAGCATGGCCAGTCCCCAGCCGAAAAACGGCACCCACAACAGTTCGCGTTTGAGCAACCACACCTGTGGCGGAAAAACCCTCTGTAACGCCAGCGTCTCCCAGGCGGATTGGTGCTTGCAGAGGATGATGCCGTTGGTCCGGGGGATGTTTTCCCGGCCCTCCACGGTGTAGCGTAGGTTGCATGTCACCGCCAGCCACCATAGGTTAAAACGCGACCATTGGGTGATGAACGTATAGCGCTGCCGCAGCGGCAAAGGGAAAGTCAGCAAGCTGAGCGGCGCAAAGACCAGCGTTGAGAGCGTCATGCCGAGGGAGAACAGGAGGGAGCGGAGCAGGAGCATAGTCAGAGGTCAGGAAATTGTAGGGCGCGCAATACGCGCCCTACGGTTTATGCCGTCGCCAGTTTGGAAATATCCGCCACGGGATTCATCAGCTCCGCGAGCTGCTTGAGCAGGGTGAGGCGGTTGGTGCGTAGCGCCGTGTCTTCGGCCATCACCATTACCTTGTCGAAGAAGGTGTCCACGGTC
>JAKFXX010000032.1 GCA_021731145.1 Gammaproteobacteria bacterium | reverse complement strand
TGTTTGGGAAGGGGATAGCTGGGGAGGGGTGACCCAGTTTTGGTTGAGGCACAGGACTCGCTCAACCCTGCCGCTTCGAGATAAAGGCCTTGTGAAAGAGATGACGCGCTAAAGGTAGCGGTGGCATACGCAACCAGTGCGACCGCACATAGAGCGCTTGGCGCGCAAGACGCGAGCCGGGCAGGGCGCAGGTGGGATGGTCAGGACGCAAGCCTCTCGCCAGCAGCCAGTCCATGGCGCGCAAGGTGGTTGCCCCCGGGTTTGCCGCCGCCCGGACCTCCTCAAGGAACTCCGGCGGCAATGGGGTGCCCAGCACTTTGGCGCAGTAGTGCAAGGCATAAAATAGCGGCCGCACCAGATCGTGTGTGTGGGCGCTGGCCAGCAAGGCGGGCCAGAATGCGGTATCCGTTCCGAAGTGGCGCAGCAAAGCATCCATATCCGCGAGATCCCGTAGCCCGCGTGTGAAATCACCATCGTAGAAAAGATGCACGGCACTGTGCAGCACCATGTCAGCCGGGGCCAGCACCTTGAGCCCTGGGTGATCTGGAATGCCTATTGCCCCTGCACGCAGGCGATCCGCATCAGGCCGCAGGCGCGCTGTCAGGGGGAGAATGGTGTGGTGTATATCAAGGATTGCCTGACGCTCGATATGCCGCACGGGCGGCAACTCGTGCATCCATTCACGGTAATAACGCTGGTCATAGCGGTCGGAAGACGCCCCCGCCCAGCCATGGAAAAGTAATACCGACTCAACCTCGTTCAACTGCGCTCGTGGGACGAGAATGTCCACATCTTGAAAGATACGTCCGCGAGCGGGTGGCAAACCTGCCATCACATATGCCGCGCCCTTGAGCAAGATGACCTCATCAACGACATCCCTCAGCGCGCGGTGAATGCGATCCACCTCCCAGCGCACTTCTCGTTCCACTTTGTCCGCCATCGCCGCAGCCGAACGTAAGTGCTGTCGCGGGCTGTCCGGTATCGCCGTCCACAGGCCGTAGTCTTCGACCACGTAAGCAAGTCTGCCCAACAACCCGGCACGCCGCGCTTGGCGCAGCAGGATATCCCACTCACGCAACTTAAGGTCGGCGAGTATGGCCGGCCGCCTCAACGCGGCCGTCACCCAATCTTGCTGTGTCACGGCTTGGGCAGCTCCAAGGCATTGAACAGCGCAACCGCCTCTTCGAGACGCCCATAGCGGAAGTCATAGCAGTCACAGCGCTCGATCAGGTCTGCCAGCGCAGCGAAGCCCTGCGCCCCCAGCAAGCTGTAATTAAAGGCATTGCTGGCCGCTTCCATAAATGCGCGCGCCTTGGGGCGCGGGGTGAGGGTCGCAGGGGCATCCGCCTCCCAATGCGGGAAAACGAGCCATGCCGGGTATGCAGGATTATCCGACCGCGCGATGCTCGGAGCCGTCGGCCGCAAATGGCAGATCGTACCCTTGACGGTGTCGTGCGTGCGACGGGTAAAGCTGGCGCCGGGAGCGAAGGCCGCGATCACATCAATAGACGCATTCTTGAGGCTGACGGGGCGCGGCAAGGGCATGATAGTGCCCTTGGCAAGATCGATCAAGGTCAATTCGTCGGAGAGCAAACGCCAGCCGCTGAGCATCAATCCCGCGCACAAGGTGCTCTTGCCCGAGCCCGGCGGGGCCGGCAATATCAGCGCCCTTCCTTCGCGCTCAAGGACTGCGGCATGCAAAATAAGGTAGGTGCTGACGTTGCTTGTGACGCACCAATTGAGGCACCACTCCAGCATCGCGTAGGCCTGATTCAGCGGCAGCGGGTTGAACGGCTCGCCGCCATCCAGGCTAAAATTCACTTGTGGGCGCAACCAGCTCCGCAAGCCTCGCGGGCTGCGCAGACGGATATGGAAATCGGCGTACTCTTCTTCCCCGAGGCTAAAGTCCGCGTACATGGTGTGCAGACCCTCGGCAATCAAATGCACCGGGCTTTGTATGCGCGTCGTAAAAGGACCTGTGCGCAACCACACGCCACGATTCCGCAGACGCTGCCGGAGTTGCGCAAGGCTAAGATCAGCCAGGGTCAAGCAGGACAAGGCTCGATGAGTTCCAAGGCTGCGAGTGCATCGAGACACTCTTGCACGGTGCCGCCCTCCGCCTGGCCGGTGCCCATGAGCGCCGCTGTCAGTTCCGTCGTCGTGACCGGCCCTGCCTGGAGTCGAATCACGATGATTCCGGCTGCGAGGCTCAAAAGATGAGTGTCACCTGAGATCGCGTCACTGGCGACCCATTCATCATCCCAGCGACGCAGGGACAAATCGCGGGCAGGCAAAACCCGCCAACACACCATTATGAACGGCTATTGAGCGTGCTGAACATCTCGTACAGCCCGACAGGATTAGCTTTATAAAGATTGATGACATCATTCACCGTATAACCGTATGGAACACCGTCGTCGGCGGCATTCAGCAATGCAGCGACAAACTGCCCTTGGAGCGTGCCGCCATTAGCGTCTTGTTGCAACACTTCCCATAACGACGGATTGGCGATCGGTTGGCCGTTACTCTTAAGAACAGTTACGGGTGGAGAGCTACCGCATACGTCGCTGTAGAAAGGAGTCTTATCAGAGCCATTATACTTCCAGCTACTGTTGCCAGTACTACTCCAGCCGCTGCCAGAATAGCCACCCTTATAACCAGGTGATGGCCAGTTATCGTATTTAGTTTTCCAATAACTGGTGGAAAAACCGCCACATGTCGGTTTGGCGGGGCCGGAACCGGCGGACATCCATGCGGACAGGGTGCAACCTGCCGCGCTCGCTCCCATGGCAGGACGGTTGGCTACTGTCATAAGCACCGCCACCGCTGCGCTGGCCTTGGCTAAGCGCCGACGGCTGGTATCGATGGTTTCGTCGGCCTCGGGTTTATGAGGGGTCACTGAGTCTGGATTTTGCTGGTCTTTTTTCATGGCGTCGACCGATTGTATGAATCTGATGAGTTATTAAAATATAAGCAGCTTGTATTGCTGCAACAAGCACGGCCATTTTTGATCTGGTTTAAAACCCTGTGGCCTTTTCCAATGGCAGATCATCCGATTTCTTTTATTCAATGCAATAAATGAGCCAATTATAAATTAAATCATCAGTATCTGTAGGTTATAAACTATTGAAATATTTTGGCCTGAAAAACATAGAGCCGTGTGTAAAATTTTTCGACACTTTTTTCCAGGTCAATATACCTTTTGAGGCTGTGATGCAGGGTTTTAGGGGTTGTTGATGGTGATAGGGATTGTCCATTGTATAGTGCAACCCAATGAATTAAAAATATAAATTATATTTTTTGATCTTTGGGGGAGTTTTTTGATGCCTGGAGAATTTAAGGTGTAAGATTTTCCGACAATTTTGGCATATCCCCCAGCCCCAAATTCTCCCAAATCGCCAGTGTCGGCCCTGTCTGGTTCATGGTGTAGAAGTGCAGTCCCGGCGCGCCGCCGTCGAGGAGTTTACGGCACAGTTCGGTGGTGACATCGAGGCCGAAGGCGCGTAGCGATTCCATGTCATCGCCGTAGTCTTCCAGGCGTTTGCGCAGCCAGCGCGGGATCTCGGCGCCGCACATGTCGGAGAAACGGGCGAGTTGGGTGTAGTTGGTGATGGGCATGATGCCGGGGACGATGGGCAGAGTGAGTCCCAGTTGTTGGCAGGCATCGACGAAGCGGAAATAGGCGTCGGTGTTGTAGAAATACTGGGTGAGGGCGCTGTCCGCTCCGGCGTCCACCTTGCTTTTGAAGTTGAGCAGGTCGGCGTGGGCAGAGGGGGCCTGGGGGTGGAATTCTGGGTAGGCGGCGACTTCGATATGGAAGTGGCCGCCGGTTTCGGCGCGGATGAAGGCCACCAGTTCGTTGGCGTAGCGGAATTCGCCGATATCGCGCATCCCGGAGGGCATGTCGCCACGTAGCGCGACGATGCGATGGATGCCTTGGGCGATGTAGGCATTTAGCAAGGTACGGATGCTATCGCGGCTGGAAGCGACGCAGGACAAATGCGGCGCGGCGTCGATGCCCGTGTCGCGCTGGATCTCTGCGACGGTGTCAAAAGTGTGGTCACGCGTGCTGCCGCCCGCGCCGAAGGTGACGGAAAAATAGAGCGGTTTTAATTGCGCCAGCGTGTCCCGCACGGCGCGCAATTTGATCGCGCCCTCGGGGGTTTTGGGCGGGAAAAACTCAAAACTGAAAGTCCGTGGGTATTTTTTTTGGGAGTCCATGATAGCCGATCAAAAAACCAAATGTAGGGCGGGTTAGGCGCTTTTCGCGCCGTAACCCGCCAGATGTCGCGTAGCGACTCCTCTCATACAAATATCAATACCGGTAGTGCTCAGGCTTGTAAGGCCCCTCGGACGGCACGCTGATATAGGCGGCCTGCTCGGGCGTGAGCTGGGTCAATTCCGCGCCGATCTTCTTGAGGTGCAGACGCGCGACGCGTTCATCCAGGTGTTTGGGCAATACATACACCTGATTCTCGTATTTTTGCCCATGCACGAACAGTTCGATCTGAGCCAACACCTGGTTGGTGAACGAGTTGGACATCACGAAGCTCGGGTGGCCCGTGCCGCAGCCCAGGTTTACCAGGCGGCCTTCGGCAAGCATGATGATGCGGTTGCCATTGGGGAGGATGATGTGATCCACCTGGGGCTTGATGTTGTCCCACTCATAACGGCGCATGGCGGCGACGTCGATCTCGGAATCGAAATGGCCGATGTTGCACACGATGGTGTTGTTCTTCATGCGCACCATGTGGTCGTGGCTGATGACGCTGAGGTTGCCGGTGGCGGTCACGACGATGTCCACCTTGTCGCAGACATCGTCAGTGGTGACCACGCGGTAGCCTTCCATTGCCGCCTGCAAGGCGCAGATCGGATCAATCTCGGTTACCCATACCGTGGCACCCAGACCGCGCAATGACTGCGCACAGCCCTTGCCCACGTCGCCATAGCCGCACACCAGGGCGATCTTGCCCGCGATCATTACATCGGTGGCGCGCTTGATGCCGTCCACCAACGATTCGCGGCAGCCGTACAGGTTGTCGAACTTGGACTTGGTGACGGAGTCGTTTACGTTGATGGCGGGGAAGGGCAGGCGTCCTTCTTTCTGCATCTGATAAAGGCGATGCACGCCAGTGGTGGTTTCTTCGGTGACGCCCTTGATGCCAGCCAACCGCTTGGAATACCAGCCTGGCGAGGTTTCGAGGCGCTGCTTGATGGCGGCGAATAATGAGCGTTCTTCATCATTCGTAGGATTGGCGATAAGCGAGGCGTCCTTTTCAGCTTTTGCGCCGAGGATCATCAGCAGGGTGGCATCACCCCCATCATCCAGGATCATGTTAGGCCCGGTGTCGCCTGCCCATTCGAAAATACGGTGGGAGTAATCCCAGTATTCGTCCAGCGTTTCGCCCTTATAGGCGAAGACCGGGATGCCGTCCGCCGCGATGGCGGCAGCGGCATGGTCCTGGGTGGAGAAGATGTTGCAGGAGGCCCAGCGCACTTCCGCCCCTAGCGCGGTCAGCGTTTCGATCAGCACGGCGGTCTGGATGGTCATGTGCAGCGAGCCGGTAATGCGTGCGCCCTTGAGAGGCTGCTGCGCGGCGTATTCTTCGCGGGTGGACATCAGGCCGGGCATTTCAGTCTCGGCGATGGTGATTTCCTTGCGACCCCAGCCAGCGAGCGAGAGATCCGCGACTTTGTAATCGGTGAAGCCTGGTTTAACTGCTGCGTTCATTGTTGTTACTCCATACTATGAACGAGCGCCGTTTGTAACGTGATTACTTTGCTTCGAGCCTGGCAGGATTGCTCCTGTCGCAACGCTCCTCGAAGAAAGCTACAAGCCGCCGTGTGTGCGGCGGCACCTGAAAAATTATTATTTATCCCCTATAGGGTACTTGCCCCCATGATCACCGTGAAGGTGACAATGAGGGGATAATATGCCCTGAAAGGGTATATGTAGGGTGCGCTACGTTCCCCTAAGTCCCCAAATCGCAATCAAAACCCCGCAGCCGCCTGCAAGGCTGCAGCCTTGTCGGTGCGTTCCCAGGTCAACGCGGCTTCGGTGCGTCCGAAGTGACCATAGGCAGCGGTCTGGGTATAGATCGGGCGCAGCAGGTCGAGCATTTTGATGATGCCTTTGGGGCGCAGGTCGAAATGCTCGCGTACCAGTTTGGTGATCTTCTCATCGGAAATCTTGCCGGTGCCGAAGGTGTCTACCGTGATGGAGGTCGGCTCGGCGACGCCGATGGCGTAGGAGATCTGGATCTCGCAACGCTCGGCCAAACCGGCGGCGACGATGTTCTTGGCGACATAGCGGCCCGCATAGGCGCCGGAGCGATCAACCTTGGTGGGGTCCTTGCCCGAGAAGCAGCCGCCGCCGTGACGGCCCATGCCGCCGTAGCTGTCCACGATTATCTTGCGCCCGGTCAGGCCGCAATCGCCGACAGGTCCGCCGATCACGAAGCGTCCGGTGGGATTAATGAAGTAGCGGGTGTTCTTGTCCAGCCATTCGGCGGGCAGTACCGGCTTGATAATCTCTTCCATCACGGCCTCTGTGAGGTCGCTGTGTTTGATGTCCGGCGAGTGCTGGGTGGACAGCACCACGGCGTCGATGCCCACCGGCTTGTGGTTCTCGTAACGGAACGTCACCTGGCTCTTGGCGTCCGGGCGCAGCCAGTGCAGCACGCCATTTTTGCGCATCTGCGCCTGGCGCTGCACCAGACGGTGCGCATAGGTGATGGGGGCGGGCATTAACACGTCGGTTTCATTGCTGGCGTAGCCAAACATCAGACCCTGGTCGCCCGCGCCTTGTTCGTGACCCTCCGCTTCATCCACGCCTTGGGCGATGTCCACCGACTGTTTACCAATGGCGGTGAGCACCGCGCACGATTCCCAGTCGAAGCCCATTGCTGGGTTGTCGTACCCTATATTCTTGACGGTCTGGCGCACTACATTTTCCATATCCACCCAGGCGGATGTGGTGATTTCCCCGGCGATCATCACCATGCCGGTCTTCACCAGCGTTTCGCAGGCCACGCGCGCGGTGCGATCCTGGCTGAGAATGGCGTCCAAAATGGCGTCCGAAACCTGATCCGCGACTTTGTCGGGATGACCTTCGGAGACCGATTCAGACGTGAACAAATAGTTATTGTTTGACATGCGTGGCCGTTCCTCTCAAGTAGAGCTAAAATATCCGGTATAGTGTAACTTGAGCTTGGCCGACTAACAATGCGCTTGTCTGCGCAAAGTGGCAGATTATCCCTGTAAACGTGGAGGAATTTCTTCGATGGTACGTCTCGAAACCCCAGTATGTGATTTTGGCCAGCCTGCGATTGATTTTGCGCTGCCAGGCATTGATGGCAAAATTTGGACGCTTTCAGAGTGCGCGGGCGAGAAGGGGCTGCTGGTGATGTTTATCTGCAACCACTGCCCTTACGTCAAGGCCGTGATGGAGCGGATTGTGCGCGATACGCGGGAGTTGCTGGATTACGGGGTGAAGAGCGTCGCCATCATGTCCAACGACGCTACAGAATACCCCGAGGATTCGTTCGAGAATATGCAAAAGGTCGCGCGCGACTACGGTTTTTCGTTTCCCTATCTGGTGGATGAAACCCAGGAAATAGCCAAGGCCTATGGCGCGGTATGCACGCCGGATTTTTTTGGCTATAACGCCGATCTCAAGCTCCAGTATCGCGGCCGACTCGACGCCAGCCGCAAAGAGACGGCGCCAGATGCCCCCCGTGACCTTTTTGAAGCCATGAAGCAGGTGGCACTCACCGGTCAAGGCCCGCGCGAGCAGATTCCCAGCATGGGGTGTTCGATCAAGTGGAAAACGGAGGCGTAAGCGCTTAATTCTATGGCTATACGTCCCTTCCAGAATGCTCATCCAGCCATCGCTGCGGGCGCGTTTGTGGATGATGCCGCGCTGGTTATCGGCGATGTCACCATCGGTGAGGATGCGTCACTGTGGCCAATGGTGGTGGCGCGCGGCGATGTACACCGCATCGTGATCGGCGCGCGCAGCAATATCCAGGATGGATCAGTGCTGCATGTCACCCAGCCCAACCGCTTTACACCGGGCGGGCATCCCACCATCATCGGCAACGATGTCACGGTTGGCCACCGCGTTATCCTGCACGGCTGCACAGTCGAGGATTTCGCCCTGATCGGCATGGGCTCGACGGTGCTGGATGGCGCCATTATCCGTTCGCGGGTGCTGCTGGGCGCAGGCAGCCTGGTGCCGCCCGGCAAGGAGCTGGACAGCGGCTATCTGTGGCTGGGCAGCCCGGTGAAAAAGGTGCGTCCGCTCACGGAGGACGAACTGGCCTATTTCGAATACTCGGCAGCGCATTATGTGGCGCTTAAGAACCGGCATCAGCAGGGTTAACCTTCAGGACTCAGAATGTTTCCTGAGTGTCTTCCTGTTGCGAACTTGCACTTGCTGCCGCTTTCTTTTTGTCACGCAGGCCAATGGCGACCAAAGCCCCTACAACGCCACCGAAAGCGAATGATATCACTACAGTTTCAGCCAGTAATTCAAACATGATACGTTCCGTCCTTTAAGAGTGCCCGCTTCTGGTGTCTACGGCCTAGCGATATACCGGCAAGCGGTTTGTCCGGTGTTCCTGAGGGGGCAATACAAGGCGGCGATCAGGGTGTGCTGGCTGTTTCCTAACAACTTCAAAATAGTTGATGCAGAGACTATGCCAATGCTTGGGACGCTACCCCCCTTCGCATTCCGGTATACTGGCGTCCGTGAAAGCAAATTCCTTGTCAATTCGCGCATTATGGTCCCAACCTCGCGTACAACGTTTGGTCGGGATTGTTGTCTTTGGCGCTTTTTTGGTGTTTGTGGAAGTCTATTTCGGCTGGGGGCGTCTGCTCGCGCCGTGGGGGACGCTGCCACCCAGCCAAATACTTGCCGCCGTGGTTTTGGCATTCGTCAGTTATTGGACGCGGGCAATGCGTTTATATGACTATTTTCGCCCGCCACGGATGGCGGAAGTGCCGGAAACGCAGGAGCAGTTTTCCGGCCGCCCGCCACGGATGGCGGTCACTCCCGGCATCGTGCCTCCCGCGACACTTGTGCATCCCTGCACGGCGAAAGTGCCGGAAACGCACGACTCCATGGATGGAGGAGGTAGAGCATTGCCTGGAGCAAATGCCGAGGAGCAGTTTTCCGGTCGCCCGCCACGGATGGCGGAAGTGCCGGAAACGCAGGAGCAGTTTTCCGGCCGCGACGAGATGCAGGGTGCATTCGGGCTGTGTTTCAAAGTGATGTTGCAGCATAATCTGCTCAATAACCTGCTGCCGATGCGCACTGGCGAGATCAGCTTCCCGGTGCTGATGGCGCGCCATTTTGGTGTGCCTGCGGTGCGTTCGGTGCCCGCCCTGTTCTGGTTTCGCCTGCTGGATTTGCATACCTTGGGGGCGTGCGCCCTGGTGGCAGGATTTGCGTGGAATATTCCGCTGATGTTGGTTCTGTTGTCGGCATGGATGGTATTGCCCATCCTGTTGTTCTGGGGCAGTGGCCGCTGGCAACGACTCTTGCATGATCAGCCGGGCCGTATCAAAGATCTCCTGAAGAAGGCGCTGGCGAGCCTGCCCCAGACCCGCCGCGCCTTCTGGCGTGCCTGGGTGTGGACGGTGATCACCTGGGTGGTCAAACTGGGGGTGTTTGCCTGGGTGTTGTCGCTGTTTATGGACGTATCAGGTGCCGGGGCGTTAATGGGGGCGATTGCGGGAGACCTCACCAGTGTGCTGCCCATCCACGGCGTGGCGGGCATGGGCACCTACGAAGCGGGAGTAGTCGCCGGCTTGTTGCCGTATGGCGTCACGGCGCAAAATGCGCTGCCAGCGGCGGTCAATCTGCACCTGTTTTTGCTGGGATCGACACTGATCGGCGGCGCGTTCAGCCTATTGATGGGGGGCAAAAAGGCCCATGGATGAGGCGCTGTTGCTATGGATCAACCAAGGCTGGGCGCATCCCTGGCTGGATATTTTTTTTCGCTGGATATCCGAGCGCGCAAGTTTTGCCTTTCCGTTGGCCGGGCTGCTGCTGCTGTTTTTCGCGCGGCGTTTCGGCGGGGATGGCGTCAAGCTCTGGCTGGTTCTGGTGTTGGTGGTGGGCCTGGGCGATGCCTTGGGTAATCTCATCAAACATCTGGCTGAACAGCCGCGCCCGTGTTTCTCGATCCATGAGCTGGTGCGCCAGCCGGGCCGTGCGCCGGGCGTTGCCTGCGGCGCTAATTTGAGCGGGATGCCCTCCAATCACGCGCTGAATTTCTTCGCGGCGGCGGCCTTTTTGAGTTTCATGATGCGTTCGCGGGCGTGGGTGGTTGGGGCATTCACGGTCGCCCTGCTGGTTGGTATTTCCCGCATCTATCTGGGTGTGCATTACCCCAGTCAAGTGCTCGCCGGGGCCGCCATCGGCGCGACAATAGGCTGCCTCGGGGCATGGATTGGGTTAAACTACGCCGTTTTTATACAACATATTCGATCCGCCACGCGAAGGCTACATGACAAGCGCTCCCAATGACATCCACTGAACAAGTTACCCTGCCACTCAGCCAGCCGCACCGCCTCTCGCTGGTGATCCCCATGTACAACGAGGAGCTTAATGTCGCGCCGATGGCGGCGCGCGTGCATGAGGCGCTGCGGGGCTATTCACACCCCTGGGAGCTGATCCTGGTGAACGACGGCAGCGCCGACAGCACGGAACAGCAAATGCGCAAGGCCCAGCAGCAGTATGGCACGCATGTGCGGGTGGTGAATTTGCAGCGCAATTTCGGCCAGACCGCCGCCATGCAGGCGGGCATCGACGCGGCGCGTGGCGACGTGATCGCCATGATGGACGGCGACTTGCAAAACGACCCCATCGACATCCCGCGCATGGTGAACCGCCTGCTGGACGAGGATCTGGATCTGGTTGCCGGATGGCGCAAGAATCGCAAGGACGGCTTGTGGCTGCGCAAGATTCCTTCCCGCATCGCCAATCGCCTGATCCGGCGCATCACGCAAGTCCACCTGCACGATTATGGTTGCAGCCTGAAGGTGTTCCGTGCTGACCTCCTGAGGACGGTGCGTTTGTACGGTGAAATGCACCGCTTCATTCCGGCCTGGCTTGCGTCGAGCACGGCGCCATCACGCATCAAGGAGGAGGTGGTGCATCACCATGCGCGGCAGTTCGGCGAGTCGAAATACGGCATTTCCCGCACCTTTCGCGTCATTCTCGATCTGCTGTCGGTGTATTTCTTCATGCGTTACAAAAGCCGCCCCGGCCACTTCTTCGGCCAGTTTGGCTTCATCTTTGGCGCGCTGGGCGCGCTGATCCTGGGCTATCTGTTTATCGTCAAAATATTTCTGGGGGAGGACATCGGCACGCGGCCCTTGCTCATGGCAGGTATATTGTTCGTGGTCGTGGCCGTGCAGTTCTTCACCACCGGTGTGTTGAGCGAGCTGATCGCGCGTACCTATTTTGAATCCAGCAACACGCGTTCTTATGTCGTGCGCAATGCGCAGGCTGTAGCCAGTGCCTCCGATGCGGACTGGATGCGCCCCGTCTGATCATGCTTCCTGATCAGCGATACGATCACAGGGATGCGTGGCTGCTTGCGGCGCTGGTCTTGGCGCTGATTGGCTTCAAGGCCTGGCTGACGCAGGCTGCTGGTTTTGACCTCCACTATGACGAAGCCCAGTATTGGGAGTGGTCGCAGCAGCTCGATTGGAGTTACTACTCCAAGGGGCCGCTGGTCGCATGGCTAATCGCCTTGTCCGAAGCCCTGCTTGGTCACGGTGAATGGCAGACGCGATTGTTCGGCTGGCTGGCTCACGGTGTGCTGCTGGCGCTGGTCTTTGCCTTTGCCCGCGATGTTTGGGGGAGTCGTGCTGCGGCATGGTGGGCGGTGCTGCTCGCGCTGTTCACGCCGCTGTATTTCACCCTTGGCTTGGTGATGACCACCGATGTTTTCCTGTTCGTATGCTGGACTTGGGGGCTGTGGGCCGCCTACCGCGCCTTGTTCAAGGATCGGCCTCGCGCCTGGTATGGGCTGGGGGCAGCGGTGGGCATTGGCGCGCTCACCAAGCTCAGCATTGGCCTGCTGCCGTTTTTCATCGGCCTGATGGTGTTGCTCAGGCCGCAGCTCTGGCGGCATTTAAAAAGCCCGCACCTGTGGCTGGCATTATTCGTGATGCTGGTGTTGATGAGCCCGGTGCTGCTGTGGAATGCCAGCCACGACTGGGTCATGTTCCGCCATGAAATGGGGCATGTAAAGAGCGAGGGATGGTCGGCGACATACATCGCCGATTTCATCGGTGGGCAGGTGCTGGCGCTGTCGCCCATCGTTGTGCTGCTTGCGTTCAGCGTGTTATGGCGTCCGCCGGTGGCTGAGGATCAGCGTTTTCTCTGGTGGCTGTCGCTGTGCTGGATTGGTTTTTTTGTCGTCAAGGCGCTCAGCGCGAAGGTGCAATTGAATTGGTCTGCTCCCAGCTATATCGGCCTGTTGATACTGTTCGCAGGCCATATTCCCGCATTCTCACGGGTCAAGCGCCGCGTGCTTTATTTCGGCATGGGGGTAGGTGCTGTGCTCACGGTTGCCAGCTACTTTCCCTCCACCTTCGGTTTGCCGGAACCCTTTAAAAATACAAAGTCATGGCGGCAACCTATTGAAAAAATCGGCATGCAGGCTGGGGAAGCCGATTTTATTCTGACAAGCTCTTATGATCTGGCTGCCGAACTGGCTTATTATTGGCCGCAGCGTATCCCGGTGTACGTGGCCGGGAACGCCGGGCGGCGCTTCAATCAGCACGACCTGTGGCCCAGTATTGACCGCGAGGCGGGGCGCAATGGTGTCTACATCAACACTAACCCATCACTTCCCGCCGAGCTTGCGCAGGCGTTTGAGCGTTGTTCTTCCCTCCCCCCCGTCGAGGCGCGCGCGGCGGATGGGCGGGTGCTGCGCACGTTTTACACTAGCGCATGCGGCGGCTATCGACCGATTGTCTGGCCGAAACCTTCGTTCTATTGAGTGGTTTTTGAATTTCTGGGATTATGGAAAAATCATGGCGGTTATCCATCCGGTCCGGGGAATGGCAGTGATCAAATCCACTTTGGCAGTAGCACTGTTTCTGGCTATTTCACTAAACGCTGTGGCGGATTTTAATGCCGGTGTTGAAGCCTATGAGGCAAATGACTATAAGATGGCATTCAAGGAGTTTTCTGCGGCTGCGTTAGAGGGTGACGCCAGGGCGCAAGGGTTGATTGCCGGCATGTATGCCAATGGTATGGGGGTTGCCAAGGATGGAGGGCAGGCGGTGCGCTGGTATCAGAAGGCTGCCGAGGGAGGTGACGCCCAATCCCAGTTTGTCCTGGGTGTGATGTACGCGAATGGCCGTGGCGTCTCCAAGGATGATATCCAGGCCTTGCGGTGGTATCAAAAGGCCGCCGAGCAAGGGCTTGCCGACGCGCAGTACAATCTTGGCGTTATTTATGCCAGGGGGCGGGCTGTGCCGCAGGATGAGGCCGAGGCCGTGAAGTGGTATCTCAAAGCCGCCGAACAGGGGATTGCCGAGGCGCAATATAACCTTGGCAGCAGATACGCCGAAGGCCGCGGCGTGCCCAGGGATGATGCAGAGGCTGTATATTGGTACCAGAACGCCGCTGAGCAAGGGCTGGCGGCGGCCCAAAATAATCTGGGCAGCATGTATGCAAGTGGCCGTGGCGTTCCCAAGGATGACGCGCAGGCTGTTCAGTGGTACCTCAAGGCGGCCGAACAGGGTGTCGCCGCCGCCCAAATCAATCTTGGCAATATGTATGCCGATGGGCGGGGTGTCCCCAAGGATGACGCGCAGGCCTTGAGTTGGTATCGCAAGGCTGCGGAGTAGGGGCGTCTTTCGTCCCCTCGCCATTTTTGTGTGGCCGTGTTACGCCGCCTCGAAATGACAGACATAATCCAGCAGGTCATCCACTTCGATTTCGAAATGCGAATTGGCAGGAACATCAAAGCTCTGGCCGGCTTCGTAATCGATCCACGCCTGATCGCCGGCGAGCTTGACGCGGCAGCGGCCCTGGGTGATCTCCATCACCTCCGGCGCCTGGGTGCTGAAGCGGTAGGTGCCGGGCAGCATGACACCCAACGTTTTCATCTCGCCTTCGGGCGTGATGATCGAGCGGCTGGTGACCTTGCCGCCGTGGTAGACGTTGGCCTTTTTGGTAACTTCGACGTTTTTGAAGCTGGTCATATTCTATCCTTTTTAAGTCTTGCGCAGCCGCGCAGCAATACGCATGCGCAGTGCATTCAGTTTGATAAACCCGGCCGCATCGGCCTGATTGTAGGCCCCTGCGTCGTCCTCGAATGTGGCGATAGTGGGATCGAACAGCGAGTCGCTGTCGGACTTGCGGCCCACCACGCTGACATTACCCTTGTAAAGTTTGACCCGCACCACGCCGTTGACGCTGGTCTGCGAGGCGTCGATCATCTGTTGCAGCAGCTTGCGCTCCGGGCTCCACCAGTAGCCGGTATAGATCAGGCTGGCGTAGCGCGGCATCAGTTCGTCCTTGAGATGGGCCACTTCGCGATCCAACGTGATGGACTCGATGGCGCGATGCGCCTTGAGCATGATGGTGCCACCGGGTGTCTCGTAGCAGCCGCGCGACTTCATGCCGACGTAGCGGTTCTCAACGATATCGAGGCGGCCAATACCATGTTCATTGCCCATGCGATTCAGTGTGGCCAGCACGGTGGCCGGGCTCATGCTCTCGCCGTTGATGGCGACGATATCGCCACACGCATAGGTTAATTCAACATAAGCGGGCGTGTCCGGTGCCTTTTCAGGCGCTACGGACCAACGCCACATATCCTCTTCGGCCTCCGCCCACGGATCTTCGAGAATGCCGCCCTCATAGGATATATGCAGCAAGTTGGCGTCCATGGAATACGGCGATTTCTTGCCGCGTTTCATTTCAACCGGAATACCGTGCTTTTCCGCATAGGCGAGCAGTTTTTCGCGCGAGGTGAGATCCCATTCGCGCCACGGTGCGATAACGCGCACATCGGGCTTGAGTGCGTAATAACCGAGCTCGAAACGCACCTGATCGTTACCCTTGCCGGTTGCGCCGTGGGACACAGCATCGGCGCTGGTCTGCCTTGCGATTTCAATCTGGCGCTTGGCGATCAGAGGCCGTGCGATGGAGGTGCCGAGCAGATACTCGCCTTCGTAGATGGCGTTGGCGCGGAACAT
This sequence comes from Gammaproteobacteria bacterium, assembly GCA_021731145.1. Classification (GTDB taxonomy): domain Bacteria; phylum Pseudomonadota; class Gammaproteobacteria; family Ga007554; genus LNEJ01. Next base: position 65,362 of record JAKFXX010000032.1, on the reverse strand, counting down.
GGGGAACACGAAGTCGCGCGCGAACTCTTCGCGCAGGTCATCAATATAAATCTCTTTGACGCCCATTTGCAGTGCCTTGGCGCGTGCCGGCTCCAGTTCCTCACCCTGGCCGATATCAGCGGTGAATGTCACCACCTCGCAGCCATAGGTATCCTGTAACCATTTGAGAATGACGGAGGTATCGAGTCCTCCGGAATAGGCGAGTACAACCTTTTTGACATCAGACATGTAACGATCCCCGGCTTTGTTCAGCGCATCACGGCAAATAACTGTAAACCTGAAATTATACCCGAAATTTTCCATGCGGCAGCCAAATATCAGTCAGGCAGCCATAGCTTATCCCGATAAAAAAATGGGTGGCATTTCGATTTTATGGGGGAGGATCACCGCCTCGGGTCACGAATCGGCAATAGGTGGGTACAGGGCAAAAAAGCGGATATAATCAGCTGATAAAAAGCGACAAGGCAATCAAGAAAATCATGCAACCGCAATCCGCCCCCGCCAACCTGAGCCTCTGGGAACTTACTCCTGCCGAGCTTCGTGCCCGCTTCGATGCCGCGCTGCTTCCCTTCGAAACCACCGCCGAGCTTTCCGTCGAAGAGTTCATCATTGGCCAGGAGAGGGCGGTGCGGGCCGTGGACTTTGGCCTGCAGATAAAGAACCATGGCTATAACATCTATGCCTCCGGCATTCCCGGCACAGGCAAGAACACCATCCTCAAGTCCATGATCAAGCAGGTGGCCGAAACCCAGCCCACCCCGGACGATTGGTGTTACGTGCACAACTTTCAGGACGCCGATCGCCCGCGTGCCTTGAGCCTTGCCGCCGGGAAGGGGCGCGAGTTTCAGCGGGACATGGGGCATCTCATTGCTTCCCTGAAAGAAGAGTTTCCCAGGGTGTTCCAGAGCAAAGACTATGAGGAGCAGCGCCGTGAGCTGGAAGAAGGTTTTTCCAATGCCCGCGAAGACCTCAGCAGTGAGCTTGATCAGAAGGCCGCAGAGCGTGATTTTCTGATCAAGAGCACCCGGGCAGGCATCATCCTTGTCCCTCTCGACAAGGGCGAGCCCATGAAGACCGAACAGTTCGCGGCGCTCCCGCCCGAGACCCAGACGGAGATTCAGCACAAGGAAAAGACGTTGCGCGAGGATATCGCGACCTTTCTGGAGCGAGTGCGCGCCTTGCGGGAGGAGGTGGACCAAAAGATTGATGATCTCAACATTCGTGTGGCACTCTATACGTCACAGCACCTCTTCGAGAATTTGAAGGAAAAGTACCGGCCATTTGCCAAGGTCATGGAATATATCGAGGCCGTGCAGCAAGACGTGCTCGCAAACTTCCATGACTTCCTGTCGGAACCGGAAGCCCCTCTCCAACCGCCAGGCATGGCCGAGGAACCCGTCCGCCGGCCCATGATCCGCTATGCGGTGAATGTGGTCGTGGATAACAGCGGCAGGCAGGGTGCTCCCCTCATCGAGGAAAGCAACCCGACCTACAACAACCTGGTGGGGCGCATCGAAAAAAAGGCCCATCTGGGGTTTCTGTACACTGACTTTACCATGATCAAGGCCGGCTCCATCCTGCAAGCCAATGGGGGCTATCTGCTCGTCAATGTGCTGGATGTGTTGCGCAGCCCCTTTGCTTGGGACGCTCTGAAGCGCATCATCAAAATGCGCGAGGTGAAAATCGAGGACATCGCGGAAACCTACGGATTCATCGCTTCCGCCGGCATCAAGCCCGAGGTCATCCCCATCAGCCTGCGGGTGATAATGGTGGGCAGCCCATACCTTTATTACCTGCTCCAGGCCTATGACGAGGAATTCCCTGGCATCTTCAAAGTAAAGGCGGACTTTGACGTTCAACAAAACCGCAAGGATGATACTCCTCTCCAATACAGCCGTTTCATCGCCCGGCTGTGCAAGGATGAAGGGCTGCCCCACTTTGACCGTGATGCCTGCGCCGCCGTGCTGGAGCAGGCATCACGCTGGGTGGACCACCAGAAGAAACTCTCGCTACGCTTCAGCGACCTCTCCGATCTCATCCGCGAATCCGGCTACTGGACTCAGCGGGACGGCAAAGCGTTGGTCTCAAGAGCGCATGTGCAAAAGGCCATAGAGGAGTGGATCTACCGTTCCAACCTCCTGGAGGAGCGCATCCACGAGCTCATCACCGAAGGGACGCTGATGGTGGATGTCACCGGGGCCGTGGTGGGGCAAATCAACGGCCTGTCCGTGTACGATTTGGGAGGTTTCGCGTTTGGCCGGCCCGCGCGTATCACCGCGCGTGTCTTTCTGGGCGAGGAGGGGGTTGTCAATATCGAGCGTGAAGCCAAGCTGAGCGGCAAAACCCACAGCAAGGGCGTGCTTATCCTGTCCGGCTTCCTGGGGGGGCGTTATGCCCGCGACATCCCGCTCTCGCTCTCCGCCAGTCTCGGTTTCGAGCAGAGTTATGGCGAAGTCGAAGGCGATAGCGCTTCTGCGGCGGAACTGATCGTCCTGCTGTCCGCCCTCGCCGACGTCCCGATCCGCCAGGATATCGCCATCACCGGCTCCATTAACCAGCGCGGCGAGATTCAGGCCATTGGCGGGGCCAATGAAAAAATCGAAGGCTTTTACGCCGTGTGCAAGGCCCTGGGTATGACCGGGACGCAAGGCGTCATCATCCCCCGACGCAACGTCCAGCATCTCATGCTCAAGGAGGAGGTAGTCAAGGCCGTGGCCGATGGACGATTTTATATCTACGCCGTTTCCACCGTGGACGAGGCATTGCAGATCCTCACCGGGCTCCCTTCAGGAGAATTGCAGGCCGATGGCAGCTATCCCGAAGGCACCGTTAACGCGGCAGTGCTGGAGCGGCTTCAGAAGATGGGTGAGCGCCTGCGCGCCTTGGCGAAAAAAGGGGCAGATTCGATCTAGCGCTTGGCGACATTATATTATCGGCCATTCAGTTGATTTGTAACAACATTCATATAGCATTAGATTGGGCGTCAAGCGCTAACAGCCTGTCAATCGAACACAAAACAGCAAAGGATCATTTTATATGGCACAAAAAGGCATATTGGTCACCGGCGGCGCGGGTTATATAGGCAGCCACGTGACGCGTCAACTGGGCGAGGCCGGCGAGCGCGTCATCGTGCTGGACAATCTTTACAGTGGCTTTGCCGATGCCGTGTTGCACGGTGAACTCGTCGTCGGCGACACCGGTGACTACGCACTGGTTTCACACCTGCTGCATGAACATGACATCGACTCCGTGCTCCACTTTGCGGCGCACACCGTCGTGCCCGAATCAGTCAGCAATCCCCTGAAGTACTATGGCAACAACACCTGTAGCACGCGCAATCTGCTGCAATGCTGCGCCGAGGCAGGCGTCAAACACTTCATCTTTTCTTCCACCGCCGCCGTGTACGGCATCCCGGACGGTCCCCTCGCCAGTGAAGACAGCCCCAATGCACCCATCAACGCCTATGGCACCTCGAAACTGATGAGCGAATGGATGCTGCGTGACCTCAGCGCCGCAAGCGATCTGCGCCATGTAGTACTGCGTTACTTCAATGTCGCCGGTTCCGATCCGCAAGGCCGCATCGGCCAGTCCACCCGCGACGCCACCCTGCTGGTCAAGGTCGCCTGCGAAGCCGCTGTGGGTAAACGTCCCTCAGTCTCAATCTTCGGCACTGACTACCCCACGCCGGACGGCACTGGCGTGCGCGATTACATTCACGTCGAAGACCTCGCCTCCGCCCACCTCAAGGCCCTCGACTACCTGCGTAACGGCGGCACATCCACTACCCTTAATTGCGGCTATGGTCACGGCTACAGCGTGCGCGAAGTGCTCGACACTGTGCAGCGCATCCACGGCCAGCCATTGACCATCCACGAGATGCCCCGCCGTGCCGGCGACCCGCCGATGCTCGTGGCCAAGGCGGAACGCGTCCGCGAAGTGCTGGGCTGGCAGCCTCAATATGATGATTTGGATGTCATCGTCAAGACATCGCTGGAATGGGAGAAGAAGCTGCGGCAGCGCGGGGCTTGAGCAGTGCAATGTTGGGTCCGCTTCGCTTCGACTGCATGGATGCAGGAGGTAGGGCAACGCATGGAGCAGTTGCCGAGACCCAACCTACACGCCACACACTGTCGAAGGGCCGTTCATGGCTCGATAAATTCACCATGAACGGCGTTGTATGCTAATGGACAATCTGGGTTTCATGAATCTTGCGCAAGCTAAATCAGCTTTCTCGCCGACAGTTCGTCCTTGATATAGGCATAGTAAATGGGCGCGGCCACCACGCCTATTAATCCGAAGATGGATTCCATTACCAGCATCGCCAGCAGTAATTCCCAGGCGGATGCCCGTATCTGCGTTCCGACGATGCGCGCGTTAAGGAAATATTCCAGCTTATGGATCACAATCAGGAATACCAAAGAGCCGAGAGCAACATTAACCGATAGGCTCAGGCTTACGATGACAATGATGGTGTTCGACAGCAGATTCCCGATCACAGGCAGCAGCCCGAGCAGGAAGGTGAGCGCTATCATCGTTTTGACCAGCGGCAAATCAACGCCCGCCAAAGGCAGGATAACCGCCAGATAAATCCCGGTAAAAGTGGCATTGAGCGCGGCAATTCTCACCTGGGCGAAAACCACCCTGCGGAAGGAAGCGCCAAGGCGCGACGCGCGTTCGATGAGCGCGGATGCAAGCGGCCCATGTCTGTGGTCCTCTGTCACTTCCCTGAGCGAAATCATCGCGCCGATGACCATGCCGATCAGAATGTGCGCAGCCATGCGCCCCGTCTCCTTTCCTGCTGTTTGCAGCTCGCCGGCATGCTCCTTCAGCCAGTGAACAACGGTATCTTTAAGCGCGTCCACATCGGTTGGCAGATATTGCACCAGTGAGATCGGCAACATGGCTCTGGAACTTTCCAGAATCTCGGCCATTTTTTGTAGAAGCATGGGAATGTTTTCGGCATCGCTGCGAAAGAACACCGTCGCCCCAACGATCAACGCCGTTAGACCACCAACAATTAACGCGGCAATCAGGGCAATCACCGCGATCTTTGCCTTGCCGCCTTGCAACTGTTTTAACCGGATGCGCGGAGCGAGCAGGTGAACCAGTTCATAGACAAGCAATCCCGCCAGCAGCGCCGGAAGAAGGTGGTTGTTGAGCGCTATAAACAACAAGAGTGCGACGGCAGTCCAGGCAGCGATGCGGCTATTTTGCTCTATGTTCAAAGGAGATTTACCTGGTGGTCTGACGGGAGTCGCACAAAGCATAACCAAAAGGGGAGCTATAAAAAAGGGGAGTGTCGGAGATGGTGTCAGGTTAATGTAAATGCAGGGTGTGCATAGCACACACTGCATTGAGCCTGCGCCCGGTTTTGTCTGGCGTGAATTAGTTTACCGTCACGTTCACTACGGCCACGGGAGGTATGTTGAACCCGAAGGTGGATGGGATACATTGCAGGGCGAAAGACACGGTCTTAGGCGAAGACGATGCGACCAGGCTGATGTCACCCTGTGTCGATGTCGAAAGCTGGCTTGTCAAAGCAAAGTTGCCTGGATTCCAGACGGGGTGTTGGTTGTTAAGCGTAAACGGTTGGCATTGAAAAAAACCTCCGCTGTGCAACCAGACCAGCTTGGTGGTGCTGTTCGATGCCAATATGCGAGGACCCGCGACCAATATCAGCGGTTGTTGCGGATTGACGGTGACCGACAATCGCGCCACATCGCCTGCATTGACGCCGGGGCCGCAGGTGGCGACAAAATTGCCGTTGACGCCGCTTGAGCTGGCGATAAAGCTTGATGCCATTGAGTACGATGATGATACGCCGCAGTTCAATTGCGTCACGTCGGTCCACACGGTGGAGCCTTGAGGCCTTCTCTGGATCGAATATGCGGTGATTTGGTTCTGCTGCACGTTGGAGAGCTGGAGCGGAAACGTGACGGCCGCGGTGGTGCCGCTTTGAACGAAGGTGCTGTCGAAAGTGAATTCGGCGGCCTGGGCGGAATAACAAACCCCCAGTGCAACGGTTGCGGCAAAAATGCCTGAAGCGATTCTTTTGTGCAGCATCCCTTGGTGTTTCATGGTGACCTCCTTTATCAAGCAGCAAGTGTGACTATGCGCAAGGGACAACTTACCTGTTGCCGTGCCCCCGCCGTTAAACTATAGGTTGAAAAAAAGGCGTATGCAAGGGGGCGCGTTTTACCATGCCGTCAGCGCCATAAACTCATTTCGTTTAGCCCAACCGTGCTTGTGAGCGCAACACAAATCTACACAGCCATCGTCTCCTTCCGACGCCGCAGCATGAGTATCCCGGTCAAACCTAGTGTTTAATTGCATTAATTGGCGATATTATATTCTAGGTCATGCAATTGATTTTTAACAACTTTCATATATCATGAACTTACGCAATTAAACACTAGCAGAAGAAGCGCAACGCTCGACGGCTCTGGCACCGCTGCGGCAAAGCTTGCGCCAAGAATGGCATGGCCGCGCGCCGTCGGATGCACGCCATCCCAAAACAGGTAGGTATCGGGATCTGTGCATGCCGGATTGCCCAAGCATTGCTCGCTGACATTCGCAAAGCCGTATACGGAGGAGTTAAGCCGCACCTCGCTTAGCAGGGAAAAGGTATCGAAGGGTATGATATCGGCCGCAAGCACTGCATCCAGCGACCCCAGCATCTGCGCCAGCCCCTGATTGAAACCCAGGCTCAACATCGTCAAGCCAGCCGAATCGGGAGCGCCCAGAGAGAGGCCAAACGGTGTCGTCCCCAGATCCGGCATGTTCGGCACCAGGATATGCTCGGCCCCCATCCCCGCCAACGCCGTAATGGCATTTGCCAAATTTGTCACCGCAGGATCAATCGACGCGGCAGTCGGATTGAGAAAAAAATCATTCGGCCCACCCCACACAACGAACAGGCTCCGCGCCGGATCAAACACCGGCGATGCGGCCGTGAAAGCCCCAATCTGGGTACTGATGCCTGTGCCGTTCAAAGGGGGAATAAAGCTCGCGGCACCTGTGGTGGCGCCGCCAACGGCATAGTTCGTGCCGCCCAGTGCAGAAGGGGCAAGCCCGATTCCGAACGCCGCAGCCAGATTTTCAACCGCCACCGGCCCGTTGGAAAAACGTTGCGCATACGGCGGACTCGGCGGAACCACGCCTCCCGTCAATATGTAAGCATTGCCATTATCGGAAAGACTGTCACCGAAGACATAAAGACTGTTGTATGGCAGCGCGAAAACGAAGGGTGGCGAGAATAACAGCAACAAACCAAAAACACGGACAAGCAGGCTGGTTTTGATCATGGTGGAAAAATCCTTTTATGAGGGTGGTGTGTGAAATTGGTTTCGACTATAAGCCGCATTTAAACACTGTTCAATTCGTTTGCTGTCAATGTTGTTTTTTTAGTCTGTGTAGGTATGGGCTAATTGAAAGTCTCGAATAAGCTTGCATGGCGTGGCGGAATATGTTATACATTAATATAATTAAACCGCAGGGGGACGCATTATGCACACAACCAATCTCCGCAAGGTCGGCGGCTCGGTCATGCTGGCCGTACCGCCTGCCATCCTCGATCTGCTGCACCTGCAGGCAGGCGCTACGGTCAGCGTGGCCGTCGATGGCGGCCGCCTGGTGATCGAGCCGCAGTCGCGCCCACGTTACAGCCTGGACGATCTGCTGGCTCAATGTGATGCCTCGGCCGATCTGTCCACCGAAGATCGTGTCTGGCTCGATGCAAAGCCGGTCGGTAGTGAACTGCTGTAATGGAGCGCGGCGATATTTACCTGGTGTCGCTTGATCCGTCTTCCGGGCATGAGCAACAAGGCACGCGCCCCGTCCTCGTTGTGTCGCCAGCCGCCTTCAACCGCCTGACGAAAACCCCGATAGTGCTGCCGATCACCAGCGGCGGAAACTTCGCCCGCACGGCAGGCTTTGCGGTGCCGCTCATGGGGGGCGGAACGAACACAACGGAGGTCGTTCGATGTGACCAGCCTCGCGCCCTCGATCTCGGCTCACTCCACGCCCGCAAGCTGGAAAGCGTACCGACGTCTGTCATGGACGAGGTGCTTGCGAAGCTGACCCCGATCTTTGAGTAAGGGCAAGCGTGGTGGGTTGGGCTGAGCTTGCGAAGCCCAACACATCAAGCCAATGTCCAGCACTCATCATATCTGATGATCCACAATCAAAATAAAAATTCACCACCCACGTTTCAATCACATCATCGCCCTGGATTGTTGGGCTTCATTTCATTCAGCCCAACCTACCGTGCTTGTTTTTTTAGCCAGTGCAAGTTGGATTGAGTGAAATGAAGCCAAACATTTCGCCGTTCACCATAACAGCCCACCCCCATAATTCCGCCCCAGAAAGTAGCCCGGATGGAGTAACACGCAATCCGGGATGTGTCGGAGCGGCGATCCCCGGATTACGCTATCGCTTCATCCGGGCTACTCGCTGATTTTTGAAAGAAAGTCCTTTAAGCCTCGCTCCTCTTTAGAAATCTCTTCGTCAATGTAAATGCTTAAACAGCGAATGTTTGCAAGAATTTCGTCTTGTTTCGTTATATCAAAACCATCGCCAATTCTTTCCAGCCCAGACCGTTGTTCCTCATGCTTTGACCGAAGAGTTTGAACACAATTAAGGTTGTTCAGAAGGCGCCCGTATTCATCGGGATATTTTTTGCGCAGATCGGGATGATCGTTTAACAAGATAACTTTTTGTACTGTTATCATCAAAAATGTTCCCATTCTCGCATTCTGGCGGTCAACCTCATTCAGCATTTCTCTCTTCTTTTCAAAGAGCAAGATTCGGTCTGACTCTTCTTTGGCTGCTTGGCTTAGTTTGCCAGCCTTTCTTGAGATCGCATTTGTAACAAGACTAATGACTAGCGCCAAAATCGAAACGAGCAACGAGGCATTCATGGAGATGAAATCAGAAATTTCGCTCACTCGCGGTCTCTCTCTACAGCGCAAGGTTGGGCTGAGCTTGCGAAGCCCAACACATCAAGCCAATGTCCAGTGCTCGGCATAACCTGATGATCCACAATCAAAATAAAAATTCACCACGCACGTTTCAATCACATCGTCGCCCTGGATTGTTGGGCTTCATTGCATTCAGCCCAACCTGCCGCGCTTTCTCCGTTTTAGCGATTGCGAATCTCGATGACCTTGTCGGATTCTTTGACGAGGGGTTGCGCTACGCCACCGGGCGATGTGCATCTGAATTGCAACTCTGTTGAGCCGAGTTGCCCTGGTCTCGCTGGCGTAGTCGTGACATGCAGCGTCTCGACTTCAAGTCCTTTCTCGCGGCAGAAGATATTGGCTTCACGATAGACCTCTGCTTTATTGGTGAGTGATACACCAAGCCCTGGCGCACCATCTTTCTTACCAATCATGTAGGAATCGCGGTCCATTGGAATAACACCAGTACTCTGGCAGCCAGCGAGCATCAATGCAGTTATTGTGAAGATCAAGGGTGCTATACGACTCAATTTCATCTCCTTTTGAAGGCCTAACTTAAACGTAGCACCCAATAAAATGCTTAAAATTTCATGAGGGCGGTGTGTGAAATTGATTCCGACTATAAACCTCATTAGAAATCAGTTCAATTCGTTTTCATCTGTCTCCGTTGTGTTTTTAGCGCGCCATTTCCAACGACATGCCTGCCACGCAAAATTCCCCTGCATTGCCTGAAGCAAGTACGCGCGAAAATCCGAGGTGAAGCATTACAGCATCGGCTATTTTGTTGTGATTAAGTTTTTCAGCGTGGCCTGGGTTTCCGGCGTGCCGTAGGTTCGGCGTTCCACGGGTCATCCGGCCAGGGGTGTTTGGGGTAGCGGCCTTTGAGTTCTTTTTTTACTTCGGCGTAGGTGCGTTCCCAGAAGCCGCGCAGGTCTTGCGTTACCTGGATAGGGTTTTGTGCGGGGGAGAGCAGGTGGAGGGTCACTGGCACGCGTCCCCAGGCCACGCGCGGTGTGTCGGCGAGGCCGAACATTTCTTGCAGTTTCACCGCCAACACCGGTGACTCGCCGGGGGTATATTGCAGACGTAGCCGCGATCCGCTGGGCACGGTGAGGTGGGTGGGCGCGCCTTCGTCGAGGCGAGTGCGCTGCGTCCAGTCCAGGGTGTTTTGCAAGATTGCCAACAGGTCGAGGCGGGTCAGGTGGTCGCGGCGGGTGATGCCGTCGAGGTATGGCTCCAACCAATCTTCCAGTGTCGCCGCAAGATGCTCATCGCTTATATCCGGCCAGTCGTCCTCCGGGCACCAGTGGCGCAGCGATAACACGCGCGCCTGCCATTCACGGGACTCGCGCGTCCATGGCAATGCCTCCAGCCCGAGACGGCGCACGCCTTCAAGCATGGCTTTGCGTAACGCCTCTGGGCTGGCTTTTGCCAGCGGTTGGCTGGCTAGCATGATTTCTCCAATCCGTTCTTCGCGCCGCGCGATGATGGCTTGCTGCTGGCTGTCCCAGCGCACTACGTCTTGTGCTTGTATTCGTCCCGCCAAGTGTTTGCGCAACGCCTGCGCAGTGACAGGCGCGGCGAGGTAGATCACGCCTTCGGCATTGCCACCTTCACGGTGCGCTTTTCCCGCATCCATCTGCGCGGCTACCAGGTAGGTGTGCTTGATCAGATGATCTTCACACGCCAGGCGTGCGCCACGGCCATTGGCGAGCAGGTAGCGCCCGGTGTTGGCTTCGCGCTGCGCGGCGATGCGGTCCGGATAGGCGAGAGCCAATAGCAGGCCTACCTCTTCGTCGCTGGACGGCGCCGGGGGTTGTTTGATATTCAGTAGTCGCCGCCACTGGCTGGCCGCCTGTTCGATACGTTCGCAGGCGTAAGGGTCTGCCCCGTAGGATTGCGCACCGGCCCTGCCGCGTTTGCGGAATGCCATTATCGCTTCGACGCGCTCCAGCAGGTCGCAGGTGCGTTTACGGCTCTGGTTCTCGCTGATGAGTATGTCGCGTTCGGCAAGTAGCGCCGAGATATCGCAGGCCAGCGCGCCTAATCCCAGCTTGTTGCCCTCCAGCAGCAGGTGAGCGAGGCGTGGGTGCGCGGGCAGCGCGGCCATTGCCTGGCCGGAGGGGGTGATCAAGCCCTTGTCATCCAGCGCGCCCAGCTCGATGAGCAACTGCCGCGCCTGGGCCAGCGCGCCGGGCGGGGGTGGGTCCAGCCACGCCAGGTCCGCCGTATTACGCACCCCCCATTGAGCAAGATCCAGCGCCAGCGGGGCGAGGTCGGCGGCGCGTATCTCCGGTATGGTCTGGGCTTGCAGGCCGCGCTGGGTGGATTCGCTCCATAGCCGGTAGCAATGTCCTGGCCCGAGACGCCCGGCGCGTCCGGCGCGTTGTTCGGCTGACGCGCGCGACACGCGCACCGTGTCGAGTCTCGTTAGGCCGCTGTTCGGGTCGAAACGCGGTACACGCGCGAAACCGCTATCCACTACGCTTACGATGCCTTCGATAGTCAGGCTGGTCTCGGCGATGGAGGTGGCCAGTACCACTTTGCGCCGCCCGCTGGAATCAGGCCGGATCGCCCGGTCTTGCGCCTCTTTCGGCAGGTCGCCATAGAGGGGATGGATACTGATCTCTGCGCAGGCGGGATCGGCTTCCAATAATCGCTGTGTGCGCCGGATCTCGCCGCCACCGGGAAGAAAGGCCAGCACATCGCCTTGTTGTTCGTTCAAGGCACGGCGCACTGCGGCGGCCACGGTCTCGGGCGCTCTGTTTTCCGGATCGCGCGGCAGGTAGCTGATAGTCACCGGAAAGCTGCGCCCCATGCTGGTGATGATCGGTGCATTATTCAGCAGTCTGGCGACGCCTTCAGTATCCAGCGTGGCCGACATCACCAGCACTTTCAAGTCGTCGCGCAGGCCGCGCTGGCTGTCGATGCACAGCGCCAGCGCGAGATCGGCATTGAGGTTACGCTCGTGGAATTCATCGAAGATCACCAGCCCTACGCCCTCCAGCGCCGGATCGCTTTGCAAACGGCGGGTGAGGATGCCCTCGGTGAGTACCTCGATACGCGTTTGGCGCGAAATCTGGCTGTCGAAACGGATGCGGTATCCCACCGTCTGTCCCACCTTCTCGCCCAGCAGATCCGCCATGCGCGCCGCCGCCGCCCGCGCCGCAAGACGACGCGGCTCCAGCATCACGATCGAGCGGCCTTGCAGCCAGGATTCATGCAGGAGCGCGAGCGGCACCAGCGTGGTTTTGCCCGCGCCGGGAGGGGCTTGCAGCACTACCGCAGGATGGGCTGCAAGCGCGGTGCGCAGCTCGGGGAGGGTTGACTCGATAGGCAAGGAGGAGGCGGGCATACATGACTTTTTTGGTAACGAAAAGCAAAGGGATTATTTTTTGGATTGTCTGAGCGTTGTTGCTCTTCATACCACACATTTCAAACAGAGAATTAATATACACCCTTGCCCCGCTTACGGGACAAGCATTGTTTGTTTTCAAATGGCGGGGCTTCCATGCTTTTCCCGGTTTCATGATGGCATTGAGGATGACCAGCAACGTATGAATGCAACCAACACCCACGAGTCCGCGCACAGGCTCAATTGCCTGGTGCTACTGGAGGCGGTGGGGCACTATTGTCCGGGGGCGGTGCGGCTTGTGTCTCGCTCGTCTCCATATTGCCCGTGGGTGTGGATGCTGTTTCCGGCTCCACCGATGGCTCGGTTTCCTTCGGCATGTCGAGTTCCGGCGCGGGTTTCGCAGGTGGTGCGATGAGGCGTGGCGCGGCGTTGAAGTCGCGGCCGTAACGTATTGCCATACGTGCCAGGATGATCCTGGTCTTGCGTGTTGCACGACGCGCGTTGCGGTGGGTATCGTAATAGCGCGGATTGGGTACAATGGCGGCGAGCCACGCCGCTTCGCGGGGCGTCAGTTTCGCGGCGGCCTTGCCGAAGTAGTGGTGGGCCGCAGCCTCCGCGCCGAATATGCCATTGCCCCATTCGATCACGTTCAGGTAAATTTCGAAAATGCGCTGCTTGCTCAGGCTTTTTTCCAGCATCACCGTGATGATAGCCTCTTGTCCCTTGCGCCACGGGGTGCGCTGGGTGGAGAGGAACAGGTTCTTGGCGAGCTGTTGGGTGATAGTGCTGCCGCCTGCGACGACCTTGCCCTGTTTGATGTTCTTTTCCGCGGCGACCTTGATGCCTTCCCAGTCGAAACCTTCGTGACTGTAAAAGGTGGCGTCTTCCGAGGCGATGATGGCACGTTGCAGATAGCGTGAGATGCGCGGCATCGGCACCCAGCGATAGTCAATGTGGGCTGGCTTTGATTCCGCTTCCATTTCCGCCAGGCGCCCGCGCATCAGCGCGGTGTCTTCAGGGTTGTGGGTGTCGAGACGTGTTACTTGCCAGTAGGTCCAGCCTTGGTAAAGCAGTGCTGCGAGCATGGCGAGGACAAAGCCGCGCCAGAGCCATTTTGAAAGAACCTTCATTGAATATTATCTTTGCGCGTTTGCGTCTAAACGTAAAAACTTAAATAACTCTTACACCTTCATGTTCCAGCATCCGCACCAGGCTAATCAATGGCAGGCCGATGAGCGCGGTAGGGTCTTCGCCTTCCAGCTTGTCAAAGAGCGCAATGCCCAAGCCTTCCGATTTGAATGAACCCGCGCAATTATACGGCTGCTCGTGCCGCAGATAGTTTTCGATCTGCGCTGCACTCAGTACACGAAACACAACGGCGAAGGGGATGACATCCACCTGCATGCGCCGGGTGGCGCTATTGAGTAGACACAATCCGGTCAGAAATTCCACGCGTTTGCCGGAGGCGTTGGCGAGTTGTTTTGCAGCATTGTCATGATTACCCGGTTTTCCCAGAGTTTCACCGTCGAGCACCGCTACCTGATCAGAACCGATGATCAGCGCATCGGTGTGTTGTTGCGCTATTGCGTGTGCCTTGGCGCCAGCGAGGCGTGCCACAAGACTTTCCGGTGATTCACCGGGGAGCGGTGTTTCATCGGCTTGCGGTGGGATGGCGTTGAAGGGCAAGCCCAGCCGATGCAGCAACTCTTTTCTGAAAGGGGAGGAAGAAGCCAGGATCAACTGCTGCCGCTTGTGTCCATTATTATGTTCAGCCGATTTCAATCAGTGCCTCGTCGGGGTTAACGTTATCGCCTTTGCGCACATTTACAGCGATTACCTTTCCGGCAATCGGCGCTTGCACTTCAGTTTCCATCTTCATGGCTTCGGTCACCAGCACCGGATCGCCCGCCTTCACGGTGTCTCCCAGCTTCACCAGGACTTCGACAATAGTGCCCGGCATGGACGTGGTGACATGCCCAGGTGCCTGCGCGCGCGTCCGCCTGCTGCCTTTGCCTGTGGTTTGTTTTGCAGGCTCGGTAGCGAGTTCCTGCAGCGTTTCAACAATAATCTCTTCAGGCAAACCATCTACAGAGACATAGAAGGGCCGCCGGTTCTGCTCCTGGTGGCCGCTGCCTGTTACATGAATGTGGTAGGTTTCGCCATGCAGGGTGACGTTGAATTCCAAAGGCGTTGCGCCCCGTATGGCGGCGCCGTCGCTGGCTACTTCCAGCGGTTCGGGTACGAGTGTACCCGAGGCGCGCTGTTCGAGAAACGTGCGGGCGATTTCCGGGAACATGGCGTAACTCAATACGTCTTCTTCGGACGTTGCAAGAGTGCCGATGTCGTCACGCAGGGTTTCCATTTCATCCTTGAGCAGATCTGCGGGACGGCAATCGATGACTTCTTCATTGCCAATAGCCTGCTGGCGCACGATGGTGTTTACCACCCCCGGCGTCTTGCCGTAACGGCCCTGCAAGTAAAATTTTACCTCATTAGTGATGGTCTTGTAACGCGCGCCCGCCAAAACATTGAGCAGGGCTTGCGTGCCAACAATTTGCGATGTGGGCGTCACCAGGGGAGGGAATCCCAGATCTTCGCGCACCTGTGGAATTTCCGCCAACACCTCATTCATGCGGTCCAGTGCGCCTTGTTCGCGCAACTGGTTGGCGAGGTTGGAGATCATGCCGCCGGGGATCTGGTTGACCTGAACGCGCGTGTCGATGCCCGTGTACTCGCTTTCGAAGCGCTGGTATTTCTTGCGCACATCGTAAAAATAAAAACCAATCTCTTGCAACAGTTCGAGATTGAGGCCAGTGTCGTATTGTGTGCCTCGCAGCGCCGCGACCATGCTCTCGGTGGGCGGGTGGCTGGTGCCGCCGGAAAAGCTGGAAATTGCAGTGTCGATGTGGCGGCAGCCGTTTTCAACCGCCTTTAACTGACACATGCTTGCCAGGCCAGAAGTGGCATGGGAATGTAAATGAACCGGGATTTTTACCGCGTTGACCAGGTGGCGCACCAATTCCGCGGTGACCATCGGCGTGAGCAATCCGGCCATATCCTTGATGGCAATGCTGTCGCAGCCCATCGCTTGCAGTTCGCGCGCCATCTCAACGAATTTGGGGGTGCTATGCACGGGGCTGGTGGTATAGCACATCGTACCTTGGGCGTGTTTGCCTGCGGCCTTAACGGATTCGATGGACACGCGCAGATTGCGGGTGTCGTTGAGCGCATCGAAGATGCGGAACACGTCGATACCATCGGTAGCGGCACGCTGCACGAAGGCGCGCACCACATCATCGGAATAATGGCGGTAGCCAAGTAGGTTTTGTCCGCGCAACAGCATTTGCAGCCGCGTGTTGGGCAACGCTGCCCTGAGTTTTTTCAGGCGCTCCCACGGATCTTCCTTGAGGAAGCGCAGGCAGGCATCGAACGTTGCGCCTCCCCAGACCTCGAGCGACCAGAAGCCCGCCTGATCCAGCTTGGCGCAGACCGGCAGCATATCCTCGGTGCGCATCCGGGTGGCAATCAGGGATTGATGTGCATCGCGCAGTATGGTGTCGGTGATGTAGACGCGGGACATGTCAGGCACTCGCTGCTGGGTTAAGAGTGGGCGTTGGCCGTGGCCATGTGCGCGTATATGGCGGCGGCAATCACGGCGGCCAATTCGCGCGGCGGACGGCGCACGGAATAGTTTATCAGTTCGGGATGGTTTTCCACGAAACTGGTGTCAAATGTGGCGTTCTGGAACTCTGGTGAGCGAATGATTTCCAGATGGTAAGGGATAGTGGTCTTGATGCCATACACGCCAATGTCCTGCAGGGCGCGGTTGGCACGGTCCAGCACCTCATCCCAGGTCAATGCCCACACCGTCAGTTTTACGCACAGTGAATCATAATAGGGCGGTATTTCATAGCCGGTGTATATCGCGCCATCGGTGCGCACGCCGGGGCCGCCGGGCGCAAAATAGCGGGTAATACGCCCGAAGCTGGGCAGGAAACCGTTTTTTGGGTCTTCCGCATTGATGCGGAATTCCATCGCGTAGCCGCGGCGCTGCACCTCATCCTGCCGGTAGCGCAGCCGCAGTCCCGCCGCGATGCGGATCTGTTCGCGCACAATATCGATGCCGGTAATCTGCTCCGTGACCGTGTGCTCCACCTGCAAGCGGGTATTCATTTCCATGAAATAGAAATTTCCCCCGGCATCCAGCAAGAATTCCACGGTTCCGGCATTCTGGTAGCCGACGGCTTGTGCGGCGCGCACGGCGAGCTCGCCCAAAAAGGCGCGTTGCTCATCGGTAAGCTGTGGCGACGGGGCTATCTCGATCAGTTTCTGGTGGCGGCGCTGGATCGAGCAGTCGCGCTCGAACAGGTGAATCACATTGCCGTGGTGGTCGCCCAGCACCTGCATTTCGATGTGGCGCGGATTGACGATGCACTTTTCCAGGAATATCTCCGCGCTGCCGAACGCCTTGGTAGCTTCGGAGATCACGCGGTCATAGTTTTTTCTCAGATCCTCGTCGTTTTCGCAGCGCCGGATACCGCGCCCCCCGCCGCCCGAGGTGGCCTTGAGCATTACCGGGTAACCGAATTCAGCGGCACGCGCCAGCGCCTCGTCAATGCCGCTAAGATTGCCTTCACTGCCTGGTATGACTGGAATGCCAGCAGTAATCATGGACTGGCGCGCGGCGATTTTGTCGCCCATGTGGCGGATCACGTCGGCGGAGGGGCCGATAAAGCGGATATTGCGGCGCGCGCAAATCTCGGCCAGTTCGGGGTTTTCCGACAGAAAGCCATAGCCGGGATGCAGCGCGTCACAGCCGGTAGCCACCGCCAGATTGGCGATGCGGTGGGCATTCAAGTAGCCGGCGACCGACTCGGGGCCGATATTATAAGCTTCGTCGGCCTTCTTGACGTGCAGGGCATGGCGGTCGGCATCGGTATAAATCGCCACCGATTTGATTCCCATCTCCGCGCATGCGCGCACAATGCGCACGGCGATTTCGCCACGGTTGGCGATCAACACTTTCTTGATCAAGCGGCTGCCTCGCGGGTTGGTTGTGTCGTATCAGGGGATCGGCCTGCGCCCTGCTTTCTTTAGTTATCGACTTCTACGGGAATCAATCGCTGTAGTCAAGGCCGCCCAATTGGAAGGGTTGGATTTGTCAGGCATTTTTGACAGGAGGTGTCTGCCGGTTGTAAAATGTCCGGCTTATGTCCAGTCCGCTGCCCGAATATATAGATCCTTTGCGCCTTGCTGATGCCCGTGCGGTGTTGCAGGGGCAGGTGGCTGTGTCAGGCATGGCGCGGCTTGCGCCTTCATTGCGTTCGACGCAAGGTGTGGTGGATTTCGATCTGGCGTTTAGCGTGGATATGGAAGGGATTCGTTGTGTACACGGCTCCCTGAGCACGCAGTTGGATGTTATTTGCCAGCGTTGTATGCAGCCAATGGAGCTGCCGCTGGAAGCGCAGGTGGCGCTGGGTGTGGTGGTGTCGATGCAGGAAGCCGAGCGTTTGCCAAGCGCTTATGAGCCGTTGGTTGTGGGTGCGGAGCCAGTTTCCCTGAAAGAAATGATTGAAGATGAGCTGCTGTTGGTCTTGCCAGTGGCGCCCATACACCCTGAACAGCAGTGCCCGGCTTGGCGAGAACGTATCCTTGAAGAAGAGCAAGAGGAACCAGCCCAGGAAGGCAAGAAAAACCCGTTTGCAGTGCTGGCTCAACTGAAGAAGACGTAAAGGTGGCCCTAACCGGCTGCTCAAAATGATTTGTAAACGCTTTAATCTATAGCAGGAGTATGAACAATGGCCGTACAGCAGAACCGTAAAACCCCCTCCAAGCGTGGCATGCGCAGGTCCCATGACGCGCTGACCTCGGCCACACTGTCGGTTGAGCCCGCCACGGGTGAAACCCATTTGCGCCATCACATCAGCCCGGACGGTTATTACCGCGGTCGCAAGATTCTTAACACCAAGGGCGAGTAAGACTTGGGTCTTACTCTCGCGCTGGATGCCATGGGGGGCGATCATGGCCCCCATGTTGTTGTACCCGCCGCCCTGAGTGTGCTTGCCGAGCAGCCTGATCTCACGCTGATCCTGGTGGGCGATCAGGATGTCCTTGCCAGGGAACTGCTGGCGCATCGCGTGCAGACCAGTGACCGGTTGCAGATCCAGCACGCCTCTCAATGTGTTGAAATGCATGAGCCGCCTTCCCAGGCATTGCGTGGGAAGAAGGATTCATCGATGCGTGTTGCCATTGATCTGGTCAAGGCTGGCCGCGCCCAGGCCTGCGTCAGCGCTGGCAACACGGGTGCATTGATGGCCACCGCCCGTTATGTGCTGAAAACCTTGCCTGGTATCGACCGGCCCGCCATTATCTCTGCCTTGCCGACCATGACGGGGCACACCCATATGCTTGATCTGGGCGCGAATGTGGATTCGACTGCCGAGCATTTATTCCAGTTTGCCGTGATGGGGTCGGTGTTGACCAGCGCGGTGGATAACATCGAGCGCCCGCGGGTCGGCCTTCTCAATATCGGCGAGGAAGAGATCAAGGGCAACGAGACGGTCAAGGAGGCCGCGCGCATGCTCGCCGCCAGCGACATCCATTATGTGGGGTTCGTCGAAGGCGATGACATCTATAAAGGCAGCGTCGATGTCGTGGTGTGTGATGGTTTTATTGGTAATGTCGCGCTGAAAACCAGCGAAGGCGTGGCGAAAATGATCAGCCACTACATGAAGCAGGAATTCAAGCGTTCGATCTTTACCCGGTCGGTGGCATTGGTGGCGATGCCGGTATTGAAGGCGTTTCGCGCCAAAATTGATCCCCGCCAGTATAACGGCGCAAGTCTGGTGGGATTGCAGGGGATAGTCATCAAAAGTCACGGCAGTGCAGACGCATTTTCGTTCGCCAACGCCATCAAGGAGGCGGTGATCGAAGTCAAAAAGGACGTGCCGCAACGCATCAGAAAGCAACTGGAATCCTTCCTGACAGAGAGGCGTGCAAGTTGAAATATTCGCGCATCATCGGCACCGGCAGTTACCTGCCTGAAAAGGTGTTGACCAACGCCGATATTGAAAAGATGGTCGATACCACGGATCAGTGGATCGTGGAGCGTACCGGCATCCACAAGCGTCACATCGCGGCCCCCGGTGAAACGACTTGCGACATGAGCGAAGTCGCTGCGCGGCGCGCTATTGAAGCGGCGGGCATTCAGGCCTCCGATATCGATCTCATTGTAGTGGCAACCACCACCCCGGATCGGATATTTCCCAGCACTGCCTGTCTGCTCCAGCGGCGTCTGGATATCCACGGTCCGGCGGCTTTTGATCTTCAGGCCGCCTGCACTGGCTTCATCTATGCCTTGGATGTTGCGGACAAGTTTATCCGTTCTGGTAGTGCGCGCAATGTCCTGGTAGTGGGCGCGGAAACCATGTCGCGCGTCGTTGACTGGACCGACCGTGGCACCTGCGTGCTGTTCGGTGATGGCGCCGGCGCAGTAGTGCTCGGCGCCAGCGATACGCCGGGTATCCTGTCAACGCATTTACATTCCGATGGCATCTACGAAAACCTGCTGACCATTCCCTACGGCATCTCGCAAGGTTTTGAAAACGTTCAACAGGGTAGCCAGTACGTCAAGATGCAGGGTAACGAGGTTTTCAAGGTCGCCGTGAATACCCTGGGGCGTATTGTGGATGAGACGCTGGCGGCTAATCAGCTCGAAAAGTCCGACGTGGATTGGCTGGTGCCGCATCAGGCGAATATTCGTATCATCGAAGCCACCGCTAAAAAGCTGAAAATGCCCATGGAGCGGGTGATTGTCACTGTGGGTGAGCATGGCAACACCTCGGCGGCCTCGGTGCCGCTCGCGCTTGATGTTGCGGTGCGGGATGGCCGCATCCAGCGCGGTGATACGCTATTGCTGGAGGCCTTTGGTGCAGGGTTCACTTGGGGATCGGCATTGATTAAGTATTAATGTCTCGCATGTTTCGTTGAAAATATAAAGTAACGTCAAAAATATCAATCTGTTACAGGGCTCGTCGATGTCGCTTGCTTTTGTCTTTCCCGGTCAAGGTTCGCAATCCGTGGGGATGCTCTCGGAGTTGGCTGTTGTCTATCCCGAGGTGCGCCAAACCTTTGGTCAGGCCTCGGAAGTCCTGGGTTATGATCTGTGGGATCTGGTTCAGTCTGGCCCGGAAACCGAGATGAATCAGACCCATAAGACCCAGCCCGCCATGCTTGCCGCAGGGGTTGCCGTATGGCGTGTCTGGCAGGCCCGGCAGGGTGCCATGCCTATGATGATGGCGGGGCATAGCCTGGGTGAGTACACGGCGCTGGTGTGTGCCGGTGCGCTGGATTATAACGATGCTGTGCGCCTCGTTGCGGAGCGTGGGCGCTACATGCAGGAGGCCGTGCCGGCGGGCGAGGGCGCGATGGCGGCGATTCTCGGCCTTGAGGACGCGCAGGTGATCCAGGTGTGCGCGGACGCGGCGGTCGCTCCCGGCGCGTTGGATGAGGTGGTGGCGGCGGTGAATTTCAATTCCCCCGGCCAGGTAGTGGTGGCAGGGACGGCGGCGGCAGTGGCGCGTGCAGTTGATCTGGCCAAACAGGCTGGCGCCAAGCGGGCTCTTCTGCTGCCGGTGAGCGTGCCATCGCATTGCCTGTTGATGAAACCCGCTGCCGAGCGCCTTGCCGCGCTGCTGCAAACGGTTGCGCTGAAGACGCCCGAAATACCCGTCATTAACAATGCCGATGTGGCTGTTTGTGTCGAGGCGGATAAAATCCGCGATGCGCTGGTCAGGCAGTTGTACAACCCGGTGCGCTGGGTGGAAACCATTCGCGCCATGGCAGACGCAGGTGTGAAGAATTTGGTAGAATGTGGCCCCGGCAAAGTGCTCGCGGGGCTTAATAAACGCATCGAGCGTGACATGACGGCGCTGCCGGTGCTCGATCCGGCTACTCTGGAAGAGGCGCTTCAAGCTTGGTCGTCGCGCCCGTAAGTTGTCTTTGTGGATGGGGTTTAAATGTCTTTGAACAACGAAATAGCTCTCGTGACCGGCGCAAGCCGCGGGATTGGACGCGCGATAGCGCTGGAGCTGGGGCGTCAGGGTGCCGTGGTGATAGGCACAGCAACTTCGCTTGACGCCGCAGAGAAAATTTCAAAATATCTGGCGGATAGCGAGTTAAAGGGCGCTGGGTTGGTGCTGGATGTCACCAATCAGGCATCTATTGACGCCGCGCTGGAAAAAATCGAGCAGGATTTCGGTGCGCCAGGGATATTGGTCAACAATGCGGGTGTTACGCGCGATAACTTGCTGATTCGTATGAAGGACGAGGAGTGGGATAGCATCATAAACACCAATCTCACGTCTGTTTTCCGCCTTTCAAAGGCCTGTTTGCGGGCCATGATGAAAGCGCGCAAGGGGCGCATCATCAGCATTGCGTCAGTGGTGGGGTGTACTGGCAATGCCGGTCAGACCAACTATGCCGCTGCCAAGGCGGGGATCATTGGCTTTAGCAAGGCACTGGCACGCGAGGCGGCGGCGCGCAACATCACCGTCAACGTCGTAGCCCCCGGCTTTATCGATACCGACATGACGCGCGCCTTGCCCGAAGATCAGAAAATGGCGTTATTGCAGCAAATCCCGTTGACCCGTCTGGGCCGTGTCGAGGATATTGCGGCGGCGGTGGCCTTTCTGGCATCGCCCTCCGCTTCGTACATTACCGGTGAGACATTGCATGTTAATGGCGGGATGTACATGAATTGATATGTGATAGCGTATGGTTTACAGCTAAGCCGTCGTTCATTGTAATCTGTACATTTGGAATGGCGGAAACGGCATAAGGGACCGTAATCACCGTATGCCCGTGAAGGGCACAATGAGGTGACAATGAGGCTTAACCAAAAAAACACTGGTTATTCCTTAACGGCTCCTAAACAACTAGCATCCGTAGCACTTTTTCAATAAAATACCGTTTGCAGTTAATCTGCTATTTATATACCTGGAGGATTTACCTGTCATGAGCACTGTCGAAGAACGTGTCAAGAAGATCGTTGTAGAACAATTAGGGGTAAAGGATGAAGAGGTGAGCAATACGTCTTCATTCGTGGATGATCTTGGCGCTGACTCACTTGACACTGTGGAGCTGGTCATGGCGCTTGAGGAAGAATTCGAGTGCGAAATTCCAGATGAACAAGCAGAAAAGATCACCACCGTTCAGCAGGCGATTGACTACGTCAATACCCACCTGAGCCACTGAATACTCGCCAGATTAAATAAGAAGACTACCGGACGGGGGCCGCATACCACTATGGTGGTGGCGGCCTTTTCTTTATGCCCCGCCGTATTTCTGATGTAACTTGAAGGGATAGATCAAACGTGAGCGCAAAAAGACGTGTCGTCATCACCGGGCTTGGCATGGTTGGACCCGTGGGCCTGACTGTCAAGGAATCCTGGGGAAATATCCTGGCGGGCAAGAGCGGCATCGGCCCGATTACCCATTTTGATGTCTCGAATTTCCCGACGCGTTTTGGCGGGTCTGTTTGGAATTTTGATCCTGCGAATTATATCTCCCCGAAAGATGTCAAAAAAATGGACCCTTTCATCCACTACGGCGTCGCCGCCGCAAAAGAGGCGATTGCGGATGCCGGATTGGAGATTACTGAAGAGAATGCCGAGCGCATCGGTGTTGCGATAGGCTCGGGCATTGGTGGCCTGCCGGGCATTGAGAAGGGATACCAGAGCTTCCTGGATGGCGGTCCGCGCAAGATCTCACCGTTTTTCGTGCCCAGCAACATCATTAACATGATCTCCGGCAATGTTTCGATCATATATGGCATGAAGGGGCCGAATATTGCGCTGGTGTCCGCCTGCTCCACGGGGGCGCACAACATCGGCGAGGCTGCGCGTATTATCATGTATGGCGATGCCGACGTGATGGTGGCGGGCGGTGCGGAGATGGCGACGTCTCCCAGCGGGTTGGGCGGATTTTCTGCGGCGCGGGCGTTGTCCACCCGCAATGATGATCCTCAGACCGCCAGCCGTCCCTGGGATAAAGACCGCGATGGCTTTGTGCTCAGTGATGGCGCGGGCGTGGTGGTGCTGGAAGAGTATGAATTCGCCAAAAAACGCGGCGCCACGATTTATGCGGAACTGACCGGCTTTGGCATGAGCGGCGATGCCTATCACATGACCCTGCCTTCCGAGGGTGGTGACGGCGCGCGGCGCTGCATGACCAACGCACTGCGCGATGCGCGTCTCAATCCTGATGATATCGGCTATATCAATGCCCACGGCACATCCACGCCCGCAGGTGACAAGATTGAAACCCAGGCGCTCAAGGCAGCCTTTGGTGAGCATGCCTACCGTCTGGCGGTGAGTTCCACCAAGTCCATGACCGGCCATTTGCTGGGCGCGGCGGGTGGCATCGAGGCGATTTTCAGTGTGCTTGCAATACGTGATCAGGTTGCCCCGCCCACGATCAATATTGTTACGCCGGATCCTGAGTGCGATCTGGATTATGTGCCCAATACGGCGCGGCAGATGAAGATTGAGCATGTGCTGTCCAACTCATTTGGGTTTGGCGGAACCAACGCGACATTGGTGGTGAGCAAGCTGCGACGCACAGGGATGTGCTAGTGTCGCGGTAGGCGGGACGCCGTGAGCGACCGCTGAGTGTGTTGATTGTCAGGTGAGTGAAACGTCACCTGGCAACTATTCGTGGTTAGCGTATATTCCGAAAGAGGGTATAATGTCCGACATGAACAATATCTCTATTTCCGCCATTCTTGAGCTTCCGGTACAGGAACGTATTCGTCTTGTTGAGCTGATCTGGGACAGTGTTGCAGCGGTTCCTGACGCCGTGGAGATTTCGCCTGCATTAAAGGCCGAGCTCGAAGCGCGCCTGAAAGAGTTCGAGGAGAATCCGGAGGCTGGTTATTCCTGGGGTCAGGTTAAATTAAGCCTTAAAGATGGCTCATGGCGTTCCGCTTAAAGTTCTCTTCACGGGTATTGCGTGAAATTGGTGAAGCTCAAGAGTGGTACGAATCGCAGAGTCCCGGCCTCGGTGAAGAATTCATGGCTGCAATGGAGTTACAGCTAAAACGGCTAGTGTCGCGTCATGCGTGATTTGTCGCATGTATAGCGCCAAACTACAGCCATTTTTACCGATAAATTGATAGCGTTAAAATGAAACTTTATATCCAACATTCAATGCGTGACATAACACTAGAGCAAGCACCTCTGCTTTATGCCGAGGTGATTCCCAGCATTCG
Organism: Gammaproteobacteria bacterium; assembly: GCA_021731145.1. Taxonomy (GTDB): domain Bacteria; phylum Pseudomonadota; class Gammaproteobacteria; family Ga007554; genus LNEJ01. Next base: position 40,782 of record JAKFXX010000032.1, on the reverse strand, counting down.
CCGAGCTTTCCTTCCGCGCTTCCCTTACGGTTTGTTTTACGCGGTGCGGGGGAGCCTCGTACATGTTTTGGCTGTGTTGCATGATGCTCGCAATCCGAGACATTGGCCAAAAATCCGCTAACACGCCATTCAATAGGGGCATTGCTCTGGCCTCATCGCTGGCGTGCCTTTTAAGTCCAACGTTGGATAATTCCTTTACCCTGGGTAGACTGCAAAACTGATACGCCAGCTCGACATCTACCAAGACCTGCTAGGGTTACACCTGGCTCATCCGCAACGCTACCCCTTTCTGCTGGAGAGTGTTGCGCATGGCACGCCGCATGCCCGTTATGACATCCTGTTTGCCTTTCCGGGGCAGTCACTTGCGCTGTGCATGGATGGACAAGTGCCGCAGGCGACGGCATGGATGCCGGAGGTAGAGCAACGCAGGGAGCAGTTGCCGGATGCGCTGGAGCGGCCGCTGACTGGTTTCCACACCCTCAACGGTGATGGCCTGCTTGTCAATGGGCCGGATTTTCTGAATAACCTCGATGCCTGGTGGGCAAGAGAACGTATACCCTCCACGGATGCTGAATCGAGCCTGCCATTTTCCGGCGGGTGGTTTATCTACCTTGGTTATGAGCTTGCCGGACAGGTTGAACCCTGTCTTGATTTGCCCCTTGATCTGTCCAGGCGCACCTCACGCCTGCCCATCGCCTTCGCCACACGTATTCCTGCGGCTGTTATCAGAGACCACGTGCTGAAACAGACCTTCCTCGTGGCTGAAGATTCTCATGCGTTATCGCTGGATGTGATGATGTGCGATCTGGACGCCGTAACGATAGGTACGGATGACGATCTGCCCCATATACAGACGGACGTGCGGGAGGACGAGCCGGAGCGGTATCTGAGCGCAGTGCGGTGCATTAAAGACTATATTGTTGAAGGTGATGTGTTCCAGGTTAACCTTTCACGCGCCTATTCCGGCGTGCTGGCGGAAGGTGTTACCTGTGCGCAACTTTACCGGAATCTCCGGCGGCATAACCCGGCGCCATTCGCTGGACTGGTGACGTACAACGACAGCGCGATACTAAGCTCCTCGCCGGAGCGCTTGGTGCGTATGCGCGACGATGTGGTCGAGACCCGCCCCATCGCAGGCACCCGGCCACGCGGTATCGGCGATGAAGATCATGCGTTGTCGCAGACCTTGCTTGCCCATCCCAAGGAGCGTGCCGAGCATGTGATGTTGATCGACCTGGAGCGCAACGATCTGGGGCGCATATGTGTGCCCGGTAGCGTGCAGGTGGATGAGTTGATGGGGCTGGAATCGTATGCCCATGTGCATCACATCGTTTCCAACGTGCGCGGCACCAAGCGCCCCGATGTAACGCCGGGGCAGGCGATCCGCGCAGTATTCCCCGGCGGCACCATCACCGGTTGCCCCAAAGTGCGCTGCATGGAAATCATTGCCGAACTTGAGCAAACGGCGCGCGGACCCTACACCGGCTCGATGGGCTATCTCAACCATGATGGGAGCATGGACCTGAATATACTGATTCGCACCATGTGGGTGGAAGAGAACCATGTGCAACTGCGCGTCGGTGCCGGTATCGTGGCCGACTCCGTGCCGGAGGCCGAACTGGAGGAAACCCGCGCCAAGGCGCGTGGGTTGTTGTTGGCGCTGGGCGTGGAATTTTCCCCTGGACTTCCTGCTGTAAAGGGAGAAAGTTGATGACAGGGATGCTGGTGAATGGTGTGCCGGGCGCGAGCTTCGACGCCAATGATCGCGGCCTGCATTACGGCGATGGTCTGTTTGAAACCATTGCCGTGCATGGTGGCGCGCCTGCGTTATGGGACAGACACATGCAGCGTCTTTTGCTTGGTTGTGAGCGTCTGGGCATTGCTCCGATAGACGCTGCACAGCTTCGGCGCGAGTCATTGCAGTTGTGCGAGGGCGTAGCCGAGGGTGTGCTCAAGATCATCATCACCCGTGGCAGCGGTGGCCGAGGGTATCGTGCTCCACCTAGCGGTGCGACGCAGCCCACCCGGCTGGTGGCGCTCTATGCGTGGCCGGAATATCCTCCGGCGTTTTGGGTGGAGGGGGTGGCCGTGCGGTTATGTTCAACCCGCCTGGGCAGCAATCCCGCGCTGGCAGGTATCAAGCATCTCAATCGCCTGGAGCAGGTGCTGGCGCGTAGCGAATGGGAAGATCCGGCGATCCCGGAGGGGTTGATGCTGGATGGCGAAGGTCATGTCATCGAAGGCACGATGAGCAATCTCTTCATCGTGCGCAACGGACGTCTGCTGACCCCGGATCTGTCACGGTGTGGCGTGGCGGGCGTGATGCGCGGATGTATCCTTGACGGTGTGCGAGACACAGGCATTCCAGCCGAAATCACACAAATCACCCTTGATGATGTAAAGTCCTCCGATGAGGTGTTTCTATGCAACAGCCTGATTGGCGTGTGGCCAGTGAAGCATTGCGCGGGGATTGATTTTCCGGCGCATCGTCCGATAACAGGCTATATTGCTGCGAGGATTGGGGGGCAGGAGTTGTAGAAGTAAAGATATGCGTTATCGAATACCATTGGTGCTTTGGCGCTGATTTTTTGTCCTACACCTGACCTTACACCATGCGAAATATCCTGTTCAAGCTTACCGGTTTCCTTATCCTGTTCGGCAGTTTTGCCATCGGCTGGCTGTATATGGAAATGACGCAATTCGTCGAAACCCCGCTGCACATTCCGGAGCAGAGCGTCTCTTATACTGTTATGCCTGGTGCCGGTTTGAAGGAGGTTGCAAGAGATCTTGCGCAGCGCGGCATGATTGATCATCCCACCTATCTTGTATGGCTGGCACGCTGGCAGGGCAAGGAGCACAGTATCAAGGCGGGGGAATATCAGTTGACCTCGGTGATGACTCCCGTGGAGTTGCTGGACAATCTCGTGACGGGCAAGGTAGTGGGATATACGCTTACTATCGTGGAAGGCTGGAACTTCCGGCAGGTGATGGCCGCCGTCAACAGCCACCCGAAGTTGATACACACCCTGCCCGGTCTGACGGATCAGCAGGTCATGGCCAGGCTGGGCTGGCCGGACCAGCACCCTGAAGGCCGTTTTTACCCGGATACTTACCGGTTTTCCGGCAATTTCACTGATGTGGCATTTTTACAGCGCGCCTACCGTTTGATGAGCCAGCGCCTGGAGGAAGCCTGGCAAAAGCGCAGCCCGGATCTGCCTTATAAAACGCCTTATGAGGCGCTGACCATGGCCTCCATCGTGGAGAGGGAGACCGCCGCACCCGTCGAGCGTCCCATGATCGCGGGCGTATTCATCCGCCGCCTGAAAATCGGCATGCCGCTGGCCACCGATCCCACCATTATTTACGGCTTGGGCGACGCTTTTGACGGTAACTTGCGCAAGCATGACCTTATGGCGGATTCCCCGTACAATACCTATCTGCGCCGTGGCCTGCCGCCCACGCCGATTGCCATGCCCGGCGGTGATGCCCTGCAAGCCGCAGTGCATCCTGCGCCAGGCAAGGCCTTGTATTTTGTGGCGCGCGGTGATGGCCGTCACTATTTTTCGGAAACACTGCAAGAGCATAATAATGCGGTGAGGAAGTATCAGTTGGGAGATCATTGAATGTCGTTAGGCCCCTTGATGCTCGGCGTGTCCGGGCTTGCACTGACCCCCGAAGAACGCGAGATGCTCCAGCATCCACTGGTCGGCGGTGTTATTTTATTCACCCGCAATTACGCTGATCCTGTGCAGGTTGAGGCGCTGGTTGGGGAGATTCATGCGTTGCGCACGCCACACCTGTTGGTGGCGGTGGATCACGAAGGGGGCCGGGTGCAGCGGTTTCGTAATGGTTTTACGCGCCTGCCGCCAATGCGCGATGTGGGTGTGATTTATGGGCATGACCCCAGGCGCGCCAAAGGGCTGGCCGAGACTATCGGCTGGCTGATGGCGGTGGAGTTGCGTGCGGTGGGGGTGGATTTCAGTTTTGCGCCGGTGCTGGATCTTGATCATGGCGTGAGCGGGGTGATCGGTGATCGCGCCTTTCACCGCAACCCTGAAATTGTCGCCGATCTCGCCCATGCCTATATGTCCGGCATGAACCGCGCAGGCATGGCGGCAACGGGCAAACACTTTCCTGGGCATGGTGCGGTGGCGCCGGATTCGCATGTCGATGTCGCGGTGGATGAGCGCAGTTACAACGATATCTATCTTGATGATATCGTGCCCTTTGAGCGCATGATTCATTATGGTCTGGCGGCGATCATGCCCGCGCATATCATTTACCCGAATGTTGCCCCTGAACCTGCGGGTTTTTCGCGTTTCTGGATGCAGGAGGTGTTGCGCAAACGCCTGGGTTTTCAGGGCGTGATATTCAGTGACGATCTGGAAATGGAGGGCGCGAGTGTCGCCGGAGATATCGTGGATCGCGCCCATGCGGCACTGGATGCCGGGTGCGACATGGTGCTGGCGTGCAATGATTTCATGGCCATGGCGAAACTGCTGGATGGGATGCGCAGCCATGATGATCCGGCGTCTCACTTCCGCCTGGTGCGCATGCACGGACGTAACCCCATTACCCGTGCCCAACTGCGTAGCGACCCTGCCTGGAAGCAGGCGGTAATGGCGATGGAAGAGGGCATACAGCCGAAGACGCTGGATTTGCTGTGATCCTGAAACGACCATAGCGTGTCCGCCGATTTCACCAAACTTGCCGCTGACATCAAACTCTGGGGCCAGGCGCTGGGTTTTCAGCAGGTTGGCATCACGAATACCCGGCTGGATGAGGCCGAAGCCCATCTGATGGCCTGGCTGGATGCGGGCCATCATGGTGAGATGGAATATATGGCGCGTCATGGCAGCAAGCGCAGCCGGCCCGAGGCGTTGCAGCCGGGTACGTTACGCATTATCTCGGCGCGCATGGATTATCTGCCGCCCTCCGGTGCCGATGCTGAAGCTGTCTTGGCGGACGCACGCCTTGGCTACATTTCGCGTTATGCCTTGGGCCGTGATTATCACAAGGTATTGCGCAGCCGACTGCAAAAACTTGCGCAGCGTATTGGCGAGGCAGCGGGGCCGTTCAACTACCGCGCCTTCGCCGACAGTGCGCCGGTTCTTGAAAAAGCCCTCGCGCAAAAGGCCGGGCTGGGATGGATTGGTAAACACACTAATCTGATTAATCAGCATGCGGGTTCGTGGTTTTTTCTCGGTGAGTTATATACCGATCTGCCGTTGCCGGTGGATGATGCCCCAGCGCAAAATCGCTGCGGCACTTGCCGGGCCTGTATCGACGTGTGCCCGACGCAGGCCATCATTGGCCCCTATCAACTCGACGCGCGCCGTTGTATTTCTTATCTCACCATTGAGCTGCGCGGCTCTATCCCTGTCGAGTTTCGGCCCTTGATCGGAAACAGGGTATATGGATGTGACGATTGCCAGCTTTTCTGTCCATGGAACCGCTTTGCCCGACCTACTGACGAGAGCGATTTTTCGCCCCGCGCCGGCCTGGATGCGCCGCAGCTAGTAGAATTGTTTGCCTGGAGTGAAGAGGAATTTTTGCGGCGCACCGAAGGCTCGGCGATACGTCGCATCGGATATGAATGCTGGTTGCGCAATATCGCCGTGGCGCTCGGTAACGCATCTTCCACTCCCGCCATAATCGCCGCCCTTCAGGCGCGGGCCGATCACGCTTCCGGAATGGTGCGCGAGCATGTGCAATGGGCGTTGATGCGGCATGTGAGCTTATGCTAACTGTCCTGCTTGATCGTGGCGCCATGGATTGTGGAGATCTGGATCTTGGCGCGCTTGAGCGTGCTCTGCCTGATTGGCGCGCATATGAGTCTACTCATGACGCTGAGGTGGCTGGGCGAATCACGGATGCGACGGTAGTGATCAGCAATAAGGTCCGGCTGGATGAAACGGCGCTGCGAAACGCGCCACAGTTGCGCCTGATCTGCATCGCCGCCACGGGTACCAATCACGTGGATCTGGAGGCGGCCAAGCGTCACGGGATTGCCGTGTGTAACGTGCGTGGCTATGCCACGCCCTCCGTGGTGCAGCATGTCTTCGCTTTAATTTTGGCGCTTTCTATCCGTCTGCCGGATTATCAAAGGGCGCTGCGTGAAGGCCGCTGGCAGGCGAGTGAGCAGTTTTGCCTGCTGGATTATCCGATCCGCGAGATCGCCGGAAAGACGCTGGGCATTGTCGGTTATGGCGAGCTGGGGCAGGCGGTGGCGCGGGTTGCCGAGGCATTTGGGATGACGGTACTGGTGGCGCAACGCGCATCCGCCCCTGCAGCGCCGGGACGGATGCCCCTGCACGAGATGCTGCCTCAGATCGATGTGCTCAGTCTGCACTGTCCGCTTACCCCTGAAACGCGCGGCCTGATTGGCGCGCAGGAATTGGCGCTGATGAAACCCGATGCCCTGCTCATCAACACCGCGCGTGGCGGCATCGTGGACGAGGTAGCGCTGGCGGAGGCCCTGCGCAATGGCAGACTCGGTGGGGCAGGGGTGGATGTGCTGCGCGAGGAGCCGCCGGTGTATGGCAATCCACTGCTGACAGGCGATGTGCCGAACCTGATCGTTACACCGCATATCGCCTGGGCGAGCCGTGAATCGCGCCAGCGCCTGGTTAACGAAACAGCTGAAAATATCAGGGCATTTTTCTCAGGTATTGAACGCAACAGGGTTGTATAACACGTTGCTGTTTATAGGAAAACCTTGCTTCCTTCAAGCGGGTTGGTATTATGGTGAAAGTAGATTTTTGATGGTTGCTCCGTCATTGCAATGTTGGGTCCGCTTCGCTTGACCCAACCTACTTTAAGTGAACGGTTTTGGGGCTAGTCGACAATCTGGGTTTAAGGCATACAGAACGATATCAAAAGGAAGTGCTAATGAAGGTCGTAAATCGTCGCCTTGCCATTGCCGTGCATGACCTGTGTATGGTCTTGCTGGCATGGAGTGCCGCCTATCTTGTCAGGCACAGTTTTTCTTTTCAGGCCTTTGAGGGCGCTGCCTTCATGCAGATACTGGCGGTGGTTGTTGCCGCCCAGGGCCTGGTGTTGTGGTGGACCGGTCTGTACCGTGGGCTGTGGCGTTTCGCCAGTGTCCCGGATCTTTGGAATATCTTGCGTGCTGCTGTAATAGGCGGGTTGGCAGTCAGCCTTGCGCTGTTTCTGTTTAACCGCCTTGATGGCGTGCCGCGTACCACGCTGGCCCTTTACCCCCTGTTTCTTGTGTTCCTGCTGGGTGCGCCGCGCCTGATCTATCGTGTCTGGAAAGACCGCGGTCTGAACCTGAGCTCCGCGCCCGAGTGCAAACGGGTATTGATCCTGGGCGCAGGCCGGGCGGGCGAGATGCTGGCGCGCGATATGCGGCGGGATAATGAATGCGTCCCCGTCGGCTTTCTGGATGATAATCCGCAGCTCAAGGGCGCCAAGGTGCATGGCATACCGGTGTTTGGTGCTCTCGACCAGGTGGCGCAGGTCGTCGATGATGTGGGTGTGGATATTGTGGTGATCGCTGTCCCCTCCGCGAACAGCGTCCAGGTGCGGCGCGTGGTTGAGTTGTGCGAACAGGCCGGCGTGGTGTTCAGAATCCTGCCGCGTATGCAGGACCTGGTGTCCGGCATGGTAAGCGTGCGTGATTTGCGCGAGGTAGCTATTGATGACCTGCTGGGCCGTGAGCCGGTATCGCTCGATTGGCAGTCGATCAATGACGGACTGGCGGGCAAGACCGTCCTGATAAGCGGCGCGGGAGGCTCCATCGGCTCCGAACTGTGCCGGCAGATTGCACGCCTGGGGCCGGCCTCAGTGGTGTTGTTTGAGCGTGGCGAGTTCAATCTTTACAGCATCGAAATGGAATTGCGCCGCGAGTACCCAAATCTGGTGCTGCATGCCTGCCTGGGCGATGTCTGCGATAAGGTCGCCGTCGAGTATGTACTGAGCAAGTACCGCCCCGAAATGATCTTCCACGCCGCCGCCTATAAGCATGTACCCATGCTCCAGAGCCAGGCACGCGAGGGTGTGCGCAACAATGTGCTCGGCACCAAGACGTTGGCGCTGGCGGCGGATAAATACGGTTGCGCCAATTTCGTGATGATTTCCACTGATAAGGCGGTCAACCCCACCAATGTGATGGGCGCGAGCAAGCGGGTCGCCGAGATTTTCTGCCAGATGCTGGACCGGCGTTCGAGCACGCGCTTTATCACTGTGCGATTTGGCAATGTGCTGGGTTCGGCGGGCAGTGTTGTGCCTCTGTTCCAAAAGCAGATCGCGGCAGGTGGTCCGGTCACCGTCACCCATCCTGAGATCACCCGTTATTTCATGACTATCCCCGAGGCCTGTCAGCTTATCATGCAGGCGGGTGTGATGGGGCAGGGCGGGGAGATCTTCGTATTGGACATGGGCGAGCCGGTCAAGATCGGCTATCTTGCCGAGCAGATGATCCGCTTGTCGGGCAAGATCCCCGGCGAGGATGTGCAAGTTGTGTATACCGGCTTGCGGCCGGGCGAAAAGCTGTACGAGGAGTTGTTTTATGAGCAGGAGGGACTGACTGAAACCGGGCATGACAAAATCATGCTCGCACAGAGCCGCGAAGTCGATTGGCGCTATTTGAATGAGACTGTCGACGCGATGGAGCGGGCTAGCAAGGATTATGACGAGGCGCAATTCGTGCCTCTGCTAAAGCAACTGGTGCCTGAAATGGGCGAGTCGCCCGCGCTTCCTGTGGTGCAGACATCCAATGTGGTGGTGCTCAAGCGCGGCAAGAAGTAAGCAAACGCTCGATTTCCTTGCTGACCGATTCCATATGTGCCCGGACAGCAGAAGCGGGTGCGAGTCCCTCTTCTGCTTTTATCGCGCTTTCCAGTCGTGCCGCAGCGGCCCGCAATGCGGGGACCCCGCACTGGCACGCCGATCCATGTAGTCTATGCACATGCTCCAGGAATTCTCCCCTATCCCCGCTGGCGTAGGCCTCATTGAGCCTGTGACGCTGTCTGGGCAAGTCCTCCAGCAGCATGGCCAGCAAATCCGCAGCAAGCGCGGCATTGCCTCCCGCCAGTTGTAAACCTAAGGTTTCATCCAACACTCTAGTATCACTCGCCTGATGCACGTTCGTGGCGGGTGGTGTTCCCGGCGCCGTGCGATACACCCACTTTGCAATCATGCGCCACAACTGTTCTTCCTGAACCGGCTTGATCAGCAAATCGTCCATTCCTGCAGCGCCAATGTCACTACGTTCTGCGATGAGGGCATCGGCAGTGAGGGCGATGATGGGGGTGTGCTGTTCCTCTGGTTCCCGTGCCCGGATACTGGATGATGCCTCAATGCCATTCATCACAGGCATATGAACATCCATCAGGATGAGGTCGAAGCGCTGTGTGGCTGCCGCGCTGACGGCGTGCTGGCCGTCTTCAGCCTCGATTGTTTGGGCGCCTTGTTGCCGTAATAATGTGATAATGAATTTGCGGTTGATTGGATTATCATCCGCCACCAGTATCCGCAGGCCCGCAAGCCGCTGTATCGCAGTCGCAGATGTTGGCGAGGAAAAAACATCTTGTTCGGCAGGCGTGTTCCCGGTGGCAACAAACCGGCATAGCACCCGAAAGAGATCCCTTTGCCGGTAGGGTTTGACCAGGCAGGCATCTGCGCCGCTGGCAGAAATGCGGCTCAGTGCGTTTTGACTGTTGTCGTTCACAAGTATGGCGACCTTGCAGTTGCCATTGGCCTTGATCGCCTTGACTGCTGCGGAAAGCGTGCCTGATTCGAGCGTATGCCTCGACGCGCTTAGTATTACCATCGGGTCACGGATACCCCGGGTGGCGGCATCGTGCAACATCGGATTGAGGGCTGATGGGTCCTCGGCTTCCATCACTGACATGCCCCACCCCGTCAGGGTGTGATAGGCCGCCAATCGTGCCAGTGGATGTGGCTCATACAGCAGGACTGTATAACCCGCTAACGGAGTAGCAGCAGGCCGGGCGTTGTGTGGGGTGGCGAGCTTTTCCCCGCGCAAGGTAAACCAGAAGGTTGACCCCGCGCGGGGTTCACTTTCCAGCCCGATTTCGCCACCCATCTGCTCAACCAAGTTTCTTGCAGATGGCAAGTCCGAGTCCTGTCCCGCCATATTTTCGTGTGTCCGAAGTGTCCGCCTGGGTGAAGGCTGAGAATAACCGTTGCCGGTCCTTCGGTGCGATGCCGATGCCGGTATCGGTGACGCTGATGCGCAGTATGGTCTGGTCAGAGCTATCCTCATCATCGAGCATGACGCGGACCACTACGCTGCCCTCATGGGTAAACTTGATGGCATTGTCCACCAGATTGGTGATGAGTTGCTTTACTCTTAGAGGATCACCACCAAGATGAAATGGCACATCGGAATAGACAATCGGCACCAGTTCCAGGCCCTTTTCGTGAGCGATGGGTGCGAGCAGTGACAGTACCTCGTCGAGGCATTCGCGCAGATCACATGCGACATTGTTCAGCTTCAGTTTGCCGGACTCGATTTTCGATAAATCAAGAATGTCATTGATGATGGCAAGCAGATTTTCAGAGGATTTTCGGATAGTTTCTATGTAATCACGCTGCTCATCATCCAGCTTTGTTTTCAGGATAAGGTTCGTGAATCCGGCAATCGCATTCATAGGTGTGCGGATTTCGTGGCTCATGTTGGCAAGAAACTCGGACTTCACCCTGCTCGCCTCAAGCGCATTGTGGCGCGCACTATCCAGTTCGGCGTTTTGCAGCTCCATCATGTCCAGTGTGTTGCGCAAATCCAGCGTGGCCTGGGCTATTTTGTCTTGCAGTTCATCTTGCGCGGCTTTTAGTGCGGAGGCCGTTGAGTTAATGCCTGTTTCAAGGACGCGCAATTCATCGGTGGATGTGGGTGCGATATGAATTTCAAGATCACCCTGCTCCAGCCGCTTCATTGCCTCAGTTACATTCATTATCGGTCGCGTAACACCGCGCGCCATGCGCAACGCGATTAATGCGCTCACTATCAATCCTGCGAAAATCATAAACAGTGCGGTGACAAACGCCTCCTCTTGTTTTTTCACTGTGCTTGCCCGTGACAATGCGATGGTGACATATCCAAGAGGCTGGCGTTGCGCGCTTCCTGTTGTGTCTGCGTAGTCGTCGATGGCGATTCCGGCGAGCAGGATCGGCGAATGGAATACCAGGAATTTTTTGTTCGCCGAGAGTGTCATGGCGGTGTTTGAGTGTGCCTCTGTTGGTAAGCCAGCAGGTGCCGGGGTCGCGCCTGATTTGACCAGTGGCACACCCTGGACGTCGGTGATAATGGCCGAGACGACATCAGTTTCCTTGAGTGTGGCATTCACCAGATCGCGGAGGATGTCACGGTTGCCGGAGAAAACCGCATATTCGCTTGCCTGGGTGACATGTGTTGTTATGGCCTTGCCGCGATTCAGCAACGTCTGATCAAGGTCTGCGATGCGCATACTGGTAAAGTAGGCAGTGATTAGCAGGGCGATGACCGTGGCGGGCAGCAGCGCCAGAAGCAGGATTTTATTTTTGATGCTCCAGCGCTTCATAAGGATGGGTTGTCTATTTGTTGCAGACGAAGCTGGAGATCGTTCTCGTTGGGCAGACGCAGCCCCAGGGAACGTGCTACCTGATGGTTGATCGTGATGGTGTAATTGTGCGGATACTGTGGTGCCGGTAGTTTCCAGTTCTTGGTGGCGGCCAGACGTAGCGTCTCCGCGACTTGCTGGCCGATCTGCGTGGGTGTGGAATAGACTGCCATAAGCGCCCCTGCCCGGACGTAGGCCTGCGAAAACCCGATGACGGGAGTTTTTTGGCGATAGGTTGTCAATAGCAGATTTTGCACTGTGTAACGATTGAATATCAATGGATCAGGAATGGCCAGTATCATATCGCTTTCCGCCAGCACATCGTTGAGTGTCGCTATCAGCGAACCTTCGTTTCTTGCGGTGCGGCTGTAGAGGTGTAAACCTTCCTTTTCTGCGGCGTCCTCCATGTCTGGCAGGAGTGTTTGCGAGGCTGGCCCCAGCACTACCCCAAGCCGCTTGTATTGAGGCAGTGCCAGACGCAATAGATCGAACTGTCGTGGCAGTGGCTGGTCAAGATAGATAGCTGATAAATCGCGCGCAGGATTAGCTTCAGTCCGCCGCCGCTGGGTGATGCTATCAAAATTTATTTTAGGGATAAGAGCGTGAAGCAACGGTGTTTTGGCGATTGCCGGGATACTCAGTTGCCCAGCTTGCTGTGCGGCTGTTGTTCCCACTGTAACGATGAGATCAGCATCCAGAAAATCCCGTTCCCGAATGCTGTTGTTATCCAGTGACGCCAGAGGAACGATGTTGATATTGAACCCGTTGCCAGGGTGTCGCGCAAGCGCGGCTTTCACGCCCTCTATCAATTCAGCGTGGGAGTCCTCTTGCGGATTGGCGACAATTGTAATATTCGCTGCGGTGGCAATGGCCGGCGACATGATGAGCAGGAGAAGACCAAGCAGCAAGTGCGGTTTCCAAAAAACACCATTGATCACGAAGCGAGGCATTTCTCTTGCTTCAGTTCATGGTCACACTCAGGCGCGGCGATCATTGCAGGTCCAAGGTCAGTGTCGCATACCAGCGCGAGTCGAAGACATTCTGGTATCGGTATTCCTGGTAGCCATCCAGGACATTTTGAGCGACCACTGCAATTTCACCGCCACGGAACGGGCGTGCAAGACGCAGATCGAGCCGTTTCATTGCGCCGGCGCTCTCTTTTGTAACCATGCCTATATAATAAACTTTGTCGGTTTGATAGTACCCAAGACTGCCCCGCAAATTGCCCGGCAAATTTTGCATGGCCAGCAGGCTGAGCGAGTTGGCAGGGGCTGTCGTTGAGTAGCGAATCCAGTAGTTGCTGCTGTTGATATCGGTATAGGCATAACTCAATATCACTTGCGTGTTTTTTTGGGGAGTGTATTTTATCTGGGTTTCCGCGCCACGGATGGTGGCGTTGTCGCCATTCAGGAATTGCCGGGTCTTTCCGTCGACATTGTCGGCGGCATAGGAGACTTGGCCTGCACTGATAAGGCCCTTTATTTCATCCTGAAAAATCTTGATGTCCAGTGCAAGGTGCGCCGCCGGGAAGTTGCCAAGATAGCCCATTTCTTGCGAGACTATGGTTTCTGGCATCAGAGTGTTACTGCCAAGATAAAGCTGGTTTCGTAACGGCCCAAAGGTTGCCTTATAGTCGGCGCGGTTCTCATATATCACTGGCGTACGTAGCGCTTTTGAAACACTGGCGCGTAACGAATGGTGTTCGTTGATCAGGTAGTTCACCGCCAGGCGTGGCGCAATATCCGTGTTGGTAATGTCGTTTTTTTCCAGCATCGCCCCCATGTTCAAAAGCCATGCCGGTGTGATACGCCACTCACTGGAGGCAAACAAGCGATGCAGTCTATGGTTAAGCGTTTGTGTCGTGCCCAGGAACGTGGGTGAAGTGACCTGGTCGACGCGGGTGCTCGCGCCCCATACGAAACGCCAGCTTTCAAAGGGGCTCAGGTTGTGTTGCAGCTCCAGATCATAACGCTGCGCTGTCACGTCCTCGTTCATGGGGAATTGCGCGCCACCAATGATTTTCAGCGGTGGCGTAAGCCATGCCTCACTGGCCTGGTGGTAATTGTGAAAAAATTGAATGCTGATTTCCTGATCGGCATTCATGCTGCGTTGCCAGCGGAGCTGTTCATAACGGCTGTTGACGGTTCTTGTGTGTTCGTTATTGGTGGGGTTTGGGTTATTCTGTGCCGGCAGCTCACCCATGCCGCGCGGGCCGGTGTTGAGCCCGAATTGAAACATGACGGTGTCATTCGTGTTGGGACGGTAATCGGCGCGCAGCGTAGCCAGAGAAACACGTTTGCTGTCGTTGCGGTTGTCGAAGCCATTATCCTCGCGGTGGCCAACGGTGAAGCGGTAGTCGAGGTTGCCGTTTGTGCCGCCATGGCGCAGAAAGCCCTCCGCCACGCCTTTTGATCCCGCTATCGCCTTGATGCGTGTGCCCGCATCCTGTGAGGCGTGGCGTGTGATGATGTTGATAACTCCCTGAAAGGCGTTGGCGCCATAACTCGCCATGTTCGGGCCGCGTATCACCTCGATGCGCTCGATGTCGTCCAGTGCCAGCGGCAAGTCACTCCATTGCACGCCGCCGAAGGCGGGGGTATATACCGAGCGTCCATCGACCAGGACTTGCAGGCGTTTTGCATAGGTATCTGCCAGGCCATGGTAGGTTACGGTTTGCCAGTGGCCGCTCGCATACCCTACCTGAAAGCCCGGTACCAGCCTGAAGAGGTCGGCCAGCTCGCGTGCTCCCGAGGCGTTGATCATGTCGCGGTCGATGAGCGTGGTTGCGGCGGGCGCTTCAGCCGGGGGTTGAGAGAGGCGTGAGGCAGAGAGTACGACAGGCATTTTTCCAAGAAAATCCTCGTCCGAGAGCATTTTTGTTCCGGTTTCCTTGCTGTTTTCCGCATGTGCATGGCCGGTCATTGATAGCATGATTTCCAAACACGTCAGTAATGCCACTTTCAGGGCGTGGCTGTTTTTATACATAGTAGGGATTCCGGGATTAGAATGTATTTTTCGGGGGGCGTCAGTCAGGGGATGGCCACGTACGCTGTAAGAGAAGAACTATCGGCCTTATTCTAAAGAAAAGGGCGTTTGTCTGCAAAAATTGAGATAAAATTACCATTATGAATTTCTCAACACTTGAAACATTTGTCGGCAATACCCCGCTGGTCAGGTTGCGGCGTCTGCCGGGCGCCACCAGCAACGCCGTTCTGGTAAAGCTGGAGGGTAACAATCCCGCCGGCTCGGTCAAGGATCGGGCCGCCCTGAGCATGATACGTCACGCCGAGGCGCGTGGTGAGATTGCGCCTGGCGATACCTTGATCGAGGCCACCAGCGGCAATACCGGCATCGCCCTGGCGATGGCCGCCGCCATCAGGGGTTATCGTATGGTGCTGATCATGCCCGAGCATATGAGCGTGGAGCGTCGCGCGGTGATGAAGGCCTTTGGTGCGGAGCTGGTGCTTGTCCCGCGCGAAGGGGGCATGGAGGCGGCTCGTGATTTGGCTGTGCATATGGAGCAGGCGGGGCAGGGTAAGCGGCTCGATCAGTTTTCCAATCCTGACAATCCCTGCGCCCACTACGAAGGCACCGGCCCGGAGATCTGGCGCGACACTGGCGGCAAGATCACCCACTTTGTCAGCGCCATGGGCACCACCGGCACCATCATGGGCGTATCGCGCTATCTCAAGGAACAAAACTCCGCTATCCAGATTGTTGGCGTACACCCGGCAGAGGGCGCCAATATCCCGGGCATCCGCCGCTGGCCCAAGGAATACCTGCCGAGGATTTATGACGCCTCCCGTGTGGATCGTGTCATGGAAGTGGGGCAGATGGAGGCGGAGGACACCACGCGGCTGCTCGCGGCGCGCGAGGGTATTTTCGCGGGCATTTCTTCCGGTGGTGCGCTGTACGCGGCATTGCGTCTGTCACAAGAAGTGGAGAACGCCGTGATCGTCAGCATTGCCTGCGACCGGGGTGATCGCTATCTGTCTACCGGGGTATTTCCTGAATGAATGTATTTGTCTTTGATATTGAAACGGTGCCTGATGTCGAGGCGGGCCGGCGGCTTCATGCGCTGGAGGGGCTGAGCGACAAGGACGTTGCCGAAGTGATGTATCACCTGCGCCGCCAGGAGACTGGCGGTTCGGATTTTCTGCGCCTGCACCTGCAAAAGATCGTTGCAATCTCCGCGGTTCTGCGCACCCGCGATACCGTCAAGGTCTGGTCGTTGGGTGAGCCGGATGCCCCGGAGCAGGAGTTGATCCAGCGCTTCTACGACGGCATCGACAGATTCACCCCCACCCTGGTGACATGGAATGGCGGAGGATTTGATCTCCCGGTGCTGCACTATCGCGCCTTGCTGCACGGCATCGCCGCGCCGCGTTACTGGGATACCGGAGATGATAATCGCGAGTTTCGCTGGAACAATTACCTGAACCGCTATCATGACCGGCATACCGATCTGATGGATGTGCTGTCGGGTTTTCAGGCGCGCGCCACCGCACCGCTGGACGATATCGCCATGTTGTTGGGCTTTCCCGGCAAGATGGGCATGCACGGCGCCCAGGTGTGGGACAGCTACCAGCGCGGCGATATCATCGGCATCCGCAACTATTGCGAGACGGATGTGCTCAACACCTACCTCGTCTATTTGCGCTTTGAGTTGATCAGGGGGCGCCTTACTGCTGAGTCCTACGCTGGGGAGAGCCAGCGCCTGCGCGATGCACTGATCAAAGAGAACAAGACCCACCTCAATGAGTTTCTGCAGGCGTGGCGGTAATAAACACCGAAGCATGACAAGACGCAATCTCAAAAAAATGCCGGCCGAACCGGTGCGGGCCGATGTTGAATCCCTGACTCAGGACGCCCGTGGCGTGGCGCATATCGGCGGCAAGGCGGTGTTTATCGAAGGGGCGTTGCCGGGCGAGGAGGTGATGTTTACCTATGTCGCACAACACAGGCGTTATGATGAAGGCCAAGTGGTGCAGATACTCAAAGCCTCACCGCACCGTGTCGAACCGCGCTGCCCGCATTTCAATGTGTGCGGCGGCTGCAGCCTGCAGCACATGGCGGTTGAGGCACAGATTCTCGCCAAGCAGCAGGTGCTGCTCGACAGCCTTGCACACATCGGCAAGGTGGCCCCTGAATCCCTGCTGTCCCCGCTCACCGGGCGACACCGGGGATACCGGCGCAAGGCGCGTCTGAGCGCGAAATATGCGATAAAAAAACCGGCAATGCTGGTGGGCTTCCGTGAAAAACGCAGCAACCTGCTCGCCGACCTGACGCGCTGCGATGTGCTTGATCCCTCCGTGGGTGAGCGCATTGTGGAGCTGCGGGCGTTGCTCAATGGCATGGACGCGCGTGACCGCATACCACAGATTGAGATTGCAGTAGGCGACCATCATACCGCCTTGGTGTTTCGTACCCTTGCCGATCTTGATGGCGACGATCAAATCAGGCTGCGTGGATTTGGCGAGCGCCACGGTTTTCAGATCTATCTGCAACCGGGTGGACCGGAGACAGCGACACTGCTGTGGCCGGAGTCCGCCACGCTCAGCTATCGTCTGCCGGATTACGATCTCGAGCTGTTCTTCCTGCCCACCGACTTCACCCAGGTGAATGTCGAACTCAACCGCACGATGATCAATCGTGCGCTGGAGCTATTGGACCCGCAGCCGGGCGAGCGAATACTCGATTTGTTTTGTGGCTTGGGCAATTTCACACTGCCGCTGGCGCGGCGCGCGGGCAGCGTGGTGGGCGTGGAGGGGAGCGAGGAACTGGTGCAACGCGCACGCGACAATGCGCAACGCAATGGCATCACCAATGTTGAGTTCCATGCCGCCGATTTGAATCTTGCTGTGGATTATTCATGGGCCGGCCCCGGTTTTGACAAGATACTGCTCGACCCGCCCCGCACTGGTGCCTTTGAGGCCGTCAAACACCTGTCTGCGTTTGGTGCCTCGCGCATGGTGTATGTCTCATGCAATCCCGCCACTTTGGCGCGTGATGCCGCCGAGCTGGTGCACAATCATGGCTACCGCCTGGTCAGCGCAGGTGTCATGGACATGTTCCCGCATACCACGCACGTAGAATCCATCGCATTATTCGAGCGGTGATTCGTGCTCAAGTTTCACGATATTCTGCGGTTGCCCGGCAAAAAATCCGCCTATGTTTTCAATCGTTGTTGACAGGCTACTCTCCAACGTCTCGGTGGTGTTGAAGGCATTGTGGGGCGTCAGGATGACGTTTTCACCCAACTGTAACTGAAAGCTGTGCAGCGCCTGCTCAAGCTGCGTTGGTGTCAGGTCACGCGGCAGGGGCGCCTGGGCATGGAGCCATACCCTTTCTCCCTCGAAACTATCCAGTGCCAGACCGCCGAAATGTCCCTCCGCCTGCAGCCGTGCCAATGCCCGGCTGTCGATCAGCCCCCCGCGCGCGGTATTGACCAGCACCGCTCCCGCCCTGAGTAATCGCAGCCGCGCCTCATCGAACAGGTGATGCAGGGTGCCGGTATAAGGCAGGTGGAGACTAAGCGCATCCACCTGTGGCAACAAGGCCTCAAGGTCCAGATAAGCCTGTGCATTGGGCAGAGGATCCCAGGCCAGGATGCGCATGCCGAAGGCGTGGGCGAAGCGCACCACCTGCATCCCGACCGGGCCAGTGCCGATTACCCCCAACGTCTTGCCGTGCAAATTCTGCCCTGTGAGACCGATGCGGGAAAAGTTGCCATTGGTGCATCGCTTCAATGTGGGCGTCAGGCGCCGCATCAGGGCGATGAGCAGGCCGAAGGCATATTCTGCTTTTGCGATTTCAGCATAGTGTGGCACATTGCTCACGGCTACCCGGTGCTGTGTCGTGGCCGCCAGATCAATATGATCGAAACCGGAAGAACGTGTCGCCACGAGGCGCAGCGCCGGAAGCCGTTCAAGTATCTCCAGGGTGATCGGGCTATCGGTGAAGATTGAGATAGCCGCGCTCTTTTCCGCAAGCGTGGTATTTGTCAGGCTCAGTGGTTCCTCCACCAGCCGGGCGTCCCAAAACGGATAATTATGAAGCGCCCTGCGCAGCAGCGGGTGCTGGTCTTCCGAGACATCGTAAAAGGTAATATCGGCAACCATATACTTGTATCCGTTAAAAAAGCATCTTACTAACCGCCCACACTGCCCAGTATGAGGGGTAATAACTGCATTTTTATTGATCTATATCAAGGTTTCTTGAGTTAGCCGGGTATATATTTCCCTTGCAGTTCCCACTCAAGGAAAAGGAGACATGTCATGACCAATCTTGTTCGGTTTAATCCCTTTGATATCAGCGCCTTTGACAACAGGCTTGAGGAGTTGATGCGGGACTTTGTCAGGCCGTTGCGCCATGAAATGCTGGGCAAACCGCAGCTCACACTCGATATTTCCGAGAATGACAAGGCCTACACGGTGCGTGCCGAGATGCCAGGCGTAAACAAAGAGGATATTAATGTAACGATCAATGGCAATCAGGTTGCCATCAGCGCCGAAGTGAAAAAAGAAAAAGAAGAAAAGGAAGGCGAGAAGTTGCTGCGTAGCGAACGCTATTATGGCAGCATGTACCGCAGCTTTACGCTCGCCCAAGACGTGGATGAAACCGAAAGCCAGGCAAAATATACTGACGGCGTGTTGACGTTGACGCTGCCGAAAAAGGCGGTGACTGCGGCCAAGAAGCTTGCGATAAGGTAGGGCTGTTTTGGCGGGGTTGGGTCAAGCTCCAAGCACTAGAGTACATGAAATTATAAATTACGAAACATGATCCGCATCCCATGTAGGTCTGGCTTTAGCCAGACATGTCGGCCTGAAGGCCGACCTACAATCATGCGGCATTACGCTGCACAATTTATGTGTTCATGTGCTAGTGAGTGCTTGGAGTTTGCGCTCCCCGTGCAGTAGCAGCCAAGCTCGATCCCCTGAAGCCACCGGTGGAGTGGTGAAATAGGCATGCCTGCCCTGGCCCGCACCGCTTCACGGTCAAGGCCGGCGATGGCGCAGCAGTCGTCATGCAAGCTTTTGAAATCACCGTGGACAACACCAAGCTGGCGCCGAAGATCCTGCCGAATCCATGGAGTGGTTTCCCGAGCGAGCGCTGTGGAAAGGCCTGCAAAGCGCCGTGCGGGTGCAGAGCGAGCGCCATATTGGCGAGGAGATAAGCTGGAAACACGCTATTTTCTCAGCACCTTACCCGTCGCCGAAGTCCAGCGAGCCGCCGAGGGCGTGCGAGGTCACTGGGCGATCGAAAACCAGTTGCACTGGTGTCTGGGTATTGCGGTGCATAGTGAGATATCGTGATATAATTTATCGTGTTGTTAAGCATTGCTGGATATGGCGATTCAAATTAACGGACTCATAATCTCTTGGTCCTCTGTTCGAGTCCGAGCGGGTCCACCAAAAATTAAAGAGTTGCGATAGAGTGCAGCCCTTGTTGTTTTTCCAGTGCGAACATTCCGCAGTTGTCAGATCATTCAAGCCGGTTCCGTCATAATGACCAATATTGTCCAAGAGGCGGCGCGCCGCCGTACCTTTGCCATTATCTCTCACCCCGATGCGGGTAAGACTACGCTCACCGAGAAGTTGCTGTTATTCGGCGGCGCTATTCAGCTCGCCGGTACGGTGAAGGGCCGCAAGGCCGCGCGCCATGCCACCTCCGACTGGATGGAGCTGGAGAAGCAGCGTGGCATCTCGGTCACGTCGTCAGTGATGCAGTTCCCTTACCGGGACGCGATCATCAATCTGCTCGATACGCCAGGCCATGAAGACTTCTCCGAGGATACCTACCGCACTCTGACGGCGGTGGATTCCGCGCTGATGGTGATCGACAGCGCCAAGGGCGTTGAAGAGCGCACCATCAAGCTGATAGAGGTGTGCCGCTTGCGCGACACGCCGATCATCACCTTTATCAACAAGCTCGACCGCGAAGGCCGCCCGCCCATCGATCTGCTCGACGAGGTGGAAGAGGTGCTGAAGATCCGCTGCGCACCCATTACCTGGCCGATCGGCATGGGCAAGGGCTTCAAGGGCGTGTTTGATCTCTATCACGATTGTGTGCACCTGTTCAGCGCCACTCACGGCGGCAAGATCAAGGAAGGCGAGGTGATCGAGGGTCTGGACAATCCACGCCTGGATGATCTGCTTGGAAGTTTGGCGAGCGAGTTCCGTGACGAGATTGAGCTGGTGCGTGGTGCAAGCAATGTCTTTGACAAACAGGCTTTTCTGGACGGCAGGCTGACCCCGGTGTTCTTCGGTTCCGCGATCAACAATTTCGGCGTCAAGGAGCTGCTGGATGCCTTTGTTGAGTATGCACCGCCGCCGCTGCCGCGCGAAACGACGACGCGCGAGGTGTCGCCACTGGAGGAGAAATTCAGTGGCTTCGTATTCAAGATACAGGCCAACATGGACCCGCAGCACCGCGACCGCATCGCCTTCATGCGCGTATGCTCGGGCAGCTTTACTGCGGGTATGAAGATGCGCCAGGTGCGCATTGGCCGTGATGTGCAGATTTCCAACGCCATTACCTTCATGGCACGCGAGCGTGAGCATGTCGAGGATGCCTATCCCGGTGACATTATCGGTCTGCACAATCATGGCACCATCCAGATCGGCGATACCTTTACACAGGGCGAGGATCTCAAATTTACCGGCATCCCTCACTTCGCCCCAGAGCTGTTTCGCCGTGCCCGGCTACGCGATCCGTTGCGCATGAAGGCCCTGCAAAAGGGGCTGTTGCAGCTATGTGAAGAGGGGGCGACGCAGTTATTCCGCCCCCTCAATAGCAATGACTTGATCCTGGGTGCAGTTGGCGTGCTGCAATTTGATGTGGTGGCTTATCGTCTGAAGCATGAGTACGGCGTGGAGTGCAGCTTCGAAAACGTGCAGGTCGCCACTGCGCGCTGGGTCAGTTGCGACGATTCCAAAAAGCTCGAAGAATTTCGTATCAAGGCCCGCGACAATCTGGCCCTCGACGGCGCGGGTGACCTGACCTACATAGCCCCCACCCGCGTCAATCTGGAACTAACCAAGGAGCGCTGGCCGGACATCGAGTTCCGGGCAACGCGGGAGCATTGATTTATTTTATTGTGATTTCGGTCCATTTGCCATTGATTTGACGAGCCGCACCAGAAGCATCTCCTATCGTGTGGAGATAAATAACAATCTTCCGGTATTTGACACCCTCATAAATCCATTCGCGCGCAGAGCGTACTACGCAAAGGCCCGTCTCATCGCCGCACTGCTGTTCCACGTCAACAGGGGCATCCAGTGCCCTTTCCACGGCGGCTTTTATCGATGCCAATTGTTTTTGATCCAGCTTGAAATTGCCCAGCCACGCTTGTGAACTCAAATTAATTACGTTGGAGTTTGCGGCAGCTGCGGGGTTAGTGGCCGCCATCGCTTGCCCCGAGATGCCGCTGGAGGCGGTGGCTGCGAGGAACAATGCGATTGCGATTAGTTTCTTCATAAGTTTTTTCTCCGGTAACATTTTTTCTGAAAGTACATGTCATTTCTAACGGTTAGTCATCTTATATTGACTGGCTCCTAAATCACAATGCCTCTATCTTTTTTCTCTGTTCTTCCAGTTTTTCCAGTGCCGAGCGCATGTCGCTCACTCGCTGCCGTTCTTTCTCTACCACATCCGCCGGGGCGCGTTCGACATAGCTGGGGTTGGCGAGTTTGATTTCGCCTCTTTCCACGTCTTTGTGGAGTTTATCCATTTCTTTGGTGAGGCGGGCGAGTTCGGCTTGTTTGTCGATCAGGCCTGCCATGGGGATGAGGAGCTTCACTTCTCCAATCAATGCGGTGGCGGACTCGGGTGCTTCAGCGTCGGGTTCCAGTACGGTGATGGATTCGAGTCTGGCAAGGCTTATCAGATACTGAATGCTGGTTTCCACGCGCGATTCATCCTGTGCTGTGCAGTTTTGCAGCAGTACGGGTAGCAGTTTGCCGGGGGAGATGTTCATGCCGCTGCGGATTTGGCGCACGCCATTGATGAAGTTCATTACCCATTCCATTTCGGCGACGGCCTCCGCGTCGATCATTTCCGGCTGCGGGATAGGGTAGGGCTGCAACATGATGGTGTCGGTCGCTCTCGGCATCGTGCCTCCCGCGCCGTGCATGGATGCACAAGTGTCGCCAGAAGCAGGAGGCTGAAAGCGACCGACACTAGCAGAACCCTTCGCTGTCGCTCTTCCCTGTGCGTCGCCTTGCTGGCCTGCCAGCGGCGCAACGCGCTGCCAGATTTCCTCGGTGATGAAGGGCATCAATGGATGGGCGAGGCGTAGCAGGGTTTCCAGTACGCGCACCAGGGTGCGGCGCGTGCCTCTCTGGGCCGAAGCCGAGCTGTTGCTGGTGGTGAGGACGGTTTTGGAAAGCTCCAGATACCAGTCGCAGTATTCGTTCCAGGTGAATTCATAGATCGCCTGTGCGGCGAGATCGAAGCGGTAGTTTTCAATGGCGTCGATCACAGCCTGTTCTGCGTTTTGCAGGCGCGATATGATCCAGCGGTCGGCGAGGCTTAATTCCACATCGCCACCGCTCTGCCCGGTCGCTCCCGGCATCGTGCCTCCCGCGACACTAGCACGTCCCTGTGCGTCGCAGTCATGCCCTTCGGTGTTCATCAGCACATAGCGTGCGGCGTTCCACAGTTTGTTGCAAAAGTTGCGGTAGCCCTCGGTGCGCCCCAGGTCGAATTTGATGTCGCGCCCGGTGGAGGCGAGGCTGGCGAGGGTGAAGCGCAGTGCGTCTGTGCCGTGGGCGGCGATACCGCCGGGGAATTGTTTGCGCGTGGCCTTTTCGATCTTGGCCGCCATGCCGGGTTGCATGAGGCCGCTGGTGCGTTTGGCGACCAGCGCTTCCAGGTCAATGCCGTCGATGAGGTCGATGGGGTCGAGCACGTTGCCCTTCGATTTGGACATCTTCTGGCCTTCGGCATCGCGCACCAGGCCGGTGACATAAACCTCGCGGAACGGTACCTCGCCAGCGAATTTGAGCCCCATCATGATCATGCGCGCCACCCAGAAGAAGATGATGTCGAAGCCAGTCACGAGCACGCTGGTGGGATAAAATGTTTTAAGCTCGAGTGTTTGTTGTGGCCAGCCGAGCGTTGAAAACGGCCACAGCGCGGATGAGAACCAGGTGTCGAGTACGTCTTCATCCTGTTTGAGTGCAATGCTGTCGTCCAAGTGGTGTTTGGTGCGCACTTCCTGCTCGTTGCGGCCAACGTAAATATTTCCGTTGTCGTCATACCAGGCGGGTATGCGGTGCCCCCACCAGATCTGGCGCGAGATGCACCAATCCTCGATCTTGTGCATCCAGTCAAAATAGGTGCGGCTCCAATTTTCCGGGATGAAGCGGATCTCGCCGTTTTCCACGGCCTTGATGGCGGGCTCGGCGAGGGGGGCGACTTTCACGTACCACTGATCGGTGAGTAAGGGCTCGATCACGGCGTGTGAACGGTCACCGCGCGGCACCATGAGTTTGTGTTTGTCGATCTTTTCCAGCAGGCCGGTTCTTTCAAGGTCGGCGACGATGCGTTTGCGTGCCTCATAGCGGTCGAGGCCAACATACTGTTGCGGCGCGTCGTCATTGATGCGTGCGTCAATGGTAAAAATGTTGATCTGCGGCAGGTTGTGGCGTTGCCCCACGGCGTAATCGTTGAAATCATGCGCCGGAGTGATTTTCACGCAGCCGGTGCCGAACGCCGGATCAACGTATTCATCGGCGATGATGGGGATGCGGCGCCCGGTGAGCGGGAGTTCGATCTCCTTGCCGATCAGCAGCCAGTAGCGCTCGTCAGTGGGATGAACCGCCACCGCCGCATCGCCGAGCATGGTCTCGGGCCGGGTCGTTGCCACCACCAGGTGGCCGCTGCCATCGGCGAGCGGATAGCGGATGTGCCACATGTGGCCGTCTTCTTCTTGAGAAACAACTTCCAGGTCGGAGACGGCAGTGTGCAGCACAGGGTCCCAGTTCACCAGGCGCTTGCCACGGTAGATCAAGCCTTCTTCGTGGAGGCGCACAAATACCTCAGTGACGGCATGCGACAAGCCTTCGTCCATGGTGAAGCGTTCGCGCGACCAGTCGGGAGAGGCGCCCAGACGCCGCAACTGGCGGGTGATGGTGTTGCCGGATTCTTCTTTCCATTGCCACACCTGGTCGATGAATGCCTCGCGCCCCAGGTCATGACGGGTCTTGCCCTGAGCGGCGAGCTGGCGCTCCACTACCATCTGGGTGGCAATGCCGGCGTGGTCGGTGCCCGGCTGCCATAACGTATTGTCGCCCTTCATGCGATGGTAGCGGATCAGCGCGTCCATCAGCGTGTCCTGGAAGGCGTGCCCCATGTGCAGCGTACCTGTCACATTGGGCGGCGGGATCATGATGCAATAGGATGGACCTTCACCCGATGGGGTGAAGTGGCCGTGCTGTTCCCAGGTCTGGTACCAGCGCTGTTCTATGGTGTTTGGGTTATAACTTTTGTCCATGCTGTCTTTCTGTGGTTGTATTGAATTTTGATTTTCGGGAACATGCGGTTGCTGTTCTTTGGTGACTGACATCTGATCTCTTTTATTGAGTGTTGCCTCGATAATTTCTGGCACGCGCACGTTGAGGTGGGCGCGGAGGCTTTCTTTCAGCGTCGCGGTGACTTGAGGCAGCGTGGCACGGACGGCGCTGTCCAGCGACTCCTCGATCTGCCAGGCAAGTTCGCGCTGCAAGTCTATGCTCAGTTCATCAAGCAAGGCGGGCGAGAGTACGGGCGCGGCAGATGGCTCGGCAAGTGTCTGGCCGGGGATGACCACATCTTCAAGCAGCGGAAGATCGTCATCTACCCTGAAGGGCGCAAGAAGTCTGGTGCTTTCTGTCATGTCTCAATGCCTGGTGTTGGAACGTTATGCGATTGCAAAGCATAACCGCGATCACGATAAAAGCGGTAACGTTCTCGCGCCACCTGTTTTTGCGCATCACTTTGATCGACGATCTCCGCGACACGCTCGAAACGGCCGAAAAATGACGGTACGCTGCCTGCCAGATTGATTAGCACATCCGTGCCGGCCAATGGAGCTGCGTCATGGCCGATCAAGATCGGCGGCGGCTCGCCGCTTGCCTCCGTCAGCGCATGGGGCAGGAAGCTTCCCTGGCTGAATGTCCACAGTAAATCATCCATGTAGACGGCCTGCTCCCGGGATTCGGTGTGGATATAAACGCGGTGACCCAGCCGGTAGGCCTTGTCCGCCAGGCGACAGGCGAGCAGCGGCCTGCTTCGCACCTGCGCGTCGGGGAGGATATAGAAGTCGATGCGGGTCATCACGTTGGAATGCGCGTGTTCGTCTATACCTGCTTCTCCGCGCACCTATCCATCAAATACTGTGTCAGCAGCGGTACGGGTCGCCCGGTGGCGCCCTTCTTGTCGCCGGACAGCCAGGCGGTGCCGGCGATGTCGAGGTGCGCCCAGTGGAATTTCTTGGTGAAGCGCGCCAGGAAGCAGGCAGCAGTGATGGTGCCGCCCTCGCGCCCGCCGACGTTGGACATGTCGGCAAAGTTGCTTTTGAGCTGATCCTGGTATTCGTCCCACAGGGGTAGTTCCCAGGCGCGGTCGCCGCTGCTCTTGCCGGCGTTGAGCAGGTCGTGTGTCAGTGGGCTGTGATTGCTCAGCAGACCGCTGGCGTGCTTGCCGAGGGCAATGACGCAGGCGCCGGTGAGTGTGGCGATGTCGATGACTGTATCCGGTTCATAGCGTTCGGCATAGGTCAGCGCGTCGCACAGGATCAAACGGCCTTCCGCGTCTGTGTTAAGGATCTCGATGGTCTGGCCGGACATGCTGGTGACGATGTCGCCTGGCTTGGTGGCCTGACCATTGAGCAGGTTTTCCGTGGCGGGGATGATGCCGACCACGTTGATGGGCAGTTTCATTTCGGCCACGGCGGACAAGGTGCCCAGCACGCTGGCTGCGCCGCACATGTCATATTTCATTTCATCCATCTTGTCGGCGGGCTTGATTGAAATGCCGCCGGAATCGAAGGTGACGCCCTTGCCGACCAGCACCACGGGCTTGTCATGCTTTTTGCCGCCGCTGTATTCGAGGGTGATCAGCTTCGGAGGTTGATCGCTGCCGCGCGACACGGATAACAGCGAGCCCATTTTGAGCTTTTCCATGTCGGCGGTTTCAAGCACGTCGACCTTGATATTTTTGTAACGTTTACCCATATCCTTGGCCTGCTCGGCAAGATACGTGGGTGTGCAAATGTTGGCAGGCAGGTTGCCCAGATCTTTGGTCAGCGTCACGCCCGTGGCGATAGCAAGCCCGACCTCAAGCGCCCGCTCGCCCTCCGTTAGATCGCGGCGGCTCGGCACGCTCAGCACCAGTTTACGCAGCGGACGCCGCTCGGTGTCCTTTTTGCTTTTGAGTTGATCGAAACGGTACAGTGCGTTTTGCGCAGCCTCCACCGTTTGGCGGACTTTCCACGGGACATCGTGCTGTTTAATGTGCAATTCGGTCAGATAGCACACGGCCTCCATCGCACCGATCTCATTCAGGGTGTTGATGGCGGTAGAGACGATTTTGCGATACTGGGTGTCGCCCAGGTCGCGCTCGCGCCCGCAGCCGATCAGCAGGATGCGGTCGCACAGCGTATTCGGGACATCGTGCAGCAGCAGCGTCTGGCCGATTTTGCCCTCCAGGTCGCCGCGCCGGATCAATTTGGACAAGTAGCCGCCGGTGATGTCATCCAGCTTCTCCGCCACGGGTGAAAGCCGCCGTGGTTCGAACACCCCCATTACGATACAGGCTGTGCGCTGTTTTTCGGGATCGCCGCTTTTTACTGTGAACTCCATGCCGAACTCCTAAAGACAAATGACCATAAACCAGTGGATAATTGCATTTCTTTGATGTTTGATGTTTATCCTGTAGCGGAGGCTATAAGGAAAACTTTATAAAACAGGCCTGATTTCAAGTTTACCTGAAATACTCCCTTTTTCCATATAGAGAATGCATTTTTCCTTTCGGGTGCGACCTGTTGATCATTGAACGTTATTTGTTGAAGGAAGTGTTGCAAACACTGTTGGCGGTGACGGGCGTGTTGTCTCTCATTTACGTCAGCAACCGTTTTGTACGTTTCCTGACCGAGGCCGACGCGGGCGCTTTGCCCGCCAGCATGGTGGTCGAGCTGCTCTCGCTGAAATCGCTGAATGCCATGGTACTGCTGCTGCCGTTGGCCCTCTATCTGGCAATCATGCTCGCCTTTGGACGGTTGTATAAAGACAGCGAAATGACCGCCCTGGCTGCCTGCGGGGTGGGGCCCGGGCGGATGCTGAGGAATATTCTTGGGATTGCTCTGGTGTTCGCAGTGCTGGTGGCCGGGGTGTCGTTGTATGCCGGGCCATGGGCGGAGGAACGCAGCTATCAGCTTATGGATCGCGCCAAAACGGCTTCGGACATCAGCACCATTACACCTGGCAGTTTCAGGGAATCCAGCAGTGGGGATTTGATCGTCTACATCGAGGGACTGGCGCCAGACCGGCGAACGATGAACAACGTGTTTATCCAGAGCGAGAAAAAGGGCAGGCAAACCATTATCACAGCGCCCAGCGCCTATCAGCGTACCGACCCCAAAACCGGCGACCGGTTTATTGTGCTGGTGAACGGCTACCGCTACGAAGGTGTGCCCGGCAAAGCTGATTTCAAAATTGTCCAATATAAAGAACATGCCGTGCGTATCGAGGAAAAGGCGGTGGAGCCATCGACACGCCAATTGGCGGCGGTTCCGACGCAGGCATTATGGCAGTCAACCGAGCCGGGCGCGGGCGCGGAGATTCAGTGGCGCATCGCCATGCCCGTCTCCGCCGTGCTGCTGGCCCTGCTGGCGGTGCCGTTAAGCCGCAGCAATCCGCGTCAGGGCCGTTATGCCAAACTGTTTGCCGGGATACTAATTTACGTGGTGTATAACAACCTGCTAGGTGTCGCGCGCGCTTGGCTGGAGCGTGGTGTGGTGCCTGCCGGGGTTGGTCTGTGGTGGGTGCATGGCCTGCTGCTGCTGGGTATTGCGGCCTTGTTGTTGCAGCAGGTGGGGATTAAGTGGTTTTTCGCTACAGCCACAGGCCGCGCGGTGAGGGCATGAAAATAATCGACCGCTATATCGGCGTTACCGTCGCAAGTCATACCGTCGTGGTGATGCTGGTATTCCTGGCGCTGTTTTGTTTCGCCAATTTTGTTGGCGAGATGGATTCCGTCGGCACGGGCAAATACGGCCTGCCGCAGGCCGCACTGTATGTGTTGTTCACTTTGCCCAGCCTTATCTATCAGTTGTTCCCGCCGGTAGCCTTGATAGGCAGCATGATTGGCCTCGGCACGCTCGCCAGCAACAGCGAGTTGATCGTGGTGCGCGCTGCGGGTGTCTCCATGGCGCGGATTATTTTGTCGGTGATGAAGGTGGGCGTGCTGCTCATGCTTGCAGCCGTGATTGTTGGTGAATGGATAGCCCCAAAAGCTGAACAATACGCTCAAACCATGCGCTCCAGCGCACTGGCGGAGCGCATATCCCTGAAAACGCAAACCGGTTTCTGGGTGCGTGATGGGCAGAGCTTTATTCATGTCCGCGACATCCTCCCCGACAGCAATCTGCGTGATATTTCAGTCTATGATTTTGATGCCCGGCAACGCCTGCAGGTAGTGACTCATGCAAGTGCGGCCTCGTATCAGAACAACAAATGGCTGCTGCAGGATGTGGAGCGCAGCACGATCAGTGAAAGTGGTGTGACCACCGATCACCTGCCACGTGCGGAATGGGGTCCGCTACTCAGCCCCACGGTGCTTGGTGTTGTCGCGGTCAAGCCCGAAAAGCTTTCGGCGTGGGGGTTGTATAAGTATATTGATTATTTGCATGACAACGGCCTGAGCGCCGAGCGTTACGAACTCGCCTTCTGGAAAAAGATCATCTCGCCACTCGCCACCGGCGTGATGGTATTCCTCGCCATCCCCTTCGTCTTCGGAGGGCTGCGTTCGGTAGGGATAGGGCAGAGAATACTGGTCGGCGCACTGGTAGGCATCGGGTTTTACCTGTTCAACCAGACCTTCGGCTATGTTGGCCTGGTGTATGACATGAACCCGTTGTTCAGCGCTGCGTTTCCCGTGGCAGCGTTTTTTGTGGCGGGGGTGCTGTTGATGCGCAGGGTGCGTTGATCGGCCCTGTCAATCGTCGCGTGTTGTTCAAATTTAGTTGGAGGGATGAGCTGTGAGTGATGCGAAGAAAATAAATAAACCCTGGTCAAAATGGTTGACGTTGCTGCTGTTCGTCGCGGCGCTTGCGTTTGTGGTGGTTAAACTGCCTCGTGGTTTCAGTGAGGATTTGTCCGTTATTGGCCAAGGAAAGAATGTTGCGGTGATGGTGCATGACAAGGAGGGCGTGCAAAGCATGAACCTCATGTCGATGATCAATAAGGTGCGGGGCGAATATGCGGATCGGATAGAATTTCGTGTTGCCGATGCCAACACCAAGGAAGGGCTGGCATTTTCCGAAAAGCACCAGGTGCCTAGCGCTTCCCTGATATTGTTTGCGCGGGATGGCCGCCGTTTGGGTATTGTTGATGGTGAGAGTGGCGCGCAGGATCCGGACGCGTTGCGCAAGGCGCTGGATCAGGCCTTACGCTTTTGAATCGAATCTGGGTTCAATCAAACGAATAATGCTTTTTCACCGCGCTACGGATCTCCCAGGTGCATGACATGCCGACGGGGAAAGTGACCAGGTCGCCTGTGCCCATCGTGACTGGCGCGCCGCCATCAGGGGTGACTACCACGTCGCCTTCCAGGAAATAGCAGGTTTCATTGCAATCATAAGTCCAAGGAAAGGTAGAAATCTCTTTGGTCCAGATCGGCCAGAAAAACACCTCCATTTCACGCAGATATTCTTGCGAGGGATTATGCGTCACGTCGATATTGCTCATTTGCCTTCCTCGAATAGGCGTTGCTTGAGGCGGAACAGGGCGGAGATATCCTCGTCGCCATAGCCCGCCTCCATAAGCCGTTGATAATGGATCAGTGTCATCTCGACCACGGGCAATTGGGCGCGCAGATCCGCAGCCATTTGTTTGCAAATCGTCAAATCCTTGGCGTGCAAGGCTACTCTGGAAAACCTGGTGCGAAGTTCCCCTGTGTCATGCTTGGCCCGCGCCGGGAGAGAAACCAGTTGGCCGCCGCGCCGCCCTGCCTTGTGCAGGTTGATGGTAATGGGCATGCCCATCGCGCCGAGTCCGATTACACCGGCTTTCATTGTGGTGATTTCCAGCGTTGGCTTGGCAGTATTGTAGCGGCGAGGCGCAGGTTTGTAATGATGATTCACAATTCTTGCCATTGATGGTATTTTGAAAATATTGCGATTGGTTGCCAAGGGGATACCATGTTGAACTCAAAACGCGTACTCTCTTTACTGCTCATTTTTTTTGCCTGGCTTCAGGCGGGGTGTACCGGCGGGGAACCGTCCGGCTCGCAGGCTAAGGCGCAGCAGGTGGGCAATTTTTTTCTGTCGGTAAATACCAATCCCATGCCCCCGGAAGTGGGCAGCAGTGCGGAGGTCATCGCTACCGTGAAGCAGGATGGCCAACCCGCGAAAGATTGCCGGGTCCGTTTCCGGCAGTATATGCCCGGCATGGAGATGAGTAGCGACAAGACCTATTTCGACATGGTGCAAGACGGCGCCTCGGGCGTTTACCGGGCGCGCGGCGGTGAATTTTCAATGGGCGGGGAGTGGGTCGTCGAGCTTGCGCTCGACTGTAACGGAAAATCTCAGACGCTCAAATTCCCTTATCGTCTGGAGTGGCCGCAGTAATGCCATTAATTTCAGATGGTTGATGATCCTCAGGTGCGTATTTTTTTGGTAATGATATGCTGTCCACAGGCGTGCGGGACAGGTAAAGATTAGCGATGCGGATTGACGGAAGAAATAGGGCTTGCTATAACAGATAATCAATCCATCTGTCTTTTAGTAGTAACAGGGCATGGGTTGTTTGCGGGGTGAGGGCGTCATAATTCTAAAATACTAAGGGTTAACTGTATGGCGATAATGAATAAAGTGGGTGGGTTGTTTGCACTGTTTTCTCTGGCATTTTTTGCGCAGGGCGCATGGGCTGCGGGTGCGCCTATCGGCGATCCTGTTGCCGGCCAGGAAAAGTCGGCGGTATGCCAAGGCTGCCACGGTGGCACGGGGAACAGCGAGAGCGCCGAGTTTCCTCGGCTCGCCGGCCAATATGCCGGTTATATTGTAAAGCAAATCAAAGACTTCAAGTCTGGTGTGCGGGCCAATAACGAGACCATGGCGGGGATGGCGGCCACCGTCGAGACTGTCCAGGATATGAAGGACATCGCCAGCTATTTCTCGCAGCAGGCGATGGTGAAAGAGCCTCTTGCCAAGGTGAACAAGAAGCTGGCCGACAAGGGCGAGGAAATCTTCAAGAACGGCAGGCCTGAAAAAGACCTCTATGCCTGCATCAACTGCCACGGCGAGCGCGGCAAGGGTAAGTCGCCTACGGTTTCCGTTTTTCCGGTGATCGGCGGCCAGCATCGTGACTATATCATCAAGGAGTTGAAGGATTTCCAGGCAGGTACGCGTGCCAATGACCCCGGCGCTATGATGTCCGAGATTGCCAAGAAGCTCAGCGCGGACGAAGTTGAGGCGGTGGCGGAATACCTGTCCCAGCAATTGCCTTAGTCAAATTAATCGCGTGATAGTGCAAAAAGGCGGGCTTATGCCCGCCTTTTTATGCGGGTCTGATCGCGGAGGGGTGAATAGCGATTAGCCCGATGTGATGGCAGGCCCCGCACTTATTTGTACAACGAGCCTGCCTATACCGGAAACACCGATTTACCCTGCGCCCTCACCGGCATCATCGATGAAAACGGCGATCGCTTTTCTGTCTACCGTTACGATACGCAAGGCCGGGCGATGCAAAACACGACAAGTTGTTCATCTTTCTGCCCAGACAATTGCCGGTCTTTACCGCTGTCGCTGGCATGTGAAACTCTTGATTAGCAAGATTCTTCAGCCAGGCTCACGTTATGATCCCCTGGAAGACGCAACTGATCACTGTGGGTGAGGCGGTTTTCGCCATTGTGGGTGTGTTTGGTGAGCCGGTTGCCTACAGCGTCGTGGCTGTAGCGTTCGTTAGGCGAGCTTCCGCCTGATGTTTCAGATGCTAAAAGCGGACTTTTTTTGAGGAGTGCAGGAATCTGATCCACGGGCAATGGGCGGCTGAAATAATACCCTTGGGCTTCATCGCAGCCATGGCTTTTCAGAAATTTCAGTTGCGCCTCAGTTTCAACCCCTTCGGCAATGACCCGTAATTTTAAGCTGTGAGCCAGGGTAATAATCGAATTGATAATCGCCGCGTCTGCTGGATTGTTGGTTAGATCGCGGACAAAGGATTGGTCTATTTTCAGAATATCGATTGGAAGACGCTTCAAATAAGCCAGTGAAGAATAACCGGTGCCGAAATCATCGATGGAGATCTGAATGCCCATTTTTTTGATCCGATGGAGGTTGTTGATAGCCACATCCACGTTTTTTATGAGGACGCTTTCGGTCAATTCAATTTCAATCTGATCGGCATTCAGCCCGGTTTCTGCCAGTATTTGCGCTATTTGATCGGGAAGGTGCTCCATGTAGAATTGCCTGGCTGAAACGTTTATCGCGATGCGAGGTGCGACAAACCCTTCTTCCTGCCACACTCTGGTCTGCCTGCAGGCGGTACGCAGCACCCACTCTCCAATCGGAATAATCAGGCCGGTTTCTTCGGCTAGAGGTATGAAATCTGCGGGGGAAACCAGCCCGATCTCCGGCTGATGCCAGCGGATCAAGGCCTCCATTCCGATGATCCTGCCGCTCTGCAGGTCAATCTGCGGTTGGTAATTTAATAGGAGCTCGTCCTGTTCGATGGCGTGCCGGAGCCGGGTTTCGATCTTCAATCGGTCCATGGCCCGCGCATTCATTTCCGCCGTATAAAATTGATAGCGGTTTCTTCCCTGGTCTTTGGCGCGGTACATTGCGGCATCGGCATTTTTGACTAATGTTTCGAAGTCGTTGCCATCGGTTGGGCAGAGGCTGATTCCGATGCTGGCAGTAATGAAAAGCTCCTGTTGATCGATTATGAAAGACTTGGAAAGCGTCTCTACAATCCTGTGCGCAACCCTGCCGGCGTCCAGGTCATTTTTGATGTCGGGAAGCAGGATCACAAATTCATCCCCCCCCATGCGTGCGATCGTTATTCCCTCTTCTCCCGGACGGGTGATCGTATCTGTGGTTCGGAGAGCTTGAGACCATCGGTCACCGACGGCCTGGAGGAGACAATCTCCGGAAGTATGCCCCAGTGAATCGTTAATTAATTTAAAGCGATCCAGATCGATAAAGAGGATCGCCAGCTGAGCCTTGTGCCGAGAGGCGTGCTCCAGAGCCTGATTGATGCGGTCTTTAAACAGCAGTCGATTGGGAAGGCCTGTCACCGCGTCGTAGTGAGCCAACTGAAACAGATATTCTTGCTTAAGTTGGGTCAATCTGATCATTAGATCGTAGCCGGTCCCGATTCCAGCATAGGTGCCTTGATCGGCCAGGATAAAGCCGTCCCACATCGCCTGCTTCCCATCCTCCATCATTATCCGGGCCATGTCATCCAGATTGACCCGCAGGTCGATAATAGGTGGGGCACAGTCCATAAACCCGGAGATCGGTTTGCGGCCAAACAGATCCCGCGCAAACGGCTTGGAGAATTGTTGAATAAGCTTGTGACGGATGATCAGGCCGACCGGCTGCTTGTCGGCAACGACTGCAATCGCCAGATACTCCGGGTTGTCAACAAGGATCTGGAAGGCGGTTGCAACAGTGGCAGTGGGAGCAAGCGGCGGAATCTTTTTCAAAATGGCGGCAGCCGTAACACCTTCCCCGAAAGTTTTCTGGGGGGTGGATTCTCTCAGCCCCTGTGCATTGGAAGGACATTCAAGACATTGTTTCATCATAAGATGCAATTCTCGGGTGGGTGGAAGTTTTCATTTCTTTGGACATAAGCTACACACTGGCCGGATTTGAATAGTAGGTGATATTGCCGCTGCCGCCTACTTGACCCCTTCGCCCCAGATCCTCGGAATATAATCCCAGGAATTATCCACGCGACATGATTGATATGTGCGTCAAGATGTACCTGTATCGGCTCAGGACACGCGATTCTTAATGGCGTTAGTTGACGAAATTTCTGGTGAAGCTCAGCATCACTATTTAAGTGAACAGTATTGGGCTTAGGCCCGCCTTTTATTTGGCGGGTCTGATCGAGGAGGGATGAATAGAGGAACGGACCGTATCTGGGAGCAATGCCTGGCGTTGTTTGACCCACAGCCTATAGCCTAGCAGCACGGTCAGGATTGCGGCATAGATGAGCGGTTCCCGCAGATCGGCCTTAACCAGCCACAGGTAATGGATGACCCCGCCAATGGCGATGGCATACACTGATTTGTGCAGTTGCTGCCAGCGCCTGCCGCCCAGCCGTTTCATCATGGCATTGGTGGAGGTGGCCGCCAGCGGAATGAGCAGAAGAAAGCTGGCAAAGCCCACGGTGACATATTTGTGCTTGATCACGTCCTTGATGATCTCGTTCACGTCGAAGGATTGGTCAATCCCGATGTAGATGATGAAGTGCAGGCAGGCATAGAAAAAAGCGAACAGGCCAAGCATGCGACGCAGCCGCATCAGCCAGTTCCAGCCGAACAGCCGCCGCGCGGGAGTGATGGCGAGCGTGATCAGCAGAAAGCGCAGCGTCCAGTCGCCGGTACGGCGGATGACCTTCTCGATGGGATTGGCGCCCAGATGGTTGTTCAGGGCATCCCACGCCAGCAGTGCCAGCGGTATCAGGCACATTAGAAAGATGGTGGGCTTGATAACCCGCTGGACCCATTCGGTTTGCGTCATGTGCATGTCTGGCAGCCTGTCGGACTTAGGTCGAATCTACTGCGAAAGCGGGAGAGCGGTCCACTTTTCCGCTATTTTTCGTCGAATAGTGCCAGCTATTCTCCTCAAAATAGCGGAAAATTGTCCTCGCTCTCCCACTTTCTCGCTACGATCCCCTAAGTCCGACAGGCTGCTAGGCTCTAAAAATATTTATTCAAATCCATGTGCGCATACAGGTGCGCCACTTGCTCGGCATAGCCGTTGAACATCAGCGTTTTGCGCTTGAAGAATTCACCAATACGGCGTTCGCGCGCCTGGCTCCAGCGCGGATGATCGACTTCGGGGTTAACGTTGGCATAAAAGCCGTATTCGGCGGGGCCTGCCGTCATCCAGGCGGTAACCGGTGGCTTTTCCAGGAAACGGATTTTGACGATGGACTTGATGTTCTTGAAGCCGTATTTCCAGGGTACCACCAGGCGTAGCGGCGCGCCGTTCTGGTTGGGTAGGGTTTCCCCATAAAGCCCCACCGCCAGCATCGTCAAGGGGTGCATGGCCTCGTCGATGCGCAGGCCTTCGACATAGGTCCACTTCAGAATGGCGCGGCGCTGGCCGGGCATCTGTGCCGGGTCGTGCAGGGTGGTGAATTCCACGTATTTCGCCTTCGATGTGGGTTCGAAACGCTTGATGATGTCCGCCAGCGGGATGCCCACCCAGGGGATCACCATTGACCACGCCTCGACGCAGCGCAGCCGGTAGATGCGTTCTTCCAGGGTGTGCGGTTTGATGAAGTCCTCAAGCTGATAAACTGCGGGTTTGTTGACTTCACCCTCCACTGTTACCGTCCATGGCTTGGTGCGGAAATTTTTCGCCATGATGACAGGTTGCTCTTTTTCTGTGCCGAACTCATAAAAATTGTTGTAACTTGTGACATCGCCATAAGGGGTTGGCTCCTCGCTGGTGCCGAAGGGGCCTTTGCGCACGCCCGGCAGCTTTGTCCCTGCATACACGCTGTGGGGCGCCAGCAAGGGTGGCATCAATGCCGCTGCCACTGTGGCGCCAACCGTGTTGCGTATGAATTCTCGCCGCGTCAGATAAATCTTTTGGTCCAGGATTTCAGAGGGGCGAATATCGCTGGGTTTTTTTATTAGCATGGGGGTTTCTCGCGTGCAGATGCCAGTTCGATCATTATGTCGGGAGGATAACGCCGCTTTATCACGGCTTTATCACGAGCAGTTTTTGCGTGTGGGCTTGTAATAATGTCTCATCTTATGGTAGTAAAAGACCAATGATCTTGGTCGGGAATTCCGGTGATGGATGGGTTATCGGTAATTTTTGTTGTTTATTGAGTCACATTTGGTCTGGGAGGACGTTGGAGATGGGGTTTCAAACGAAAATTGTCGCGATGCTTTTCTTTTTGTTGGCGCTGGGCACTGCGCCAGCATTTTCCGGGGAAAGTGCGTCCAGGGAGAATAAGGCTGAGTTCGTTTACACGGCGAATCAGATCTCACATAATGTTTCAGCCTACAAAATAGATCCTGCCAGTGGTGCGTTGAAAGAGGTTGCAGGTTCACCGTTCGCGTCGGGCAAGTTCCCCATCTCAGTTACTGTTGATCACGCGGGTCATTTTGCCTATGTGGTGAACCAGGGGTCCAACAGTATTTCGACATACAAGATCGACCCTGTCACCGGGGCGCTGAAAGAAGTTGCCGGTTCGCCATTCAAGGTGAATGCGCACCCGCTCGCGGTTGCCATCGATCCCGCCGGAAAGTTCGCCTATGTCACGGCGCGTGATTCCAGCAGTGTTTCGGCTTTTAAGGTTAATTCCAGTACGGGTGCGTTGACGCCCGCAGGGCATCCCGCCGCGACGCAGGGGAATCCTTTGTCGGTAGCCATTGATCCGAAAGGCAGGTTTGTCTACGTGGTAAATTACGATTCGAATACGGTGTCGGCTTATAAAATTGACCACAAAACGGGTGTTCTGACCGCTGCGGGGCCGTCGGCGGCGTCAGACATGCATCCCATTTTCGCCACGGTCGATCCTGCCGGCAAGTTTGTTTACGTCACAAATTATGGTTCTACGACGATATCGGCGTACATGATTGATGCGGGGACCGGGGGGTTGGCGCCGGTGGCAGGGTCGCCTTTCAAGACAGGGCCGCGCCCCTATTCGGTGAGTATTGACCCGGCGGATCATTTCGCCTATGTGGTGAGCTGGAGCGGCAATGTCGTGACAGCCCATGCGATCGACCCCAGGACGGGCGCGCTGTCCCCTGGCACTGGCTCCTCCTCCGTCGCTACGGAGTGGTTTCCCTATGCCGTTTCTGTTGCCCCATCAGGGCGTTTTGCCTATGTCGCCAATAACGGTGACAATGATGTGTCGGCCTATGCCATCAATCCCAAAACTGGCGCGCTGACGTTGGTGGCAGGTTCGCCGTTTATATCAGGGAAGGGTCCTTATTCCCTGACTACTGCGGCGGTAGCTAATTGAAATAAAAGAAGTTTGTAAATTATCTCCAAAACCGTTCGCCCTGAGCCTGTCGAAGGGCCGTTCATGGTTCGACAAGCTCACCACGAACGGTGGCGTGCGCTCTATTTCGCCTAATGGACAATCTCGGATAAAAAGTGAAGCCTCTGAATATATCAGAGGCTTTGCGATTCGGTTGGCCTTATTCTATCTTTCCCTCCCGCGCCGCCTTTAACACCAGCGCATCGAATTCTTCCGCTGTCATAAGATTCTGTTCGGACACGATGTCGCGCACCGGGCGGCCGGTTTTTTCCGAGGCCTTGGCGACCTCAGCGGCGGCGGCGTAGCCGATGCGGGTGTTGAGCAAGGTGGCCAAGCCAACGCTGTTGTGCAGGAATTCCTTGCAGCGCTCGCGGTCTACACGCAGGCCCTTGAGATTGAATTCGGTGGTTGCGTTGACAGCATTGGTCAGCCAGTCCATGGCGTCGAACAGCGCCGAGCCCAGCGCCGGCATCATCACATTCAGCTCCAACTGCCCGGCCTGTGTCATGGCGGCGATAGCAGCATCCTGACCCAGCACCTGATAGCACACCTGATTGAGCATCTCGAACATCACCGGATTAACCTTGCCCGGCATGATGCTGGAGCCGGGCTGTACCGGTGGCAGCAGGATTTCGCCCAGACCGGTGCGCGGGCCGGAGGCCAGCAGACGCATGTCGTTGGCGATGCGAATCAGCTCCAGGGTGAGGTCGCGGATCGCCGATGACAGGGTTTGCAGGTCATGCATGGATTGCATCTGCGCCACCAGGTCGTCCGCCGCGCAGATCGGCTCGCCGGTCAAGCGCGCAAGCTCAGCCGCCACGTTGACCGCATAGTCTGGCGCGGTGTTAAGACCCGTTCCCACCGCACTGCCGCCCAAGCCGGTCTCGCACAAAGGCTGACGGGCCTGCTCCAGGCGCAGGCAGCAGCGGCGCAGCGTCCAGGCATAGGCATTGAATTCGCGTCCCACGGTGGTGGGTACAGCGTCCTGCAAATGGGTGCGTCCGCTCTTGACCGTGTCGGCCTCATTGAAGCCGATGCGCGCGTACTCGTCTGCCATCATCCGCACGGCTTTGATCAGGCGCGGCAGCTTGGTCAGCGCGGCGAGGCGGATGGCGGTGGGGATGGTGTCGTTGGTGCTTTGGCCCATGTTGACATGATCGTTGGGGTTGACCGGCTTATACGCGCCGCGTACGCCACCCAGCGCCACATTGGCAAGATTGGCGATGACCTCGTTGCTGTTCATGTTATGGCTGGTGCCTGCGCCCGCCTGAAAACGATCCACCACGAACTGGTCAAGGTATTCGCCGCCAAGAATCTTGTCGCATGCCGTGATGATGGCGGAGGCCAGGGTATCGTTCAGCCATCCCACCTGCTGGTTGGCAACGGCGGCGGCGCGCTTGATGCGCACATGGGCGGCAACGAAGTCGCGGTCCGGCCCGCGCCCGCTGATGGGGAAATTGGCAACCGCACGGGCCGTCTGGATGCCATACCAGGCATCGGCGGGCACGGCCAGTTCGCCCAGACTGTCTTTTTCGGCGCGGCAGGTGGTATCGTTGGTCATGGGTTTTCCTTGATATTTTGTTTGTCACAGAGGGCACAGAGCTTTCTGCGGATTATAACGTTACTTGGTTTAAGATGGGTTTTTCTGTATGACGATCTGTATGAATTGCCTGGTATCAGGGCGGGTGCAGGGCGTCGCCTTCCGCGCTGCTGCGCGCAGGCATGCCTTGGCGTTGGGCGTCACGGGCTGGGCGCGCAACTTGTCCGATGGGCGCGTTGAAGTGCTGGCCTGTGGTGAAGTGGAGCAGGTGGAAAAGTTGCGCGACTGGCTATGGAATGGTCCGCCGCTGGCGCATGTCACGGATGTGGTGTGCGCGCCCGCCGAGGTGTCTGAAATTACCGGCTTCGAAATTAAATAAGGTCGGCAGGCTGCAAATGTTAGACCATTCCTAACCGGGAGAAAATTTATGTCAGAAATGCTGGAACGTACCCAGGCCATGCTCGCCAAACATCATCGCCACGGTGAAAACTTTGCCCAGTTGATGAAGGATACCTTCGCGGGTCGTTTCAATGAGGAATTCTGGGTGGCGTGGGGGAAGTGGATTGAGCCGGTGCTGTCTACGCCGCCCGTGGTGCTCGATCTTGGCAGTGGGCCGGGGCTCTTCCTGCGCGCACTTGCCGGGCGTTATCCGGGGGCGCGTGCCATCGGGGTGGAGTGCGCGCCCTATATGCTGGAGGCGATGGGGGAGTTACCCCCGGGTTGTGAGGTAATCCCCGCTGATTTACATGATCCACATTTGCCGTTGGCAGACAGATCAATAGATGCCGCCATCGCTTCGGTGGTCTTGCACGAGCTCAACCAGCCGGTGCGTGTTCTGCGCGAGGTGCGGCGCTGCCTCAAGCAGGGTGGCCGTTTCTATGTGCTTGATTGGGTGCGTGCGCCACTGGATTTGTACGTCCGCAACGAGACATCGGAGCCGAGGGTGTTCGATCCCGCCACGCCGCTGGACGAACTGGAGGATATCTTCACCCACTTCATTGAGCACAACCGTTTTTCCCGCGATGACCTGGCTTATCTTCTGGAATGCAGTGGTTTTACGGTGTTGGACAATACGCCGCTCAGGGACGGGCAGTTTGCGCGGTTGGTGGCGGAGAAAAAATGACGGCTATTCTTCCTTGAATATTTGATACACTTGACCCACAATTGGACTGATTCTATATATTCAAGCGCATTCAAACGTAAGGAGGCACAAAATGGC
>JAKFXX010000026.1 GCA_021731145.1 Gammaproteobacteria bacterium | reverse complement strand
GCGACCGGCGGCGAGCGCGGGAAAGCTTTGACGGAAAATCTGTTGCACGGTGTGGGGCATTCGCTTAGTTTAATTTATACTCCTAACCACCCGCTATCCTCCCCCTGCGAAGCAGGGCTAGTGCAACTAAAAGTAGACACCAATAAAATACCTAAAATTTTATCGGACTGTCATCTAAAACTGGATTTAACTATACTTTTTATTTATAATCAATGCCAACCTCGTTTTATTGGCGACATTTTCCATTTTTTAGCACACCTTCGGTTTTATCTATGCCGCACCTATCAACACCTTGAAGGCGGCTGTAGCCTGTGGAATTGGAATTAATAGAGTCCCAATTTGTTATACAACGGTTTAAGTAACATTGCCGGGCACTCCTGAGAGGGCTTCTAACGCTGCTGGATACCCTTGAGAATAATCCCCGCTCCAACTCTCCCGCCTTTCCTGCGTATCTTCGGATGACAAACTTTCCAAAATGAGGTGTTTGACTTCAACAAAAATCTCGCGCAACCTGGGTGAGAACTGCGGTGCTACCTCAAGAAGGGCTGGCACCTTGCCCATTGCCAGAATCTCGATCGCGTCGAAAATGCCCCTAATGCTTTCGTAGCCGCTCCCCTGCAACTTGCGATATGTACAGAATTTCAGCCCCATCTTAAGCGAGCTGTCAAAACCTGGAATTTGGATTGCTATCCATGGAAAGTCATGCAAAACGCGGGAGAGCGTAGCCACAGCAATGTAAGTGGGTATGTGGATAAAATCCACTCGGGCATCAGATGGCATTTCATTATTGGGTGCAACGCACCATGAACCATGCGCTGATTTACCACCAAGGCTGCCTCTCTGCCCTTTGATCAGGGACTTGCAGTAGTCCATTAGGTCTTGTGCGGAATAATTAATCGGGTTCGGAATTTCTCCCGTGTCCAAGGCCACAAGCACTTCTTTCATCTCTGCGACTAGCCGACTCATCTCGCCGGAGACATCATGCGATACGCAGAACGTAAATTCTTTTTTCATTTCAGAGGACTCCGTGCGTTCAGCAGGTTAGCGGGAATACATACTGAATTTCCCTTTTTCATTTTTGAATGGTGGGGTAACCCAGATAAGAGTTACCCCTGTCCAAAGCTAGGCACTGCTGTACACACCATACTAGATAATTGGTTATAAGTCAATAAAAACAATTGCTTAGGCAGAAACGTCAAGCATGCGCGTGCGATTAGCAGGAGGCTTCTCCTCTTGCTGTATATTAAAAACGGTTGCAAGATCAGTTACTGCGAACGTCAGCGTCAACGCGAAAGTCTGCTCCGATACTCGCTATCAATGCTGAAATATCTTCCATTCGCCAAGCTGTGCATCTGGGTGATAGTTTCACGGGTTTGGGGTATTTGCCGGACGCGACCCCAGCCCACCACGTCGATTTTCCAACGGGAAATATTGCAAGTACTTGGTTTAAACGTAAAAAGCCAACTTCTGGTATATTTTTTATATCTTTCATTATGTCTGAACTCCAGTTCAGGTAGCTCAGCCACTGCAGGGGATTGCATTGTTAGTAGGTTACTGGTGTCTCGTAACGTCTAAACTCATTTTAAGGCGCCTTCGTCTTAAATAATGTTATGCAAAAAAAGCTAACCTGCAGGTGGCTGGAAATAGCTCCTGTAACGCTATTTATCAAAGACAAGAGTC
Source organism: Gammaproteobacteria bacterium (assembly GCA_021731145.1). GTDB lineage: Bacteria > Pseudomonadota > Gammaproteobacteria > Ga007554 > LNEJ01. Next base: position 79,621 of record JAKFXX010000026.1, on the reverse strand, counting down.
CAGTTTTGGACAAAAAAGTCCAAAATCATCAAAAAATCATCCAATAACTTGATATTGTTGAATTTTATTTTTTTAAATATTTTTTTGAAGAAGAATATTCTGGGTAGGGGGTATCAATTTCATTTGATCCAAGCATAAGCCCACTGGGGGCTTGTAACGGCGTGACAGATATGGTTTTGGTACCTGTTACACAAGGAACCCAATGGTGGCGCGGCTTGTAGCCGTTTTGTCACGGTGTAACAGATAATTGGGGGAGGTGTGCGCGTGCGTGGGCTTGCGCGTCTAACGTTACGCGGTCTTGCCATGCAGCGGTATAACCTCAGCCCCCGCTTTCAGCTTGTCCAGGTAGTCCGCCCATTGCTGCATCATCTTGCGCCGTTCTGGCAGATATTCCGCATAGTTGTAAGCCGCCGATACCTTGTTGCGCTCGCCGTGGGCTAACTGCCGCTCGATCACGGCATGAGGCAACCCCAGTTCGTGCAGCAGCGTTGACGCCATAGAACGAAAGCCGTGGCCTGTCATTTCATCTTTGGTGTAGCCCATGCGCCGCAAAGCGGCGTTGATGGTATTCTCGCTCATAGGCCGCTCGCGGGTACGCTCGCCGGGGAACACATAGCGCCCGTTGCCAGTCACGGCCTGAATTTCGCGCAGGATGGTCACGGCCTGGGTCGCCAGCGGAACAATGTGTTGTTCCTTCATCTTCATCTTGCTGGCGGGTATGCGCCACTCGCACTTAGTGAAGTCGAACTCCGCCCATTCAGCATGGCGCAGTTCTCCGGGCCTGACGAAGATCAGCGGCGCAAGACGCAAGGCGCACCGGGTGGTGAATGATCCGGTAAACCCGTCAATGGCCCTCAGCAGTTCCGCCACCGCTTTGGGATCGGTCACTGACGCATGGTGTTGCACGTTAGCCGGTGGCAGGATGTCCTTTAGCTCTATGTCCCTGGAAGGGTCGCGGGTGGCCAGCCCGTGCCCGACGGCGTAGCGGAAGATTCGCCCACAGATGTTGTGCATCCGCCGGGCAATATCCATGGCGCCACGGGCTTCAATACGCCGTATTACTGCCAGCAGATCAGGCGCGGCAAGCTCGGTAATCGGCCTATTACCGATGATCGGGAACACGTCGCGCTCAAGGTGCGTCAATAGTTTGGCCTTGGTGCTCTCTGCCAGTGTCGGCGCGGTCTTGGCATACCACACACGCCCGATCACCTCAAAGGTGTTTGCCGCTATGCCGGACTGCATGGACTTGGTGGCCTTGCGGTGTTCGCTGGGGTCGGTGTGGTTCGCCAGCAGTTGCCGTGCGTCGTTACGCTTCTCTCTAGCGGTAGCAAGCGACACGTCCGGGTATGAGCCTAAGGCTAGAAGTTTCTCTTTCGAGTTAAAGCGGTATTTCAAGCGCCATAGCTTGCCACCAGCGGGGGAGATTTCCAGGTATAAGCCGCCACCGTCAAACATACGGACAGGCTTGTCGCCGGGCTTGGCGTTACGGATCGCAGTATCAGTTAGGGCCATTGGGGGTATTCTCTTTCTGGGGTATGCCGAATACCCCCAACAATACCCCCAGATACCCCCGGATTGCAACAGCCTTGCTTGGACTGCTACGGACGAAGAAAAGGCCGGAAGCCTTGTGTTTACTTGGCTTGTCGGCCTTCTTTGGACTGCTTCGGAGTGTTTAATGGTGCCCAGGGACGGAATCGAACCGCCGACACGGGGATTTTCAATCCCCTGCTCTACCGACTGAGCTACCTGGGCCAAAGATGATGTGCGTTTGCCTGCCGTGGCGATGTCGTGGTGTTTTTAACTTGCCCCGGCCAAGTCATCCTGACTTGGTGTTCGTCCGCTTCGCGGACTCACCCGACTGAGCTACCTGGGCGCGCTGATTTGCGAGGAACGCGTATTAGACCTAACTCGGGCATGGCGCGTCAAGTCATACTTCCCATTTTTTATGCCGCACCGGCAAGTCCTCTATTACAATAAGCCATGAATTTTGCTTTTGCGGGGTTGTTTTGAAGGCGCATAAATTAACTTTATCTCTGCTTTTCATTGTCTTGAGCGCTTATCGCGGGACGGCTTGCGCGGAAGATGGGCGGCAACTCGCTGGTTTTCATCACCGGCAGGCGCAAGGCTGTGCTGCCTGTCATCAGGAGAACGGTAGCCAACTCATGAAAGCGTCACTGGTGGCCGGGTGCGTGGCTTGTCATGCGTCTCGCGCGGTCAAGGGGCGGGTCACGCCGGCAGCGCTGGCCTTGCCCGCGCTGGAGGAAAAGCCTGGGATGTCCGCAGGGCAGGGCCTGGGTGTGCCTCGGCCCTTGTCCATGCCGATGTATTACGACAACACCCGCATCGGCGCCAAGCCCAACGAGATGGTGCGTATTCCGGCGGGGCGGTTCATCATGGGCACGGATGAGCGCCTGTCGGACGAGGGGCCGCAGCATAGCGTGGACTTGAGGTCCTACTGGATCGACAAGTACGAGGTGACCAATCTGCAATACCAGCAGTTTGCCAGCGTTACGGCAAGGCGTTCGCCGGACCATTTTATCAATCGTACTTTTCCCACAGGCAAGGCGGATCATCCGGTGACCTTCGTCTCCTGGCATGATGCGAAGGCCTACTGCGCCTGGGCGGGCAAACGCCTGCCGACCGATGAGGAATGGGAGAAGGCGGCGCGCGGCACGGATGGCCGGATGTTTCCGTGGGGCAATCAGTTTGATATCAACAAGGTCAACTCGCCGGTGCGCTGGGGGCAGCTCAAGGTGGAAGGAGATACCACGCCAGTGGGCGCGTTCCCGGAAGGAGCCAGTCCGTATGGACTCTACGATGTGTCGGGCAATGTGTGGGAGTGGACGGATTCCTGGTACCGGGCCTATCCCGGCAACAAGAAGCCCAGCGAGAATTATGGTGAGCAGTACAAGACCCTGAAGGGTGGTTCGTGGTGGGATTGCTCGTTTTACAAATGCGGCATCTCCGCCCCGGTGTTTAATCGCGCTTTTTTTAATGCGAAGGTGAAAAATGCCAGCTTCGGCTTCCGCTGCGCCAAAGATGATAAATAACCGTGGCTATGTGCTAATCGCGGTGCTGGCTGTGGTCCTCTGTGGTTGCAGCAAGAGCGAGGATGCGCCTCAAGGACGTGTGAAACAGCCGTCGGCTATGGAGGGCATGGTGCTCATCCCCGGCGGGGAATTCATCATGGGCAGCGACAAGACCGACGATGCGGGTCTCCAGAAGGAATATGGCTTCGTGAATCCGCTCTATGTGGACGAACACCCCCCGCACAAGGTTCCGCTCCCCGCCTTTATGATCGACAAATATGAGGTCACCAACGCGCAGTACAAGGCGTTTATTCTGGAGACCAAGGCGTCTGATCCGCCCTCCTGGGTGCAAAACGGTTACAACGTGCGCGACGATAAACTGCGCGGCGCCAGCCTGGAGAATTTGCGTTGGATCGCCACCGATTACTTCAAGATCGACAAAGATGCCGGCACTATGACGCGCGAGAAATTGCTGGCCGAGCTGGAAAAGATTCAGCACCAACGCGACAAACTGCCGGTGACGGGCGTGAGCTGGGACGATGCCTACAGTTATTGCAAGTGGGCGGGCAAGCGCCTGCCCAGCGAGGCGGAATGGGAAAAAGCCGCGCGCGGGGCGCAGGGGCTTGAATATCCTTGGGGTAATCAGTGGGATATCAAACGGCCCAATACGGGCGCGAATGGCGAAGGCGCCGAGGCGGTCGTCGCGCCGGGTTCCTACGCGGGGGACAAATCACCCTATGGCGTATACGACATGGCGGGCAATGTCTCGGAGTGGGTGGACGACTGGTATCGGCCCTATCCCGGCGCTACATACAAACATGAGGCCTTTGGGGAGGTCCACAAGGTGGTGCGTGGTGGCGGTGCGGGCGAAGGGCATTACGCCTTGAGCTCGTTTTACCGGGCGGCGCGCCGTGCGCACGCCGAGCCTGCCACGATCAGTACTGATGTGGGGTTTAGATGCGCGGCAGACGCGGGTTGATGGTCTGTCCCCGGCTGGCTTTTATGTAAGCTGCAACGGGTCGAGCAGCTTGTTATATTCCTTGATTGCATAACGGTCGGTCATGCCGGCGATATAGTCCGCCACCGCGCGGGCACGGCCCGCCGTGCCCTGAGCTTCTTCAAGAACCTGTGTGTGGTGGGCGGGTTCCGGTGGCAGCAGGCGTGGATCGTTCATGAAAACCTCGAACAACTCGCTGATGACCCGCGCGGCCTTGGTGGTCATGCGGCGCACGCGGTAGTGTTGATACAACTCCCGGCGCAGAAACTGTTTTAATTCGAGATTTTGTGCCCGCATGGCGTCGCTGAAGCCGACCAGCGGCGTGGGCCAGGCGCGTACTGCGTCGATGTCGGCGGGCGCTGCCGCCGCCAGCCGTATCCGGCTGGTTTCCACGAGATCTATCACCTGGCGGTTGATCATGCGCCGCACCACCTCGTGTATGGTGCGCCGCTCGGGTAGATCAGGGTAGGTGTTTTTGACAGTCGCATACTGCTCGCGGAACGCTGTTACCTCGCACAACTGTGCTACGTCGATCAATCCGGCGCGCAGCCCGTCGTCTACATCATGATTGTTGTAGGCGATCTCGTCCGCCAGGTTGGCGAGTTGCGCCTCCAGGCCGGGCTGTTGCTTGTCCAGAAAGCGCTGCCCGACTTCTCCCAGCTCCGCAGCCTTGCGCGGCGAACAGTGCTTGAGGATGCCCTCGCGCGTTTCGAAGGTGAGGTTCAGGCCGGGAAATTCGGCGTATTTTTCCTCAAGCTCGTCCACCACGCGCAACGATTGCAGGTTGTGCTCGAAACCGCCGTATTCGCCCATGCAGTGATTGAGCGCATCCTGCCCGGCGTGGCCGAAGGGAGTGTGGCCCACGTCGTGTGCCAGTGCGATGGCCTCGACGAGATCCTCGTGGAGCCGCAGCACGCGCGCGATGGAGCGGCCGATCTGCGCCACTTCGATGGAGTGCGTCAAGCGCGTGCGGAACATGTCGCCCTCGTGGTTGACGAATACCTGGGTCTTGTATTCAAGGCGACGGAACGCCGCAGAGTGGACGATGCGGTCGCGGTCGCGCTGGTATTCGCTGCGATAGGTGGGTGACGGTTCGGAGAAGCGCCGCCCGCGCGAACGGTCAGGGACGGCGGCATAAGGGGCCAGATCGAGAGATGAGTTCATGGTTTATCCTCAGGCCATTAAAAGCATGTTGTGTGCTTCGCACACCTGGCGGGTTACGCAAAATACGCTAACCCGCCCTACATTGATGTGCACGCCTCGATCACTTCGCGCAGCAGGGCGGGCGGGAAATCATCGGTCACCACTGCCTCGCCGATGGCCTTGAGCAGCACCAGGCGGATTTTGCCGTCCTGCACCTTTTTGTCCACGCCCATCAGTTCGATGAAACGGGTGGTGTCGAGCGCGCGCGGGGCACGGACGGGCAGGCGGGCTTGTCTGATCAGTGCTTCGGCGCGAGTCACGTCGGCATCATCCAGCCAACCCAGGCGTGCAGACATTCTTGCCGCCATGCACATGCCGGTCGCAACCGCCTCGCCGTGCAGCCACACGCCGTAGCCCATGCCGGTTTCGATGGCGTGGCCGAAGGTATGGCCGAGGTTGAGCGTGGCGCGCACACCGCCCTCGCGTTCATCGAGTGCGACCACGTCGGCCTTGTTGGTGCAGGAGCGCTCGATGGCATAGACCAGCGCCTGCGTGTCGCGGGTCAGCAGTTTGTCCATGTTGATCTCCAGCCAGTCGAAAAAGGCCGGGTCGCGGATCAGACCGTATTTGATCACCTCGGCAAGGCCCGCGCTCAGCTCACGATCCGGCAAGGTGTTAAGGGTATCGGTGTCGGCGATCACGCAACGTGGCTGATGAAACGCGCCGATCATGTTCTTGCCCAGCGGGTGGTTGACACCGGTCTTGCCGCCCACCGAGGAGTCCACCTGGGATAGCAGCGTGGTGGGGATCTGGATGAAATCCACGCCGCGCTGATAACAGGCGGCGGCAAAGCCCGTCATGTCGCCGATCACCCCGCCACCGAGCGCCACCAGCGTGACACGGCGATCGAGATGCTTGCGCAGCAAGGCGTCGAAAATGTGGTTCAGCACGTCCAGGGTCTTATACTGCTCACCGTCCGGCAGGATCACCGATTCGCACTGATAGTCGCTCAGAGCGGCGAGTGTTTTGTCCAGATAGAGGGGGGCGACCGTCTCGTTGGTCACGACCATTACCTGTTTGCCTGCGATGCAGGGCTTCAATAAATCGGCGCGCCCCAGCAAACCGCTGCCGATATGGATCGGGTAGCTGCGTGGCCCAAGTTCAACGTGTAATGTTTTCATGGTGCGTGAGTCCAGCGGGTTACTGTAATCTTCAATTGCTCGACGTCTGAAGCTGGTCTTCAATCATCCGCACCGTAGAGCGCACGGTGTTGCTGTCGGTGTCGATAATGATATCGGCGATTTCACGGTAGAGGGGGTCGCGTATTTTTATGATTCCTTCCAGCCGGGCGCGCGGGTCTTCGGTGTGCAGCAGTGGGCGGTTGCGATCCCGCGCGGTGCGCTTGAGCAAGTGATCCAGCGAGGCACGCAGATAGATCACGGTGCCGCGCCCGGCCAGATGATTGCGGTTGGCGGGGTCCAGCACGGCACCCCCGCCGGTGGCCAGCACGATGCCTTTGCGGCGCGTCAGGTCGTCGATCACCTCCCGCTCGCGCCTGCGGAAACCTTCCTCGCCCTCGATTTCAAAGATCAGGGGGATGCTCGCCCCGGTGCGCTGCTCAATCTCATGGTCGCTGTCCACGAAGTCCACGCCCAGGTTCTTGGCGATCTGCCGCCCGATGGTGGTCTTGCCCGCGCCCATCGGGCCGATCAGGAAAATGTTGTCGGATTTAGCCATGGGCAAATATTACCCTAAAACCGGGCGGGGATGGCCGGTTTTAGGGTGTGCTGATGGTGGGGGTGAAAAGGCGCTCTGGGGTTTTTAGTGCCGCCCCTGGGAAACCTCAGTCTTGGACGCTTATCGTTGCATAACTTGTGTCGCCGCCCGGTGCTGTCGCCGTTACCGTCAGCGTACCACTACTCGATGTTCCGTCAGTGGCAACATTTATCTCGTAGACCAGCGGCCCATTGAAGCTGGTGTTTCCCACGGTGTAGCTTGTTGGCCCTGACAACTTGCCGTTATCCGTAGCGATATTGATGGTCGTGCCTTTCGGCATGGGTTGGTTATGCGCAAAATCCCCTACTGTAATCATCACTGTCTGCGGCCCGCCTGAGACGTCGATGCCGCCGGGATTGATAACGATTTTTGCAAACGAATCCGCCATCACCAGCACCGTAGAGTCGCGCACATTTAGTGTTTTTGTCGAACCGCACAACGTGCTGTGTTCGCACAGGATACCGTTGAATTTGCCATCCTTGGCATCATAGATACCGTTACGGTTGAAATCCACAGAGAACTCGGTGGCATCCCGCAGACCATTTTCGTTGTCATCACGAAACGCTTCCGGTAGGTCGTTAGAGGCCGGGAAGCTGTCGCCATTGCCAAACTTGCCGTCGCTGTTGGCATCCCCAAAGCTTTCTTCGCCGATGGCTGTTGCCAAGATTGTCACCCGGCCATCGGAAGGGCGCGGCTCTTGGCTCACCCAATCCACCGAACAGGCGCCCTTCACAGTATTACACGACCCACCTATTGATCCGCCCTCGGTCGTGAAGGTGACGGCGGTTCCATCCGGCACCGGGTTGTTAAATCGATCGGCAAATCGGGCGGTTATTTTTACCGTTACTCCATCGACATGCCAGGCCTCCGGGTTCAGGGTTTCCGCGCTAAGTGAAATGCTATCCTGATCCGGTATGCCGGTGGTAATCGCCAACTGATCCGACTGCGTACTGATGACAGGGGAGGAGCCGATGATGGTTGCTGTCACGCGCACAGGTGTAGGGATGGTGCCAGCCTGCACAATGGTCTGAGCCTGACCGTTGGCGTCGGTTTTGGCTGTGAGCGGGGAAAGGCTCAACCCGCCCACATCGGTATCCAGGGAAAAAATCACATCCTTGTTCGGCACTACCCCCCCAACCGAATTTAACACTTTGAATGCGATGATGGAAGTTTCAGACAATCCCGCACCACCCGTTCCTTTCAATGCAATACTGGAGGGTATAGCGGATACGAATTGGATGGAGCCCAACACGGCAGGCAATACATTAATGGTGGCGCTGGCGGTGATCGTCCCGTTGGGTGCCGTGGCCGTCGCAGTAATGGTGTCGCTGCTTTCACATCCTCCCTTGGCGACATAGGTGCTTATGGCAGTACCATTCGCAGATTTGACGGGTGAAATCAGCGTGGCGCCCTGCGTCCCCGCGCAGACCGAGGTGAAAGTGACATCAATTTCGGTAGTATAAGGCGCGCCCGTGTTAGCATCTGACAGTTTGGCGGTAATGCCCGTGCTACCCCCGGCAGAAAGCGTCGTTACACCCACTGCCAGGGACATCTGAACTGTCGGAGTGCTAGTAATTGGTACCGTCCCCGTGGATGTGCCGGGACCCTTGAACGCATTATCCCCTCCGCCACACCCCGCCAGCGCGGCGACCAGCAACAAGGCCCACAGTTTCTTCACGGTATTGTGCATGACTTCTATTTCTCCATTCATATTCTTGCGGCGGTGACCACGGCAGCCCGGAGCGGTAAAGGCCTTCCTTTGCGTTGTGGTCGTGCGAAAGGAGTATCGGCAGGGGCGTGTATCTTTAGGAGGATGACGAGGGAGGGCAAAGGCAGTTGCATTTACTAATGATAATCATTACCATTAACTTCAAAATGAACCCCCTACCCCAGACAAGGGAATATCCCGGAGACAAACATGCCACTCACCAAACGCGCCGCCCCTTTCGTTGCGTTCGCAATATTCGCCTTCCAGCCGGTCGCACAGGCTGCGGAGGAGCTGGTGGTGTATTCCGCACGTATTGAGAAATTGGTCAAACCGCTGGTGAACGCCTATGAAAAAGAAACGGGCACGCATATCAAGCTGTTGACGGGCAAGGAAGGTCCGCTGCTGGAGCGTCTCAAGGCCGAAGGGGCGAAGACGCCTGCGGATTTGTTGATCACGGTGGACGCGGGCAATCTGTGGCAAGCGGAGCAAAGCGGGCTGCTGGCGAAGGTGGACTCGAAAGTTCTCAACGACAATATCCCTGCGCATCTGCGTGATCCGGACGGTCAGTGGTATGGCCTGTCGGTGCGCGCCCGCACGATTATTTATAACACCAGGAAGGTCAAACCGGGTGATCTGTCCACCTACGAGGCGCTGGGTGATGCCAAATGGAAGGGCCGGTTGTGTCTGCGCAGCTCCAAGAAGGTCTATAACCAGTCGCTGGTGGCAATGATGATCGCTGAGCTGGGCGAGGCGAAGAGCGAAGAGATCGTGAAGTCGTGGGTGAAAAACCTGGCGACCCCGCCCTTCTCGGACGATGAGAACCTGCTGGATGCCATGGCGGCGGGGCAGTGCGATGTGGGCATCGTCAACAGTTATTACTATGGCCGTCTTATACGCAAGAATCCCAAGGCGCCAATGGGTATTTTCTGGCCCAACCAGAATGACCGCGGTGTTCATGTCAACGTGTCGGGCGCGGGCGTGACCAAGCATGCCAAGCATCCCGAAGCCGCAGTGAAGTTCCTGGAGTGGCTGTCTTCCACCAAGGCGCAGAACCTCTTCGCCGACGCCAACCTGGAGTTCCCGGTGAACCCCAAGGTCAAGCCTGATCCGCTCGTCGCAGCCTGGGGCAGCTTCAAGCAGGACAGCATTAGCGTCGCAGAAGCCGGCAAGTTGCAGGCCAAAGCAGTGATGTTGATGGACCGGGCCGGGTATAAATGACGGCGGAGTACCCGTGAACTTTGCCGCCAGCGGCGGCGGGTGGCGGCTGGCCAGCCTGACCGTCGCATTGCTGGTAACAATCCCCCTCCTGACGCTGTTGCCCGCCTGGCTGGTAGCGGAAGGCGAGGTGTGGCGGCACCTGGCCGATACGGTGCTGGGTGAGCTGCTGCGCAACACCGCCGTACTGGTCATCGGTGTCGGTTTTGGTGTGCTGCTGCTCGGCGTGGGCTTGGCATGGCTGACGGCAATGTGCGAGTTTCCGGGGCGCCGCGTCTTCGACTGGGCGCTGATGCTGCCACTGGGTATTCCCACCTACGTGCTGGCGTTTGTTGCGGTGGGCCTGCTGGATTTCAGCGGACCGGTGCAGAGTGGCCTGCGAGAATTGCTTGGGCCGGATAATGTCTGGTTTCCGCCGATCCGCTCCGAGGGCGGGGTTATCGCGGTGCTGGCGCTGGCGCTGTATCCCTATGTGTACATGCTGGCGCGCGCGGCCTTTCTCGGCCAGGGGCGCAACATGCTGGAGAGCGGGCGCATCCTCGGCCTTGCGCCGTGGCAGGTGTTCTTGCGCATCTGCCTGCCCATGGCGCGTCCGGCGATAGCTGCGGGCGTTGCCTTGGCCTTGATGGAGGCGCTGGCGGATTTTGGCGCGGTAGCGATCTTCAATTACGATACCTTCACCACTGCCATCTACAAGGCCTGGTTCGGTTTATTCAACATCCACGCCGCAGCGCAGCTTTCTACCCTGCTGCTGCTGTTTGTCGCCCTTGCGCTGTATGGCGAGCGGCGCTGGCGGGGCCGGGCGCGTTTTTACAGCAGCGGCAGGCGCGCCTCCGAATTCCGCTATAAGCTGAAAGGCCTGAGCGCGTGGTCTGCCACGGCGGCGGCCGCGCTGGTGCTGGCGCTGGCCTTTTTGATCCCGGTGGCGCAACTGGCGATCTGGGCGTCCGGCACGGCGCTTGCCGATCTGGATGAGCGCTATTGGGAGTTTGTAACCCATACCGTGATGCTGGGTGTGCTCGCCGCGCTACTCACGGTAAGCGGCGCGCTGCTGCTTGGCTATGTAAACAAGCTCTGGCCGGGCAAGATGACCGGGCTGGCGGTACGCATGGCGACACTCGGTTACGCCATGCCAGGCTCGGTGCTGGCGGTGGGCATCATGTTGTTTTTCACCTGGACGGATCAGGGTGTTGATGTGCTGGCGCAGCGCTGGTTTGGCGTCTCAACCGGGTTGCTGCTCAGCGGCAGCGTCATCGCCCTGTTGTTTGCTTATCTGGTGCGTTTCCTCGCCGTGGCGCATGGTCCGGTGGAGAGCGGGCTGGAGCGCATTACCCCCTCCATCCAGCAGGCCGCCCGTAGCCTGGGGGCGGGTAACCGCGAGATATTGTGGCGCATCTACCTCCCCATGCTGCGCCCTGGTCTGCTCACCGCCGCGCTGCTGGTGTTCGTGGATGTGATGAAAGAGTTGCCCGCTACCCTGCTGCTGCGCCCGTTCGATTGGGACACGCTGGCGATCCGCATCTTCGAGATGACCTCGGAGGGCGAATGGGAAGCCGCCGCCTTGCCTGCGCTGACGCTGGTGCTGGTGGGGTTGATCCCGGTGATTTTGCTGGTGAGGCGTTCGGCGAGGTGAACTAAAACAGCAATTCACCGCAGAGGACGCGGGGCACACAGAGGAAAAACAAGATCTTGGCTTGTGTACCGAGTCACCCGATTGGGTGTGCATTACGCTAATCGTCCGAATTTCTTTGTGTTCTCTGCGTCCTCTGCGGTTCAACTGCCGTTTATAGGGTGAAGGCTCACGACGTTCATGGCCATCCAAGACCTTCCCGGGCAGAAGCCGGATTCGATAGCAGTGTCAGTATTTCGTCGGCAGGCATCGGTTTGTTGAAGAAATATCCCTGCACGATATCGCACCGCTGCGCCCGCAGGAATGCGAGCTGCTCAGCGGTTTCCACGCCCTCGGCAATGACGCTCAATTTCAGGCTGTGGGCCATGGCGATAATCGCGTTGGTGATGGCGACATCATCCGCGTCGTGAGGGATATCCTGTACAAACGAACGGTCGATCTTGAGGGTATCGATCGGCAGGTGTTTCAGGCGGCTCAGGGAGGAGTAACCTGTGCCGAAGTCGTCAATGGCGAGCGTCACGCCCAGCGATTTAAGGCTTCTTAGCAACTCGATGCTGTGCTCCGCGACCTCAAGATCGCTCTCGGTAATTTCCAGTTCAAGCTGCAACTCGCCGGGGCGCAATCCGGCTTCCTCCTGGATGGTACGCAGTGTGTTCAGGATATTGCCGCGCAGGATTTGTCGCCCCGCGATATTGACCGCGATCCGTACCCACGGCAGGCCAGCCTCGTGCCAGGTCTTGGCGTCATTGCAGGCGGTGCGTAGCACCCACTCGCCGATGGGTTCAATGAGTCCGGTTTCCTCGGCTACGGGCATGAATTTGCTTGGCGTCACCAGTCCGAGCGTGGGATGCTGCCAGCGAATCAAGGCCTCTACGCCATAGAGGCGGTTGTCCTTGAGCGTAAATTGCGGTTGATAGTGCAAAATGAACTCGTCCCGGGCCAGGGCCTGCCGCAAACCCTGCTCAAGGGAGAGGTGTTCGAAAGCCTTCGTGGTCAGTTCTGCTGCGTAGAACTGATAATTGTGCCTGCCATGCTCCTTGGCGCGGTACATGGCCGCATCGGCCGCTTTGGCAAGGCCTTCGCTGTCTTCGGCGTCGTCGGGATAGATGCTGATGCCCATGCTGGTGGATGTGGTGATCTCGTGTCCGTCGGTAACGATTGGTTCGGCGACGGCGTTGATGAGTTTCTTGGCGAGTATCGCCGCGTCCTCGGGGTGAGCAATATCAGACAGGATAATGGTGAATTCATCGCCTCCCAGCCGTGCCACCATGTCTTCGGCCCGCACCGCCTTGCGCAAGCGCAAGGCGGTTTCTTGCAACAGCCGGTCGCCGCAGGCATGCCCCAGGGTGTCGTTGATGATCTTGAATCGATCCAGGTCCAGAAACAGCAGCGCGACGCGCTGCTTGTGCCGCTTGGCGCGGCGTAACGCTTGATTGAGGGTTTCCTGGAACAGCAGGCGATTGGGAAGGCCAGTAAGCGCGTCGTGGTGGGCAAGGTAATGGAGTCTTTTTTCCGACTCTTTCATGGCGCTTATGTCCGAAAACACCCTCACGGTGTTGGTAACACGGCCATGTTCATCCTTTATTTCCGTCACGCATTCCCAGGCAGGGTAGACGTCGCCGTTCTTGCGCCGGTTCCAGATTTCACCCCGCCACTGGCTGTGGGTTTGCAGCGAACTTTGCAGATCGGCGAGCACGGCCTTGTTACGCCTGCCTGATTGATAGACGCGCGGTGTTTTGCCCAGCACCTCGGGCGCCTCATGACCGGTGATTTCACTGAAAGCCCGGTTGACGGCAACGATACCGTGTTCGGCGTCGGTAATGACAATGGCTTCGCTGGTGTTGTCGAAAACCGTGGCGGCTTGACGCAGTTTTTCTTCGGCTTTTTTGCGTTCCCGGATGTCCTGTGCAGCCACTACCCGGATCGTGCGGCTCTGGTATTCGACATTTTTAGCGCGCACTTCTGCGGGGATAGTCGAGCCGTCACTTCTCTGGACGATCACCTCATAGGGCCCTTCCTCTCCGGCCTGCATGTTGGCAACCACCTTTTTGAGGGACTCCGGCGCGACAAGTTCCAGGATGTGCTTGCCGATGATTTGTTCCGGAGGAGAGCCGAGGAGCTCGGTGATGGCAGGGTTAATGTCGAGAATGACGCCATTATCGTGGAACAGCAATCCCTCGTAAGAGGCCGTGAAAAAATGTGCCAGGCGCTCTTCGCTTGTAAACAGTGCACCTTCGACCAATTTCCGCTCCGCGATTTCCGCCCGCAACGCGGCATTGGCCTTTTCGAGCTCGATGGTACGCTCATGTACCCTTTGTTCCAGCTCATCGCGTGTTTTGAGCAATTCATCTTCGGCGAGCTTTTGAGCGGTAAGGTCCTCGTGCATGATGACCACCTCGGTGATCCGCGCGCCGTCCTTGATGGGATACATGAACGCGCGTACCCAGCGTGGTGGTACGCAGTTAGGATCAACCCTCTCGGCGTCATACCAGATAGCGGGAATCACGGTGGCATCCCCCGAAAAAGCCCTCTGGATATAGGGCATCACCCCCTTTTCGACCAGTTGCGGGTCACGCAGGATGTTGTAACCCTTTATTCTTTCCAGTGAGATGTGCCATAGCTCCATCCAGGCGCGATTGGCGAGGATGGTCTCGCCATCCGGTGAGAACACCTGGATGCTGAACGGGGCGTGCTCGAAGATAGTGTCAAAGCGCATTCGGGTAACCTTGGCGGCCTGTTTGATAGGTGTTGTGTAGTAGTGGTTATAGCATATTTAATACTACTTATGTTCTGGCCCCAAATGTTGCGTCGCTCTGGCGTCGCTGGCACAGTCATAGTATATTATCGCTTCAACATCCCTCCCCTGGAAGAGATCCCGCGCTCATTTTAAGATGCGGGACGCCGAAGGCGCAAACCGCCCGGAATCGCTCAGGCAAAAGGACCGGGGGAGAGGGTTGACTCTGGAGAGTGGTCGCCGGCATGCCCGGACAGGCCCGCCGAAGGGGCTCAAGCTCTCAGGTACACAGGACAGAGGGGCGGCAGATAAGCGTGGGGTTTATCTGCCGCCCTTTTTTTGTTTTGCAGCTCCAGGAAACCCATGTCCCAAGCTATAACGCCTGTTTTTGATCAGACCGCTGCACAGCCCAATGTAGGGCGTATGCCGCAGTGGATACGCCAGCATCTCGGTGATCATTCCCAATACGCACTGACTGCGGATGCCGTGCGCGGCAATGCGTTGCACACGGTGTGCGAGGAGGCGCGTTGCCCAAACCGGGGCGAATGCTGGAGCCGCGGCACGGCCACCTTCATGCTGCTCGGGGATACCTGTACCCGCGCCTGTGGTTTCTGCGCGGTGAAGGCCGGTCGCCCCGGTTCATATGATCTCGACGAGCCGCGCCGCGTGGCGAATGCCGTCATCAACATGGGCCTGGGGTATGTGGTGCTAACGTCGGTGAATCGCGACGATCTGCCGGACGGCGGGGCGAAAGTATTCGCAGATACCATCCGCGAGCTGCGCCGCCGCAAGCCCGGCATTGGCCTGGAGCTGCTGACGCCGGATTTTCAGCAGTGCCAGGAGCAGGCGATACAGACCATTACCGCAGCGTTGGACGGAGCAGGCTCGCTGGTGTGGGGGCACAACGTCGAGACCGTCCCCGGTTTATACAAGACCGTGCGCAAGGGCTCCCGCTATGAGCGCTCGTTGAGTCTGCTGGAGCGGGCCGCCAGCCAGCCGGGCGTGGCGGCCAAGTCGTCGTTGATGCTGGGATTGGGCGAGCGCCGCGAGGAGGTGACCGAGGTACTGCGTGACCTGCGCGCCATAGGCGTGAGCCGCGTATCGCTGGGTCAATATCTGCGCCCGACGCGCCATCATCTGCCGGTCAAAGAGTACATAACCCCGGAGACCTTCGCCAGTTACGAGCAAGAGGCGCGCGCGCTGGGGTTTGCGTGGGTGAAAGCGGGGCCGCTGGTGCGCTCATCGTATCATGCGGAGGAAGAGCAGGGGCCGGTTAGTGTCGTGCCTTCTTTGGCGAAAATATAACTACCCGAGGTGAATATGGGCAAAAGAACACCGTTGTATGAAGCGCACCTTAGCATGGGTGCGAAAATCGTTGATTTCGGCGGCTGGGACATGCCGCTGCATTACGGCTCGCAGATCGAGGAGCATCACAGCGTGCGCCGCGCGGCGGGCATGTTCGATGTGTCGCATATGACCATTGTTGATCTCGAAGGGGAGCGGGTGCGCGAGTTTTTGCGTTATCTGCTGGCGAATAACGTGGACAAGCTGACCGTGTTGGGCAAGGCCCTCTACACCTGCATGCTCAATGAGCGTGGCGGTGTGATCGACGATCTGATCGTCTACTTCATGGCCGCTCCCGGCATCCTCGATCGCCGTTCCGGACGCGATTCTACCTTCTCCATCCCTGGAGTCGTGCCTCCTGCGGCACTAGCACATCCGTGTGCGTCGTGGTTTCGCCTGGTGGTGAACGCCGCGACGCGCGACAAGGATCTGGCGTGGATCAAACGATGCGCGGACGCCTTTGGCGTGACGGTAAAAGAGCACGACGATCTGGCGATGATCGCCGTGCAAGGACCGGCTGCGCGCGATGCCGTGCATGGCTTGCTGGGCGACGCCGGGCCACAGGCCGCCGCGCTGGGGCCGTTTCATGCCGTGATGGCGGGTGAACTGTTCGTTGCACGCACCGGCTATACCGGTGAGGATGGTTACGAAGTCATGTTGCCTGCCGCACAGGCCGCCGATTTCTGGCAGCGGCTGCACCAGGCCGGTGTTAAGCCCATCGGCCTGGGCGCGCGCGATACGTTGCGCCTGGAAGCGGGGATGAATCTGTATGGCGCGGATATGGACGAGGGCACCACCCCGCTGGAGTCGGGCTTGGGCTGGACCGTGGCGTGGGAGCCAGCCGGGCGCGATTTTATCGGCCGAGCAGCGCTGGAGGCGCAACGTAGTGAAGGAGCCAAATTCAAATTGGTGGGTCTGGTGCTCGACGACAAGGGCGTACTGCGCAATCACCAGAAAGTCATTATCAATGGCCGCGAGGCCGGTGAAATCACCAGCGGCAGTTTTTCGCCGACACTGGGCAAAGCCATCGCCTTTGCGCGTGTCTCGGCAGAGGCTGGCGAGCATGCTGAAGTGGATGTGCGTGGCAAGCTGCTGGCCGTAAGAATAGTCAAACCACCGTTTGTGCGCCATGGCGCATCATGTATTGAGCAAAAATGAGGATAGTGAAATGAGCAAAACCCCCGCCAATCTGAAATACACCAAGAGCCACGAATGGGTTGAATTGTTGAGCGACGGCACGCTGCGCGTCGGCATTACTGACCACGCCCAGGATTTGCTGGGTGACATGGTGTTTGTCGAGCTGCCGGAGCCGGGCCGCAGCGTTACGGCGGGCCAGGAGTGCGCCGTGGTGGAATCGGTGAAGGCCGCTTCCGATGTCTACAGTCCGGTCTCCGGCGAGGTCATCGCCGTCAACAAGGCGCTGGCCGGTAGCCCTGACCTGGTAAACAAAGACGCCTATGGCGCAGGCTGGATGATGCACATCAAGCCCTCCAGCCTCGCCGAGCTGGACAACCTGCTGGATGCGAACGCCTACGCCGAGCTGGTTGCCGCCGAGGCGCATTGATTTGGTTTTTGCCACGGAGGCACAGAGATAATAAATGTAGGTTGGGTCAAGCGTAGCGGACCCAACATTGTACCCGTGACATTATCACCGCATTGCCACCTCATTGTGCCCTTTACGGGCATTACGGTGGTTACGGTGAAGGGCGCAATGCCTGAAGCAATGGCTTGTTGGGTCCGGAGCTTGCGCTCCTTGACCCAACCTACACCTACATAGTTTTCTCTGTGTCCCCTGTGCCTCCGTGGCTAACAAACATAAAAGAGACAACCCATGCCTTTTATTCCGCACACAGAAGATGATATCCAGCACATGCTCGCCGCCATCGGCGCGACGGGTATCGAGGATTTGTTTGACGAAATCCCCGAGGCGTTGCGCGCTGCGGCGGCGCTGAAATCCATCCCTCCAGGAATGAGTGAGATGGATGTCACGCGCCTGATGATGCAGCGCGCCGAACAGGATGGACGCCCGTTGTGCTTTGCCGGCGCGGGCGCCTACGACCACCACATTCCCGCCGCCGTGTGGGAGATTGCCACTCGCGGTGAGTTTTACAGCTCATACACCCCCTATCAGGCCGAGGCCAGCCAGGGGACGTTGCAACTGCTTTACGAATACCAGACCATGATGGCCAGCCTCACCGGCATGGATGTCTCCAATGCCTCGCTGTACGATGGCGCATCGGCGCTGGCCGAGGCGGTGTTGATGGCGGTGCGCGCCAACCGCAAGTCATCTTCCAGGCGCGTGCTGATGCCTGGCACCGTGCATCCGGCCTATCGCAAGGTGGTGCGCGCCATCGTCACCATGCAGAACATCGAGCTGATCGAGCTGCCCTATTGCACGGAGTGCGGTCATACCGTTCCGGAATCGCTGGAAAGATACAGCGGCGGCGATGTCGCCGCGCTGGTAATCCCACAGCCCAATTTCTTCGGCGTGTTGGAGGAAGTGGATGCCCTCACCGACTGGGCGCATCGCCACGGCGCGCTGGTGATCGGCGTGGCCAACCCCGTCTCGCTGGCGTTGCTCACCCCGCCGGGGGAATGGGGAGAAAACGGCGCGGATATCGTGTGTGGCGAGGGCCAACCCCTGGGCGCACCGCTGTCCTCCGGTGGGCCGTACTTCGGCTTCATGTGCTGCAAATTGGAGCATGTACGCCAGATGCCGGGGCGCATCGTGGGGCGCACCGTCGATCTCGACGGCAAACCAGGGTTTACGCTCACGCTGCAGGCGCGCGAACAGCATATCCGCCGCTCCAAGGCCACCTCCAACATCTGCACCAACCAGGGCCTGGTAGTCACCGCCGCCACCATCCATATGGCGCTGCTCGGCCCCGATGGCTTGGAGCGTGTGGCGGCCGCATGCCACGCCAATACCCTGGCCCTGGTCGAAGCGCTCACCGCTATCGACGGTGTTACCAAGCTATTCGATCGGCCCCTGTTCCATGAGGCTGTGATACAGCTACCGCGCCCGGTGGACGAGGTGCTGGGTGAGCTTGCGGATCGTGGTCTGCTGGGCGGCTACAAGCTCGGCGACGATTATCCCGAATTGAGCAACGCGCTGCTGGTGTGCGCTACCGAGACCAAAAATGCGGATGATCTTGAACTGTTTGCCAAGCATTTGCGCGATATACTAAAACCGCAGTAATCCACAAGGAGATAGGTCATGGCAACGATCACACTGAAAGGCAATCCCATTAACACCAACGGTGACCTGCCGAAAACCGGCAGCAGGGCACCGTACCTGAAATTGGTGGCAGAGGACTTGAGCGACAAGGAGTTTGCCGACTTCAAAGGCAAGAAAAAGCTGCTCAACATTGTCCCCAGCCTTGATACCGCTGTGTGCGCCCTCTCCACCAAAAAGTTCAACGACTTCGCCAAAACCCGCGATGACATGGTGGTGTTGATC
The DNA here is from genome assembly GCA_021731145.1 of Gammaproteobacteria bacterium. Taxonomy (GTDB): domain Bacteria; phylum Pseudomonadota; class Gammaproteobacteria; family Ga007554; genus LNEJ01. The sequence continues at coordinate 60,585 of JAKFXX010000026.1, read as the reverse complement.
ATCTCCGCCGATCTGCCGTTCGCCATGAAGCGTTTTTGCGGTAACGAGGGGCTGAGCAACGTCATTCCGCTGTCGATGATGCGTGGCCGCAATTTCGCAAAGGAATACGGCGTGCTGATTCAGGACGGCCCGCTTGCCGGCCTCACCGCCCGTGCCGTGGTGGTGCTGGATGAGCGTGACAACGTGATCTACACCGAGCTCGTGCCGGAAATCGCCCAGGAGCCGGACTATGAGAAGGCGCTGGCGGCACTGAAATAAGCTGTGGGGTGCGCACTGTGCGCACCTTGCATTTTGGAATGGTATTTTTAGAGAGAATAGTCATCTCATGTTGATCTTCGAACACTCCCGCCCCGCTCGCCGCAATCCCTCGCAGGCCCCGCAAGACAAAGCGGCGGATTTAAAGGCCATCCCCGAAAAATTCCGGCGCAAAAAACGCCCCTTGCTGCCCGAGGTTTCCGAGCTTCAGGCGGTGCGGCATTACACGCGGCTGTCACAGAAGAATTTCTCCATCGACACACATTTTTATCCGTTGGGTTCATGCACCATGAAGTACAACCCGCGTGCCTGCAACAAGCTGGCGATGCTGCCGGGTTTTCTGGCGCGCCATCCCCACGCGCCGGAATCCCTGAGCCAGGGGTTTCTTGCCTGCATGTACGAGTTGCAGGAGATGCTCAAGGAGGTGACGGGGATGAAGGGCGTATCGCTCACGCCGATGGCGGGTGCCCAGGGCGAGTTCGCGGGCATGGCGATGATCCGCGCCTTTCACGACGCGCGCAATGATGTGCAGCGCACCGAAATTCTGGTGCCCAACGCGGCGCATGGCACCAACCCGGCCACGGCGGTGATGTGTGGCTACACGGTGCGCGAGATCCCCACCGATGCGCAGGGGGACGTGGATATCGAGGCGCTGAAGGGCGCGGTCGGTCCGCACACGGCGGGGATCATGCTCACCAACCCTTCCACGCTGGGGGTGTTTGAGCGCCGCATCATGGAGATTGCGCGGATCGTGCATGAGGCGGGCGGACTGCTGTATTACGACGGCGCCAACCTCAATGCAATTCTCGGCAAGGTCAAGCCCGGCGACATGGGTTTCGATGTCATCCACATGAACCTGCACAAGACCTTTTCCACCCCGCATGGCGGCGGTGGCCCCGGTGCCGGGCCGGTGGGCGTCAGTGAAAGACTGCTACCCTTCATGCCGGTACCTATTGTCGACTGCGACGGGAAGGCCTACCGCTTCCTCACCGAAGCGGACCGGCCGCAAACCATCGGCCGTCTCTCGGCCTTCGCGGGCAACGCAGGCGTGTTGCTGCGCGCCTATATCTACGCGCGCCTGCTGGGATCGGAAGGCATGCATCGCGTCGCCGAATTCGCCACCCTCAACGCCAATTATCTGATGGCGCGTCTGGCGCAGAGCGGCTATGACCTGGCCTTTCCAGAGCGCCGTGCCACGCATGAATTTATCGTCACCCTCAAGCGTCAGGCCAAGGAGCTGGGCATCACCGCCATGGATGTCGCCAAGCGCCTGCTCGATCTGGGTTATCACGCACCCACCACCTATTTCCCGCTGTTGGTGCCGGAGTGCCTGCTGATTGAGCCGAGCGAAACCGAGGCTAAAGAAGAGCTGGACCGCTTCATCACCGCCATGCAACAGATTCTCACAGAGGCGCAAACCACACCCGAGATCGTCAAGGCAGCGCCCCACACCCTGCCCGTGCGGCGCCTGGATGATGTTAAGGCCGCACGCGAACTGGATCTTGCCTGGAAACCGTTAGGATGATTCATGGCGAGCCAGGATAAACCCCTCGTCCATATCGTCCGGGCGATGGGTTATTCGCTCAACGGCATCAAGGCGGCGCTAGCTTTTGAGGTGGCCTTTCGCATCGAGCTTGCGCTATTCGTGATTCTTGCCCCACTTGGCATCTGGCTGGGCAATAGCGGCATGGAACGGGCACTGCTGGTGGGTTGCCTGATGCTGGTGCTGATCATGGAACTGCTCAACTCCGCGCTGGAAGCGGCCGTGGATCGTACCGGTATGGAGTTCAACGCATTGGCTGGACGTGCGAAAGATCTGGGCTCAGCGGCTGTAATGGTTTCTCATGTCAACGTGCTGGTGGTGTGGGGGCTGGTGTTGCTGGGCTAGCATAGGAGAGGCTTATGACGACGGCAAAAAGTCGATGGGAAGTTTGGTCACGGTGGTGGCGGCTTCTTTGGCGCCGAAGTCGAAAAGCAATACCCGCGCCACGATCTTTTGTATCAACTCGGGTGCCTCCATCGCGCTGGACACCACCTCGCAAGCGCTGACCTTGCCGGAGGGTTCGATGGTCAGCTTGAGCACTACCTTGCCTTGCAGGGATGGATCTTGCCGAAGCGCGCGGTTATACAGCGAATACAGCGCCCCCTTGTTCTTATCGAACACCAACTGAATTTCATCGTCGGTGCGCGAGCCGCCGCCTTTTTGCGTGGCCGGTTTAGGCGCTACAGTCTCGCCAGGGCGCGCCGTGGGTTGCGGGTTGTTGACGCGTGTCGTCGTCCGTTCCGCCAGTTGCGTACCACTGATGTTGCGGCTGGCGCTGGCAGTTTTCACCCCCTCGCCCCCGCGCGCCGTACCGGATGTGATCATCGAGCGCTGCACAAAGGGCTCGTTCCTGGTGGGCTGGATAAGCTTCTCGTCCGTTTGAGTGCTGGATACGACGGGCTTGTCGCGCAATGCCGCCAGATCGTTGCTTAACGCCAGCAGGCCTGAGCTGGCCGCCTTCTTGCGCGCAGCCTCGATGTTGACCTTGGGCGGTTCTGCGGGCAGCGGTGCCGGTGTTGGCGCGGGCTCTTGTTTGGCCACTTGCACAGGCTCGATTTTTTTCTCGGGCTGGGGCGTGATTTTCAGCTCGGCTTTCGGCGCAGGCAGTGGCTTGGGTGCTTGTTCCGGCTTTGTGGCCACTGGTTTTACGGGCGAGGGCTTTGCGACTGGCGGGGGGAGCTGCTTGCGCTCAAGCACCAGCTTGGCCAGTCGCGGCGGCACCTCCTCGGCTTGTTCCCGGGTGATTTTTGGAACCTGGATAAACGTGATGACGCTCGAAATCACCAGAAAGCCTACCAGCACCGATGTCAGGATCACCCGAAAACGGTGTTCGTCCTGGGTGGTCATTGCCCATGGCAGATCGGGGGAATGATAATGAACCGCCACCGTTTATTACTCCACCGTTCTTGATTTTTGCATCACAGCGAGAAAAATGTTGCTGTAATTGGCTTGTGTACATGTAACCATGATTTTCTTCAAAAGTTTGTAGGGAATTTGCCGGTCTCCCATGATGGTGATATCACTGCTGGTTTTGCTGTCTTGCCGCCCAGCCTGATGCTCAAGCTCGCTTTTCAGTGGCGCGATGACATCTTCGGGGGCGTCCAGCGCGTCTTTTACGGAGGCCACTTTGCGGCCCTGCATGATGATGTCGGTTCCACTTACCATGATCAGAATGGTTTGCTTGGGTTGTTTTTCAACTATGGATTCGGGAAGCTTTACCACCTTGGTGTTGGGCAAGGTTTCCACCTCGGAGGCGCCCACCACAAGAAAAAACACCAGGATGGTGAAAATATCCACCAGGGCAATCAGGTTGAGTGTGCCGCCCCGCTTTGTTCGAGCGTGGTGCCGCTCCATGCGTCTGGCGCGCCGTGACATTTTCATATCGACTATCCGTATCCCTTGTTATTTTATTTTCTTGCCGGCAGGGGCGTCGCCAATGGATATTTCAGGGAAAAGCTCGGCGGATCCCATCGCCCCGCTTCTTTCCTCGCGTAGCGCATCCATCACCTGCACCAGAAGGTCATAGGGAATGTCATCTTCCAGCAGGATGGAGGCGTCCCGTTTTTCCGGGAAACGTGCCTTTAACTGATGAAGATTTTGCGCCAGGGATTTGATGTCGTAACCGCCGGATAAATTATTGATCCGCTCAAAAAAGCTGCCGTTCCTGTCATTTATTTCAATGGCATTTTTGCGCAGGATAACCTCCAGAAGAAGCTCCTTTTTCGGTTGGGGTGCGCTGCTGGATGATGCCTGAGCGGCAGGCGGCATATTCAGCTCCAGCACCGTGATGCGCGAAAATACCGCCGAGGTCAGCAGGAAGCACACCAGAATCACCATCATGTTGATCATGGCGGTGAGGTCCAGCTCGTCACCTTCGTTCCGTGCGAGAAGGGTGCGGCGTCTCATTGGGGTGAGCCTTGCTTGTCGGAGTGCTCCTTGATGATGTTCAATACTTTCACGGACGCCATTTCCAGGCTGTCCACCAGTTCAACGGTTTTGGACTGAAGCACGCTATAAATCAGCAGCAGCGGTATCGCCACCATCAATCCGAATGCCGTTGAGTTCATACCCACGGAAATACTGGCGGAAAGCAACGCGGCCTTTTCGGAGGGGTTGGCGCTGGAGACGGCGGTAAACGCATCAATCAGGCCGATAACCGTGCCGAGCAACCCCAGCAGGGTGGACACATTGGCGAAGGTGGTGAGATAGTGCGTGCGTTTTTCCAGGCGCGGAACGGTTTCCAGGAGGCCTTCTTCCATGGCAGTTTCAACATCGTCATGCCGCCGGCTGGTAACAACGCGGGACAACCCGTAAGATAAAATATTGCAGATGGCGGCGCTGGATTGCGACATCATGTCTTGTGCGGCTTTGTATTCGCCACGTTTTAGCACCGGCAGCAGCTTGTCCCACATTTCCCGGTTTTTGTTGCGGGCGGACGTCAGGAAGACATAGCGCTCGATGGCGATGGCGAGCCCCAGGGCGAACACCCCAAGGATGAGGTACATAATAAAACCGCCGTCTTGAAAAAAACGGATTGAGGAACTGAAAAAATCCATACTGATCTCCTAGTGCTGCGTCATGCCCTGCCTTGTATTCGGCATTTCAGACAATAATCTTGATGGTTGATGAGAAGAAATGCTGCTTTATCTGGCACTAAAAATCGCGTGGTATTGCATCTGGCGTAACAGGGTATCCCGTTCCAGTGTTGCAAGGGCGGCGTTGGCGAACTCACTCATTGACCGGGTTGGCGGCGGGGCAGGCTCCGGTTTCTTCCATGGGATGATGTAGAGCGTTTTTGGCATGTCTGAATCGCCTATGATTTTTGTGCCCGAGGAATCGATAGAGTCCTCCGCCGCCGCAACACCTGCGGATAAATATAAAATTCCCATGATCAAAAGCGCTGATGGCTTCATTTATCCTTCACCTCCGCACCAATTTTGCGTTTTTCCAGATCCGAGATCCACATCCCCACTTGTTTATCTGCGGCGGGTAACAGGCCTTGATAGAGTCGATACTGTTCCAATGCCTTGACGGCATCACGCAGATAAAGATCGTAAAGAATGCCAAGGTTCAGGTGGATTGATGAATGATTCGGGTCGGTGGACAGGGCTTTTTCGTAGGCATTGCGCGCGTCATCGAAACGCCCGCTGTTGCGGTAATGAATCCCAAGGTGGTTGTAGGCCTCGATGTTCGGCGGGACTTGTTCGGTGGCTTTAATTAATGCCTTTTCGTCTTCATCCTTGCCGTCATTGCTCAACGTAACGCCGGTCAAGGGTTCGCTTTTCTCGTGTTTTGCATACTTCACAGGCAATAGTTTACCCAGTTCGGAAAAGCTTTTTCTGACGGATTCGTCATAGATGCCGGAGGACACGCGCCGGATATTCGACTCATATATCTGGATGGCCTTCTCTTCAAACGGAAAGGCTTGCTCTTCCAGGAGTACATCATATTGCTCCCGCTCCTCGGGGGTGAGTCCTTCGGGGCGCTGGGATTCAAGCAGATCTCGGCTGAGGTCGCTGTATATCTTTGCCATCTGGTACGTCGCGGCAGTTGTTACATCCGCCACGCCAAACTCTGCGGCAGTGCCGTAGGCCTGCAAGGCCGCTTCCATTTTTTCCTTTTTGATTTTCAGATTTTGTTGCAACGGCTCAATCAGCCGTGCCTGAGTAAATGCCTGATAGGCGAGATCCGCCAATGTGATTGAGGCATGGGCTGCGGTTTGGCGGGTGCGCGGTGTGCGCTCCGCGCCACCTTCCCGATCCGCCTTGATGATGTCCTTCAGCCAATAATTTTGCATGCCCGTGTCATTGTCTTGTTTATAGGCTTCCGCAAGGCGGCGGCGCGCCTCGATGGCCTGCTCCAGCGGGCTGGGGAACTGTTGGACATACAAGCCATAGACCCTGGTAGCGTTCTTGGTATCCTTGGCTTTCTCATAAAGCTCTGCGGCTTGCCACGCGGCGTCTTGGCGAACCGGGGCATCCTTGTTGCTGGCAATCGTCTTTTCAAGTTCGGCAGCGGCCTTGGATGGCTGGTCCAACTGGAGGTAGGCCGTTACGATTTGCCGTGACACATCGGCCTGGAAGGCGTTGTCAGGATAGGCTTTCTGGAACTGGCTGAAGATGCGCAGCGCGTTACTCCAGTCGTTTAGCGACATATAGCCGACAGCGGCATCATATTCCGCCGAGAGGCGGATGGGTGATGCAGGCGCCGCCACGCCGACCCGAAGGAAGTGCTGGATAGCCGTCGGCATGTCGCCCGCAGTACGGGATTGTTCACCTTCCCGGTATATTGCGGATGCCAGATGCTCCATGATCTCCACTCTGCCGGGATCATCTGCGGGAAGCAGATTCAATACCTCACGATAGCTCGCCTCCGCGCGTTCAAAATTATCCCGTTCGAACTCGGAGTGCGCGATGATGGTTGCCGCCATGCGGCGCTGCTTGATATCAGCGGGTGGCTCCATTTTCAGAATGAGCCGCGCGGCGAATTCGGCCTTGTCATACTGCTTTAGAGAGAACAGCTCTTCCATCGCGGAGGCCAGAATGGCGGGCACCCGTTTGTCCTTGGGATACTTTTCGGAGAACCGCAGCGCGCTCACCACGGCATTGCGCCGCCACAGATTTTTTTCATAGCCCGAGAGTTTTTCCCCATGTTTCTGATAGGCGATCAGGGCCGCGTAGCCCGCTTCGGCACCATTTTGATTGGTGGGAAAATCATAAGCGACATTTTCGTAACGCGTTACCGCATCGGCATAGCGTCCATTTTCGTACAAGCTTTCAGCGAGCAGGAAAGTGATGCCTGGGGCGTCGTTATCCGCGGGAAAGTTCTTCAGGAATTTTGTATACCAATCCATGGCTTCCTTGTATGCCGCGCGCTCCTTGCTCTTTTGCGCTTCAGCATGATAATGACGGGCCAAGTCCTCAAGGATGACCCTTAAATAGGAGGTGATCTTGTCTTGGGCGATTTTGTCACCGTAAATCAGGTGTTCGGCATATGTTTTTGTGGAGTTGCTGATGCGTCGTTGATTGTATTCATCGTAAACGCGGACAAACTCCCGTTTTTCAGGCAGGAGCAAGGATGCGAACTCAGGCCTTTTATAGGCGTCGATGATTTTCTGCTGCATGAGCACACTGTAGGGATGGCCTGGATGCGTTTTGATGAAGGCTTTGTAACTGTTTACGGCGTCGCTGACACGGTCTTTCTCAAGGGCAAGGTCACCGAGGGATTTGTACAGGAGGTGTTCATACGGGCGATAACCTTTGGCAGAAAGATACGAGGTGATTGATCCCGCGCCATTGAGGTGATAAAAGCTGAGGCTGATAACGCGCAGCGTATCTTTTACAAACTCCTGTTCTCCGCGCGGCAAGACAAAGTCATCCGCTACGGCCTTGTTCACAGGAAATTTTTTGTCCAGAATCGCAAAGAATGAATCGAGGGCGGGCAAATACTGTTCCTGCTTGTACAGGCTCCAGCCATGTTTATACAGCGCCATCTCGTAAAGCTGGGATTTTTTCATGGGCAAAAGGGAGGCATAGGCCTTCTCGGCCTGAGCATAGTCCCTTAATGTAAACAGAATTTCCCCGCGCCGGAACTGGATCTCATCCATGTAGCCTATCTTGGGATAGGCATTGGCCAGGCGGGTCAGTGTCTGCAGGGTATTTTGATAATCGCCGCTTTGCTCATACGCTTTCGCCAGTTGATACAGCGTGTTTTCAGCGTCGGATTTGGGTGCTTGCTCCTGCAACAGCTCCTGGTACAAATTAATCGCATTGCGGTTGTCAACGGGGGGCGGCGGCGCGCTGGTTTGGGCGTCCAGCTCGGATTTTTTGATCTTTTCCAGGAAAATGGCCTCCGCATTATCCACTTCCAGATCGGCAATCTTGCGTTTTGCCTCGCGCTGGACGGATTTGTCATTCGTCGTGCCTGCAATGGATTGATATTGCTCGATGGCCTTGCTGCGGCTGTCCGGGAGGGTGGTATCTTTTGTAACGGAGACGCTGCGATGTTCGAGGTTTTTCAGGGTCTGGCTGTCGTCTTTAACCTGGGTGCAGGCCGCCAGCACCAACAGGGGCAAAGTGACCAGGCCGCGACGGAGTTTCATGTTATTCATCCCCGCGCACCGAGGCGTTGTGATAGAGCTGGGCCACGCTGATATTCGCCTGGGCAAGATAGTTGCCCAGGCGCTGCTTGCGCTGCTCCAGATCAGACATGGCCAACCCCTGAAGATACGTCCCGGTTTTTTGTATGACCGTCTGTGCTTCCGTCAACTGTTGTGCGATGGCGCTACCAAACGCAGCGGTGTTGTCCCGTCCAAGGCTGGCTTGTCGTGCTTTCAGGATGTCCTGCTGGGCGAGGGCGCTACGGTAGAGCGTGATGGCCTTCTGGAACAGCGGGTTTTCCATCAGCCACGGCAGATAACGGCTTTCGCGTTGATCCTTGAGCATGCGCAGGCCCGCCTGCCACTGTGACTCACTGGCCGCATCCTTGCCCAGAATGTCCAGCATCTTCCCGGCGCGGATGGCCTCCATGGATGAGGTGATGCGCTCAATTTCCGCTTTGTATACGGAGACGGCGCTCTCATAATGCTGTAGCGATTCTTTGTAAGATTCGAGCTTGAACAAGGCGTCAGGCACGGCGAGTAGCGCCTCTTGCACCTCCGGGATTCTGGCGTCACGTTTTTGCAGCTCCATCCAGGGGATGATGGCGCGTTGCCGTTGGCCCAGCGCTGCCTCGGCCAGCCCCATGCCCAGCAATGCGTTGGACGAGAAATAACCGTCCAGGCGGACTTTATTAAAATAGGCCTTTGCCTCCCCCGGTTTTTTCGCCTGCAGGCTGCTGTAACCAAGCGCGAGGTTGGCCTTGTCCTGCAACGTTTTCATTTCGAGGTTGTTGCTGATTCTGTCCGGAGAGGTGTTGCTGATTTTATTCAACAGTGCCAGGCCCTGTTGAGTTTGCCCCGCCTTGATCATGTTTGCCGCGAGGTTATGGCGGCGGTAATAGCCCTCGTCTGAGTCATCACTTAGGCGAAGCAGCGCCTTTTCGGCTTCGGCGTATTGTTTTTTTGCGATCAGGATATCGGCCAGCAGCAGATCCCGCTTTTCCCGCAGGCCGGGGGGGAGATTTTCGTTGATTTTAGCGACAAGTTTTTCGGCCTCGGCAAGATCATCCCGCCGGTAAAGGATTTGGGCAAGATAGAGTGTGGCGGCGCTCCCGGCGGGGGAGGAGTTCTTGCTGGACAGGCGAGAAAAAGTTTTCTGCGCCTCGTTGCTCATGCCATAGGAAAGATAGAGCATGCCAAGCAGCAGTTCGCCCTCGTCCTGCTGTTCAGCCAGCGCCTGCGTTTTCTGGGAGGCTTCGATTCGCGTTATGGCGGAGAAATAATCGCCTTGGTAAAAGCTGAACAAGGCCTCGCCGAGGCGCGGGTCGTTCACTTTCCAGGCGATGTCGTCGCGCAGATCGTCCGCCGCATGGCCTGCCGGCAAGGCGAGGCTTGCGGCAAGCCATAACGCCCACTGAGCTATCTGATGTTTTATGCCACGTTGTTTCATCGCATTATCTGTTAGCGTATTTCGCGCGCGGTGATTTCCGGCATGTCATCCTGCAATAGGTCGGAAATGTTCAGAACAATGGCTTTGGGTTTCTGTTCTTTCCTGAAATTGAATGACACGGTATTGCTGTATTGCGGATCGGTGGGGGTTTTCCCTGTGAAAGCCGCCACCAGTCTGTGCTCCCCCGTGCTCAGCTTGCCAATATGGATGCGGTGCATGCCGCCACGCCGCAGCGCCGATTTTTCCTCGGGTGTGTAGGCATGCGCCGACACGGTTTTGCCATCGAGCTTTAAATCAACCGAGTGCAGATCGAAACGCGGCAGATGGTCCATGCCCAGAAAAGCCGAGATGCGGGATTTTTCCGGAAATTGCGCCTCTTCCTCAAGGATCGTGAGGTCGCGGTTTATGTCCGCCGCCGATTTTTGGAGAGATTGCACCTTATCGTCCAGGGAGAAAAGCTCGCCCCGCAATGTTTGTGCTGTAGCGCCAGCGGAGATTTCCTGCGCGTGGCCGATCCCCGCCACCATGAGTGGACATAAAAGTAAAAGCGTGATTATCCTGGTAATGCTTGTCATTTCTGGTGCATCCTTAACACCCGTGCGGCAGGTCGCTAGTCAGCGCGTTTGTGATTCAGTGGCATGGTGTTTATCGGCTAAATCGAGGACTTTCTTGACAGGCGTAGCCGCCAAGATTCACAGAGTTATCAGTCAAGCGGAAACCTGCCCGGGTTTGCACTAATCCATCCGCACTCGAAAACCGGTGCGGGAACCCCGTATAATCCCTTTTTACATCCTTATAAACCAAACCGGAAAATACCTATGTCAGCCCTGATCTGTGGATCCATTGCCTATGATACCATCATGTTGTTTCATGACAAATTCAAGAATCACATCCTGCCTGACAAGGTGCATATCCTGAATGTGTCCTTTCTGGTGGCAAACATGCGCCGCGAATTTGGCGGCTGCGCGGGCAATATTGCCTATAACCTCAAGCTGCTGGGCGGCGAGCCCACGTTGATGGGGACGGTAGGGGCGGACTTCGGCCCCTATGCCGAATGGCTGGGGCGTTGCGGCGTCGGTCTTGAGCACGTCAAAGTGATCGACAACACCTACACCGCACAGGCGTTCATCACCACCGACATGGACGACAACCAGATTACCGCCTTTCATCCCGGCGCCATGAATTTTTCCCATGAAAATCAGATTGAAAACGCCACAGGCGTCACTCTCGGCATCGTTTCGCCCGATGGCCGCGACGGCATGCTGCAACACGCCGCCCAGTTTGCCGAGGCGGGCGCCCCCTTCATCTTTGATCCCGGCCAGGGCATGCCCATGTTTGATGGCGATGACCTGATGAAGTTCGTCGAGCAGGCCACCTGGGTGACGCTCAATGACTACGAAGCGCAGCTCATGCAGGAGCGTACCGGCAAGTCACCGCATGAACTGGCCGAGCATGTCGATGCGCTGATCATCACGCTTGGTGGCGAGGGCTCGCACATCTATACCGCAAACAAGCGCATCGACATCCCCTGCGCCGCACCCAGGGCGGTGGCGGATCCCACCGGCTGTGGCGATGCCTACCGCGCCGGCCTGCTATACGGCTTGATGAACGGCATGGATTGGGAAACCACGGGCCGCGTCGCGTCGCTCATGGGGGCGATCAAGATCGAGCATCACGGCACCCAGAACCACCGCTTCGAGCGCGAGGAATTTTACGCCCGTTTCAAGGATAGCTTTGGCTATCACCTGTAACTTATTTAAGTTTGTCATTACGCCGGCAACGTAGCGCGGTTGCCGGTGTGCTTGCTAACATAAGCGGTTGCTCATGGCCGCTTTACTAAAGACACCAGAAAAATATGGTTCGCCGAAGAATTTTCATCATCATTGCCTTTATGGTTGCCGCGCTGATTATTTTGCTGGTGGCGGGCGGCGACAAGAATACCCCCTTGATGGAAAAAGTCATGGATGGCGACGCAGCGGCAGTCAAGCAGATGCTGGCGCAAGGTGTTGATGTTAATGCAAAGAATAAATACGATTGGACGGCGTTAACGCACGCGGCGAGATCGGGAAATCTGCACATGGTCAAACTGCTGCTCGCCAGTAGCGCGCAGGTTAACGTCAAGGATCACATGGGCTGGACCCCCTTGGTGCGGGCTGCCCAGAAAGGGCATACCGATATCGTGGAAGCGCTGCTGGCGCATGGCGCCGACATCAACGCACAGGAAGACAGCGGCGGGACAGCTTTACACTGGGCGGCGTTCGGGGGATACATCGAGACCGTGAAGCTGCTGCTGGCCCACGGAGCTGACCCGAACATCAAAAATCAGGAAGGCTGGACGGCAATGATGATGGCGGTCAAGGAGGATCATGCCGACATTGCGAACCTGCTTAACAAGGTGCAGAAGAAGGAATAGGCGGCTTAGAACCTGTTCGCGATCTCGCTGAAGGGCGCATTGCGGCGTTCACCCCTCAAGGGGGTACCGAGGAAAATCGAACTCAAAATGCTCACATACTTCGTGTATGCTCCGCTTTTTCGTTCGATTTTGCCTTGCACTGCATCCCTTGATCAAGATCGTGAACAGGTTCTTAGAGCCGGAACTGCAAACGAAAGAGTGTTGTCGTATGATCTTTATTTTTGACCACAGAGCCGGGTCCATTCGTTATGATTACATTTAGCACATTTTCCAGATTGACCGGTGCGGCAGTGCTTCTGATGAGCATTGCGGCATGCGACATGGCGGGACTCCCGAAAACGGCCGCCCCCATCGGCGACAAAGCCGCGCTGGAAGCGCTCGCCAAGGCTTATCAGAGCGTGCAAGAGAAGCAGCAACTTTCCATGTCCCCGTTGAGCCTGCCCCCGGACGCGCGCAAAAAGTTTGTTGAGATGGTGTTTGCGGAAGGCGGCTATAACTATTCCGTCACTCTCCACAAAATGGCTGAGGGCACGCTAAACGCGGCGGATCAAAATACCAAGGATCTGGCCGAATTGCTGCTGATGCCGCACCGCAGCTCGAGCGTGGCGATGGAGGAAATCTACTCCGCCGATGAGCTGCGGGATGTGCGGGCTCTGGAAGGCAAGATGAAATGATGGAATAAAGCAGGGGCGGCTTTCAATCCCGCCCCTGCTTTGGATTATTTTGCCGAATGCCCGCTTAACTTTACCTCTACCTTATCTTCATCCTTGATGGTGGCGTAGTAGTCGCGCAGGATCGCCAGCACCTCGGAACGGCTGAACTCGGCGGGGACTTCGCCGCCTTCGGACAGCGCTTTGCGCAGCTTGCTGCCGGACAGCAGCAGGCGGTCTTGTGCCTCGTGCGGGCAGGTTTTCATCGAGGCCATGCCGCCGCACTTGTAGCACCAGAAGGTCCAGTCGATCTTCAGCGGTTTGGTTTCCAGCGCCCCGGCGGGGATTTCGTCGAAGATGTGTTGGGCGTCGAACGGACCGTAGTAGTCGCCCACCCCGGCGTGGTCGCGGCCCACGATCAGGTGCGAGCAGCCGTAGTTCTGGCGGAACAGCGCGTGCAGCAGCGCCTCGCGTGGCCCGGCGTAGCGCATGTCGAGCGGATAACCGGCCTGGATTACGGTGTCCTTCACGAAATACTTGTCGATCAGCGTGCTGATCGCGTTGCTGCGCACCTCGGCGGGGATGTCGCCGGGCTTGAGCTTGCCCAACAGCGAGTGGACCAATACGCCATCACAGATCTCCACCGCGATTTTCACCAGATACTCATGCGAGCGGTGCATTGGATTGCGTGTCTGGAAAGCGGCTATCGTTGACCAGCCCTTGGCCTCAAACTGGGCGCGGGTCTGGGCAGGGGTGAGGTAGGTATCGGCAAAGCGGGTCGGGAAATCACCCTCGGACAAGACTTTCACCGGCCCGGCGAGATTGATATCGCCCTGCGCCATGACCATCTGCACGCCAGGGTGCTCGGCGTCGGTGGTCTTGAACACCATGACGCACTCATGCTCCTTGTCGATGGTGTATTTCTCGGTGACGCACATGGTCGCCATGATTTCGTCGCTTTCGTCACTGATCAGGGCGATTTCGGCACCGGTTTTGATACTGTCGGCGGTGGTTTTATCCGTGGAGAGCGTGATAGGGATCGGCCAGAACAGCCCGTTGGCCATGCGGAAGCCATCGCATACGCCTTCCCAGTCGGCGCGGGTCATGAAGCCTTCCAGCGGGGTGAAGCCGCCGATGCCCATCATGATCAGATCGCCAGCCTCGCGCGAGCTGATGCGCACCTTGGGCAAGCCCTGTGCGCGAGCAAGTTCAGCGGCGCGTTCTGCGCCTTGCAGCAGCAGCGGCTTGAGCTCCCCGCCGCCATGGGGTTTTACGAGTTTGGACATGGTGTTATTGCGTTCCTTGGTTCAAGCAGGATATTTTAACGCATTGTATTGCAGTCAAAAGAGTGAGATTATCATTAAAACGCCTATTTTACTTCCTGGCGGGGGAAATGTGATGAAAAAACAAGCTTTTTTCGGTATTTTGCTGACACTGGCCGCACTGGGCGTGTCCGGGTGCGCATCGACGAAGATTGTGTCAAATCACCCATTGATGGAAAAAAGCGGTAGTGGACCTTATGCCACAGTCTATTTTCTGCGCCCAAACACCGAGCGCGCCATGGGGTTTCCCGATAATCCGCTGACCATTGAGATGGATCAGGAAAGGCTGCTGACGCTGGGCAAGGGCGAGTACACCATGCTGCGCCTGAAGCCCCGCGCCACCACCACGATGACCCTGAAATCAAAGACCGCTGTCGGCCCGAACTGGACCATCAAGGAAATGTCGAAAGACAAGAAATGGTCTTTTGCGGGCGGCCAGACCTATTTCCTGGTTCTCAAGCCTGTGGATGGCGAGTTTCGCGGCGTGTATTTCGTCGCGGAAAGCGTTGATTTATTCAGCGCCAAGGAGGCTGCCCCAAAACTCCATGCGGTCGGCGTTGCAAAGCCGATTTCGTCACTTTAGGCTGCAACAACTTCCCTTGGTTGCTGGCAGGCAAACGTGGGGCTGTGTTTATGTATATCGTTCTTGTCCTGCTTGGCATTCTCATCGTCTTCGGCCTGCAATTCTGGGCGCGGCACGTTCTCAAGCGTTACAGCAAGACCCAGGATGAATTGCCCGGCACCGGCGGCCAATTGGCGCGGCACCTGTTGGACAAACACGGTCTGTTTGATGTGGGTGTGGAGCAAACCGACAGCGGCGATCATTACGATCCCCTCGCCAAGCGCGTGCGGCTCAGCCCTGCCTATCTCAATGGCAAATCGCTCACGGCTGTGGCGGTGGCGGCGCATGAGGTGGGGCACGCATTGCAGGATCAGGCCGGATATGGTCCCCTGAAGATGCGCAGCAACCTGGTGCAGATTGCGCAGCGCACTGAAAAGCTGGCGTCCTTGGCGATGCTGCTGATACCCGTGGCGGCAGCGCTGGCGCGCTCCCCATCGGCGGGTTTTGCGCTATTCCTCGTGGGTCTTGCCGGTTTTGCCATGTCGACCCTCGTTCATCTCGTTACCCTGCCCGTGGAATGGGACGCCAGTTTTGGCCGGGCGTTGCCGGTGTTGCGCGACGGGGGCTACATCTCGGCGCAGGAGGAACGCGCCGCGCGCCGCATCCTGCGGGCGTGCGCCCTCACCTATGTGGCCGGTTCGCTGGCCAGTTTGTTCAATCTGTGGCGCTGGATAGCGATATTGCGGCGCAGATAGGCGATAATATGCGGCTTGCATCATTCTGCCTGCCCTTCCGTCCTTTGAAAAAAGGGGATGGTGCCGCTTGAGCCAAACTACACTGAATACTTATGAAAAATAACTGCACTACCACCCTCGAACAGCTCCTGAAACAGCGCATCCTCATTCTGGACGGCGCGATGGGCACGATGATCCAGACCTACAAGCTGGATGAAAATGATTACCGTGGCGCGCGCTTTGCCGATTTTGCGCATGATCTCAAGGGCAACAACGATCTGTTGACCCTCACCCAGCCGCATATCATCCGCGCCATTCATACCGCTTATCTTGAGGCGGGGGCGGATATTCTTGAGACCAACACCTTCAACTCTACCGCTATTTCCATGGCCGACTACCACATGGAAGACCTGGTATACGAGTTGAACCTGGAAGCTGCGAAGCTCGCGCGCGCGGCGGCGGATGAGGTGCAGGCCAAGACACCCGACAAGCCGCGCTTCGTGGCGGGTGTGCTGGGGCCTACCAGCCGCACTGCCTCGATCTCGCCCGATGTCAACGACCCCGGTTTTCGCAACGTCACGTTCGATCAACTGGTGGAGTCCTATACTGAGGCGCTGCGTGGCCTGCTGGATGGTGGTGCGGACATCCTCATGGTCGAGACGATTTTCGACACGCTCAATGCCAAGGCGGCGCTGTTCGCCATTGATCAGTATTTTGAAGATCATCATGTGCGCGTGCCGATCATGATTTCCGGCACGATTACCGACGCCAGCGGACGCACGCTCTCCGGGCAGACCACGGAGGCGTTCTGGAATTCCGTGTCGCATGTGCGGCCCTTGAGCGTCGGCCTGAACTGCGCGCTCGGCGCCAAAGAGCTGCGTCCTTACGTGCAGGAATTGTCCAGGATCGCCGACACCCATGTGAGCGCGCATCCCAACGCAGGCCTGCCCAACGCCTTTGGCGAGTACGACGAGACGCCTGAGACGATGGCGGGCATCATCCGCGAATTCGCGGAAAGCGGCTTTCTTAATATCGTCGGCGGCTGCTGCGGCACCAGCCCCGCGCACATCAAGGCAATTGCCGAAGCGGTAAGCCAAATTCCACCGCGCACTGTGCCGGTGATGGAAAAGAAATGCCGCCTTTCCGGACTTGAGCCCTTCAACATCGGCGATGATTCATTGTTCGTCAACGTCGGCGAGCGCACCAATGTGACCGGCTCGAAGGCCTTCGCGCGGCTCATCATCGGCGGCGAGTTCGACAAGGCGCTCGACGTAGCACGCAATCAGGTCGAAAGCGGCGCGCAGATTATCGACATCAACATGGACGAAGGCATGCTCGATTCGGAAAAGGCGATGGTGACCTTTCTGAAGCTGATTGCCTCCGAGCCCGACATCAGCCGCGTGCCGATCATGATCGACTCCTCCAAGTGGTCGGTGATCGAGGCGGGATTGAAGTGCGTGCAGGGCAAGCCTATCGTCAATTCCATCAGCATGAAGGAAGGCAAGGCGGAGTTTGTCGAAAAGGCCAGGCTGGTGCGGCGCTATGGCGCGGCGGTGATCGTGATGGCGTTCGACGAACAAGGCCAGGCCGACACGCAGGCGCGCAAGGTGCAGATCTGCGCCGAGTCCTACAATATTCTGGTGAATGAAGTCGGCTTTCCGCCCGAGGATATCATCTTCGATCCCAACATCTTCGCCGTCGCCACCGGCATCGAGGAGCACAACAACTACGGCGTGGATTTCATCGAAGCCACGCGCATCATCAAGCAATCCCTGCCCTACGCCAAGATCAGTGGGGGTGTGAGCAACGTCTCGTTTTCCTTCCGAGGCAACGAGCCGGTGCGCGAGGCCATCCACACTGTTTTTCTCTATCACGCGATCCAGGCGGGGTTGACGATGGGCATCGTCAACGCCGGGCAATTGGGTGTGTATGCAGAGATTCCCAAGGATGTTCTGGAGCGCGTGGAGGACGTGATTCTCAATCGCCGCCCCGACGCCACCGAGCGCCTGGTGGAGTTCGCCGAATCGGTCAAGGGCAGCGACAAGGCCAAGGTCGAAGACCTCGCCTGGCGCAACGGCACGGTGACGGAGCGCCTTACGCATGCCCTGGTGAAGGGCATCACCACCCATGTCATCGAGGATACCGAAGAGGCGCGGCAGCAGGCGGTGCGTCCCATTCATGTGATCGAAGGGCCGCTGATGGACGGCATGAACGTGGTCGGCGATCTGTTCGGCTCGGGCAAGATGTTCTTGCCGCAGGTGGTGAAAAGCGCGCGCGTCATGAAGCAGGCGGTGGCGCATCTCATCCCGTATATTGAAGCGGAAAAGGAAGCCGGTGGCGGCGCACAAAAGGCCAAGGGCAAGATCCTCATGGCGACGGTGAAGGGCGATGTGCATGACATCGGCAAGAACATCGTCGGCGTGGTGCTGCAATGCAACAATTTCGACGTGGTTGATCTGGGCGTGATGGTGTCGTGCGCCAAAATTCTGCAAACCGCGCGTGATGAAAAGGTCGATATCATAGGCCTGTCGGGCCTGATCACGCCGTCGCTGGAAGAGATGGCCTATGTTGCCAAGGAGATGGAGCGCGAAGGCTTCACCCTCCCGCTGCTGATCGGCGGCGCCACCACCTCGCGCGTGCATACCGCCGTGAAGATCGAGCCAGGCTATAGCGGCCCCACCGTTTATGTCACCGATGCCTCGCGCAGCGTGGGCGTGTGTACCTCACTGGTGAGCGATGACCTTAAAGATCCGTATGTAAAGGATATCAAGGCCGAATACGAAAAGATCCGCATCGAGCATAAGGGCAAAAAGGCAGCGAGCAAGCGCCATACGCTGCTTGAGGCGCGCGAGCACGGCCTGAAAACCGACTGGGCCACGTATACGCCGCCGCTTCCTGCCTTCCTTGGCCTGAAGGTGCTTACCGATTACCCATTGCAGGACATCAGTACACGCATCGACTGGACGCCGTTCTTCCAGACCTGGGAACTCTCGGGGCGTTATCCTAAAATTCTCAGCGACGCGAAAGTGGGTGAGGCTGCCACGAGTTTGTTCAGTGATGCCCAGGCGATGCTCAAGCGCATCATCGAGGAAAAATGGTTACAGGCCAACGCGGTGATCGGCCTGTTCCCCGCCAGCAGCGTGAACGAAGACATCGAAATCTATACCGATGAATCGCGCACCAAGGTGGCGATGACCTTTCACACCCTGCGCCAGCAGATGGTCAAGCCACCGGGCCGCCCCAACCTGTGCCTGGCCGATTTGATCGCACCCAGGGACAGCGGCGTGAAAGACTACATCGGCGCCTTCGCCGTCACTACCGGCATCGGCATCGACGCGCGTGTCGCCGAGTACGAGAAGAATCACGACGACTACAACAGCATCATGTTAAAAGCCCTCGCCGACCGCCTTGCCGAAGCCTTTGCCGAATTCCTGCATGAGCGCGTGCGCAAGGAATTCTGGGGCTACGCCAAAGATGAAAGCCTGAGTAACGAAGAGCTGATCGACGAAAAATACCGCGGCATCCGCCCTGCCCCCGGCTACGCCGCCTGCCCCGATCACACCGAAAAAGGCCCACTGTTCGAGTTACTTCAGGCGCCGGAAAATGCAGGAATCATCCTCACCGAAAGTTTCGCCATGCTGCCCACTGCGGCGGTAAGCGGATTTTATTTCGCGCACCCTGAATCGAGTTATTTCTCGGTCGGCAAGATCGAGAAAGACCAGGTCGAGGATTATGCGCGGCGTAAGGGCATGGCAGTTGAAGAGACAGAGCGTTGGCTGGCGCCGGTGCTGGCGTATGATGTTTGAAACGGCAGCCGGGGTTCGCGTGCATCCCTGATTTCATTTGCCTTCCACGCCAGATGCTGTGGCAAGTCATGTTCATACCAAAGGAGAGTGGTCATGCGATATGTGCCGTTAGGAAGAAAAGGATTCTCATTTTTCATTGCGGTGGGTTTGTCAGCAGCCCTTGCCGCGTGCGCGACAGCGTATAAGGCCCAGCCGTTGCCTTTTCTCTTGCCTTCCCAGTATTCCAATGCCACGGTGGTCGCCGGGGCGACGGTCGGTGCCGAGGCCTATGCTGACAAGGACAAGGCGGGGCAAGCCTTTGGGTTCGACGTGCGCGGCGCGGGTCTGCTGCCGGTACAGGTGGTGTTTGACAATAAGGGTTCGAGTCCGCTGGCGATTAATCCGGGTCAGACCTTTTTGGTGGATGGCGATGGCAAGCTCTGGCCGGTATTGCAGGACCGTTTCGCCTACGAGCGGGTTACCAAGTATGCGCAGACCAAAAAGATCTTTAGCGAAGGTGCCTACGGCGGTTTTCTCGGCGGCGTGGCGGGCGCCTTGGTGGGTGCTGCGGTGGGCGTGGTTACGGGTGAGGATGTCGCCAGCAGTGCCGGAAGAGGTGCCGCAACGGGCGTAGCTGCGGGAGCGGTGCTTGGAGGTGCGGGTGGCATGGCTTCGGCGGATGAGGCGCGTGGCCGGGTGATGGATGACTTCCGTGACAAGTCGTTGCAGAACAAGCCGGTGCGTCCTGGCGATCTCGCTTACGGGTTTATCTTCTTCCCTGGCGAAGCGGCTACGGCCAAGCTGTTGCGCCTGCAACTGGTGGAAAAGGATACGAACAAGATTCATACCCTGGAAATGCCCCTTGCCGGGGCGGGTGCTGGTCTGCCTATTTTAAAATAGGGTGGCTATGGTACAGTGTAAAGCATCCGCTTTGTTCCAAGGCATCCAGGCGATACGCATTCGATGTTGAAACGCTGCACCAATTTGATTCTGATTTTCTGGATCGTGGCCATCCAGGCGATGTTTCCGTTGGTCCATGCGCATGTGGGCGGTGATGACGGCGATGGTCCGGCCTCTGCGATGGGGGTGCATATCCATGTGCTGCCTGTCCATCTGAAAAAGGGTGGTGTTGACCATGGCGTCAGCGCGGCTGATGCTTCAGCCATTGGTGCAATGCCTGCCGCCGCCGGAATGTCCATCGGCATCGAAGGTGGTCTGGCTGAGATTCCGCCGTTCAAGGCCAAGAAGAACCCACCCGCTGGCATTCCTCCCTCCATTCCGGAGTTTCCGGCTCCTGTGGTGTTGCAACACCTTGTCCTGAGCGACGTTCCGTCATTCCGGCCCTGCCCTCACACCTCCCCTTGCGCGCCGCGCGCTCCCCCGTTCATTTAAGCCTGCCTTAACCTCTGTCAGGATATCCTGCTGATGGTGTGTTGCCGTTACCTTGCGGGTGCGGCGGCGGTAATTCATTTTATTTAATGAGAGAGATTTTATGCGATTGATGCCCTTGCGGGGCGCGACGTCGTATGCCCCTATGTGGGGTATGGTGCTTTGGGCCTGCCTGACGGGACATGCCTTGGCGGTGGTGCCTGCCGAAGACGCCATCCGTGTGGTGGTGGACCCGCGCCTGACGCTGCATGATGTGACGCAGCAAGCCTTTGAGCGTTACCCGCGCCAGCAGGTGATCGCGCCGCGTGGTGCGCAGGTGGATGCGCTGCGCCGCCAGGCGGGCAACCCGCTGGCAGGCCCCACGGCGTTGATATTGCGCCACCAGACCGACCAGATAGGCAGCCGGGATGGGCTGACCGAGTGGGAGGGCGGCGTCCAGATGCCGCTGTGGCTGCTCGGACAGAAACAGGCGAGAAAGGCGCTCGCCGATCAAGCGGGGATGGGGCTGAAGGCCTTGGAGCATGCCCTGCGGCTGGAGGTGGCCGGGCAGGTGCGCGAGCGCCTGTGGGATGTGGCCTTGATGGAAAATGATCTGACGCTGACGGAGCAGCAATGGCGTGCCGCACAGGCGCTGGAGCAGGATGTGCGCAAGCGTATGACGGCAGGCGAACTGGCCAAGGTCGATCTGTTGCTGGCACAGGATGAAACGCTACGCCGCCAGGCGCAATACCTGCGCGCCCACACCGAACTCAAGCACGCGCTGCACCGTTATGAGGTGCTAACAGGCGTCGAAGCGTTGCCGGCGGAGCGTAACGAAGCCCCGTCAACGCAAACCGCCGTCACTGACGATCACCCCTTGCTTGCCGATGGTCAAAACCGCGTGGCGCAAGCCGCCGCCGAGACACAACTGGCCAGGGAAGAGCGGCGCGGCAATCCCCTGCTTACCCTGGGCGCCCGGCGTGAGCAGTCAACGCTCAGAAGCGCGGGTAACGACAGCGTCGGCATCGCACTGACACTGCCCCTGCACAGCACAGCTCATGCTGGCCCCCGGCTGGCCGCCTCGGTGGTAGCTCAATCCGAAGCACAGAGTACGCGTGATGCGCTCAAGCGCGAGCTGGATCTGGCGCTGGACGAGGCGGAGCACGCCCTGGCGCTGGCGCGCGCCGAGTTTGATCTGGCCGTCGAGCAAAACCGCCTGGCACAGGAAAATCTGCGCCTGATGAAAAAGGCCTTTGCCATCGGCGAGATTGATCTGGTGGCCCTGCTGCGCGTGCAGACCCTGGCATTTGCCGCAGAGCGCGGCGAACAGCAGCTTGGACTTCAATTACAAAGAGATATCGCGCGCTATAACCAGGCCGCTGGAGAAATACCATGAAAAAAATAATAGCCTGTTATCTGTTAATGACGTGTTTGCTAGCCATTACAGTGACCTCCCCTGCGGCGCAGGCCACTGACGATATCCATTTCACTCCCGCTCAACTCAAGACACTGGGCATCATGGTTGCGCCGCTGGAACCGGCGTCGGTGGTGTTGAGCAGCCGCTTCCCGGCGCGTGTGGTGATTCCGCCAGCGCAGGAGCGCGTGGTCAGCGCTTCCCAAAGCGGGCTGGTGGAGGCGCTGCTGGTCGCTGTGGGTGACAAGGTAAACAAGGGGCAAGCCCTTGCCACTCTCCGCAGCACGGAGCTTGTCACAGAACAAGGCAGCTATCTCCAGGCGCTGACCCAGGTGCGGCTGGCGCAGTCTGAGTTGGCGCGCGATGAGCAGTTGTTCAAGGACGGCATCATCGCTGAGCGCCGTTATCTGACCACCAAAAGCCGCCACGAGGAATTGGCGTCGGCACTCAACGAGCATCGTCAAACCTTGCGCCTGGCAGGGATGGATGAAGCCGCGTTGCGCCGCTTGGAGCAGACACGCGCACTGAGCGGTACGCTCACCATAACAGCGCCCATCACCGGGATCGTGCTGGAACAAAAGGTGGTGGCCGGGCAGCGCGTGGATCGCCTCGAACCGCTCTACCGCATGGCACGGCTGGATACGCTGTGGCTGGAGTTGCGCGTGCCGCAGGAGCGGGTCAACGGACTGAGCGTTGGCCAAGGGGTGGAAGTGCCCGCTGCATCTACCCTGAAGGGCAGCGCGCAGCCTCCCCTCCGGGGGACAAGTGCATCGGGCCGTCTGATCATGATCGGCCGTGACGTGGACCCCGAAAACCAGACTGTGCTGCTGCGCACCGAGATCACACGTGGCACTGATAGTCTGCGGCCAGGCCAGTTCATCGAGGCGCAGTTGACCGCCCCCACTGCTGGGCAGCGTTATAGCGTACCTGTTACAGCCGTGGCGCGTAGCGCGAAGCAGAGTATGATTTTCGTGCAGACCGCGCAGGGCTTCCGCGCCCAACCCGTACAGATCGTCAGCGAACAGCATGGCCGTAGCGTAATTGCAGGCGCGCTGCGTGGCGATGAGCGCGTCGTAGTGCGCGGCGTGGCGGCGGTGAAAGGCGCGTGGATGGGATTGGGCGGCAGCGGGGGGCACGAGTGATGTTGTCACGCCTGATCCAATTCGCACTGACCCAGCGCCTGCTGATGATGCTGGTGGTGGCGCTGCTGGTGGGCGGCGGAGCGCTGGCCGTCAAGAACCTGCCCATCGACGCCTTCCCGGATGTATCCTCCACCCAGGTCAAGATCATCATCAAGGCCCCCGGCATGACGCCCGAGGAGGTGGAGGCGCGTATCACTGCGCCCATCGAGGTGGAAATGCTGGGCATCCCCCATCAGACCATGCTGCGCTCGGAGACCAAATACGCGATCACCGACGTCACTGTGGACTTTGCGGATGGCACAGATATCTATTGGGCGCGCCAGCAGGTGACCGAGCGCTTCAACAGTGTGCGGGGTGACCTGCCACCCGGCATCAGCGGCGGCATCGCGCCGTTGACCACACCGCTGGGCGAGATGTTCATGTTCACCATCGAGGGCGGCGGTCTGTCACTGATGGAGCGGCGCAGCCTGCTCGACTGGGTGATACGCCCGGCGCTACGTACCGTGCCGGGCGTGGCCGATGTGAACGTGCTGGGCGGGTTGGCACGCGTCTTCGAAGTGGCGCCGGACAACGTGCGCATGACCGCGCGCGGCGTCACCCTGCAAATGCTGCAACAGGCGCTGGAGGCGAACAACCGCAATGACGGCGCGGGGCGCATAAATGATGGCGAGGAGGCGTTGCTTGTGCGTGCCGAGGGCCGTATCAAAACCCTCGACGACGCGCGTGCCATCGTGGTCAAAAACGACCGTGGTGTGCCGGTGCGTGTTGCGGATGTTGCCGAGGTGCGCATCGGTGCGCTCACACGCTATGGTGCAGTGACACGCAATGGTCAGAGTGAGACGGTGCAGGGACTGGTGCTGGGGCTGCGCGGCGCCAACGCCCGGCAGGTGGTGGCGGGGGTGCGCGCCAAACTCGACGAGATCAAGCCCAGCCTGCCGCCAGGCGTCAACCTCCAGGTCTTTTATGATCGCGGCCACCTGGTGGAGCGCGCCGTCACTACCGTGGCGAAAGCGCTGTTGGAGGCCATCGCGCTGGTGGTGATCCTGCTGGTGCTGTTTCTCGGCAACCTGCGCGCCGCTGTGACAGTGGCCCTCGCGCTGCCCCTGGCCGCGCTGGTCACGTTTATCCTGATGAGCCAATTCGGCATGTCCGCCAATCTGATGAGCCTGGGCGGACTGGCGATTGCCATCGGCATGCTGGTCGATGCCGCGGTGGTCGTCGTGGAAAACAGCGTCGCGCATCTCGCCCATGAACAGGCCGTGCGCCTGCCGCGCCTGCATGTGATCTACCGCTCGGTGCGCGAGGTCGCGGTGCCGGTTACCGCCGGCATCCTGATCATCATCACCGTGTTCCTGCCGTTGCTCACCTTGCAAGGGCTGGAGGGCAAGCTGTTCAGCCCGGTGGCCCTCACCATTGTATTTGCCCTGAGCGCTTCGCTGCTGCTGTCGCTCACAGTGATCCCGGTCATTGCCTCGTTCCTGCTCAAGAGCACGGGGCACGGCGACCCCTGGCTGGTGCGTACCCTTGCCCGGCTGTACACGCCGCTGCTCGATTGGTCTCTGGCCCATACGCGCACCGTTGTCACTGTGGCGCTGGTCGCATTGGCGCTCACCGCCGTGGTTTATACCCAAATCGGCAAGACCTTCATGCCCACCATGGATGAAGGTGACATTATCATTGGCGTGGAGAAGCTACCGTCGATCACGCTTGAGCAATCCGCCGCCCTCGACCTCAAGATCCAGCAGGAGATCATGAAGCGCGTGCCGGAGGTGACCGGCATTGTTGCGCGAGTGGGATCGGACGAGATTGGACTCGACCCGATGGGCCTCAATCAGACAGATACCTTTCTCGTGCTCAAACCGCGCGAGCAGTGGCGCATGAAGAGCAAGGAGGCGTTGATCGAGGAGCTGCGCAAAGTGATGGATGGCATCCCTGGCCTGGTCTACAACTTCACGCAGCCTATCGAGATGCGCGTCTCGGAGATGATTATCGGCGTGCGCGGCGACCTCGCGATCAAACTGTTCGGCACCGACATCGACACCCTCAACAAAAAGGCCGAAGAAATCGCCACTGCGGTACGTTCCATTAAAGGCAGCCAGGATGTCTACACTACCCGCAATGCAGGCATGCAGTTTCTCAAGATCGACATAGACCGCTTGGCGGCGGGCCGCCTTGGCCTTTCCGTCGATGAGCTGGAAAACACGCTGCGCGCCCAGCTTGAAGGCAACCGGGTAGGCACCATCCACGAGGGTATGCGCCGCACCCCGCTGATTCTGCGCACAGGCGTGGGTTCGCCCGCCACCTTCGCCAACCTGCTCATTACCCTGCCCGATGGCCACAATGTGCCGCTTGCCACCGTGGCAAAACTCACGCGCGTGGAAGGCCCGGTGAAGGTGGATCGCCAGCGCGCCGCACGTATGGTGGTTGTGATCGCCAACGTGCAGGGCCGCGACCTGGTGGGCTTTGTCGAGGAGGCGCGGCGCGTGGTCACGCAACGGGTGCCATTGCCCAATGGTTACCATCTGGAATGGGGCGGTCAATTCGAAAACCAGCAACGCGCCGCCGCGCGTCTGTCCATCGTGGTGCCGGTGGCAATAGGCCTGATTTTCCTGCTGCTATTTTCCACGTTTGGTTCAGTGCGTCAGTCGATACTGGTGTTGTCCAACATCCCATTCGCCATGATCGGCGGCGTGTTCGCCCTGTGGCTGTCGGGCGAATACCTCTCGGTGCCTGCTTCGGTAGGATTTATTGCCCTGCTCGGCATCGCCGTGCTCAACGGCGTGGTGCTGGTGAGCTACTTCAACCAGTTGCGCACCCAAGGCATGGCGCTCGCGCAGGTAGTGGTGGAAGGCGCCAGGCGCCGCCTGCGGCCGGTAATGATGACCGCGTCGATCACCGCCTTCGGCCTCGCGCCGCTGCTATTCGCCACCGGCCCCGGCTCGGAAATCCAGCGCCCACTGGCGATTGTAGTGATCGGCGGACTGATCACATCCACCCTGCTTACGCTGGTATTGCTGCCGATTTTGTACCGGCGCTTCGGAGAGTCACGCTGAAATGTTTGCCTCACGCTTTTCCAGTGCTGTAGGGTGCGCTGTGCGCACCACGGCACCTGTGGGGCGTGGGACGCACCCTACATCCCGTGCCTGATTGATTGAGGAAAACATCATGAATGAATGCCTGCTTGTGATTATCGCCACCCCGGCAATCGAAGACGCACTGGTGGACTGGCTGCTTACCTGTGAGGGCGTAAGTGGTTTCACGAGCCTGAAGGTCAATGGTCACGGTACTGGACATCAACCCCTGACCGTGGCCGAACAGGTGACAGGCCGAAGCCGCAAACTGATGTTTCGATGCCACCTCCCCATGGAAGTGGCGCGGGAAGTTATCGAAGGGCTTAAACGTGATTTCGCCGGCAGTGGCCTGCACTACTGGATGGTGCCGGTGTTGGAGGCGGGACGGTTGGAGTGAATATGGAGTATGACGGCAAAGCTACGGCGTCATGCTGATTCCCATTCACAGGTGTGTATATTCCCCCCTCCCGCAAGGCGGGAGAGCTGGGGAGAGGGTGGATTAAGCTTCCAGCGCCTGCTTGAGCTTTTTCATGGCGCTCTTTTCCAGTTGGCGGATGCGCTCAGCCGAGACCTGGTATTTGTCGGCCAGGTCATGCAGAGTGGCCTTGTCATCGGCCAGCCAGCGGCGCTGAAGGATGTCCTGGCTGCGCTTGTCCAGCGCGGTAAGGGCGTTACGCAAGCGCTCCGTTCCGCTCGACTCCCAATCGCTGTTCTCCAGCATCAGCGAAGGGTCAGACTGCACATCCGCCAGATAGGCCGCAGGGGCAATGTTGGGAGATGTGGCATCCTCATCCTCGGTATAGGGGTCGAAGGAGGCGTCGTAGCCGTTCATGCGCATTTCCATTTCGCGCACCACTTCCGGACTCACGTCCAATTTCTTGGCGAGTGCATCGACCTCCTCGCGGCTGAACCAGCCGAGGTGCTTCTTGGAGCTGCGCAGATTGAAGAACAGCTTGCGTTGTGCCTTGGTGGTCGCCACCCGCACGATGCGCCAGTTGCGCAGGATGAATTCGTGCATTTCGGCGCGCACCCAGTGCACGGCGAACGACACCAGGCGCACATTCATGGTGGGGTCAAAATGTTTGACCGCCTTCATCAGGCCGATGTTGCCTTCCTGGATGAGGTCCGCCTGCGCCAGGCCATAGCCGCTATAGCCGCGCGCGACATGCACTACAAAGCGTAGGTGCGACATGACCAGATGCCGGGCGGCATCCAGATCATTATCATTGCGCAGGCGCAGGGCGAGTTCGTGCTCAGCTTCCGCGGTTAGTATAGGTATGCGTGCTACCGCTTGTGTGTAGGCCTCGATACTGCCTACTGGCGGCAACACTAAATCCAACTGCATGGTTTTGCTCATTGCTGTACCCCCCTCTCCATTTTAGAGTTATGGTGTGTATATAGCAGTTTTTCCGGTCCCATGATTTGATCTATCTCAATAAATCCCAAAGTAGGCGCCAATATTAGCACTCCCATCGTTAGAGTGCTAACCCGGAAAAAGTTCCATGTACCGTCAATCAGGTTCAACCGCCCGCAAATGCTTGCCCACCGCCAACCACGATCCAAGCAGGCCGAGCAGCGTGCCCGAGGTTAGCAGCAACAGGGTGGTCCAGACATCCAGCATACCCAAGGTGAAGGTGCTGTCATACAGGGCCGACACCTTCCTCACCGGTTCATCGAGCAGCAGCAGCGCAAGACTGACCAGCCCCCAGGCAATGATACCGCCCAGTAGTCCGTACCAGATCCCGGCATATAAAAAGGGGCGGCGTACGAAGCCATCGGTGGCGCCGATCAGTTTGGTAATCGCGATTTCATCACGGTTGCTCTGGACGCCCAAACGGATGGTATTTCCCACAATCAGCAGCACCGCCAGCCCCAGCAACACGGCGAGGATCTCCACGCCGCGTTTGGCAATTTCAAGCACCGCGTGCAGGCGTTGTACCCACTGGAGATCCAATTGGACAAAGTCCGCTTCCGGCAGTTTTCGCAGCGACACCTGTAAATGTTCGACGGCCGTTGGGTCAGCATACCCCGCAGCCGGCTGGATTATCAGCACAGAAGGCAGGGGATTTTCCTCCAGCGCGCGCAGGGCGTCGTCAAAACCGGAAAGTTTTCTGAATTCCTCCAGCGCCTTGGCCGCCGGGACAGTCGTAATTTTGGCGATATCCGGCCTGTCATGCAAACGCTTTGCCAGATCGTCCAAGGCCTGTCCGCCCACATCTTTTTTGAGAAACACCGAGATTTGCGCTACCTCATCCCAGCCCGCGCTGAGTTGCTGGGCATTTTTCAGCACGGCATACAGCCCGGCGGGAAAGGCCAGCGTGATGCCGATCACTACTACGGTCATGACGCTGGACAGTGGCGCACGGCTGATCTGGCCCAGGCTGTAAAAGAAGGCGTAGAGGTGGTTGAGAAAGTAGTTTTTTATGCGCATCAATGTGTTATGGGCTTTTCAGTTGTTGGTCGCAGAATGCGTGGGCATCCCTACACCAGCCCGCCCTTTTCCAGGTGCAGAATACGTGAACGGAAGCGGGTGATGAGGTCGACGTTGTGGCTGACGATCAGCACTGTGACGCCAACCTGGTTGAATTGCCCGAACAATCCCATCACCTCCGCCGCCAGATCGGGGTCGAGGTTGCCGGTGGGTTCGTCGGCCAACAGCAGCGCCGGTTTGTTGACGACAGCGCGGGCGATGCCGACGCGTTGCTGCTCGCCGCTGGAGAGTGTCACCGGATACTGTTTTTCCTTGCCCAGCAGCCCCACTTTGTCGAGCGCGGCGCGCACCCGGCGGGCGATTTCCGGGTGGTTGTGCAGGCCGGCGATCACCAGCGGCAGGGCCACGTTGTCAAACACAGTGCGCTCATTGATGAGCTTGTGATCCTGAAAGATCATGCCGATCTGGCGCCGCACCGCAGGGACATGGCGACGGCCCAGCTTGCCGAGATTCTTGCCGTTGACCATCACCTGCCCAGTGGTGGGCCGCTCGATACAGGTGATCAGCTTGAGCAGGGTGCTTTTGCCCGCGCCGGAGTGGCCGGTGAGAAAGGCCATTTCCCCAGACTTCAGTTCGAAACTGACATTGTTCAGAGCCTGATGGCCGCCGGGGTAGCGTTTGGTGACGTTGGTGAACTGGATCATGTTTTCAAAAGTAGCAAGTAAACGAAGAAATAGAACCGAGGGCTATCAGGTCCATCTTTATTTTCTTGCCACCCCTTCGTCCCCCAGCAGCGCATCAACAAATTCCGCGGCATCGAATTCGCGCAGATCGTCGATGCCTTCGCCGACGCCGATAAAGCGGATCGGCAGGCCCGTCTTTTGCGCAATGGCGAAGATGATACCACCCTTGGCGGTGCCGTCCAGCTTGGTGAGGGTGATGCCGGTCAGGCCCACTGCCTGGCCGAACTGCTGGGCCTGATTGAGCGCATTCTGGCCAATGCCGGCGTCAACCACCAGCATCACCTCATGAGGGGCGTCGGGGTCGAGTTTGGCGATGACGCGTTTGATCTTTTTCAGTTCTTCCATGAGGTTGGTCTGGGTGTGCAGTCGGCCCGCCGTGTCGGCGATCAGCACGTCCACGCCGCGCGCCTTGGCGGCCTGGAGGGCGTCGTAGGCCACCGAGGCGGGATCGGCCCCCTGTTTCTGGGCGATCACCGGGATGCCGTTACGCTCACCCCAGACCTGCAACTGTTCCACTGCGGCGGCGCGGAAGGTATCGCCCGCAGCGAGCATGACGGAGTGCCCCTGGTTCTGAAAGCGTTTGGCAAGTTTGCCGATGGTGGTGGTCTTGCCCGCGCCGTTAATCCCCACCATCAGCAGCACAAACGGTGTCTTGCCGCCCTCGGGAATCACGAGGGGCGTGCTGCACGGCTGCAAAATCGCCAGCATATCCTCGCGCAGCGCGCCAAACAGTGCATCGGCGTCGGCGAGCTGCTTGCGCGCCACCCGTGCCGTCAGATCACCGATGATTTTGCGCGTGGCGTCCACGCCGACATCGGCGCTCAGCAACCGGGTTTCGAGGTCTTCCAGCACCTCCGCGTCGATCTGCTTTTTGCCCAGTACCAGGCTGGCCAGACCTTCGGTCAGGCCCTGGCGGGTGCGCGTCAGGCGGTTTTTCAGGCGATCAAATAGCCCGGCGGGCTGCTCAACGGGCGTTGCAACGTCCGGGGCGGCGGCCGTATCGGGCGGAATTTTATCGTCGCCCTTTTTTTTCAGGAAACCAAACATGTTATTCTCGGTCAATAAGCTCAGTGTCTGAGATCAGGCGTGATGATGCAGGACATTCTAACATCATTCATGCCCCGGTTTCAGCCTGGCAAGCTGCCAGCTTCAAGACAACAACAAGGACCACATCATATGCAGATACGCTTCCTGTTACTCACCTCCTTTCTCAGTCTGTCTCTCCTGCCATCCGCGCAGGCGGAGAACGCTTTGCGCGAAACCACGCTGGACAATGGTTTGCGAGTGATCGTCAAAGAGGATCATCGCGCCCCGGTGATGGTGTCGCAAGTCTGGTACAGGGTAGGCAGCAGCTACGAGAACGACGGCATCACCGGCGTATCCCATGTGCTGGAGCACATGATGTTCAAGGGTACCCCCAAGCGTCCGGCGGGGGAGTTTTCGCGCATCATCGCCGCCAACGGCGGGCGTGAAAACGCCTTTACCGGCCAGGACTACACCGCCTATTTCCAGCAAATGGAGAAAAGCCGCCTCAAGGTGAGTTTCGCGCTGGAAGCGGACCGCATGCGCAACCTGCTGCTGCAGCCGGAGGAATTCGCCAAAGAGATCAAGGTGGTGATGGAGGAGCGCCGTCTGCGCACCGACGATGAACCGCAGTCCCTGACCCAGGAGCAGTTCACCGCCGCCGCTTTCGTCAACAGCCCCTATCGTCACCCTGTAATTGGCTGGATGGATGACCTGGAAAATCTGCGCACCGAAGACCTGCGAGAGTGGTACCAGAAATGGTATGCCCCGAATAACGCCACGGTCGTGGTGGTGGGTGATGTGAAGGCCGACGAGGTATTTAAACTGGCCAAGCAGTATTTCGGGCCGCTCAAGCCCAGCAAGATAACCCCCACCAAGCCGCGTCAGGAAATAGAACAAAAGGGGGTGCGCCGCGTCACCGTCAAGGCCCCGGCGGAGCTGCCTTATTTGCTGATGGGCTACAAGGTGCCGGTCATCAAGACCGCCAAGGAAAGCTGGGAGCCCTATGCGCTGGAGATGCTGGCCGGTGTGCTGGATGGCGGTGACAGCGCGCGCTTCGCCAAGGAGCTGGTGCGCGGATCACAAATCGCCGCCGAGGCGGGTGCGGGCTACAACATGTATAACCGCGGCGCGGATGTATTCAACTTCGCCGGTACGCCATCCCAGGATCACAGCGTGGCGGATCTGGAACAGGCGATCCGTGACCAGATCAAGCGCCTACAGGACGAGCCGGTGAGCGCGCAGGAGCTTGCCCGCATCAAGGCGCAGGTCATCGCCAGCAAGGTCTACGAACTGGACTCGCCGTTTTACCAGGCCATGCAGATCGGCACGCTGGTCACAGTGGGGCTGGATCCCAAACTGCTCGATGAGTATGTGGACAAGCTCAGCGCCATCACCCCTGAACAGATCCAGCAGGTGGCGCGCAAATATCTTGTCGATGACGGCCTTACCGTGGCAGTGCTCGATCCGCAACCGATGAGTGATAAACCGGCACATGGTGCGATGCCCGCCGGAGGAGGTCGCCATGGCCGCTAATCGCAATACGATCAATTTCATGACCATCCAGCCCAGGAAGCAACGCCCCATGTTCAACAATGCAAGAAAAATTGCTGTATTTGCGGTTGTCGCGGTATTCAGCCTGTTGCCTGCACCCTTTGCCAGTGCCGCCCCCGCGATCCAGCAATGGCAGACCGCCAACGGCGCGCGCGTCTATTTC
The DNA here is from genome assembly GCA_021731145.1 of Gammaproteobacteria bacterium. Lineage (GTDB taxonomy): Bacteria > Pseudomonadota > Gammaproteobacteria > Ga007554 > LNEJ01. The sequence continues at coordinate 28,364 of JAKFXX010000026.1, read as the reverse complement.
GTGCCCGCGCCGGAGCTGCCGATAGTCGATGTGCGCATCATGTTCGACGCAGGCGGCGCGCGCAATGGCGGCAAGGGTGGCCTGGCGCAACTTACCACTAGCCTGCTTAACGATGGCGCTGGCGATCTGAACGCTGACCAGATTGCGGAGCGCTTCGGCGATCTGGGCGCGCAATTCGCCACCGCCGCCGAGCTGGACAGCGCCACGGTCAGCCTGCGCAGCCTGCGCAAACCGGAGGTGCTGCAACCGGCCCTCGACACGCTGGCGCTGATCCTGCGCCAGCCCACCTTTCCGCAGGACGCATTCGAGCGTGTGCGCAAGCGCATGCTGATCGGCCTGCGCCAGCAGCAGCAATCACCGGACGCCATTGCCGACAAGGCGTTCGACAAGGCCATGTATGGTGATCACCCCTATGGCGCGCCACCGCTGGGCACCGAGGAGTCGCTCAATGCGCTCACCCGCGATGACGCCGTCAACCACCACAGCCGCTACTATGTGGCGCGCAATGCCGTGGTGGCCATCGTTGGCGCGCTGGACCGTGCCCAGGCGCAAGCGCTGGCCGATACACTGGTGGGCAAACTGCCGGAAGGCGAGTCCGCACCTGCCTTGCCCAAGGTGAGCGATTTGACTGCATCCCAAGCCATCAACATCGAGTACCCTTCAGCGCAAACCCATATCCTCTCCGGCCAGCCGGGCATGAGCCGCAATGATCCCGACTATTTCGCGTTGTACGTGGGCAACCACACACTGGGCGGCAGCGGGCTGGTGTCACGCCTGAGCGAGGAGGTCCGCGAAAAACGCGGCTTGTCATATAGCGCTTACAGCTATTTCATGCCGATGCGCGACCGGGGACCGTTCACCATGGGCTTGCAAACCCGTTCCGATCAGGCCGATGAGGCGCTCAAGGTGATGCGCGACACGCTGCGTACTTTCGTGGAAAAAGGCCCCACCGCCAAGGAACTCGAAGCCTCAAAGAAAAACATCACTGGCGGCTTTCCGCTGCGCATCGACACCAACAAAAAGATCGTCGATTACATCGGCATGATCGGTTTCTACAACATGCCGTTGAACTACCTGGATACCTTTATCGCCAAGGTGGACGCTATCACCCTGCCGCAAATTCAGGATGCCTTCAAGCGGCGCGTTCAACCTGACAAGATGGTGACGGTAGTCGTGGGCCGCTCGGCTGCGCAGAAGTAACAGCAGGAAGACGCTGAAGCCCGGTTAGCCAAGCCCGTGCGTTTCTCAAGGGGCTGGCTAACCAACATCAAGCCCTACCCGTCCGCACTTCTTGCCCGCAAGCTCGCAGGCGAATCGTAAGGCTCGCTCCCAGATGAAACCGTTCAAGCGGGCATGAATGATGCCCGCATTGAAGGTGTCGCCCGCGCCAAGAGTGTCAACCACCACGGCCTGAGGAAAGGCAGGGCTGTGGTATGCCGTTCCGTCCCGTGTCAGGCCATACGCCCCCTCATCGCCCCAGGCACATACCAGATCGGCATGGGGTGCCAGACCGCGTGCGTGATACAAAAAGGCGCCGGCATCTTCAATGCCACATGACCGGGCATAGTTGCGCGAAAACAGCAGTACATCGGCAAGGGGAAACAGACTCTCGATGGCTGGCCGTGGTTTTTCGATCTCGACCGAACGCGGGGTGTGGGGCGCTTCCGCGCGGGCCAGTTCCAACATGCGACGTGCCTCATCAACGGCGCGGCCTTCGAAGTGCAGCCAGCCAAAACCGGACAGGTCGATGCGGCTGAAGTCAGCAAAGCTGTATTCGGGGAGGTCGCGGTAATGGATGATGGTGCGCGAACCGTTGCGCCGGTTCAGTGCAATGTACGAGGTCGGCACCTTGCCCTGCGCCTCCAAACGGCAGGCGCTCGTATCAATGCGGTAACGGGCGAGATCATCGAGGATGCGCGTGCCGTCGGGCTCGTCCGCCAGCACGCCGCCCCAGGCGCATGCGTGCCCAAGCTGGCTCAGCACTACCAGGGTATTGGTGGCGTTGCCACCACGGCATATACGCTGGGTTAAAGCCCGCACCTCGCTATCTTCTGCGGGAAGGCCATCCACGGTATTGATAATGTCCAGGGTGGCGATGCCGACACCGAGTATCCGTGCCATGGGTCAGGACGGGCTTATTGGCGGGGCTCGGATCGCAATACGGCGAGTGGCATGTACCAGATGCTTAACAGCTCAAGTACCGCCCACTCCACCATTACGATGGGGTACCACCATACGGTGAGGTCGAACTTGTAGGTGGCATAAAGCCACAGAACGTTCCAGACATAAATAGCGTGCAGCAGCCCCAGTAAAATCGGCAGCGCTGTCAGTTTCGCGCCACAATTGCTGCAAAAGATAGGCACCCACAACCCCGCACGGAACTTGTCTTTGAGGGTAATGCTGTGTGCTTGGCAGCGCGGGCAGGGGAAGTTGTGCATGGTCATCTCAATTCGCTGCGGGAGTTAAGGTTTTTATCATGAAATCAACGGCCTCGTCCATTTAATCCGGATGTTTTAGTGCAATACGCGTGGCGCGGCGAGCGTGAATGGCGAAATTTCCGCGTCGAAACGCCCACCGTCATCGGCGACCATCCGATAACTACCCTCCATCGTGCCGACCGGGGTTTCGATAATCGCACCGCTGGTGTACTGGAATTCATCGCCCGGCTTAAGATGCGGCTGCTCGCCGACCACCCCTTCGCCGCGTACTTCCTGCACCTTGCCATTGGCATCGGTGATAACCCAGTGACGGGTCATGAGCTTGGCCGCCACCTCCCCGGCATTGCGAATGGTGATGCGGTAGGCAAACACATACTGATCCCGCTCCGGGATAGACTGATCCTCGATGTAGAAGGATTCCGTCTGGACCTGCACGTTGTAATCACTGCTCATAAACTTATCTCATCTAAGGGCGGCACGCCTGATAAAATGACCCATTCAAACTTCCGGGATAACCGCCATGCGCGCCGACGTCACCATCTACCATAATCCGCATTGTAGCAAATCACGACAAACGCTCCAGCTTTTGCGGGACAAAGGCATCGAGCCGCTCGTCATCGAATACCTGAAAAACCCACCCAGCACAACCGGGTTGAAAAAGATTCTTTCCCTCCTTGGCATGACGCCGCGCGATTTGATGCGCAAGCAAGAGGCAGTATACAAGGAGGCGGGGCTGGATGATCCAGAGTTGACACGTGATGAGATGATTGCCGCCATGATTGCGCATCCCATCCTCATAGAACGGCCCATCGTGGTGGTTGATGGCAAGGCAGCGGTGGGGCGCCCGCCGGAGGCTGTGCTGGATATTCTTTAGTCTCGATTATCAGGGGAGCGAGCAGCGAGTAGCCCGGATGAAGCGATAGCGTAATCCGGGGATCGCCACTCCGTCGCATCCCGGATTGCGTGTTACTCCATCCGGGCTTGCTGCAAGACTCTTGGGTCTTGAGTTGAGCGTGGCAAATGGCTCAGGGTCAGAGAACTTCCACTGACGCATACGAAGGCGCTCCGCTTCGAGCTCGATTAGCTCGGCCATTTGCCAGCATGCTCAATTCTCTGGCGCCTAGCTATCCGCAATATCCAGCAACCCCAGCACCCCCTCCAGCCCGCAATGATTAAGCACCGCCCCGGCCTGTGCCTGCACAGTGGGTTTGGCGTGGTAGGCGATGCTGAATCCGGCGGTTTTCATCATTTCCAGGTCGTTGGCGCCGTCGCCCACCGCCACGGCTTGGGCGGGCGAGATGTTGAGCTGCTTGCACAAATCCAGCAGGAATTCGGCCTTGCCTGCCGCGCCGGTGATGTCGCCAAGGATGCGCCCAGTGAGGCGGCCATCAATAATCTCCAGCACATTGGCGCGGGCATAGTCGAGGTTGAGGCGATCCTTGAGGCGTTCGGTGAAGAAGGTGAAGCCGCCGGAGACCAGGCCAATCTTGATGCCCTGGGCGCGCAGACCGGCGATCATCTGTTCAGCGCCGGGATTGGGCCTCAGGCGCTCGTTGTAGACGTGCTCCAGCGCATCTGCGTGCAGGCCTGCCAGCAGAGCGACACGCTGGGTGAGCGAGGTCTCGAAATTGATCTCGCCACGCATCGTCGCGGATGTGATGGCGGAGACTTGGGGTTTGACACCAATGAAGTCCGCGATCTCGTCGATGCATTCGATGTTGATCAGCGTGGAGTCCATATCGGTGACCAGCAGGCGCACCTGATCGGGACGGAAGTCCTGTGGCAGTAAATTGATATCGATATTGGAAGTGGCACGCAGCGCCGCTACGGCTTCGGCGGCAATGGGCGCTTCTGAACGCAGCCTGTAATAGCCGCTACCATGGTCAATGTCGCAATGTAGCTGAGCGGCGATGGCGCGGGCGGTGTCTTTGGTGAGATTGGAGCCTTGGAGTATGACAGTAGACATAGTTTGTGTTGGCATTAGATGTTGTATGTTGATGTGGCGCGTTTCAATTTTTTAGAGGGGCGGCTTATGAGGCATTCATTTCCTCATTGAGCCATGCAATTGCGGCATTTTCGTCATAAAATATTCGCACATTGTACCCAGCGTTTTGCGTGGTCGTTTCCACGAAGTCATGAGTTCTATCGGCTGGGTCTGCCAGGATTACAGCGCGCACGTCTCGCTGGAGGTTAAGGCCTTTCATATCGAAATATGCAAATTCGTAGTTCTGAAAAGTATTCGACATGTTTGGAGCGCTACGAACATCAGTTAGAAACCGTTTGATATTTTTGGCGCGGCCTAAACCGTCCAGCTCCTTCGTGAACTCGCGCGCGATATCCACAGTCATCGGGTCCGCCACCACGCAGACTATGTACTTCTCATTTTCTGAGAGAGTTATGTTGTAACTCATACCCGCTCCTCGTTAACGTAAATGATATAACAGTCTCTCACTCTATCAGAAACAGACCTAACAAATCATTCAGAAAGCGCCTGCCCAGCTCAGTGGGACGGATGGTGTGGATGTCCCATTCGATCAGTCCTTTTTCTTCCGCCTGCTGCAACCCTTGCTTCACGATGGAAATCGGCTGTCCGGTATGCTCAGCAAATAACGCCACCGGAAAGCCATCAGTGAGGCGCAGGGCGTTCATCATGAATTCCAGGCCGACATCGTTGCGCTTCAGTGGTTGTGTTCCGCCGATGCGCGCTGGGGTGGCCGCCTTGAGCAAGTAATCTCGCGGGTTTTTGACTTTCCAGCTACGGGTGATGCGTTGGTGCTGCGCATCACTGATCTTGCCATGCGCCCCTGCACCTATGCCCAAGTAATCGCCGAAACGCCAATAATTCAGATTGTGGCGGCATTCATGGCCGGGCTGGGCGTAGGCGGATACCTCGTATTGCCGGTAACCGTGGGTTGCGAGCTGGCTTTGGCATTGTTCCTGCATATCCCACAGTGCGTCATCCTCCGGCAATGCGGGGGGATTAACGTAAAAGGCGGTATTCGGCTCAAGGGTGAGCTGGTACAGGGAAATATGCGCTGGTTGCAGGGCGATGGCGTTCCTGATGTCGGCCAGCGCCTGCTCAATGGATTGGCCGGGCAGGCCAAACATCAGGTCAAGATTGAAGTTGTCAAAACCGGCGGCATGTGCGGTTTCCGCAGCAGTAAACGCCTCGCGCGCGCCATGGATGCGTCCTAACTTTTGCAGCATTCCAGTGTCGAAACTTTGTATGCCGAGCGACAAACGATTGACGCCAACGGCGCGGAATTCGCGGAATTTGCCGTATTCCCAAGTGCCGGGATTGGCCTCCATGGTGATCTCGATGCCGGGCTTACAGGGCAGTCGCGCGCGAATTTCAGAAAACAGACGGTCGAAGGCTGCGGGCGAAAACAGGCTGGGCGTTCCGCCGCCGATGAATATGCTTTCAATAGAGCGCCCCCACACCGACGGCAGCTCCTGCTCAAGATCGGCGATCAATGCCGTGATGTATTCGGCCTCGGGAAGGGCGTCCTTGGTCTCGTGTGAATTGAAATCGCAATACGGGCACTTGCGGACGCACCAGGGCATGTGTACGTACAGGGAGAGCGGCGGCAGGGCGGTGAAATTGAACATGGTAATCCAAGGTATTGATACAAGACATTGTAGCAAGCCAGGGAAATGGGCGGGAATGTTGTTTTGATTTTGTCAGGCGCGTATATTGCGCGACTTGCCAGGTAAGGCTAAGATTAATTTATTATTCGATTTTTAATGTGCTTAGGCGCGAGTTGCAAAGTATTTTCGCAGGTTCCGGTACGGGCGCGCCAGCGGATTCAAGGGGTATCAGGTTATGTTCACTAAATGGTTGGTTGCCGTCGCGTTGATCTGCGCATCCGCGTTCTCTATGGCGGGCGAGGCTGTCGCACATAAACATGCCCATGTAAAGAAACCCACCGTTGTTGCAACGGGTCATCATAAACCCGCCGTCAAAAAGGTAGCGGTTAAAGCTGTAAAACGAAAGCATGTCCGCCACGCCAAGTCTGACGTCAGGCATGTCACGCGGGTCAAGCATGTGCGGAAGGCGAGATCGCACAGATATGCGGTTGCGCGCAGTGATGACGGTAGCCTGGTGCTGATGTCATCCGTGGCGCTAGTGGTTGGCCAGGAGGACGAGAAAACCATTTACGCCAAGCATTCTGACGTAAGAAGCCCGATCGCCTCGCTCACCAAACTGATGACGGCGATGGTCGTTCTTGACGCTAATCTGCCCATGAATGAGCCGCTGATGGTCACCGGGGATGATATCGACATGCTGCGGGGATCGAGTTCCAGATTGCCGGTTGACTCCGTGCTCAGCCGTGAGGACATGCTGCATCTGGCGCTGATGTCCTCGGAAAATCGCGCCGCATCCGCGCTTTCACGCGCCTATCCGGGTGGCCGCCGCGCATTCGTCGAGGCCATGAACCGCAAGGCGCGCGAGATCGGGATGACGCAAAGCCGCTTTATCGACCCCACCGGATTACATGCCGAGAATAGCGCCACTGCGCAGGATTTAGTCAAAATGGTCAAGGCCGCTTACCAGTATCCGCTGATCCGCCACTTCAGCACCTCAGAATCCTACGACGTGGCGCTCAATGAGCACTCTCTGCCCGCGCATTTCAGAAACACCAACGCCCTGATAAAGAACGACAACTGGGACATTGGCCTGAGCAAAACGGGATATATCAACGAGGCGGGCCGCTGTCTGGTGATGCAGGCGCGGATAGCGCAGCAACCGGTGATTATCGTGCTGCTCGATTCACAGGGCACGTATACGCGTATTGGTGATGCCAATCGCGTGAAGAAATGGATAGAAACCAAGGCGCTGCGCGCATCGAGCAGGACGGCGAAGCTTGGCTGACGGCCTGCCATGTCAGGTTAAAGCGTTGAGCAGTTGACGCAGGGCTTGCCCGCGGTGGCTTAAACGGTTTTTCACCTCTGGCGCAAGCTCCGCGCCGGAGCAATTCCTCCGTGGCACGAGGAACACCGGATCGTAACCAAAGCCATGGGTGCCGCGTGGCGCGAACAGAATGCTTCCTTCCCAGGTGCCTTGGCAAATGACCGGGGTGGGGTCGAGGGCGTGCCGCATGTACACCATGAAGCATTGGAAGCGCGCCGTGCGCTGCGGTTCCGGGACATCGGCAAGGTCGGCCAGCAGCTTTTCCAGATTGGCGCGGTCATCGGCGCCCGGCCCCGCATATCGCGCCGAATAGATGCCGGGCGCGCCATCGAGGGCGTCCACCTCCAGCCCCGAATCATCGGCGATGGCAGGCAGTCCGGTGTGTTGTGCCGCGTTGCGCGCCTTGAGGATAGCGTTCTCGACGAAGGTCAGGCCCGTCTCTTCTATTTCCGGCACGCCAAACGCCGACTGGGGCAACACTTCGATGTGCAGCCCCTCCAGCATTTCACTGATTTCACGGGCCTTGCCTGCGTTGTTGCTGGCCAGCACAATGCGCTTCATGTGTACGCTCCGTGGTTAGGCCTGCAAGACGGCCTGTTGTTTCTTTATCAACTCGCTGATACCCGTTTTGGCCAGATCGATCATGGCAAGCAGTTCGTCCATGCGGAAGGCGTGACCTTCGGCAGTGCCCTGGATTTCAACAAAAGCGCCCGCCTCGTTCATGATGACATTCATGTCGGTCTCAGCCTCGGAATCCTCCTTGTAATCGAGATCAAGCACCGGCAGCCCCTGGTAAATGCCCACCGACACGGAGGCGATAAAACCGTGAATAGGGTTACCTTTGATGAGGTTGCGTTTGCGTAAATGAGCAATGGCGTCAACCAGGGCGACGTAGCCGCCGGTGATCGAGGCAGTACGCGTGCCGCCATCCGCCTGGATGACGTCGCAATCTATCGTGATGGTGCGCTCACCCAGCGCTTCCATATTCACCACGGCACGCAGCGAGCGCCCGATGAGGCGCTGAATTTCCATGGTGCGTCCGCCCTGCTTGCCCTGTGCCGCCTCGCGGCCCATGCGCTGACCAGTGGAGCGCGGCAACATGCCGTATTCCGCCGTTACCCAGCCCTTGCCGGTACCTTTCAGGAAACGCGGGGTCTTCTCTTCCACGGTGGCGTTACAAATGACCTTGGTGTCACCGAACTCCACCAGTACCGAGCCTTCAGCGTGCTTGGTGTAGCGGCGGGTCAGTGTAATAGGACGCAATTCGTCTGGAGCTCGACCGCTGGGGCGCATGTGTTCAACCTTTTTCCCCGTGACCACCGTAATCACCATGAAGGTGACAATGAGGTGGCAATGAGGGGACGATGTAATGGAATGGAAAAATAACGGCGGATTATACACTGAATTCCAATCGCTGTTTTTAAGATTGTTGGGCGGCGGTAGTTGTTAATTTGGCTGTGTCAGGCGAAACGGACCCAAGCCCAACATTACTCCAGACTATGATTCGTTGGGTCCGGAGCTTGGATTATGCCACAGAAGGTGGCCAGCAAGAGCTCCTCGACAGGATGTAACCCTCCCCGCAGAAGATGCCTGAAATAACAGATTTTTATACATTTTCGGCCTATTTTTTAATGAGGGATCCCTGCCGGGCGGCCCTCAGTTGTTGACGCAGCTTGAAATGTGGGACACTCGCATGGCGTTCATGAAGCTCGCCGGAGAGCGGTCGATCCGCAGAGGGTTATCGGAGAAGAAAGCATGGGAATTACATTTGACATTCAAAGCATCCCACCCACAGCTACCGACATAGCAGCCGCGCGCGAGCGTCTTTTGCAGGAGAAGGCTGTCCTCGATCGCCTCGACTGGAAACTTTTTTTTGCGATGATCATGGTCATGGCCGCGCTGTTGATTCTGGCGCTGACGGTGGGGCGTCCGCTCCTTGAGCTGGGAAACAGCAGCCCCACCATTGTTACAGCCCTCGTCCTTTTCACCCCGTACATCGTTTTTTGGGTGTTCGCCATATACGGCAACATTCGCCAGCAGCGAGTTGACGGGCCAAGGAAGGAGGTGAATAACGCCATTGCGTCTTTGGCCGAGCTCGCCCCTGATGAGATCGCAAGCGTCACTGCCTGGAGCGAGCGAAGTGTCGTTATCGCCGCCTATCAGGCGTTGATCGCCACTCAGGGAAGACCGCTTGTCCAGGGGGAGGCGGATACCATGAAACACTGGCTCGACGTCCAGTAGAGCTATTTATCCCCGAGCATTTCAAAGCAACAACCTGACACCACCGCAACACCCCTCTTTGAAAGAGTCGAGGGTGCACACCAATGACGCGCCATAATAATGCGAAAATAGCAAGGGACGCCCAATAATGGGGCGTCGGCGCCCGTTTGCGGGCCAATGAAATAATACAACATATTGAATTTTCAATTAATAAATATCATGGCACAACGTTTGCTGTCCGTGTGGGAACAGTCTCTTCACAACAACAAAGGGGGCATCACCATGGTACACGGTCGTAACGCTGTTTTGTCTGTCGCTGTTTCTGTTCTCACCCTGTCAGCATTTTCGGCCACTGTTCTGGCTGGACCCACACTAAAAATCGATGAAACAAAATGGATAAGTATCGGCGGCGGGCTGCGGAGCAGCTTCATCTCCGAGGACAAGGCTGCGCCGAACGGCTTGGACCGTTCCCTCGATTTCGCGGTAGACAGTGTGCGGCTTTACCTTAACGGGCAAGTGCATAAGGATATCAAGCTGACCTTCAATACCGAAAAAGACTCGGGCAACAACAGCGCCGCGCGGGTGCTCGACGCCATTGTCCGGATCGAGCCGTCGGATGTATTCAACGTGTGGCTCGGGCGCTTCCTGCCGCCCAGCGACCGCTCCAACCTCTCCGGCCCCTACTACATTGCCACTTGGGATTTCCCCATCGTGCAGAACTATCCCGCCCAGTTCGCCGGACGGGATGACGGCGCCGCAGTATGGGGGCAGACGGGCGGCGGCATGTTCAAGTACCAGGTCGGCGCCTTTCAGGGACGCAATGGCGCTAGCACATCGAACAGGGCAGACGACCTGCTATACACCGGCCGCCTGACCCTCAACCTGTGGGACCCGGAGCCGGGTTATTACAACAGCAGCACTTACTACGGTGAAAAACAGATCCTTGCCTTTGGTCTGGCGGCGATGACGCAGAAGAATGGCGCCGGGACGGCCGCCACACCCGGCGACTTCTCGGGCTGGAATTTTGACGCGCTCATGGAGAAGAGTCTCGGCGTCGGCACGCTGTCGCTGGAGGGCGCGTATTACAGCTATGACACGAGCAAAGTGAGCGATGCCGCACTGTTTCAGGGCAATGGCTATATGGCCCGTGCCGGTTATCTCTTCAACACCAAGGTTGGCATCGGCAAGCTCATGCCGCAGGTGCGCTTCCAGAGTCTGGATCTCGATGGCGCCACGGAGAAACGCAATCGCTACGATCTCGAATTGCACTATGTGATCGACGGTCACAACGCCCGTGTCACTGCTGTGTACACCGATGACAACATGGGCGCGGCACGGGATACCAACATCTTCAAGATTGGCGTGCAGCTTCAGATTTGAGCGGTTCATGGGCCACGGAACCTCTCGGCGCTGCTCGGAGGGTTCTCACATTTAATAAGCGTTTCTACGATTAACCCAAGGGGGATAACATGAAGTCGTCTTGTTTGCTGGGTATTGCTGTAGGCAGTCATCTCACCCGTTCCATCTTCACAACAGCCGTTGTCGCCGCAGGCATTACATTTGCGACTGCGACGCAGGCTGCGGACACCATCAAGGTCGGCATTCTGCATTCGCTGTCCGGCACCATGGCGATCAGCGAAACCTCGCTGAAAGATGTGGCGTTGATGACTATCGAGGAAATCAACGCCAAGGGTGGTGTGCTGGGTAAGAAGCTGGAAGCGGTGGTGGTGGACCCTGCTTCCAATTGGCCGTTGTTTGCCGAGAAATCGCGCGAGCTGTTGCAGAAGGAAAAAGTGGCGGTGGTGTTCGGTTGCTGGACTTCGGTATCACGCAAGTCGGTGTTGCCGGTGTTTGAGGAACTGAACGGACTGCTCTTCTATCCGGTGCAATATGAGGGAGAAGAGCTGTCACAGAACGTATTCTACACCGGCGCTGCGCCCAACCAGCAGGCGATCCCTGCGGTGGAATACCTGATGAGCAAGGACGGCGGAGGAGCCAAGCGCTTCTTCCTGTTGGGCACGGACTATGTGTATCCGCGCACCACCAACAAGATTCTGCGCGCGTTTCTCAAATCCAAGGGCGTGAAAGAGGGCGACATCAAGGAAATCTATACGCCGTTCGGCCACAGCGATTATCAAACCATTGTGGCGGATGTAAAGAAGTTCGCGGCGGGCGGCAAGACGGCAGTAATTTCCACCATTAACGGCGACTCCAACGTGCCCTTCTACAAAGAGCTGTCCAACCAGGGCGTGAAGGCTACGGACATTCCGGTGGTGGCGTTCTCGGTCGGCGAGGAAGAGTTGCGCGGTATCGATGCCAAACCGCTGGTCGGCCATCTGGCGGCGTGGAATTATTTCATGTCGCTGAAAAACCCGGAAAATGACAAGTTCATTAAGACATGGAAGGACTATGTCAAGAAGCAAAAGCTTCCCGGTGGCGACAAGCGCGTCACCAACGATCCCATGGAGGCGACGTATGTTGGCATTCATATGTGGGCGCAAGCCGCAGAAAAAGCGAAGTCCACCGATGTAAACAAAGTGCGCATCGCCATGGCGGGCCAGACGGTCAAAGCGCCCAGCGGTTATGAATTGAAGATGGACGAAAAGAATCATCATCTGTGGAAGCCGGTGATGATCGGCGAAATCCGCCCCGACGGCCAGTTCGACATCGTATGGGAAACGAAGAAGACCCTGCGCGCACAGCCATGGAGCCCCTTCATACCGGGCAACGAGAAAAAGAAAGATATGTAACTGAACGTTACGCACTCCCCGCCGCGACGGCGGGGAGGTTTATTCCAGAGAATCACATAAGCACACTATGAGACACCTCTGCCGTCTGTGCCGATATTACATGGCTGTGCTGTTCGCCGTCTGGCTGGGCAATGCCCACGCCCTGGACACCACGGCGCTGCAAAACCTCGCCACAGGTGACAACGACGCCAGGATCGCCGCAATTGAAGCGCTGGTGGTGGCGGGCGATGTGGCGGCTTTGCCCGTAATCCAGGCATTGCAAGACGGTGCTTTGCAGGCGACACCCGCCGGTCAATTACTGATCGTGACGGAGGCCGGCGCGACCGATGCCGTCACGAATCAACCCTTGGCAAACATACCGAAAGATGCCGCGCGCATCACCATCAACAACCGGGTGCGGCGCGCGCTGGACGCGGCGCTGGTGGCCTTTAAACTCTTTTCCCCGGACAGCACAAAGCGTCTGGAAGCGGCGCAGCAATTGAGCGAGGGCGATCCTATATTACTGCCCCTGGTGCAAAAGGCGCTGACCAGCGAGAAGGACCCGGCGGTGCGCGCCGCGCTGGAGTTGGCGCAAAGCGGCATGGCGCTGCAAAGCGATGACTCGAAACAGCGCCTGGCGGCGGTTCAGAGTCTGGCCAACAGCGCTCAGGAAGCCACCAAAACCCGATTGCTGAAGTTGCTGGAAAAAGACGGTGCGGGCCAGTTTGCTGAGCCGGATGCCAATGTGCGCGCGGCGGCGGCAAAGGCCATCGCTGCTATCGAGCAACGTCTGAAGATTGCCGAATATGCAGGCCATGTATTCACCGGGATCAGCTTGGGCAGCATACTGCTGCTCGCGGCGCTGGGGCTGGCGATCGTCTATGGCCTGATGGGGGTGATTAACATGGCCCACGGCGAGCTGCTGATGATCGGCGCCTACGCGACCTATGTGGTGCAAAATCTATTCAAGACCCATCTGCCGCAGTATCTGGATTTGTATCTCATCGCCGCTGTGCCAGTGGCGTTCGGCGTGGCGGCATTGGTGGGCATGGCGCTGGAGCGCGGCGTGATCCGCCATCTCTACGGCCGTCCTCTGGAAACGCTGCTCGCCACTTGGGGCATCTCGCTAATACTGATTCAGCTCATGCGCACAGTGTTCGGTGCGCAGAATGTGGAGGTAGCCAACCCCTCATGGATGACAGGCGGCGTGACGGTGCTGGGCAGTCTGGTGCTTCCCTACAATCGCATCGTCATCATTGTCTTTGCCATGCTGGTGCTGTGCCTAGTGTGGCTGGCGTTCACCCGCACCCGATTGGGCCTGCATATGCGCGCCGTGACGCAGAACCGTGCCATGGCAGATTGCATGGGCATCCCTACCGGCCGCACCGACATGCTGGCCTTTGGTCTGGGGGCGGGCGTAGCGGGGCTGGGGGGCTGCGCGCTCTCGCAGATAGGCAACGTGGGACCCGAGTTGGGCCAGGGGTATATCGTCGATTCCTTCATGGTGGTGGTGCTGGGCGGTGTGGGCCAGATCGCCGGCACGGTGTACGCCGCGCTGGGGCTGGGGGTGATGAACAAATTCCTCGAACCTTACTGGGGCGCGGTACTCGCCAAAATCATGCTGCTCGTGTTCATCATCCTGTTCATCCAGAAGCGGCCGCAGGGGCTGTTCGCCGCCAAGGGCCGCGCGGTGGAAGGATAGATAGCCGATGATCATCGAACGTCTCCCGCAGTTGTACGGCACGAAGGGCTGGTTGGTTATCGCCGCCTTTCTCGCGCTGGTGTGCGTGCTGATGCCCGCGCTTTACCTCGCCGTGCCCGAAGACTCGCCCTTCCACGTCCCCGCCTGGCTCATCACGCTGCTGGGCAAGATCATGTGCTACGCCCTGGTGGCATTGGCGATGGATCTGGTATGGGGGTACGCGGGCATTTTGAGTCTCGGCCACGGGTTATTCTTTGCTCTGGGAGGCTATGCGCTGGGCATGTACCTGATGCGCATGATCGGGCGCGAGGGTGAGTCCGGCAGCGAGTTGCCCGACTTCATGGTGTTCCTGGACTGGAAGGAATTGCCGTGGTACTGGGCAGGTACTGACCAGTTCTGGTATTGCGCATTGCTCATCGTGCTGGCGCCTGGACTGCTGGCGCTGGTGTTCGGCTACTTCGCCTTCCGCTCGCGCATCAAGGGCGTGTACTTCTCGATCATCACCCAAGCCCTCACCTTCGCGGCAATGCTGCTGTTCTTCCGCAACGATACCGGCTTCGGCGGCAACAACGGCTTCACCGATTTCAAGCGCATCCTGGGCTTTTCCCTGGCCGATCCCGCCACCAAGGCCACCCTGTTCATCGCCAGCGGCGTGACGCTGATCCTGGCGCTGCTGCTGTGTCGCTACATCGTAACCTCCAAGCTGGGGCGGGTACTCACGGCCATCCGTGACACCGAGAGCCGCGTGCGGTTTTGCGGTTACAATCCCCTGCCCTACAAGCTCTTTGCCTGGACGCTGTCGGCCATGCTGTGCGGCATTGCCGGCGCGCTGTATGTGCCGCAGGTCGGCATCATCAACCCCAGCGAGATGTCGCCGGCCAACTCCATCGAAATCGCGATCTGGACCGCAGTCGGCGGGCGCGGCACCCTCGTCGGCCCGATCATCGGCGCCGCGCTGGTGAATGGCGCGAAGAGCTGGTTCACCGTTGCCTTTCCCGAATACTGGCTGTATTTCCTGGGATTGCTGTTCATCCTGGTGACACTGTTCCTGCCACAGGGCGTGATGGGACTCGCACAACGCCTGAGGTCCAAACGCAACACATGAAAGCTGAGCTGACAACCTCTGAAATTGACGGCAGCGAAGTGACGGGCCTGGCCCACGTCGCCACGCCCGGAGCTTTGGACCTGAGCCACGGCACGGTGCTGTACCTGGATGCCGTCACCGTCAGCTTCGATGGTTTCCGCGCACTCAACGAACTGTCCCTCACCGTGGATGCCGGCGAGCTGCGCTGCATCATCGGCCCCAATGGCGCGGGCAAAACCACCTTGATGGACGTTATCACGGGCAAGACCCGGCCAGATAGCGGCACCGCCTATTTCGGCCAGACCCTTGACCTGACACGCCTCAACGAGCACGAAATTGCGCGCACCGGCATCGGCCGCAAATTCCAGAAACCTACTGTGTTCGAGCATCACACCGTATTCGAAAACCTGGAACTCGCCATCAAGGTGGACAAGGGCATCTGGGCGTCGCTGTTCTGGCGGCTGGGCGCGGAGCAGAAGGACCGCATTGCCGCAACGCTGGATCTTATCGGCCTGTCGGCGCTCGCGGGCCGTGAGGCGGGCACGCTATCGCACGGCCAGAAGCAGTGGCTCGAAATCGGTATGCTGCTGGCGCAGGAACCCAAACTGCTCCTGCTGGACGAGCCGGTGGCGGGCATGACGGACGCCGAGCGCGAGCGAACCGCAGAGCTTTTCACCTCACTTGCCGGTGAGCACTCCCTCATCGTGGTCGAGCACGACATGGAGTTCGTGGCCTCGATCGCCCGCAAGGTCACCGTGCTGCACGAAGGCCGCGTGCTGGCGGAGGGCGCGATGGAGCATGTCAAGAACAACGAACAGGTCATTGAAGTGTATCTGGGGCGCTGAGATGCTTGTAATCGAACAACTCAATCATTATTACGGCGGCAGCCATACGTTGCGCGACATCTCGCTGGAAGTCCAGCCGGGAACCTGCGCCGCGCTGTTGGGACGAAATGGCGTGGGCAAAACGACACTCCTCAAGTGCCTGATGGGCGTGGAGCGGAGCCGTTCCGGCCGCATTACCTTCGCTGGACAGGACATCACTACTGCATCGCCCCATGTTCGCGCCCGGCTCGGCATGGCTTATGTGCCACAGGGGCGCGACATTTTTCCGCGCCTGACGGTGGAAGAGAATCTGATCACCGGCTTCGCCGTGCATGACCGCCCGCCGCGCGAGATTCCGGCCGCGACCTTCGAGATGTTCCCGGTACTGGGGGAGATGCGCAGGCGGCGCGGCGGCGACCTGTCCGGCGGCCAGCAACAGCAGCTCGCAATTGCCCGCGCATTGCTGATGGAACCCAAGCTGCTCATTCTCGATGAGCCGACCGAGGGCATTCAGCCCTCCGTCATCAAGGATATCGGGCGCGTCATCCGCCTGCTCCTCGAACGCGGCGACATGGCTATCCTGCTCGTGGAGCAGTACTATGATTTTGCGCGAGCGCTTGCGGACAGGTATCTGGTAATGTCGCGCGGCGAAATAGTAATGAGCGGTGTGGACATGGAGGCGGATCAGGTGCGGCGTCATATCGCAGTATGAGCGGTCATGTCATTGCGCCGGTGGACGATACCCCGACGTGGCGCGGGCGCCTGGATCTACGTTTCAGCCAAAGCCCAGACACGGTGATGCAAGTCGTCGAGGCACGCATGCCGTTGGCGATCCAGCGCCCCTTTTACCCGGAGGGCGCTGACGTATGCCATGCGCTCGTCCTTCATCCACCGGGCGGTATGGCCAGCGGAGACCGGCTGGAAATCGCGCTGCATCTCGAACCCGGCACACAGGCATTGCTCACCACGCCTGCGGCCAACAAGTGGTACCGCAGCAGCGGTACGGTTGCGGAACAAATTGTGCTGGCGCGCGTGGAGGCGGGCGCACACCTTGAGTGGCTGCCGCAGGAAAGCATCGTGTTCGACGGCGCCGTGGCGCATCAGACGACGCATGTGGAACTTGCGCCGGGCGCGACCTGGATTGGCTGGGACATTACGCGCTTTGGCCGCAGCGCATGCGGCGAACGCTTCAACCACGGGTATTGGCGGAGCAACATCGAAGTATGGCGCGGCGGCGCCCCGTTATGGATCGACCGCCAGCGGCTGGAGGGCGGCAGCCGCCTCCTCGACAGCGCATTCGGACTCGCTGGTATGCCGGTGACCGGCTGCCTCGCCTGGCTCGGCGAAGCAGTAGAATCGGTTCTCGTCGAAGAGGCGCGGCGACTGTGGACGGTTCAGCCCCGTCATGGCGAGGCTGGCGTGACGCGCCTCGAAGAAGGGCTGCTGTGCCGCTATCGCGGCCCGTCGAGCGCCGAGGCGCGTGCCTGGTTCATTACCGTGTGGGACATGCTGCGACGGCATCACCGGAACCGCGCAGCCTGCCCGCCGCGTATCTGGAATACATAAAAGGAAGAACTATGCACCTGTCACCGCAGGAAAAAGACAAACTGCTGATCTTCACCGCCGCACTCGTCGCCGAGCGGCGCAAGAATCGCGGACTCAAGCTCAACTATCCCGAGGCGGTAGCCTATATCAGCGCAGCGATACTCGAAGGCGCACGCGACGGCCGCAGCGTGGCCGATATGATGACCTACGGCACGACGCTGCTCACGCGCGACGACGTAATGGAAGGCGTGCCGGAAATGATTGCCGACGTGCAGGTCGAGGCGACATTTCCCGACGGCACCAAGCTGGTGACGGTACACAACCCTATCCACTGAGGAGGTGACAATGATCCCGGGTGAAATTCTGGTAACGGACGGCGAGATCGAGCTCAATACCGGACGCGACACGGTAAGAGTTACAGTAGCCAACACGGGCGACCGGCCAATACAGGTCGGCTCGCATTTTCACTTTTACGAAGTGAACACGGCGCTCCGCTTCGAGCGCGAGCGCGCCTACGGCATGCGCCTGGATATTCCCGCCGGTACTGCGGTGCGTTTCGAGCCGGGCGATGAGCGCGAGGTACAGCTCGTCGCCTTCGCCGGACACCGCGAGGTATACGGTTTCAATGCCAAAGTGAATGGCCCGCTGGAGAAGAAAACATGAGCATCCGCATGGACCGGCACGCCTACGCCGAGCATTTCGGCCCGACAACGGGCGACCGCATCCGCCTCGCCGATACAGGTCTTTTCATTGAGATCGAAAGGGATTACGCGGTGTATGGCGACGAGGTGAAATTCGGCGGCGGCAAGGTAATCCGCGACGGCATGGGGCAATCGTCCATCACCAACCAGGCAGGCGCGATGGATCTGGTGATCACCAACGCCGTCATCCTCGACTGGTGGGGCATCGTCAAGGCCGATATCGGCATCCGCAACGGTGTGATCGCCAAGATCGGCAAGGCGGGCAATCCTGGCACGCAATCCGGCGTGGACATCATCATCGGGCCTGGCACGGAAATCGTGGCGGGCGAAGGCATGATCCTGACCGCAGGCGGCATCGACAGCCACATCCATTTCATCTGCCCGCAGCAGGTGGAGACGGCGCTGGCCTCAGGCGTAACGACGCTGATCGGCGGCGGCACCGGCCCGGCCACCGGCACCAACGCCACCACCTGCACGCCGGGGCCGTGGCACATGCACCGCATGCTCCAGGCCGCCGAAGGCCTGCCGGTGAATCTGGGCTTTACCGGCAAGGGCAACGCCGCCCGGCCGGAAGGCCTCGTCGAACAGATCGAAGCGGGCGCCGTCGGCCTCAAGCTGCACGAGGACTGGGGCAGCACACCGGCGGCCATCGACACCTGCCTCGCCGTTGCCGACCAGCATGATGTACAGGTAGCGATTCACACCGACACGCTGAACGAGGCGGGTTTCGTGGAAGACACCGTCGCCGCCTTCAAGGGACGTGTTATTCACGCCTACCACACCGAAGGCGCGGGCGGTGGCCACGCGCCCGACATCATCCGGCTGTGCGGCGAACCCAACGTCCTGCCTTCCTCCACCAACCCCACCCGCCCCTATACGGTGAACACGGTGGATGAGCATCTCGACATGTTGATGGTCTGCCATCACCTCGATCCCGGCATCGCCGAGGACGTGGCCTTCGCCGATTCGCGCATCCGGCGTGAGACCATCGCCGCCGAGGACATTCTGCACGATCTCGGCGCGTTCAGCATGATGTCTTCCGATTCCCAGGCGATGGGGCGGATCGGCGAAGTCATCATCCGCACCTGGCAAACCGCGCACAAGATGAAGCAGCAGCGCGGCAGCCTGGCGGGCGATCCGGCACGCCACGACAACTTTCGCGCACGCCGCTACATCGCCAAATACACCATCAACCCGGCCATCACCCACGGCATCGCCAGCCATGTCGGCTCAATCGAAGAAGGCAAGCTCGCCGATCTGGTGCTATGGAAACCGGCCTTCTTCGGCGTGCGCCCGGAGCTGATCATCAAGGGTGGATTGATCGTCTGGGCGCAGATGGGCGACGCCAACGCCAGCATCCCGACGCCGCAGCCGGTGCATGGCCGCCCGATGTTCGCCGCATTTGGCGGTGCTATCGGCGCAACCTGCCTCACCTTCGTATCGCAAGCGGCGCAGGCGCAGGATATCGGCGTGCGGCTCGGTCTGCGCCGCCGCACCGTGGCCGTCTCTGGCACACGCCAGATCGGCAAGAAAGACATGAAGCTCAACGACACGCTGCCAAAAATGGAAGTCGATCCAGAAACCTATGAAGTCCGCGCCGACGGCGAGCTACTGGTCTGCGAACCGGCCAGCGTGTTGCCGCTCGCACAACGCTATTTTCTGTTTTGACCGTGCTCAGCCTGACAGAAGTCCTGCCGCTGGATCGAAACGCCGCTGTCGCGCTGACGCTGGTATTGAGCGCCGAGGAACGCGTCCGCAGCCGTATTCGTCTGACCGCCGAAGATGGCACGGAAGTCCAGTTTGTGCTGCCGCGCGGTACGGTGCTGCATGATGGCAATCTGCTGCGCACCACCGACGGCACGCTGGTGCGGATTCGCGCCAAGGCCGAGCCGGTGCTGACCGCGCACGTCCACGACACCTTGACGCTGCTGCGCGCAGCCTACCATCTCGGCAACCGCCATGTGCCGGTCGAGATTAATGAGCACCATATACGCATCCTCCCCGATCCCGTTCTGGCCGGGATGCTCGAACAGCTTGGCCTGCATGTGACATATGAAATCGCGCCCTTCGACCCAGAGCCTGGCGCCTACGGCGGACACGGCCATGAACACGATTGAGCGCGACACTTCGCTGCTGCGGCTGCTACAGCTCGCAAGCCCGTCGCTGCTGCGGCTGCTACAGCTCGCAAGCCCGTCGCTGCCGGTCGGCGCATACAGTTATTCCGAGGGGCTGGAATACGCCGTGCACACTGGCCAGGTGAAAGACGCTTCCACGCTGCGCGCCTGGCTGGAGGATGGGCTGCATTACGGCTCCGCGCTGCTCGATGCGGCAGTGGCCTGTCGCGTGTACGAGGCCCGGCAACGCGGCGACGCTGTGGCAGTACGACAATGGAATCGCTGGCTCACAGCGTCACGAGAAAGCGAGGAACTGCGCCAGCAAAGCCACGACATGGGCCACGCGCTGCTGCGCCTACTGCGCGACCTCAAACCCTCTGTGCCCGATGGCGTGTCATGGCAGGACGAACCCTGTAACTTCGCCACCGCCTATGCACTCGCCGCGACGCACTGGGGCATAACATGCAGCGATGCTGTCACCGGTTACCTGCAAGGCTGGGTGGCGAATCTGGTGAGTGCCGGCGTCAAGCTGATCCCGCTCGGTCAGACTGCCGGACAACAAATGCTGTGGGATCTGCAAACCGCGATAAGCGGCGCGGTAAACTCTGCCATCACCGTGACAGACGACGAACTCGGCGTAGGCGGCTGGGGGATGGCGCTCGCCAGCATGGCACATGAGACGCAATATACGCGGCTGTTTCGAAGTTAAGGTTGAGGAGAAAACACCATGAACGCGTTCCGTGTCGGAATCGCCGGGCCAGTGGGCTCGGGCAAGACTGCCCTGGTCGATGCGCTGTGCAAGAGCATGCGCGACACCTGCCGTCTGGCAGTCGTTACCAACGACATCTATACGCAGGAAGATGCCCAATTTCTGGTACGCAGCCAGGCTCTCGCGCCGGAGCGTATCATCGGCGTCGAAACCGGCGGTTGCCCGCACACCGCCATCCGCGAAGACGCCTCCATGAATCTCGCCGCCATCGAAAAACTCGAGCGGCGCTTCCCGGACCTGGAGCTGATTTTCGTAGAAAGCGGCGGCGATAACCTCGCCGCCACCTTCAGTCCGGAACTGGTCGACCTGACAATTTACGTGATCGACGTCGCCGCCGGTGACAAGATCCCACGCAAGGGTGGCCCCGGCATCACCAAGTCCGACCTCCTCGTCATCAACAAGATTGACCTCGCGCCCTACGTCGGCGCCAGCCTCGAAGTCATGGACCGCGACGCGCGCCACATGCGCGGCGAACGGCCATTCGTGTTCAGCAATCTCAGGCAGGGCGCCGGGCTGGACATCATTATCGAATTCATCAAATCGCGCTGGCCGGATTTAGGGGATCGTTAAACCTAAAAACAGAAACGGCTTAATCGTCGTGCCCACGGCCGCGACCATGACCGTCGTGCTTGCGTTTGTAATACCCGCGATGCCGACCACGGTCATGGCCACGGTCATAATAATGACCATCATCGACAGCCCCCCTTCTTTCCACGACCCGCTCGTTCCTGTTGGTGGCTATTGCCGTGCCAGCCGCAGCACCAATGGCGCTGCCGATGATGGCGGCATTACGCCCACCCGCAGCCGAGCCAATCGCCGCGCCGGCGGCGCCACCCAGACCGCCACCTATCACTGCGCTGCCATCGATGCCATCCGCGTGGGCTGGGATCATCAAGCTTGCCGACACAATCAACGCCAGCCCTGCAAAACTTATACGATTCATGGTTTTTCTCTCCTTGGACGAAAAAGTGACAAAATAGATTATGCAAGCATATTTTTTGGGAGTCTAGTCCCAAATTGTCATTTTTACTATGAACTCCGTCACAGTTTTATGATTGTCCAACTCCTGTTTTAGGGATTATTCGCTCGACATGAAAATATTGCCGTAATCGGCGGTAACGCTTTGGCCGGAGTTATCCGTGTCAGACATCACTGCGATGGCATCGACGCGTTTCACATCGTTTCCAAGATAGCGCTTCAGATCTGCGCGCAGGTTGCGCTTGTGCGTCACCCAGGCGCCGACTTTGCTGCTCCCTGAGTCAACGGCAAGCATAATCACATTTGATGTGTAGGCATTCGGCCAGGAGGCGTCCGCGGGCCGCTCGGTGCTGGACCAGACGTAGTTCAATGCCTGGGTTTTCCAGAAAAGCAGACCGCCGGAGAGAATCACATAAATCCGCGCGGGGTAGTCGTCGCCTTTTTTGGTGGTTTCATCGACACCCTTGAGGGTGTTGGCAACCCGCCATGTCCAGTTGATATAAGGCGTTTTCTCCAGGTCCACACTGATTTTCTTGTGCAGGCCGGAGGCGGTTCCAGCGCTGCGCGCTTCCAGTGCGTGCGTGCCATTGCCTACTTTCACGACCGAATAACTCACCTTTCCCTTGAATTCCTGCTCCTCCCAGCCTGATTTGTCGCCCGACGCAAAGTTGCCCACCGTCACCGTCAGCGGCGCCGCGCCTGCTGCGATAGAGGTGAACAACGCGCCGAGCGCTACCGTACAACGCAACTTCATCATGAAAATACCTGCTATAACTTGACGGGAATTTCCCAGCCACCATCAAAAAAACGTTCGCCCAATGGGCTGCGCACACGCTCGGCAATTTCGAGCTCTTTCAGCCCGCCGTCCAATACGCCGGGGGCAGACGGATGGCCCACCGCTATCATTGCCATGCACTCATATTGTAATGGAATGCCGAACGCCTGTCGTATCTTGTCGGCATCAAAGCCGCCCATCTGGTGCGCCATCAGGCCTGACGCCGCCGCTTGCAGGCACAAATTTTCACTGGCCGCACCAGTGTCGTACTGGCTCCAGCGGTTTGGGTTGCCGTTTTTGTGGAACACGCTGCTGGCGGTTGCCAGTAGTAATACGGCGGCGTTTTTCACCCACTGCTGGTTGAACTCGACCAGACAATCAAAAGCCTTCTGCCACGCGACGGCATCGGTGTTTTTATCCCACACGATAAAGCGCCATGGCTCATCGCCATAGCAGGAAGGCGCCCAGCGCGCGGCTTCGAGCAGGGCGATGATGTCCTTGCGGGAGACAGGCTTGTCGGCGTCAAAGGCGCGCCCGCTCCAGCGAGTGGCGATAAGTTCGTGGATGGGTACCTGGGTTTTTGCGATTTTGTCGTTCATGATTTCTCTTTCAAAAGTGTGTTGCCATGTGTGAAAAACTAAAAGCCAGTCCCGGCTCGCTAATCACGTCGATGTGGTGTTTGAGCTTATAGGGGATGCCAAAGTTCCACATCGGCGGCTGATCATGCTCAATGCTCAATGCGCGTTGGGTTGTCAGTCAAGATCGAATAGCAAGATCTCGGCCTTGCTGCCGGTGGACAGAGATATATGATGCTCATCAATCACGCGGGCGCCATCGCCATCGGCCAGCGGTTGGCCGTTGATCTGCGCCTCGCCACGCGCAACATGCACATAGGCTTTTCGGCCCGGCATCAAGACATGACTGACGGCGTCACCGGCATGGAGCACGGTTGCGTAAACGGAGGCGTCTTGATGTATCGTGACTGCGCCATCGCGCCCGTCCGGCGATGCGATCAGGCGTAATCGCCCGCGTTTGTCGGCCTCGCTAAAATGCACCTGTTCATAACTGGGTGTAACGCCGGTCTGATTTGGGAGAATCCAGATTTGCAGAAAATGCCCCGGCTCTGTTTTCGACGCGTTATATTCGCTGTGGGTGATGCCGGTACCGGCGCTCATGCGCTGCACGTCACCGGGAACGATCACCGAGCCATTGCCCATGCTGTCCTTGTGCTCCAATGCACCGTCCAGCACATAGGTGACGATCTCCATGTCGTTGTGTCCGTGCGTGCCGAAACCCGCACCGGGTGCAATGCGGTCGTCGTTGATCACGCGCAGGCTGGAAAACCCCATATGCGCGGGATCGTAATAGCTGGCGAAGGAAAACGTGTGGTAGCTGTCCAGCCAGCCATGATTGGCATGGCCGCGCGCCTGGCTTTTACGCAATATAATCATGTGCCGTCTTCTCCAGTTACCCTAAAAATGGCAGTAGGCATCCAGATGCCTTATTCAGGAGGCTATCGTAAGCCAGTCTCTTTGCGGTTGATAGCAAATAACTTTGTGCTACTTGTTCAGTTTTTATGAATCAGCGGATAGGCTCTTAATTATCCCCAAAAATCTCTTTGTTTCCACGAAAAACAAGCGGGCGGAAAAATTGCACTCAAGTTGCGTAAAAAGTGGGGAAAAATGGATAAAAAGCGGCAAAAATAAGCCAAAAAATGCTTGCTTGACCAAATATGAGCCATATGGCCGCTTGAGGCCCACTTTGAAACCTCTTGAGTCTGAAGCCTGCGTTCACGTAAAAAACATGCCACTATATTGCACTGACTGGATTGGTATTAGACTACATCTGTCGCACCATCATTTCGTTTCACCCCTTCGTAGATTATGAAATATGCGCCTGACTCTCGATGCCCTTTATGTGCTGGATGCCATCGCGCGCAAGGGTAGCTTTGCTGCCGCCGCCGAAGAGCTGCACCGCGTACCTTCGGCAATCACCTACACCGTGCAGAAGCTGGAGCAGGATCTGGATATTGCGCTGTTTGACCGCAGCGGTCACCGCGCCAAATTGACCTCGGCGGGAGAAAAGCTGCTGCAGGATGGCCGCCATCTGCTGCGTGCCGCAGCCGAGCTTGAACACAGTGTCAAGCGTGTGGCGACGGGCTGGGAAGTCGAGCTGGCCATCGCCGTCGACGACCTGATACCACTCGCCAGAATCTACCCCTTGGTCGCCGCATTTTACGCACAGAACCACGGCACCCGGCTGCGCATTATCACGGAGGTATTTGGAGGCACCTGGGACGCGCTGGCGGCGGGGCGCGCCGACCTTGCCATTGGGGCGAGCGGCGAAGGTCCAGCGGGCGGCGGTTATGCAACGCGCGCGCTGGGCGAGATGGCGTTCGTGTTTGTTGTCACGCCTGATCATCCGCTGGCTGGCATGTCCGCACCGCTGACCAGCGACGATATCCAGCAATATCGCGCCATCGCCGCCGCCGACAGCTCGCGCAATATCCCCCCGCGCACCTCGTACCTGTTATCCGGCCAGGATGTTCTCACCGTACCTGATATGCGCGCCAAACTGGAGGCCCACCGCATGGGTCTGGGCGTCGGATTCGTGCCGCGCGCGATGATTGAAGATGATCTTGCGGCGGGACGCCTGATCATCAAGGAAGTGGCTTGCCCGGCGCCCGAGCCACGGCTGTTTATCGCCTGGCGCAATGCGCGAGAGGGGAATGCCTTGACATGGTTTCTGGATCGGATGGAAGATCCGGTATTGCTGGCCGGGTTCCTCGGGGAGGAGTGGATTTAAGCTGGGCTTTCCCTGCCTGGAGGAAGGATATGGTAATATTTGACCAAGTAAAAAATGATTTATTGTCAATCAGATAGAACAAAATGCCTAGAAAACCCATACATGGCCAGTATTGCGCAAGTGCGCTATTCTGCCCGAATCTGTTGTCCTCCATACGCGGCATAGCGCTTCTAACATCCTTGATTCACCCGGCCGTAGCATGGACGGCGCAACCCTCCACCCACGATATGGTACTCATCCCTGCCGGTGAGTTCATCATGGGCAGCAACAAAACCGACACCAGCAACAAATCCAAGGAATTTGGCTCCGCAAAACCCTGGTATCTCGACGAACATCCGCAACGCAAGCTATGGCTCCCCGCCTTTCTGATCGACAAGCACGAAGTCACGAATACGCAATACCGCACGTTTGTCATTCAAAACAATTATTGGCTGCCGGCGCAGTGGGAAAAAAACGGTTATCTGCTGACCCGCGAGATTCTGGAGGGCGCGGACGTGAATAAGCTGAGAAAGTTTGTCGCGGAAACGTTGCGGCTGGATATGGATACGCGGACGATGACCAAGGAAGCGTTGCTGGCGGCCATCGAAAAGCATCAAAAGACCCTCGATAACCTGCCTGTCACCAGCGTAACCTGGCCCAATGCGCGCGACTACTGCAAATGGGCGGGAAAACGGCTGCCCACCGAGGCCGAGTGGGAAAAGGCAGCGCGTGGCGCGGATGGACGGGAATATCCCTGGGGAAACCAGTGGGATCCCTCTAAACTTAATGCCGGGAGCGCCGATAACTGGGAAACGGGGGTCGCTCCCGTGGGGTCGTATCCATCAGGAAGATCAGTATACGGCGTCCATGATATGGCGGGCAATGTCATGGAGTGGGTGGATAACTGGTACCAGCCCTATCCCGGCTCCCGTCATAAAAGCACCGCGTTCGGCGAAAAAAACAAAGTCGTCAGGGGCGGCGGATGGGGTGGCGTCGGTCATTATGTGGTCAGCCATTTTTACCGGGGGGCGTACCGATTTTATCTGGCGCGGCATTCGGCATTCGGCGATCTGGGTTTCCGTTGTGCCAAGGATGCGGGCTAAATGCAGCAACCAACACTCTTTGCAGGCAAAATCTCTGTCAGGGTGCGCGCCTTGTGCGTGGGTGAGCGTATCGACCTGCGTGCACTGGAAGCTGCACAGCGCTTGGCGGTCGCGCCACTGGTAGTGATCGCGGGCACGCAAGGTTGTGCGGTGCTATTCCGTTACGGCGTGGTGGTCTTGTTTGACCTCGACGCCATGGAAGAGGCTTCGTTTTTGTCCCTTTTGAAGCCGCTGATCAACGAGCCCTTCGTCAGGCCGGAGACAGAAGAAGCCGAAATAAGCATCAATCCGCAGCGGGATGAGCGCGTGGAAGGCGGCGTGGTTTCGCTCCACGCGTTCAGTATCGAGCGCCTGCAAACAGTGGCAGACATCCTCGCCAAAAGCGTGGTGCTTGCCCACTACGAGGCCAGCGTTGCCGGTGTTTTCGACCGCATTGAACCTTTGGCGGCCAGCTTGGAGCGTGATGGCAGCGGTGGACACCAGAGCAAGGAGTTGTTGCGCCATATCGGTGGCACTTTGCTGATCCAGCACAAAATGGTGGGTCGAGTCGAGATGGGGGAGAAGCCGGAGATACTGTGGGACCGGCCTGATCTCGACCGGTTATATCTGCGGCTGGTGGATGAATACGAACTGCGCGAACGTCATCTGGCGCTGGAACGCAAACTGGAACTGATCTCGCGCACGGTGGAAACGCTACTGGATCTGTTGCAGCACAACCGCAGCCTGCGCGTAGAATGGTACATCGTCATTCTGATCGTAGTGGAAATACTGTTGACGCTGTATACGATGTTTTCAGGCGGGGGGGGATAAGCAGCCGTTGCGGCTATGTGACGGTGGCCGCTCCCGGCTCCTGCCTCCTGCGATGTGCATGGATGCACGAGTGTCGCCAGAGGCAGGATGCCGGGAGCGGCCGGCACTAGCACATCCATGTGCGTCGTAGTTTGGTAGTATAGGGCAATCGTGTTATATGCCCGAATGTGTCCGCCCAGTTAGGAGAATTATGATGAAAGCCAAAGACCGCCGCCTGGCCGAGCTGAAAGCCGCCATTCCCGAGATCACGCCCGAAGAGGCGCTCGCCCTGCAAAGCAAGGGCGCTGTCTTGATCGACGTGCGCGAGGCGGACGAAATCGCGCAGGGCAGCCCCAAGGGCGCGTTGCGCCTGGGGCGCGGCTTTCTGGAGTTGCGCGTGGAAGAGGCCGTGCCCGATGCCGCCCATACCGTCCTGACCATGTGCGCCGGCGGCGTGCGCTCACTGTTTGCTGCCGAGACGTTGCAACGCTTGGGCTACAGTGACGTGCGCTCGGTAGCTGGCGGTTTCAACCGCTGGAAAAATAACGGCCTGCCCTTCGAGACACCCCGTGCGCTGGATGCGGATGCACGTGAACGCTATTCGCGCCACCTGTTGCTCCCCGAAGTGGGCGAGACCGGCCAGCTCAAGCTGATGGACAGCAAGGTACTGCTGATCGGTGCCGGTGGACTGGGCTCGCCCGCTGCGCTGTATCTGGCGGCGGCGGGAGTCGGCACACTGGGTATCGTCGACCATGACGTAGTAGACCGCAGCAATTTGCAGCGGCAGATCCTGCACACCGAAGCCCGCGTTGACATTCCCAAGGTCGATTCGGCACGCGAAACGCTCGAAGCCCTCAACCCCAAGATCAAAGTCGTGGGTTATCAGACCCACCTGAG
>JAKFXX010000027.1 GCA_021731145.1 Gammaproteobacteria bacterium | reverse complement strand
GCGCTGGACTGCGAGTCTTCTCAGTAGCGCTTGTTCGTCTGTCGATAATTTGCGTGCGTCGTATTTCATAGACCGCATTATCGTACAAAAATAACCTGCGCGGTATCCTTTATTTGTTTCTTGTTAGCAAGTGGGCACTACACTCTTGAACAAGTGGGCGAACATTTTGGGGTCAGTTACGCGACAGTGAGTCGAGCGGTGAAACGGGCAGAAAAAAGGGATTGAGGGGTTTTTGGGTGGATGTGGTGTCAAATGTAAGGTATGACCCCTATGCCGTGTGGGCTCAAGCTGGGTAGGCGCCTTTAATGAAGATGAAGTGAAAAGGATATTGAATATCGAGCCGGGCAAGAAACCGCTAGCCATGCTCAGCGTGGGCTACCCGGCAGAGGTGCCAGAGCCGACTCCGCGTGGGCACCTGAATGAGAGGCGCGCGTGGGCACACAAACCGTGCCCACTACACAGGCTTGTATCTGCGGTGATTTCTCTGTGTTCTCCGTGCCTCCGTGGCAAAAAACAAAAATCAAATCGCATCCAGATTTTCTTCGCCGGTTCTTATCCTGACCACCCGCTCTACAGAAGTGACGAAGATCTTGCCATCACCAATCTTGCCGGTGCGTGCTGCCTGGGTGATTACATCAACGCAACGCTCAGCCTGATCTGCGGCAACCACGATCTCGATCTTTACCTTGGGCAGAAAGTCGACCACATATTCCGCACCGCGATACAACTCGGTATGCCCCTTCTGTCGGCCAAACCCTTTGACCTCGGTTACCGTCATACCGGTAATGCCTATTTCCGACAATGCCTCACG
Source organism: Gammaproteobacteria bacterium (assembly GCA_021731145.1). GTDB lineage: Bacteria > Pseudomonadota > Gammaproteobacteria > Ga007554 > LNEJ01. The sequence goes on along the minus strand of JAKFXX010000027.1, from coordinate 80,546 downwards.
GACATCATCCAGCTTGAAAGGCTTGATCACAGCTTCAATTTTTTTCATGGTCAGCCTCTGCAACTAAAATGGTTAATAAAACACGGTAATCGGATAACGCCTGTCACGCCCGAACGCACGCCGTGTAACCCTCACGCCCGGCGGGGCCTGGCGTCGCTTGTATTCATTGCGATTCACCATCGCCATCACGCGTTGCGCGGTAGCCTCATCAAAGCCTGCTGCAACGATATCTTGCAGGGATTTGTCCTGCTCGATATACATTGTCAGAATCGTATCCAATATTGGGTACGGCGGCAAGGAATCCTCGTCTTTTTGATCGGGCGCGAGTTCAGCCGAAGGGGGCCGCTCGAAAATACGCCGTGGAATCACCGCAGCCTTTGAATTGCGGTACTCAGCCAAGCGGTAAACCAAGGTCTTGGGCACATCCTTGATCGGCGCAAACCCACCCGCCATGTCGCCATAAAGCGTAGCATAACCCACCGCCATCTCGCTCTTGTTGCCGGTGGTCAGCACAATTTTGCGCTTTTTGTTGGAGATCGCCATCAGTATCACACCCCGGCAACGCGCCTGGATATTTTCCTCGGTGGTATCGACCGGGGCACCCGCGAACTCCTCCCTGAGGCTATCGAGAAAGCTCTGAAACACCGGCTCGATGGAAATCACATGATGCTCAATACCCAGCGCCTCGCTCAGCGCCTGCGCGTCATCCAGGCTCATTTGCGCAGTATAGCGTGACGGCATCATCACCGCCTCCACCCGCGCCGCACCGATTGCATCAACGGCAATCGCCAGGGTCAGCGCCGAGTCTATGCCGCCCGATGAACCTATCACCACACCGCGAAAACCGTTTTTCTCGATATAATCACGCACCCCCAGCACCAGCGCCTTGTAAACGCTCTCCTCCACAGGAAGCGGTGCGTGATGCACACCCGGCAAGGGCGTGACCTTTTCATCCACCCGGAAATCCACAGGATACAGGCCTTCGGCAAAGGGCGCCCCGCGCATCACCACACCACCATCGGCATCCAGAACCAGGGATTCACCATCGAAGACCAGCTCATCCTGGCCACCCACCAGATTCACATAAATCACCGGCATGCGCCCTTCACCGATGCGCTGCCGCAGCACCTCCTCGCGCTCCTGGCCCTTGCTGATGTGAAACGGTGAGGCATTGAGATTGAGCATCAGCCGCGCACCCGCATCAAACGCCTGCCCCATCGGCCCGGGATGCCACATGTCCTCGCAGATGGTGATACCGGCCGGCACGCCCTTGATCGTCACCACACAGGGCTTGCTGCCGGACTGAAAATAACGCTTCTCATCAAACACGCTGTAATTGGGCAGGTGCTGCTTGTGATAGGTGGCCACAATTTTGCCGTCACGGATCAAGGACGCGGAATTATGTAACCCGCTCAACTCCTGGCTGGGGTAGCCGACGATCACATCAATGCCGGACACATTGCGCTTGATCTCTTCCAGACCGCGCAACACCCGCTTATGCAGCTCAGATCGCAGCAACAGATCCTCAGGCGGATAGCCGGTCAGCGTCAATTCAGGGAACACGATAGCATCGGCATACAGCTCATCGCGGGCCCGGCATGCAGCGGCAATAACGTGTGCGGCATTGCCGGCAACATCACCAACCCGCATATTAAGTTGGGCCATGACGATGCGAAGCTGGGGATGCTCGGTATTAGCGGGTGGGTTCAATGCGATTACTGCCTATCAAAAAAATTACATTTCGCAGGCCTGGCACGCGAATAGATGTTTATCATTACTGCCAGGTGGCATGGAGCCACCTGGCCCTGCAACGTTACTGACTGATAATGCACGCCAGCATGCGCGCACCCATTTCCGCAGGCGAATGTACGACAGCAACACCCGCCGCCTCCAGCGCCGCAAATTTTTCCGCCGCAGTACCCTTGCCGCCGGAAATGATCGCGCCCGCATGTCCCATACGCTTGCCGGGAGGGGCTGTGACACCAGCGATATAGGCCACCACCGGTTTGGTAACGTGATGCTTGATAAACTCCGCCGCCTCTTCCTCGGCGCTGCCGCCGATTTCACCCACCATGATAATGCCCTTGGTTTGAGGGTCCTGCTCAAACAATACGAGGCAATCGACGAAATTCATACCTTGGATGGGGTCGCCACCTATGCCCACGCATGTGCTCTGCCCCAGACCATTAAGCGTGGTCTGATGCACCGCCTCATACGTGAGCGTGCCGGAGCGCGACACAATACCGATAGAGCCCGGCTTGTGTATAGCGCCCGGCATGATGCCGATTTTGCATTCACCCGGAGTGATCAATCCCGGGCAATTCGGGCCGATCAGGCGCACATCATAGGCGCGTAGCGCCGCCTTGACCTTGAGCATATCCTGCACCGGAATCCCCTCGGTGATACAGGCGATAACCTTGATACCGGCATCCGCCGCCTCCAGTATCGCATCCGCCGCATGGGCCGCAGGCACATAGATCATGCTGGCGTCAGCGCCCGTCTCCCGTACTGCATCGCGCACGGTGTTGAATACCGGCCGCTCCAAGTGCATCTGACCACCCTTGCCGGGGGTTATACCCCCCACCAGATTGGTGCCATAGGCGAGCGCCTGCTCGGAATGAAAGGTGCCTTGCTTGCCGGTAAAGCCTTGGCAAATGACTTTAGTGTTTTTATTGACCAGTATGCTCATCGGATTCAACTAAAATGCGGGAAAAGTCAAAACTACCCCAAATGAGCGGGGGACACAAGAGAGAATCAGCACAGCAGCAGGTGTTCAACCCGTTTCAGATCAGATCAAAATAGCCCTTAAAAAGCAATTTTCACACTTGCCACGACGTTGCTGTAATTATAATCGGTAAAGATACGGGTTGAACCGCGTTTTTCCATGATGCCATCGAGGGAAAGCTGCACATTAGTCAGTGGGGAATAACCAAGCGACGCGCTGAGAGTGCGGATATCATCTTCACGGTGCGGCCCCACACGCACCTCACCCAGAAAGTCACGTGACTTATAAGCCGCTTCGCCTTTCACAAATATTTTGCTGGTTGGAAACCACGAGGCGCCAAGACTTACACCCTTGGTCACAACATAGGTATTGATGGTATCGTCTATCGAACCGACCTCCCTCCACAGCGCCGCGTTGACCAAGGTTTTTCCGCTGACCGACCAGTCATACGCCAATCGCCCAGTGACGCCATCAAAATCACGCATGGAAAGCTGTTTGTGCCGGCGCTGGGTATACCCTAAACGACCCTGAAAGCGCGATTGGCCGGTGTATCGCCAGTCCGCAACCGAACTCAACTCCGTTTGAGTATAACCATTGTCAAGGATACTTAGTGGCGTCACTTCCCGCCCGGGAAAGCGGGCCTCGGTATACTTTGCTTCCACGCCAAGAGAATTATTGGCTTCGTTGACATGCTCTACACCCACGGAAGCACTAGCCTCCTCACGGTTAAAAAATCGTCTTTGAGGTGATCCTGATTCAAGGCTGTACCATCTGGCCCCGGTACGAATACGCCAATCCGGGTCAAGCTTATAGATGGCGCTACCAAAAGCCGATTGCTGGGTACGCACATCCCGCAGCAGCGCCTGTATCTCGGTAAAAGTTGTAAGAGTGCGGCTATGGGTATAACCGAGATCACCCTGCCACAAATTGCCTAACTGCCAATTCCATGTGACACGCGCATCGCTACCGTCATAGTTCAGGAAATGAAAACGCTCAAACCAGTTCTGAACGGCACTTCCCTTCAACATAATCTGCTGGCGGCCAACCACATAATCCACAACCGCCCCCGCCTCAACACGCTTAATCGTATCGGATTTGCTATCACCGCCAAGAGCAAGCCGTGGGTCTCTGCTGCTGGAAAGACGAAACAGATTAGTGTCATGGACAACGCTGGCCGACACATAAGGCTGAACGGTATCGCCAGGCGCAGCGCTTGCCTGGCCCAACATCAAGAACATGCCATACAACAGTGTCAGCGCACGCGCTTTGTGCATACCAAGGAATTTTTTTATCATTAATTTTACTGGCGGGTTTATTCTTCTTGGATTAAAAACATCAGGAAAAAGAAACAGGATTGCGTGGTTTTTATGCGAACCCTTCTTGAACTTAATATGCGCGGCGATCCAGGAATACCAGAAAAATCGTCTTCAATATGATTTTCACATCCAGCGCCATGGACCAATACCTGAGATAGTCCAGATCATAATCTATGCGGGACTGCATTTTCTCCAGCGTATCGGTTTCCCCACGCAGCCCATTCACCTGCGCCCAGCCCGTGATACCCGGCCGCACTTTATGGCGCACCATGTACCCCTTGATCAGTTTACGGTACGTTTCATTATGGGCAACGGCATGGGGCCTGGGGCCAACCACGCTCATGCGTCCCTGCAGCACATTGACAAACTGCGGCAACTCGTCCAGCGACGTACGGCGCAAAAATGCGCCAAAACCCGTAATGCGCGCATCTCCCCGGCTCGCCTGGACGACACTATCGTCATCCTCGCAGACACTCATGGAACGGAACTTATACACCACAATCTCTTCACCATCCAGACCATAGCGGCGCTGCTTGAATAAAACCGGGCCAGGCGAACTTAGCTTTATTCCCAATGCGATCAATAGCAGCAATGGTGATACCAACACAAGAATCACACTCGCAGCCACCACATCGCTCAAGCGCTTAATCAGGCCCCGCGCGCCACTGAACGGCGTTTCGCAAACGGACACCACAGGAATTCCGTTCACATCGCTTATGCGCGCCTGAATCAGATCGAAGAAAAAGATATCCGGTATAAAGTAAATGGAGACTGTCGTATCGCGCAAGTCGTCCAACAACTTAATAATGCGCGCTTCCTGCATCATGGGCAGCGCGATATAAATCTGATCGATTTTGTGCTCCTGGACATAAACCGCCAAGTCTTCCAGCCGACCTAATATTGGATTTTCCTGTCCTCCACTCCCCAAGCGCACAGCCGCTCTGTCATCGAAAAAACCCTTTACAGACATACCCAAATGGGCATCTTCAGCGATCCGCCGCGCCAAACGCAGCCCTATGTCGCTCATCCCGGCGATCACCACCGAACGTGTATTTTTTTCAGTCTCATAAAATTTACGAAGCCACGACCTGGCCCAGGAATGCCCGAACAAAATCAGTATGGGTACAGCCATAAACCACGTCAGAAGCACACGCCGGGAAAAATCCCCGGAAGACTTGGTGGCATATCCAAGGAACAGCAAAACGCCCAGCATCACCAGCCATGAAATCAGTAACGAGCTGCTTTGCGAACGCAACCCTCCGTCACGCCACGACCGGCAAAGATTTGCCTCCTTGAATATGACCAGCGATAACAAAAACGCAATAATTGATAGAATTACATACGGCTTTTCAAAAGGCACGCCATACAAGAAGGTGATAACTAAGAGAGAAGCAACCGTGATCACAGGGTCAATCACATGCCGCAAGATTGCAGTTAAGGCAGGTGCGTTATCATTAACACGCGATTGCACAATAGGCATGGGATTTTTCTTTCTGTCGGACGTTCGCCAGGAATACCATTGGCTTGCTTGCGGAAAAAGAGCTTTCGTTGAAGGCATTGAATATACCCTATAAGTAACACGCGATCAAATCCAACCCTGGCACCACCTGATATTCATCAAACAATCAGGAACACGATACCTCATCAAAAAAGAGACGGCACCCTCACATTATTCATACCCAGAAAAATAGGCAATAATTGATTGAATATCATAAAAAATATCATAAAAAAATATTCAAAAAATCCAAAAACAATTATTTCCGGCAACTAAGGCGTCGCTAAATGGAGACGGCCTTCCCTTGTTGGCAACAATTACCAACCCCTCTACCAGGACATAAATCTCGCTCCCGCCCTCAATAACACCACCATAGCCCGAAGCACCGGTGCCGGTACGGCATAAGTTTGTGACGTTTCAATACATAAACCATGCCAGAAATCAGGCAAGCTCATTTATTAGCTGAAGCAGGAAAACATTGCTCTCCAGTAAGGCGAGATATAGCGGCGCACGGCAATCAGGGTAATACGGGGATGTGACAACAACATTACATTGAGAGCATCAAAAAAACTTCATAAACCAAAGCGGTCACCGTTTTCATGCGGCCATCAGCAGCACCACAACTGTGCAAGCAGTCACCTCATGCACAAAATAAGTTTCTTTACTTTAGCCCTCCTCTTCCTCCCGGCAATTTTACTAGCGCATTCATGACCCCCACAACCACCACCACAGCGGTCACATCCATCGCAAAATCGCCAAAGCTCACTGCCCTGCCAGGAAGAAACGCCTGACGCCATTCATCCAGAGCACCTACGCAGCCCACCAGCATAATTATCAACAACGGCCATCTTCCCCGGAAGCCCACCCAGAGCAATAAACCAAGCACACCAAATGCAGCAAAATGAGCGAGTTTGTCGAACGGCGGTTTGAATAATCCAACGGCTACCGGTTGACTCCCGCCCCAGAAAAGCAGAGCCACAAAAATAACTGCGCCCAGCAAGGAAATTTTGCTCAATACAGAGCACTAGCCGTGTGCGTTACGACTGCGGCATCAAGCAAGTGCCATCTCCAAGGCCGCAGCCCAGTCCGGCAGCTTGATACCAAAGGTGTCGGCTAGCCGTGCATTATCCAACACCGAATAGTGCGGACGTGCCGCCGGAGTGGGATAATCCGTGCTGGGGATGGGCCGCAGATCCGCCACTGGGAGCGGCTCCCGCGCCAGAATGGAACGGGCAAAGCCATACCAGGATGTCTGCCCGGCGCACGTCATGTGGTAAACACCAGCACGCTGCTGAATATGGCCCGCCACATCGCCCTGGCCCTGCGCCACAATCTGAGCCGTAGCCTCGGCGAGCAGACGGCACCACGTAGGCGCGCCAAACTGGTCATCGACCACGCTCAAAGAGGGGCGCTCGCGCGCCAGACGCTGCATGGTCAACAGGAAATTCTTGCCGCGCACGCCATAAACCCAACTGGTACGCAGAATGAGATGGGGCACACCGACGGCCTGAATCGCCCGCTCGCCCTCTAATTTTGAGCTACCGTAGACACTCTTCGGATTAGGGGCATCCTGCTCAGTATAGGCGGTATTCCTGGCGCCATCAAAAACATAGTCAGTGGAAAAGTGTATCAGCGCCGCGCCCAAGCGCTTCGCCTCTTCCGCCATGATGCCCGGCGCCGTACCATTGATGGCTAGAGTCAGCTCCGGCTCTGCTTCGGCCTTGTCCACCGCCGTATAGGCCGCTGGATTGACGATCAAGCCCGGCTTGATAGCGCGGATAACCTTGCTGATTGAATCCGGATCAGCAAGATCCATGTCTTTCTGATCCAGCGCAATAACCTGCCCCAGCGTCGAAAGCGTCCGTTCGAGCTCCCATCCTACCTGGCCGTTTTTTCCTGTGAGCAGGATTTTCTTGCTCATGGGAACACCTCGGCATCCTTGAGCCGCACACCCGCCATATCCTTGGCCGACAAAACCGGTTGGCCGCCAAGCGGCCACGCTATGCCAAGATCGGGATCATTCCAGAGAATCGAGCGCTCATATTCCGGCGCATAGAAATCCGTGGTTTTATAGAGAAACTCCGCATAATCGGACAATACCAGAAAACCATGCGCAAAGCCTTTAGGCACCCAAAACATGCGCTTGTTTTCAGCAGACAAATGAACCCCCACCCACTGACCAAATGTAGGCGAAGATCGGCGAACATCGACGGCCACATCGAAGACCTCGCCAACGACCACGCGCACCAGCTTACCCTGAGGCTGCTTGACCTGATAATGCAAGCCACGCAATACATTCTTTGCTGAGCGTGAGTGATTGTCCTGTACAAAGTTATCAGTAATGCCCGCCGCCTCAACCAATGTTTTTTGATTGAAGCTCTCATAGAAAAACCCGCGCTCATCACCGAACACCTTAGGTTCAATGATCAGCACATCTGGAATGGCTGTTTTTTGTACATGCATAAATTATTACCCGGCTATCAATCTTGCGCTGTAGAGTGCGCTTCATAGGTACGGCGCACCCTACAATTCTTTAGATCTGGCAGAAAAAGAGCAATCTACTTTCAAAAAATCTTTTCCCGAAGCAATCCCAATAAATAAGCACCATAGCCGTTTTTCGCCAGCGGCTGTGCCAGCGCCTCCAACTGCGCCGCGTTGATATAGCCCTTGCGATAGGCAATCTCTTCGGGACACGCAATCTTCAGTCCTTGCCGTTTCTCCAGTGTCTGGATAAACAGCGAGGCCTCCAGCAGCGACTCATGCGTTCCGGTATCCAGCCACGCCATACCCCGCCCCATCACCTGAACATCCAGCAAGCCCATCTCAAGATAGCAGCGGTTGACGTCGGTGATTTCCAATTCGCCACGCGCGGAGGGCTTAATGGATTGTGCGATATCGACAACCTGGTTGTCATAAAAATAAAGCCCCGTCACTGCATAGCGCGACTTGGGCTCTTTTGGCTTTTCGACAATGCTCAGTGCCTTGCCTGATTCATCAAACTCAACCACGCCATAACGCTCGGGATCCTGCACTGGATAGGCAAACACCGTCGCACCTACTTCTTTGGTTGTCGCGCCGGTAAGTTGGGGTGACAAATCGTGGCCATAAAAAATATTATCACCAAGCACCAGTGCGCACGCATCCCCACCGACGAACTCCTTGCCGATGATGAACGCCTGCGCCAGACCATCGGGAGAGGCCTGAACCGCATAGGAAACATTCAGCCCCCATTGACTGCCATCCCCGATCAACTGCTCGAATCGGGGTGTATCCTGCGGTGTTGAAATAATTAAAATATCCCGTATCCCCGCCAGCATCAGCGTGGTGAGCGGATAATAAATCATCGGCTTGTCATAAATCGGCAAAAGCTGTTTTGAGACGGTATACGTCACCGGATACAAGCGTGTACCCGAGCCGCCCGCCAGAATAATGCCCTTCATGACACACCCCTATCCACGTAATTTTGCGCAAGCCAGTTTTGATAATTGCCGCTCGCCACATTCTCTACCCATGCCATGTTATCGAGATACCAGCGCACGGTTTTGCGGATACCCGTTTCGAAATTCTCCCTAGGCTTCCATCCCAGCTCCCGCTCTATTTTACGCGCATCAATCGCATAACGCCGATCATGGCCAGGGCGATCCTTAACATACGTGATGAGCGACGCATGAGGGGAGAACGAAGAATCCGTGAGACATTCATCAAGAATGGCACAAACGGTGTGGACAACATCGAGATTGGCTTTTTCATTCCAGCCGCCAATATTGTATGTTTCACCCACTCTCCCTTTGGCCAGCACCACTCTGATCGCCTCGCAATGATCACCGACATAAAGCCAGTCACGCACATTCTGCCCATCGCCATAGATGGGCAACGAACAGCCCTTCGTCGCATTGAGTATCATCAACGCAATGAGTTTTTCCGGAAACTGATAAGGCCCATAATTATTGGAACAATTGGTTGTCAGCGTCGGCAGGCCATAGGTGTGGTGATACGCGCGCACCAGGTGATCGGAGGCTGCCTTGGAGGCGGAATAGGGGCTGTTCGGCGCATAGGGCGTTTCTTCCGTAAACGGCGCATCGTCTGGCCCCAGCGAGCCGTATACTTCATCCGTTGAAACATGCAAAAAGCGGAACGCGCTCTTCTCCTCATCCGCAAGATCTGACCAGTAGACACGCACCGCTTCCAGCAAATTAAACGTCCCCACAACATTGGTATGGACGAAATCAGCAGGACCATAAATAGAGCGATCCACATGGCTCTCCGCAGCAAAATTCACGATGGCGTGCGGTTTGTATTTTTTTAAAAGATCCCCAATCAGCGCGCTGTCGCCGATATCGCCATGCACAAAAACATGCCGGGCATCATTACCAAGACTCGCCAGATTCTCCAGGTTTCCCGCATAGGTAAGCTTGTCGAGATTAACAACCGGCGTGCCTTCGCAACCAATCCAGTCGAGCACAAAATTCGAACCGATAAATCCAGCACCACCTGTTATTAAAATCACCTACTCCTCCTGCGAAACTGACCTAAATTCCAATCCACTACGCCGTCTCGCTCTGACGCAGAATACCCCGACCTTCCAGCAGCCTCAAAACAGCCGCCGCAGATTCCTCGATCGACCATTCCCCGGTATTCACTGTCAGCTCAGGATGGAGCGGCTCCTCATACGGTGAAGAAATACCTGTAAACTCGGGAATCTCCCCCGCACGCGCACGGCGGTACAGCCCCTTCACATCACGTTCTTCGCAGCGTTCCAGGCTGGACTCGCAATAAATCTCCAGGAAGTCGCCTTCCGGCATCAGCTTCCGGACACGCTCGCGATCATCACGAAACGGTGAGATGAAAGCCGTCAGCACAATCACTCCGGCGTCCACAAACAACTTCGACATTTCCCCGATGCGCCGGATATTCTCCGTCCGGTCCTGAGCGGAAAAACCAAGGTCGCCACACAATCCATGACGCACATTATCGCCATCGAGCACATACGTGTGGCACGCACGATTAAAACACGCCTCCTCCACCGCATGCGCAAGTGTTGATTTCCCTGCCCCCGAAAGACCCGTGAACCACAACACCACACCCTTGTGATTTTTCATTCGCTCGCGATCCCCGCGCGTGACTATACTTTCATGCCAGACCACGTTACTGCTTTTTGTTGCGGAGCCGTTCACGTTATACCCTCACTCGTTGTGTGCCGCACTGCTATTCAATAAATCACTGCAAAGAGCGCATCAGCTCCTGCCATAGGTATCTTCAAACCGCACGATGTCATCCTCACCCAGATAAGATCCCGACTGCACCTCAATCAATTCCAGCGGAATAGTGCCCGGGTTTTCCAGCCGGTGTGTCACACCAATAGGAATGTACGTCGACTGATTCTCCGTCAGCAGAAACACCTCATCCCCGCGCGTCACCCTCGCCGTCCCCTTCACCACAATCCAGTGCTCAGCCCGGTGATGGTGCATCTGCATGGAAAGCGTTCCGCCAGGACTCACCACGATACGCTTCACCTGAAACCGCTCGCCGTTATCAATGCTGTCGTAACTCCCCCACGGCCGGGAAACCTTGCGGTGCAATAAATATTCAGAACGCTTCTTGTCTTTCAGATGCGCAACAATATGCTTCACGTCCTGCACCTTGCTTTGATGAACCACCATCACCGCATCCGGGGTCTCAATCACAACAATATCATCAACACCCACACACGCCAGGAAACGGTGCTCCGCAATCAGCAACGCATTGCGCGTCCCCTGCGCATACACGTCCCCTTTTATCACGTTGCCGTGCTCATCCTTATCACTCACTTCCCACAAGGCCGCCCACGCACCAACGTCGGACCATCCCGCATCCAACGGAATCACCGCAGCCTTTTCGTTGTCGGACGCAAACCCACCAGACGTGAGCTTTTCCATCACCGCGTAATCAATGGAATCGGAAGGACAGGAGGAAAACGCCGCCTTATTCGCCCGGTAAAAATCCTGATCCTGCTTGCCCTGCTGATACGCCACCTGGCAGGACTGAACAATATCAGGCCGGAAACGGAGCAACTCCTGCAACCACACCGAAGCCCGCATCATGAAAATACCGCTGTTCCACAAATACTGGCCCGACTTCCAATAATCCTCTGCGGTCACCGCATCCGGCTTCTCAACAAATGCCGCGATATAACGCGCATCCGACGCCGAAGCCCGGCCAACGGGAGAGCCTTGCCGAATATAGCCATAACCGGTCTCCGCCCGACCAGGAACGATTCCGAACGTCACCAGACAACCCTGCCCTGCCAAAACGGCGCCTTGCGCCACCGCCCTCAAAAAAGCCTCACGATCCTGAATAACGTGATCGGCAGGCATTACCAGCAACACCGGATCGCCAGCACTTTCCGCGTTGATCGCCGCCAGCGTCAAAGCCGGTGCCGTATTCCGCCCCACTGGCTCAAGAATAATTGAAGAAGGTTTCGTGCCGACCTGCCGCAACTGCTCGGCTACCAGAAACCGATGCTCCTCATTGCACACCACTATCGGCTCAAGCATCCCATCTTCCGCACCAAGAAAAGCCTGAAGCCCCTCCAGACGCTGCACCGTAGCCTGTAACATGGTTTTATCACCCACTAGAGGCAACAACTGCTTAGGGTAATGCTCCCGTGACATGGGCCACAAACGGCTACCGGAACCTCCGGAAAGAATGACGGGCTGGATATCCATTAACACTCCAAATTTATTTCCAGGTTCACATAAGAAATGACGTGATATTTTACAATGTTATACGCGTATTATCGACCTATTTTAGGTAGGGCGCACATTTTTGTGCCTCCCTTGAAAAAGGAGGTACCGGGGGTTTCGTTTATCCACATTCAGGGAGAGCGTCGGAATCAAAGGAGCAAGAGCATAAACAATCATTGTTACATTTTTGCGTCAAGGGGAAGTTTCATGGGGCACGTCGACCGAGATTGACGACCTATAGGAATCCCTAGAAAAGCCCTTCGATCATGGTTCGACAAGCTCGCCACGAACGGCCTAATGAACTATCTTGAGTTATCCCAGAGAGAATGCACAAGTGTGACTTTGTCACAGATAATCCCTTGCATATATGATCAACTATCACCATGGATAGGATGTCCGATATCACCGAGGAAAGGAGTTAAACCGGCATGAATATAGATGAGGAGATGTGTCATGAACATATTAGATATTGTGGGCTTTACCCATGGGGCAACCGAAATAACGATAGCCCTATCATACCTTGTGGTGTTGATAGTAAGCACTGTTATTTGTGGCCTGCTGGCGCAGTGGGATGAGCACGTGATGACAGCAACTGGCACGCATGTTAAATCAAAACCTGACGTGCGTCATTTGTATCTGGCTTCTGAAGAACAAGCATGCTCTCCGCCGTCGAAGTCCGCCCTGAAGATGGACCCTTACAATGCCCTTTACGATGAAGAATTCTCTTATCCTGAGATGTGCCCGCCAATAAAGACTTTTGAAAAAACCGTAGCAGAAGAGGCTAGACAGGAAGGGCAATTAAAGAAAGCGGCCTGACATAAAGATTATCTGCAAGACAGAGGTGACGGGGCGCTCAGAGCGCAGTTAAAAAACACACAACACCAAATGCATCCAACAGCCGATTTTCGCAAAACTGGCGTGCATTCCCCGTCACCGAGGCGCTAACGCCCCCTTATTTTTAATGTGCCACAAAGCGCTGGGGGACGCATTGCGGCGTTCACCCCTCAAGGGGGTACCGAGGAAAATCGGGATCACACCCAAAGAGCACCAAGAAATGCGGGGCCACGAAGCGGCAAACTACGTGTAAACCACGCTCATTTTCGCCCTATTTTTCCTTGCGCTGCATCCCTTGATCGCTTTGTGATACAGTAAGATTACTTAACCTCATGGGTTTGCCAGCAATCCTGTTTCAGGCATCAATCACCTCTTGTTGTTCGCCCCCAATACATCGCATGTTTTATTCGAACAATGTCTGTAGGTTTAATATCGCGGGGACAATCTCGTGGCACAAGAAAACGCAGCACAGTGGTTGCAATCCTTTCCGGCACTGGCTGCGATTACCGACCCTGTCTGGCGCAGAACCATACAAATGGCACAGCACATCATCCTGCCCGCCGAGGCTGCGCTATTTCGCGGCGGAGAAGCGTGCGAGAATTATTTTCTGATGTTGGAAGGTATTGTGAAGGTACGGAAGGTTTCGGAAAGTGGTCATGAAATAGTTTTGTACCGTATTGAAGCCGGGAAAGTCTGTGAATTGACTACATCCTGCTTGTTGGCGGACGCCGACTACCCTGCCGAAGCAGTTGCCGAATCGGACGTACGAGTGCTGTTAATCCCAAAAGCGCGTTTTTATGAGGCGATGTCCAACTCACCGGGGTTTCGTAAATTTGTTTTTTCATCTCTTGATGAGGGGGTGCATGATCTTGTGCATCTGATCGAGGAAGTAGCCTTTGGGCATATGGATCATCGTCTTGCCCATCATTTGCTTGACTTGGCGGGACAGCAAAAAATCGTCACGGGAACGCACTACGATCTTGCTGTCGAATTAGGCACTGCAAGAGAAGTCGTAAGCCGCTTGCTCAAGGAATTTGAACATCGCGGCTGGGTGATCTTGCACCGGGGACGCATCGAAATCATCGACCAGGGGGCGTTGCGTGAACTGGTCAAAAAAAATCGCGGGTAACATCAATATCAACCGCGCCGCCCTACGCATTTCGCCACCGTTCTCGCCACTCCAAATCACCCGATAATGGTATAATCAGTAAAATGGAAAAGCCCATCATAAACGCAAAGCCTTATCATTCCTGCCAGTCGACGTGATTTTCCTCAAGTAAACAGAACCATTCCATGACCAGCTACCTTTATATCGAAACGCCCGAGCAACTACTGGATCTTTGCGAGCACCTGAGGGGTAGCCCCTGGTTGGCTCTGGATACCGAATTCATGCGCGAGAAGACCTATTACGCGCAACTGTGCCTTATCCAGGTTGCCAACAGTCAATATGCAGCCTGCGTCGATCCGCTGCGCGTACCCGATCTTGGCCCCTTGCTGGATCTTATCTACGACCCCGCCATCGTCAAGGTGATGCATTCCGGCAGACAGGATCTGGAATTGCTATACGATCTGCGCAAGGAATTGCCGCAACCATTGTTCGACACCCAAATTGCCGCTCGTTTGATGGGGCAAGGCGAGCATGTGGGCTATGGCAATCTGCTGGAAAGCATGCTGGGTGTTCGCCTCGAAAAGGCTCATACCCGTACCGATTGGGCGCGCCGCCCATTGTCTGAAGACCAATTACATTACGCCGCCGATGATGTGCGCTATCTGGGCGAGATCTACCTGACGCAGCGCGATGCGCTAGCGCGCGAAGGCCGGCTGCAATGGGTCGAGGATGAATTCAAAAAATTAACTGACATCAAAAATTATGTGCCGTCACCTCAGGATGCGTGGCGGCGTATTCGCAGTTCTCGTAACCTTAAATCCGCAACACAGCTTAATGTGTTAAAGGCCTTGGCCGCTTGGCGCGAAGAATATGCAATCAAGTCAAACCGCCCCCGAAACTGGATCTTGCATGATGACGTATTGCTGCAACTTTCCCGGCAAATGCCGGACAACCTGGAAGAGCTGGAGCAAGTGCGTGGTATTGAACCGGGCTTTTTGCGGCGGCACGGCCAGGATTTAATCGAGATGATTCGTGCAGCCAAAAGCGCGCCGGAAACCGCGCTTGCCCCGGAAGAGCGCCCAGCGCGCCTTAATGAAGCTCAAGAGGCGATGGTGGATCTGCTCATGGCCGTCGTGCGGTTGCGTGCCGCGCAAAACGAGGTCAGCCCGGCCAGCCTTGCGGCCCGCAAGGATTTGGAGAAATTGATTATGGGGGAACGTGACATACCAGTGCTGGATGGCTGGCGCCGCCCCATGGTAGGCGAGGACTTGCTGGCGGTACTGAACGGTGAGCGCGCCATCATGGTGCGTGAAGGTGGACTGGTGCTGGAGTCGCGCTAACCTGATGAAAATTCCAAAAAGCATCGAACCTCTGGTACAAGACGGCATCGTTGACGAGGTCGTCCGTCCACTCAAGAGCGGCAAGGAAGCCGCCGTCTATGTCGTCCTCGCAGGGGGAGAGATCCGCTGCGCCAAGGTGTACAAAGAGGTCAATAAACGCGGCTTCCACACACAAGCCCAGTATCAGGAAGGGCGCACGGTACGGAACAGCCGCCGGGCGCGCGCAATGGAGAAAAACACCCGGTATGGGCGGAAAGAACAGGAGAGCGCATGGCAGAACGCCGAGGTGGACGCGCTGTACCGCCTCGCGGCGGCGGGCGTACGCGTCCCGCAGCCCTATGGCTTCTTCGATGGCGTATTATTGATGGAGCTGGTGGCAGACGATAACGGCAACGCCGCCCCGAGGCTCAACGATCTGGAGTTCACGGATTCGCAGGCCCGGGAGTTTCACAGCATACTGATCAGACAGATCGTCCGGATGCTCTGCGCCGGTATTGTCCACGGCGACCTGTCCGAGTTTAACGTGCTGGTCAGCAGCGACGGCCCTGTCATCATCGACCTCCCCCAGGCCGTCGATGCCGCGAGCAATAACAACGCCAGCAGGATGCTTGAGCGGGACGTTGACAACATGACCGCCTACTTTGGCCGTTTCGCCCCCGAACTGCTATCCACCGACTACGGCAAGGAAATTTGGGCGCTCTATGAAAGTGGCACCCTCCACCCCGAGGTCGAATTGACCGGCCACTTCGAGCACAGTGAAGTACAGGCCGACGTGGGCAGCGTCATGAGCGAAATCGACGCAGCACGCGAAGCCGAGGCGGCGCGCCGCCGATACCTGCAGGAAATGTCAAAGCCTGAATAAACCCAAGGCTGGGCTATTCTCTACGCCAAGTGGTTTTTCCGGCGTTGTCTTCCAGAATAACACCCTGAGCCTTGAGCCAGTCGCGGATGCGATCCGACTCACCCCAGTTTTTGCTTGCTCTCGCGGCATCACGCTGCGCAATGAGATGCTCAACTTCTTCGGGCGCCAACCCACTCACGGTTTTGGTGTCTTTCAAAAATCCTTCCGGATCGCCCTGTAGCAACCCCAGCACGCCACCCAGCCGCCGCAACACGTCACCCAGACGCACAGCCTCTTTCATATCTTCGCCACGCACGCGATTGATATCGCGCACCAGATCGAACATCACCGCCATGGCTCCCGGCGTGTTGAAATCGTCATTCATGGCTGCGCTGAAGCGTTGCTCATATTCCGTCTCTTGCCCCTTGATACCGGCCTCCTGTCCACTCGGCAAGCCGCGTAACGCCATGTAAAACCGCTCCAGCGCGGCCTTGGCATTGTCCAGGTTTTCCGTGGAGTAAGTGAGCGGGCCACGGTAGTGGCTGCCCAGAATGAAATAGCGCACGATTTCCGACGTATAGTGCTTCAACACCTCGCGCACTGTGAAAAAATTGCCCAGCGATTTGGACATTTTCTCCTCGTTCACCTGCACGAAACCGTTGTGCATCCATACATTAACGAATTTGTGGCCGGTGGCGCCCTCGGACTGGGCGATTTCGTTTTCATGGTGCGGAAATTTCAAATCCATGCCGCCGCCATGGATATCGAAATGATCCCCCAGGCAGTGGCCGGACATCGCCGAACATTCGATGTGCCAGCCGGGCCGGCCCGGCCCCCACGGAGAATCCCATCGCGGCTCGCCGGGCTTGGCGGCCTTCCACAGCACGAAATCCAATGGATCGTCCTTGGCCTCGTCCACCTCCACGCGGCTTCCGGCGCGCAAGTCCTCCAAACGTTTGCCGGAAAGCTCGCCATAATGTTCAAAGCGGCTCACGTCATAATAAACATCGCCATTCGCGGCAACATAGGCATAACCCTTGCCAATCAGCGTCCGTGTCAGACTGATAATCCCAGGGATGGACTCTGTCGCACGCGGCTCGATATCCGGCGGCAACGCACCCAGCGCGCGCTCGTCCTCGTGCATGGCGTCGATAAAGCGCCCGGTGAGCGCGTCGATATCTTCGTGGTTCTCGGCGGCGCGTTTGATGATCTTGTCGTCGATATCGGTGATGTTGCGCACATAGGTAACCTGATAACCCAGCGCGCGCAGATAACGCACCACCGTATCAAACACCACCATCACCCGCGCATGGCCAAGGTGACAATAGTCGTAAACGGTCATGCCGCACACGTACATGCGGATTTTGCCGGGTTCGATGGGTATGAAAAGTTCTTTTTTGCCGGTCAGGCTGTTATGGATGTGTAACGTCATCGGTTTCGTATTTTACTTGGTTCTATGGAAAAATCAGTTTGCGGCTTCGTAAGCCTGACGAACCGCTGCCGCCAAATAATTTGCCAGCGACTCGACTTGCTGCGCATCAACACCTTCGATCATTACACGTATGAGCGGCTCGGTGCCGGAAGCACGCAGCAATACCCGGCCTTTGCTCGCCAACTGCGCCTCCACTGCACTCAATGCGTCCTGCACATGGCTGGATGCCGCAAAATCGAATTTTTTCTCGGTGCGCACATTGACCAGGCACTGCGGGTATTTTGCCATCCCTGATTTCAATTCATGCAACGAACGCCCGGACTGCACGAGCGCCGCCAACACCTGCAATGCCGACACAATACCGTCGCCAGTGGTAGTGCAATCCAGGCAGATGATATGGCCAGACGATTCCCCGCCCAATGTCCCGCCTTCCTTGCGGAGCAGGTCCATCACATAACGGTCACCCACCGCTGCGCGCCGGAAGTCCACTCCAAGTGCGCACAGCGCATGTTCCAGACCCAGGTTGCTCATTACCGTGCCGATCACCGCACCCTTGAGATTACCGGCTTCGCGCCGCGATTGGGCGATGATAAACAGCAGTTCATCGCCGTCCACCAGTTCGCCCTTGTGATCCACCATAATCAGCCGGTCACCATCACCGTCCAGCGCAACTCCCAAGTCCGCCTTGTGTGCAAGCACGGCGGCCCGCATGGCTTCAGGATGCGTGGAACCGCAGCCATTGTTGATATTAAGACCGTTGGGCTGCACTCCGAGGCGAATGACTTCGGCGCCCAGCTCCTCGAACACATGCGGTGCAACTTGATATGTCGCACCATGCGCACAATCCACCACCAGTTTCATGTCGCGCAACTCGACATTGCCCGGGATGGTGCTTTTGCAAAATTCAATGTACCGCCCCTCGGCATCGCGCACACGCTCGGCCTTGCCCAGCAGCGAGGAATCCACTGTGTGCATGGGTTTGTCCAGCTCCGCCTCTATGGCCAGCTCGATCTCGTCAGGAAGCTTCTCCCCGCGCGCGGAAAAAAACTTGATGCCGTTATCCTGAAAAGGATTGTGTGACGCGCTGATAACGATGCCCGCCTGCGCATGCAGCGTACGGGTCAGATAAGCAATAGCAGGCGTCGGCATGGGGCCAAGCAGGCGAATATCGACACCAGCGGAAGACAGGCCTGCCTGAAGCGCGGATTCAAGCATATAGCCTGAGATGCGGGTATCTTTCCCGATCAGCACCTTGCCGCGCCCACCCTTGGTCAGCACGCGTCCCGCCGCCCAGCCCAATTTGAGCACGAATTCCGCAGTGATCGGTGTCTCCCCGACCAACCCGCGAATACCGTCCGTGCCAAAATATTTTCTTTGCTGGCCCTTGCTCACTGCGATCACTCCTTAAATAAGTCCTGCTGAACACACACCTATGCCTGTTTGACAGCCCACGCCATTCTTATCGCATCCGCAGTGGCCTGCACATCATGGGTACGGATAATTGAGGCTCCCTGCCAAACCGCAAGCGCCGCCAGGGCAACACCACCATAGAGGCGCTGCTCCACTGGTTTGCCTAGCACCGCTCCAATCATGGATTTGCGCGATACACCCACCACCAGGGGCAACGTCAGATCACGGAGAGAATCCAAGTATTTAAACAGACGCAGATTATGCCCCAAAGCCTTGCCAAATCCAAAACCCGGATCGACCAAAAGCCGCGCACGGGGAATCCCCGCCGCCTCACAGGCATGAACCCGTTCAACCAGAAAGGCTCCCACCTCTAAAACCACATCGTTATAGTGAGGACTATGCTGCATGATGCACGGCTCGCCCTGCATATGCATCAGGCATACCGGCACGCAGGCTTGCGCCGCAGCCTGTAGCGCACCTTCTTCCCTAAGCGCCCGGACATCGTTGATCAAGCCAGCCCCTGCGGCCACCGCCGCACGCATAACGTCGGGCTTGCTGGTATCTATGGAAACAATGATGGGGAGTTCGCGTGAAAGAATTTCAATAACAGGAATGACCCGATCCAGCTCTTCCTGAACAGAAACGGGAGCAGCACCAGGACGGGTCGATTCACCACCCACGTCGATAATCGCCGCACCCTCTTCGACCATCCGCCGCGCCCCGGCAAATGCAGCTTGCGCGGACAAAAAAACACCCCCGTCCGAGAAGGAATCGGGGGTGACATTGAGTATTCCCATTACCTGGGGCTGATTGAGGTCGAGCAGCTTCCCGGCAAAATCCATTGTATAAACAAAATATTTAAGGAAAGGCTATAACGTAGGGGGGCGGGTTTAAAACCCGCCCCCCTACTGGACTAATGCTGGCCTGCAGGCCCGCCGATCGTGCCATCCGCAGGCTTGCCACCCTCACTGGATGCCTCCGCGCTGGCGCCGCGCCCGGAACTGGATCCGGAGTCTTCACCCCAGTCCTTCGGCGCACGCGGCTCTTTGCCTGCCATGATGTCGCTGATCTGCTCGGCATCAATGGTCTCGTACTTGATCAGCGCGGCAGCCATGGCATGCAGCTTGTCCATGTTTTCGGTGAGTATCTGTCTGGCACGCTCGTAATTGCGGTCAACAATCGTGCGGATTTCCCCGTCGATGGTATGTGCGGTTTCATCCGACACCCCTTTGTGCTGCGTCACAGAGCGGCCCAGGAACACCTCGCCCTCTTCCTCGGCGTACGTCAAGGGGCCAAGCTTCTCGGACAGACCCCACTTGGTCACCATGCTGCGTGCAAGTTCGGTTGTGCGCTGAATATCATTGCTGGCGCCAGTCGTAACCGCCTCCACCCCGAAGATCAACTCCTCGGCAACCCGCCCGCCGAACATACTGGAAATCTGACTTTCCAGGCGTTGCTTGCTATAGCTGTAACGATCCTCGGTCGGCAGAAACATGGTCACACCCAAAGCCCGGCCGCGCGGAATGATACTCACCTTATGCACGGGGTCATGGGCGGGCACACTCAAGCCCACGATGGCATGGCCTGCCTCGTGATAAGCGGTGAGTTTTTTCTCTTCGTCGTTCATCACCATGGAGCGGCGTTCCGCACCCATCATGATCTTGTCTTTAGCCTTTTCAAAGTCGTTCATACCGACGGTGCGGCGATTGGAACGTGCCGCAAACAGAGCGGCTTCATTCACCAGATTGGCGAGATCGGCGCCTGAGAAGCCCGGCGTGCCGCGCGCAATAATCGCCGGTTTGACATCATCATCAATCGGCACTTTGCGCATATGCACTTTGAGCACCTGCTCGCGGCCACGCACATCGGGCAACGGCACCACCACCTGGCGGTCGAAACGGCCGGGACGCAGCAAAGCGGGATCCAGCACGTCGGGACGGTTGGTGGCTGCGATCACGATCACACCCTCACTGCCTTCAAAACCATCCATTTCAACCAACAACTGATTAAGTGTTTGCTCGCGCTCGTCATGTCCGCCACCCAAACCAGCACCGCGATGACGGCCCACGGCGTCAATTTCGTCGATGAAGATGATGCACGGCGCATGTTTCTTGCCCTGCTCGAACATATCGCGTACACGCGCCGCGCCGACGCCGACGAACATTTCCACGAAATCCGAACCGGAAATCGAGAAGAACGGCACCTTGGCTTCGCCTGCGATAGCCTTGGCCAGCAGCGTCTTACCAGTACCTGGTGAACCTACCATCAACACGCCGCGCGGGATCTTTCCGCCGAGCTTCTGGAACTTGCTGGGGTCGCGCAAAAACTCGACCAGCTCAGCCACTTCTTCCTTGGCCTCTTCCACGCCCGCGACATCCGCGAAGGTCACCTTGACCTGATCCTCACCCATCATCCGGGCACGGCTGCGCCCAAATGACATCGCGCCACGGCCACCACCGCCGCCGCCCTGCATCTGGCGCATAAAGAAAATCCACACGCCAATCAACAGCAACATCGGGAACCAGGAGATGAACATCTGCATGAGCACGCCCTGCTGCTCTTGCGGACGGGCCTGGATTACTACGCCCTTGTTGAGCAAGTCGCCAACCAGACCGGGGTCGCCGGGGCTATAGGTGACGAATTTTTCGCCACTCTGATACAGACCCTGGATAGTGCGCCCCTCAATCACAACCTTC
The DNA here is from genome assembly GCA_021731145.1 of Gammaproteobacteria bacterium. GTDB lineage: Bacteria > Pseudomonadota > Gammaproteobacteria > Ga007554 > LNEJ01. Next base: position 58,627 of record JAKFXX010000027.1, on the reverse strand, counting down.
TGGACATTACCCTGTTTCACATCCGCGATAAACTGCGAATAGGGAAGTTGCGCCGCGGCAACCTGAGGCGGGCCAAAATTGTTAAACACCGACACCAGGATGACGGCAATCACCACCCATAAGATTATATTCTTTGCCATATCACTCACGTGTGCGCCTCTGCTTTAAGAGAAATACAGTATATATCAACCTAACACTGACCATAATGCATTTATCAGACCATGCGCTTTAAGCCATAAATCTGGCGATCTGTCGCGCCCTTTTCATACATATAAAGAGCCATTTCAGCCAAGATAGTTCCTCGCCAGCACATATACTTCGCGGCTGCCGGGCCGCGACGCTTTGGGCTTGCGGATCAGCACCTTATCAAACAAGGGCTGAATCTCCTTATGGAAGGCATCAAAACCGCTGCCCTGAAACACCTTCACCAGAAAATCCCCGCCTGGAGCCAGCACCTTACGCGCCATATCCAATGCCAGTTCGGCAAGATACATCGCGCGCGGCTGATCGACCGAGGCCATACCTGTTATATTAGGCGCCATATCGGAAATTACAAGCCCCACGTTACGGCCTTTGACCATTTCGAGCAGCTTGTCAAATACTTCCTGCTCACGAAAATCACCTTGCAGGAAATCAACTCCAGCCAAGGGTTCCATCAACAGGATATCCGTGGCAATCACCTTACCCTTATCCCCTACTATCTTCACGGCTATCTGCGACCAACCACCCGGCGCCGCGCCCAAATCGACCACCGTCATGCCTGGCCGCAGGATGTGGTCACGCTCGTTGATTTCGAGCAGTTTATAAGCCGCCCGTGAGCGATAGCCATCCTGCCACGATTTTTTGACGTAGGCGTCAACAAAATGCTCTTTCAGCCAGCGGCTGCTGCTTTTACTCCTGGCCATAATTCCGAGACTCGCCATCTTCGCTGGTTCGTGCCTTGACCAGCACACGCCGGGCACGAAAAACAATCCATAACATCCCTGCGCAACCATACCCACCCAGAAGAAGGAACTGGGCCATCGGGTCGACGGTGATACGCTCCTGCGCCAGCCACAGCAATACACCAGCGCAACATATAATAGCCAGCTCAAGCTTGACGGCATTCATCGGGCTGGGCGCCACCATGAAGCCGCGTTTGCGTTGTGCTATACTGCTCTGCTTACCATCATCTTTGGCCATCGATACTTTATATGTCACTTACTGAGAAAAACAAACGTTATTTGCGGACACTCGGCCATAAATTAAAGCCGGTGATCATCATTGGAAATGCCGGTCTGACGGAGGCCGTACTCAAGGAAACCGGGCTGGCTCTGAACCATCATGAACTGATCAAAATCCGGGTAAACGCTGCCGACCGTGCTGCGCGTGACCATATGATAGATGAAATTTGCAGCGGCACACACGCCACGCTGGTACAACGCATCGGCCATATCGCACTGATTTATCTGCGTAATAAAGACAAGCCGAACATCAAAATTACCTGAGAGGGGAAGGCTTGGCGGGTTACGCAAGGCCCGCCCTGCGTTCTAAAGAGTATACCTGGAAGGCCGCCTGCCACCTGGACCTGCGATCACCAGCCCCAACCCCAGCAGGCTGGTCGCCAGATACAGTATTGACGAAATGCCATGCAATCGCCCAAAGTTCGTCGCCTGGACGCTGCCCTCAACCAGACCATGGGCTTTGAGGTCCTGCATCATCGGCTGCAAAACAAAGAAACCGACAGCAACAAACACCAGCATGGCGACAAGCATCCATACTCGCCAGGCGCGGAGCCATTTGTCACCCGCCCGGTAGAATGCCCCTATAAGCAGCAAAACACCGAACACCAAACCTATAATGCTGATGATGCTGAACATTTTTCCGGCAAGCTCGCCTGCCAGTTGCCGGTCGTTGAGCATGTTAAACAGCACGGGTACGGCCAGATAGCCGATGGCCCACAGGCCACCGACCCACAGGGTCAACAAAATCCTTTCACTGATGAGCGCGAAACGCATTTTAGAGACTCATATATATTTGACGGTCATAATCTCATACTCGATTTCACCGCCTGGCGCACGCACCACGGCGATGTCACCCTCCTCCTTGCCGATCAGGGCGCGGGCGATGGGAGAACTGATCGAGATCTTGCCTTGTTTGATATCGGCCTCCAGATCACCCACGATCTGATAAGTCACTTCTTCACTGGTCTTGACGTTCACCAGGCCCACCGTGGTGCCGAAGACGATCCTGCCATTGGCATTCACTGTCGCAACATCAATGATCTGGGCGTTGGAGAGCTGCCCATCGATTTCGGAGATGCGCCCTTCAATAAAACTTTGCTGCTCCTTGGCGGCGGCATACTCGGCATTTTCCTTCAGGTCACCGTGCGCGCGGGCCTCGGCGATAGCCTGGATAACGCGCGGCCTTGCAACGCTCTTTAATTCCTGCAGCTCTTCGCGCAACTGCTGCGCGCCTTTCGCTGTCATCGGTACTTTGCTCATGCTGTTATATTTCTCCCGAGTAAGCCGTCGTTCAAGATTAATCTGTACATTTAGAATGGTGGAAACGGCATAAGGGGCCGTAATCACCGTGAGGTGACAATGAGGCTTAACCAGAAAAGCACTGGTTATTCCTTAATGGCCCCTAATTCCTGATGCAGATCCTGCAAACGATTCACCGCGCGCTCATCCGGCTGCTGCAAGGCCAGACAAGTCGCCCTGGCGCCAGCCAATGTGGTGCTGTGGGTAACTTTGTGCTGTAACGCGGCACGGCGAATTTCATAGGAATCCGCAATCGCCTGTTTGCCTTCCGTAGTATTGATAATCAGGCTGATTTCGTCGTTTTTAATCATATCGACAATATGGGGGCGACCCTCGGCAACCTTGTTTACTTTAAGACATGGGATACCCTCGCCTTCCAGGATCTTCGCCGTGCCCCGGGTAGCGAGCACCTTGAACCCAAGCGCCACAAGATCCCGCGCCACTGCCGCCACGCGCGGCTTGTCGGCCTCTCTCACGCTGATAAAAGCACGGCCACCGCGCGGCAGGGTAATGCCCGCCGCCTCCTGTGACTTGGCAAACGCCTCGGCGAAACTGCGTCCTATGCCCATCACCTCGCCGGTGGATTTCATCTCAGGCCCCAGGATCGGATCGACGCCAGGGAATTTGATAAACGGAAACACCGCTTCCTTTACGGAATAGTAATCCGGGATCACTTCTTTGGTAACCCCCTGGCTGACCAGGCTGCGCCCCACCATGCAGCGAGCGGCGATTTTCGCCAGGGGCAACCCTGTCGCCTTGGAGACATAAGGGACGGTACGGGAAGCGCGCGGGTTAACCTCAAGGACGAAAACCTTGTCACCCTGTATAGCAAATTGAACGTTCATCAGACCCACCACGCCCAGCGCGGAGGCCATCTGGCGGATCTGTTCGCGCAGCTCATCCTGAATTTCGGCACTCAGGCTGTAGGGCGGCAGCGAGCACGCCGAGTCGCCGGAATGCACACCGGCCTGTTCGATATGCTCCATGATGCCGCCGATCAGCACGTCCACGCCGTCGCTGATGGCATCCACATCCACCTCGGTGGCGTCATCCAGGAAGCGGTCGAGCAGCACCGGGGAATCGTTGGAGACCTGCACGGCGTCACGCATGTAACGGCGCAGGTCGTCTTCGTTGTAGACAATCTCCATGGCGCGTCCGCCCAGCACATAGGAAGGCCGCACTACCAGCGGATAGCCAATCTGCTTCGCCAGTTCCACCGCCGCCTCGGGGTGGCGTGCAGTGCGGTTTGGCGGCTGGCGTAGCCCCAGCGCGTTGATCATCTGCTGGAAGCGCTCTCGATCCTCGGCGATGTCGATGCAATCAGGTGTAGTGCCGATGATTGGGGCGCCGGCGGCCTCCAGGGCGCGTGCCAGCTTGAGCGGCGTCTGCCCGCCGTATTGCACGATCACGCCCTTGGGTTTCTCCACGGCGATGATCTCAAGCACATCTTCCAAGGTAAGCGGCTCGAAGTACAGGCGGTCTGAGGTGTCGTAATCGGTAGAAACGGTCTCGGGGTTGCAATTGACCATGATGGTTTCATAGCCATCCTCGCGCAGGGCGAACGCGGCATGGACACAGCAATAGTCAAACTCGATGCCCTGCCCGATGCGATTGGGTCCGCCACCGAGCACCATGATCTTGTCACGGGAAGTGGGTGCGGCCTCGCACTCTTCTTCATAAGTGGAATACATGTACGCCGTGGCCGAGGCAAATTCAGCGGCGCAGGAATCCACACGCTTGTATACCGGACGCACGCCCAGCGCATGACGCCGCGCGCGGAACTCGTTCTCGCTGACGCCCAGCAGCGCAGCCAGGCGGCGGTCGGAAAAACCCTTGCGCTTGAGCGCGAAGACACGCGCCTTATCAAGCCTTGACTGCCCCGCAGCACGCACCTCCGCCTCGCTCTTGATAAGATCCTCAATCTGCGCCAGGAACCAGGGATCAATCTGACTCAGCTCATGGATTTCCTCGGAGGATAAGCCGGCACGGAAGGCGTCACCCACAAACCAGATGCGATCCGGCCCCGGTGTGCGCAGCTCGTTACGGATGCGGTCAATGGACTCCGGCAAGGTAAGATCAAGTTTTTCGTTCAGCCCATCCGCCCCGGTCTCCAGCCCGCGCAGTGCCTTTTGCAGCGATTCCTGGAAGGTGCGGCCTATCGCCATCACCTCGCCCACCGACTTCATTTGAGTGGTGAGGCGCTGGTCGGCCTTGGGGAATTTTTCAAAGGTGAAGCGCGGCACCTTGGTTACAACATAGTCGATGGATGGCTCGAACGACGCCGGGGTGGCGCCGCCGGTAATCTCGTTGCGCAATTCATCCAGGGTGTAACCCACTGCGAGTTTGGCTGCCACCTTGGCAATGGGGAAGCCAGTGGCCTTGGAGGCCAGCGCTGAGGAGCGCGATACGCGCGGGTTCATCTCGATGACGATCATGCGCCCGTCGTGGGGATTGATGGCGAACTGCACATTGGAACCGCCGGTATCGACGCCGATCTTGCGCAGCACGGCGATGGAGGCATCGCGCAGCAGCTGATACTCCTTGTCGGTCAGCGTCTGGGCGGGGGCAACGGTGATGGAATCGCCAGTATGCACACCCATTGGGTCGAAGTTCTCGATGGAACAGATGATGATGCAGTTATCCTTGCGGTCACGCACCACCTCCATCTCGAATTCCTTCCAGCCGAGCAGCGATTCCTCGATCAGCAGTTCATTGGTCGGCGAAAGATCCAGGCCACGCTCGCATATTTCGACGAATTCCTCGCGGTTGTAGGCGATGCCGCCGCCGCTGCCGCCCATCGTGAATGAGGGACGAATGATGGTGGGAAAGCCGATCTGCACCTGCACCTGCAACGCCTCTTCCATGCTGTGGGCAATCGCCGCGCGTGCGCTGTTGAGGCCGATGTCGCGCATGGCGTGGCGGAAGCGGTCACGGTCTTCGGCCATGTCGATGGCGTCGCGCGAGGCGCCGATCATCTCCACGCCGTATTTTTCCAGCACGCCCTCACGCACCAGGTCCAACGCGCAGTTGAGCGCGGTCTGTCCGCCCATGGTGGGCAATAGTGCGTCGGGGCGTTCCTTCTCAATAATGCGGGCGACCACCTGCCAGGTGATGGGTTCTATATAGGTGGCGTCGGCCGTCTCCGGGTCGGTCATGATGGTGGCGGGGTTGGAGTTGATCAACACCACGCGGTAGCCTTCCTCGCGCAATGCCTTGCAGGCCTGCGCGCCGGAATAATCGAACTCACAGGCCTGACCGATCACGATGGGTCCGGCGCCGATAATTAAAATGGTCTTGATATCAGTACGTTTTGGCATAAAAAATCAGTTACAAGTCCAAGCAACAAGTAGCAAGAGAAAAACAATGGGGTTTTTACTTGTAACGTGCAACGTGCAACTTGTCACTTGTTACCTCTCATGAGATCAATAAAGTGGTCGAACAGCGACGCGGCATCGTGCGGGCCGGGACTCGCCTCGGGGTGCCCCTGAAAGCTGAAGACGGGTCTGTCGGTATGATGGATGCCCTGTAGCGAGCCATCGAACAGCGAGCGGTGCGTTGCACGCAGCGTGGGGGGCAAGCTGGCGTCGTCCACTGCGAAACCATGATTCTGGCTGGTGATCATCACCCGCCCGGTAGCCAGGTCCTGCACCGGGTGGTTGGCGCCATGATGGCCAAACTTCATTTTCAGGGTTTTTGCGCCGCAGGCCAGGGCCAATAGTTGATGGCCGAGACAAATGCCAAATACCGGCATACCTGTTTCGACAATCACTTGAATCGCGGCGATAGCATAATCGCACGGTGCCGGGTCACCCGGCCCATTGGAGAGAAACACGCCATCCGGCTTCATGGCTAGCACTTCAAACGCCGGGGTCTGTGCCGGGACCACGGTGACACGGCATCCGCGATCCACCAGCATGCGCAGTATGTTGTGCTTGACGCCGTAATCATAGGCCACCACATGGAAACGCGCATCAGGAATAACGGGGGCGCCGCCCAGCGTCCAGCTTCCCTGTTCCCAGCGATAAGGCGCCTCGGTGGTGACCACCTTGGCCAAATCCATGCCGTTCAATCCCGGGAAAGTGCGCGCGGCATCGAGCGCTGCTGCCTCATCGGCATCCCCCGCCATGATGCAGCCGCTCAAAGCGCCCTTTTCACGCAGCAACCGCGTCAAACGCCGGGTGTCGATACCCGCAATGCCAACCACCTGCTGCCTGCGCAAATAGGCGTCCAGAGTCTCTTTAGAGCGCCAACTACTCGCCAGCAGCGGCAAATCGCGTATCACCAGGCCACTGGCCATCACTTTCGAGGACTCTTCATCCTCACTGTTGGCGCCGGTGTTGCCAATATGCGGATAGGTGAGGGTAACGATCTGTTTACAATAAGAAGGATCGGTGAGAATTTCCTGATAGCCGGTGATGGCGGTATTGAATACCACCTCCCCCGTCGACTGCCCCTCAATACCGATAGGCTCCCCCCAAAAGAGGCTGCCATCTTCCAGGGCTAACAGGGCTTGATGCCGCAAAACTACCTCCACATCAGACGCGCGAAGCGACAGGAGACCAGGCTGAAACCCCTCCCGCCGCTGCAAAAATTACCATGATTAATCAGCCGAATTCTACTTCACCAAGCCCCTTGCTGTCTATGACATTCACCCGACCTTCTCAGAAGGTAAGCAGCTTCAACCCCCACTCCGGCCCACCCTTTCCACGCAACATGACAAACAGCGGCTTACCCTGCGCGCGCCAGAACTCGACGGACGCGTCAAGAATTTCCAGCGCGGTCTCGAACTGATCCGGAACCTGTTCGGCAAAAACATCGAAATGGTCGTACAAGATCACATAACCTGGCGCCTCACACCAGGAAAGGTCGGTGAGACAGTCTTCCAGTGCGTCCCAGTTGCCACCGAAATAGCCGGGGAAATCCATGGCACGGGCGATCTGCTCCAGAAATTGCTCCTTACTGAGGATGCTCTCTCCTTCCAGATAAAAAAAGGCGCAACCACACTGCGCAACCTCTGTTTCAATCTCCATCGCAGTAATCGGCGTATCAAGCAAATACATCCCGGCAGATTCGCTATCTTGCAGTAACAATGGCAAGCCACTCATAAGCTACTCCTTGATCCGCCTGAAAGTATTGTAGTGATCGCTGGTATAGTAAAACTCCCCGCCCATCCCGCCGATAATCCGCCGGGCGCCTCTGTCGCGGGAGCCGGGCGTTTTGACGGTATATTCCTTGTAGTAACCGCGCTCACGCGAGGGCAGGCGTCTTTCCCGGTTACCAAAGGTCGATCCGTCCTTGCCATAGGGAAACGGCCCACCCCGATGGATGAGCTTCAGCGTTTCTTGCGCCTCAGGAGGAAGATCGTTGACGAAGATAACGCCCAAGCCTTGTGGCTGCGCCGCGTTATCGCCAAAAAAACCAACCGCGAACGGGTGCTGACCATCCGCCTTGGCCACCGCAGAGTGCAACCCTCCAGCCAGCAAAAAAACAGCCGAGAACAACCACAACAAGATGGCACGCCCTACTCCTCGAAATTCCACTGATCTCTCCCCTTATGTTTGCTGCGATACAGCGCCGCATCGGCGCGCTCGAATACCTGGGCCACCGTGTCGACCCCTCCAAACTGGGCGACGCCACCGCTCACGGTAATGGGCACGCGCGACCCGCCGTGCTGGAATTCACAGCCGCGCACACCAGCACAAAGTTTATCCGCCACGATGCCGGCAACTTGAATGTTGGTCTCCGGCAACAGGACAACGAACTCCTCCCCGCCATAGCGAGCCATGAAATCCACATCACGCAGTTGTTTGCTCAGCTCCAGCGCAATGACCCTGATCACTTTATCCCCTGCCTGGTGCCCGTACAGGTCGTTAATACGCTTGAAATGATCGATATCAACAACGATCATCGACAGAGGTGCATGGTAGCGCCTCCAGCGTGCATACTCTTCTGCAACACGTTTCTCATAGGCCATCCGGTTGGGAATGCCCGTCAAGGCGTCCTGCAAGGCATTTTCCTGCTCTTTGCGCACCCGGCTGTGCAATTGGCTGATCTCTTTTTCCATGCTACGCAAACGGGAGGTCAGCACGTCAACCTGCTGCTTTGATGCAACCTGACGCTGCGTTTCATCCTCCCGGAAGGAATCCATGTGCTCACGTATCCCATCCAGACGGCGCTGAATCTCCAGCTTTAACTGGCCGATATCGGAGGTCTCCTTCATGGTAGTCTCGATACCCTCTACCTGGGCATGCACGGCAACATCCAGCCGATACTGGTTTTGCTGCGACGCCTGCTGCGTTACCGCATTATCGGATAAGCGCTGATCGATCTCCTGCAAACGCTCAGTAAGCTGAAGGAGAAAGGCTTCAAGGTCGCTTTTTTCACTACGGATTTTTTCCAGGGCGTCGGCCACCAGCGTCGCGATTGATTGCAATGATGAGGAAAGCGCGCCCGGCTCAATGTCATCTCCAAGCTGCTGTTTGAGCACTTCCACCTGCTCGGTCATCTCGGGTTGCAGCGCCAGACGCTCCAATAGCTGGGCGAGGGCTTCGTGGACATCCGACGGAATGCCTCTTGGTTGCGCGACCTCCGTAACCACCGGCGTCTCGCGGGCGCCCTTCGAGGAAAGCCCACCCAGCAGCTTGCCCAAAAAGCCCGGCGACGCCGCCGTTTCAGAACGGCCTTCCACAGCGGTCGCTTCCGTGGGTATTGGTCTTGGCGCCGGTTGCTGGTCCAGCTTCAGCAGCGCTTGCGAGATCCCTTCGATACGATCCTGCAATCCCACGGCACCCACGCCGTCCCTGATCGCCTTGCGTAGACTCTCCAGTTGAATGTCAATCTCGGGATAGATGCCGTCCGCCGCCAGCGCCAGACGGGAAATGCAGCGGCGCAGGGTTTTTTCCAAATCTTCCCACTGTTGCTGTTTTTGCTCCAGTTTCTCCAGAGAACCATAATATTTCTGGCGCCACTGATCGAGATCCTGCTGATTGCCGCCTTCCTGCTTCATCGCGTACTTTTCCGCCTCACAACGTAGCCATCAACTATCTCAAACCCAATACATCCTGCATGTCAAACAATCCGCGTTCCTGCTGCATCAACCAGCCTGCGGCGCGGGTAGCGCCACTGGCGAAGGTCATGCGGCTGGAGGCCTTATGTGTAATTTCCACACGCTCGCCCAGCCCCGCAAACAACACGGTGTGATCACCTACGACATCCCCCGCCCGCACGGTGGCAAATCCGATAGTCTTGCGGTCGCGCTCGCCGGTAACACCTTCGCGCCCATACACCGCACACGTTTTGAGATCGCGGCCTAATGCATCAGCCACCACCTCGCCCATGCGCAACGCCGTACCGGAGGGGGCATCCACCTTATGACGATGATGCGCCTCGATGATTTCGATATCCACCTCATCACCCAGCACCCGCGCCGCCATTTCCACCAATTTGAAACACAGATTGACACCCACACTCATATTCGGCGCCATCACAATGGCGACATCAGTCGACGCATCGAGGATCTGCTGGCGCTGCTCGGGAGTAAATCCGGTGGTGCCAATCACCATACGCCGCCCTGCGGTGTGGCACACCTTGAGATTAGCCAGCGTCACCTCGGGCCGGGTAAAGTCGATCAACACATCGAAATCGCCCGCCGCCGCACTTAAATCATCCGTCACCAGCACGCCCAGCTTACCGATACCCGCCATCTCGCCCGCATCCATCCCGATCACTGAGCTGCCAGGGCGCTCAAGCGCCACCGCCAAAGTAACCCCGGAATTCTGCTGACAGGCCTCAATAAGACTGCGCCCCATGCGCCCTGCGGCGCCGGCAATGGCTACTTTGATCATGAATTCCTCTTTTAAAGCTATGTCGGTCTTTTTTTAGTTGACTTGAGAGTCTAATTCACCCAACCAGGAAAGGCAAAAGCGGAAAAATCACATTGTAATATTGGGATTAGAGTAAGCGACTTTTGCGCGGACTCGTGGGCACCCATCTGGTGGATTGGCCATGTGTTGGCGACGATAACCGCTCTTGTGGGTTGTTCGCGCATACAACGCTGCGCTCGCTCACCGTTCAAAGCGCTCGATTTTGAGTGACTCGGTAGGCACGAAATGCTTGATGTTACCGGTGAGTAAGGTGAGATTATGTTCCAACGCGGTGGCGGCGATGAGCGCATCACCCAACTGCAATCCGTCACTCAAAGACAATGCCTCCATCAAGACAGTCGCGCGTTCGGTAATTGCGGGTGTCAGCGGCAGGCGTTGCGTTCTGCGCATCTCGAAACTTTTTTGCACTGCGGCCATCTCCGCTTTACTGCGAAAACCCTGCAACAACTCAAGCCACGTGACCGCTGAAATGGTCAGGTTCGGCAACTGATCGAGCCGCCGCGTTGCTTGTGGTAGGCCGCGCAGATGCCAAATCAATACATCGGTATCCACCAGCATTTACGGCTCCTGTTCGCGTGAGAAGCGTGGCGCGCGCAGCTTGCGCAGATAAGCGTCCACGTCCGCCATGTCTTCGCGATCACGCCAGATGCCGAATGCAGGATCGTTGGTAACAAAGGGTTCTGCCTGATTCGCGGCAGTCTGCTCCGCCTCTTCCTCGATGCGCACAGTCACCCGCGCATCACTCTTTGCGTGCAACCGTTCGCGCCAATCCTGGGGCAGATCGTCCACCTTTACATGCTCAATCACAATCGCATTCATACCTCACCTCGCTTCAATCCGGCGGCAGGAACGTAAGCAGGGCTTATCCCACTCTCCGTTTTAACTGCCCGCGTTCAATAAACAGATCAATCACCAACAACACCCTCGCGCTCGTAATCAGAGTCTAATTCACCCCATCAAGAAAGACAAAACCAGAAAAATTCATCCCGGCGGCTTGACATTGTCATCAATTACGAATGATAATCATTCTCACTTGAGGTGACAGCTAAATCGAGCAAGCAGGCGAGGAACACCGCCTGCGCCTGACCAGCAACGGAAAATTGATTCTGACGAAGCCCATTATTAATCGCCACGAAGGAGATACAGTCATGCTAACCATAGGACAAACCATCCCTGCCATCGACGTCGAAGCCCTTACACCCCATGGCGACTACCGCCTCATCAATCTGGGCGAACAGCGCAGCCGATGGAAGGTGCTGTTTTTCTGGCAGTGGGACTTCACCTTCACCTGCCTTATGAACATCCGCGCTTACCACGATCTGGTCAGGCAATTCACGGAAAGCGACGCGATATTACTCGGCGCAAGCGTGGACAGCGTTTACGCGCATCGCGCCTGGACCACCAACGGTCTGGGCAAAATCGGCTTTCCCCTCATCGGCGATGCCACGCGCCAGCTCGCCAGACGCTTTGGGGTGCTCTCCGGGGAAGAGGGCATGGCCGAGTATGCCACCTTCATTATCGACCCCAGCGGGCAAGTCGCCGGGGTTTCCACAAACCCAATGAATGTGTCACACAGCGCACGCGAAGCCTTGCACATGCTGCGGATGATCCAAACAGGTAGAGATGCCGGTCACGACCAGCCATCCTCCCTGCCCTATGGCAGAGTGGCATAACTGACACTCTGAATGGCGACTCTTTACTCTTTCTTCAACAACGCCTTGAGGTCGGCGAACGGCTTGAATTGAGCAGAGGTCTCTTGATGTCCGCCCGGGGTCACAGGCCCTTGTCCAGCGCGCGTACGGCGCACTCCGTAGGGCGTCAATAAGCGTAAGCGCATTGCGCCGTATGTAAAGCGCCACGAGACTATCGCCATGCCCGATTACCGCCGCGCCTGGCATCCGGGCGAAACTTACTTTTTCACCGTCAACCTACTGCAACGGCACGACAATGACCTGCTGACCCGTCATATCGGATTGCTGCGCGCAACGGTGGGGGCGGTGCAGCAACCGGCAACCCTTCATTATTCATGGCTGGGCGGTGTTGTCCGACCACCTGCATTGCGTAATCGAACTCCCCTTGCACTACGCCGATTTCGCCACGCGTTGGCGGTTGATCAAAATGGAATTCTCCAAGGCTTTGCCCGCCACCGAGCGACGCACCCAGGTGCGCCTTCAAGGTAAGGGGTATGTAGCCGCCCACGACTGACGCCTCGCCTAAAGCATTCGCCATGCCCCCTTGCATTTTATTCCTTCTCAACGGTTGCCAGCATAACGCATAGCGTCATCGAATTAACTGGCGATTCCAGAAAGCCGCGCGATAAATAGAACCGTTTTGCTGGCTCAGAGAGCGCATGAACGAGCAGCGCCGCGACACCTGCAATCGTCGATGCTTGCAGGGCGCGAAGCAGCGCATCCCTCAACAAAGCACTGCCAATGCCGCGATTATGATAATCCTTATGCACAGCCAATCGTCCCAGCACTAAAACAGGCACGGGATCAGGCATATTCCGTCGCAACGCCCTGGGCGCTTCTTTGTGTCCGATAGCACCGGCCGCCAAACAGTAATAACCGACAACTTCTTTACCGTGGCACACAACGTAAGTGCGCGATGCACCTGCGATATTGTTTCGAAGGGCGCGTTTTTTCAGCCATTCATTGAGCCCCACTTCCCCGCAATCAAACATTTCGAGAACGTGGCCTTCCGCAAGAGGGGCGGGGGCCGACAACGTGCCCGCTGTCATTCCCACGGCGCTTTCGTGGCGAGCAATCGGCGTAATCTGTCTGTTTGTGTAGGCGGATTGTCCAATGTCGCCTGAAATTGAGCGAAGGCGTTGGCGTCAAGTGCAAAATAAGTTTGGTCAAGCAGTACATCCTCTGCTTCACGGCACGATGCTTCAAGCATGAAATCAGACCGGCTGCGGTTGAGCCGATCCGCAGCTTGGTCAATCAAATCGCGTTGCTGCGCCTTTGCGCGGATACTGATAGTGACGGGCACGGGGGAAGACGCTTTTCTCTGCTTCATGGGATGCACCTCCTAAATGTATCGCAAAATATTATACATTTATGTACTTCATGTTGCAATACGTAATTTTCAAAGGGAAACGGGTCATATCAACCCTTTGCCAATCAACCATGCGCGGACTTCCGCAAACGGCATGACATCAAAATCATGCCGCTGCTGCTGCACTTCTTCACCACCGTATATCAATACATCGCATAAAGTATGCCACGATCAGCCACCCTCCCTGGCCGACGGCAGAGCATAACTGACACTCAAAATCGCAATAGAACAGCTACTCTTCACCCTTCAACAGCGCCTTGAGATCGGCGAACGGCTTGAATTGGGCCGAGGTTTCTTGCATGCCGCCCGGGGTCACAGCTCCCTGTCCAGCAGCATCCAAATACCGCGAGTGTTCATTGTCGTGACAATAGATACACAGCAACTCCCAGTTGCTGCCATCAGACGGATTATTGTCGTGATTGTGATCCCGGTGGTGGACGGTTAGCTCCCGAAGATTTTCCCGGGCGAACTCGCGCATGCACCGTCCACATATCCAAGGATAAAGCTTGAGCGACTGCTCCCGATAGCCCAACTCCCGTTGTGTCTTGTTGCGCTGGGCCTCGGCTACAATCCGGTCCAGCTTGTCGTTGTTGGGTTGTGATTTTTTCGTCGGCATATGCACCTTCCTCGATTCGCGTTCATCTCAAGATTACTGAGCATTATATATCAGTGCCGTAAACACAAAATAATTCTCCTGTTACAATTGCGCAATGCGAAAACTTGAACAGCTTGATTTTGACAATACGTTTGCCCGCCTGCCGGACATATTTCACAGCCGTCTCCACCCTACCCCGCTGCCTGAGCCATATCTGGTCAGCTTCAACACGAACGCCGCCCCATTGATTGGCCTGGACAGTTCCGAAACCCAGCGCGCCGACTTCGCTGAATATTTCATTGGCAACCGTTTGCTGCCCGGTTGCGAGCCGCTGGCGATGCTCTATGCGGGACACCAGTTTGGTCACTACGTCCCGCAACTGGGGGATGGACGCGCGGTATTGCTCGGTGAAATCAAGAATGGCGCGGGGGAATACTGGGACGTCCAGCTCAAAGGCGCCGGGCGCACCCCTTACTCGCGAAATGGCGATGGCCGCGCCGTGCTCCGCTCCAGCATCCGTGAATACTTGTGCTCGGAGGCCATGCATGGTCTGGGCATCCCTACCACGCGCGCCTTGTGTATCGTGGGCAGCGATCACAGGGTTTACCGCGAGACCGTTGAAACCGCTGCAGTGGTTACGCGCATCGCGCCCTCGCACGTGCGCTTTGGTTCGTTTGAAGTATTTTTCTATCGTGGACAGATCCAGCCTCTTGCAATGCTCGCCGATTACGTAATCGCCAGGCATTTTCCGCACCTGATTGACGCACCGGACAAATACCCACGCTTTTTCAATGAAGTCGTAACACGCACCGCAACCCTGATGGCCCAGTGGCAAGCCGTGGGGTTCTCTCACGGCGTCATGAACACCGACAACATGTCTATCCTGGGGCTTACCTTTGACTATGGCCCGTTCGGTTTTATGGAAAATTATGATCCTGGTTATATCTGTAACCATTCCGACCCTGCCGGGCGCTACGCCTATAATCAACAGCCACAAATTGGATTATGGAATCTCGCCTGCCTGGCACAGGCCTTGACGCCGATCATCTCTAAGGAAGACGCAGAAACAGCCCTTAAAAACTACGCCCCAACTTACGCCGAGCGCTATACGGCATTAATGGGACAGAAACTGGGCCTGACCCAAACAAGCAAAGACGATGCTTCGCTGATTAATACGCTATTGGACATGATGCACACCAGCCACGCCGACTACACCAACCTGTTTCGCGGTTTAAGCCATTTCAAGTCGGCACCTGGGGAGAAAAACGCTGCGTTGCGCGATCAGTTCATCGACCGCACAGCGTTCGACACCTGGAGCGAATCTTACCGCGCCCGCTTGCAAAGGGAGCAAGGCTCGGATGAAGAGCGCAAAATACGCATGGACAAGGTCAATCCAAAGTACATTCTACGCAATCACTTGGCGCAGACTGCAATCGACAAGGCCGAGCAGGGACGCGATTTTTCAGAAGTGGATCGCTTGCTGGCATTGCTCCAAAATCCTTTTAACGAACAGCCGGAGATGGAGGATTATGCTGCAATACCGCCGGAATGGGCTCGTCATATTACAGTGAGTTGCTCATCTTGACATAAGAAGCTCTGAATAATTCCTTCCTGGAATTCTCAGAGCAAGAAAAGCAAAAAATGTGATTTTTGCTTTTCTTCATTTTTCAATCACTTGTCGTGATCGAAAAATGTCGGCACATCCCTGTGCCGAGGAATCTCTGATTCATTCAGAGATTCCTCTAGCGTCTCGCTTTTTCTGCGGTGACCCGATGTGTGCCGTGCCCCGCTTGAGCGCCAATTCGACTTGTTTTTGCCGCTCCGCTGAGCTGACGCGCTTTTCTTCCGTCAGAGAGTCAAAACAGTGTGGACAGGATATGCCCTCCTGGTATTTTGGCGAGGCTTTTTCTTGTGGAGACACGGGGTAACGGCAGGCGTGGCATTGGTCGTATTCACCCAATGCCAGACCATGCCCGACAGCCACCCGCTGGTCAAACACGAAACATTCGCCCTCCCACAGGCTTTTTTCAGCGGGGATTTTTTCCAGGTATTTTAGAATACCGCCTTGCAGGTGGTAGACCTCTTCAAAGCCCTGCTCCAGCATGAAGGATGTGGCTTTTTCACAGCGAATGCCACCGGTGCAAAACATTGCGACTTTTTTATGTTTTGCGGGATCGAGGTTTTTGCTGACGTAGTCCGGAAACTCGCGGAATGTATCAGTGCCGGGATCAACCGCACCGCGAAAAGTGCCAATATCGTATTCATAGCCATTTCGTGTATCAATCAGCACCACATCAGGATCGGAGATCAGGGCGTTCCAATCTTCAGGGGCAACGCGAATACCGACCTTTTCGTTTGGATCGACGCCCGGCACACCCAGCGTGACGATTTCCTTTTTCAGGCGAACCTTCATCCTGTAAAAAGGCATTTCGTTGGCATAAGACTCCTTGTGTTCCAGGTCCGCAAGCCGCGCATCAGCGCGCAAGAATGAGATCAGGGCATCAATCCCAGCACGCGTGCCCGCGACGGTGCCGTTAATGCCTTCCGCGGCAAGCAGAAGGGTTCCCTTTAGCCCTTGCGCAACGCAAAAATCGAGCACACTGGATTGCATGTCCCGGTAGTCAGGCAGTTTGGCAAATTTGTATAAGGCAGCAACAATAGTATTTGTCATGGCTTTTTCGGTTTATCAGCGTAAGGGGAGCGCGGGGGTTTTTAACATTACCAAGTCTACCTGCACCGTGTCGTCCTTGTCGGCCAGCCAAATCTGTCCGTCCTGAACGGTGCATAGCAACTGCATATTGCGCTGCGCCAGCTTCGCCAGGGCTTGACTTACGGCTATTGGCAGGT
Source organism: Gammaproteobacteria bacterium (assembly GCA_021731145.1). GTDB lineage: Bacteria > Pseudomonadota > Gammaproteobacteria > Ga007554 > LNEJ01. The sequence continues at coordinate 41,720 of JAKFXX010000027.1, read as the reverse complement.
TTATCACTGTGAGATTTTTCAGCCGTTCAAGATTGCCGCTGTTTTGATCCCACCAGATATCGGCGCTGCGGCCGCCGTAATTATAAATGAATACGTGCCGGGCACGGCCACAGGCTTTGCGAATCCGTTTTTCGTCGGGCAAGCCCACATCTATCCAGGTTTCGATGGCGCCGGTTAAATCCTTTTGCCAGAGATCGGGCTCATCATCAGCGCTCAGCCCCTTGCCAAACACCAATGCCTCGTGAGCGTGCTGCACAAAAGCCAATAACCGCACCATCATGCGCTCGTCGGTTTCCGATGAATGCTGGGCAATGGTAAGGACATGATCATGGTAGTAGTTACGATCCATGTCGACGATTTGTAGCTCGGCTTTAAAAATAGTTGCTTTAAGGGCCATAGTGTCACTTTTAATGTTGCCGTGGATCGGCTCTGAGGCTGGGCAGACAACGTCCAGCGCTTATAAGTTATAATTATTGCTTCATCATAACCATCATAGTTTATGCGGTATATAGATATGAAGGAATTTCATACAGTGACGACAAAACAAACCATGCGCATAAAGACTTTACTGATCGCCTGCATGGGCGCCGCCATGATGACCGGCTGCGCCACGGAAAGCACGACACAGTCCGGCGCGGTGGGCGCTGACCGCAAACAGTTCATGATCGTTTCAGAAGAGGATGCACAGCGTGCCGGAAGCGCCCAATACGCGCAGTTAAAACAGCAATTTGCGGCACGTGGCGCACTCAACAGCGATAAAAAACAATATGACCGTCTGGTTGCAATAGCCAACAACATCATACCTCAAACTGCCGTGTTCCGTTCCGACGCACTAAGCTGGAAATGGGAAATCAGCCTGTTCAATAGCGATGAGATAAATGCCTTTTGCATGCCCGGCGGGAAAATCGGGTTTTACAGCGGCCTTATCAACAAACTCAAACTCACGGACGATGAGATAGCCGTTGTAATGGGGCATGAAATCGCCCATGCGCTGCGTGAACACTCGCGTGAACAGATGTCCCAGGCGCTCGGTCAACAAGCCATATTCGCCGGGTTGTCCATTTTCACCGGAATGAATGCCACGCAGCTCGATGTTTTGCAACAAGCCGCGACAGTCGGGCTAACCTTGCCTCATTCACGAAAAGATGAACGGGAAGCTGACCGTATCGGCCTTGAGCTGGCTGCCCGTGCCGGCTTCAACCCGCGCGCTGGAATCAGCGTGTGGAAAAAGATGCAGGCGGCAGATGGCGCCGGCCCGCCCCAGTTCCTGAGTACCCACCCTGCCCCTGAGTCGCGGATTCAGGACATGGAAGCACTGATGCCGATTGTTATGCCGCTTTATGAAGATGCAACTAAAAACAAGGGGCGTAGAAACAACCGTTGACACTGTGTTGATGGCTTGGTTTTGCCGCGCGTCTCATTTACACTTGCAGCACACTGTTTACAACCAACAATGGAATCAACATCGCTATGAAATACCTGCTGAAATCCCTGACCCTTGGTACCCTTATGGTAGTTAGCGCGCAGACGACCGCCGCACCAGTTGCCGACGCCCATCCCCGCGTACTCATGGAAACCAGCCTGGGCAATATCGTGCTGGAACTGGACCGCGCCAAGGCGCCAAAATCGGTGGAGAATTTCGTCAAATATGTGCAGGATGGCTTTTACGACGGCACCATTTTTCACCGCGTCATCAGCAACTTCATGATTCAGGGCGGCGGATTCACCTCGGACTATGCGCAAAAACCAGTCCGCGCACCTATCAACAATGAAGCCGACAATGGCCTCTCGAACATGCGCGGCACCGTTGCCATGGCGCGCACCGGCGACCCCCATTCTGCCACTGCGCAATTTTTCATTAACACCGTCGACAATGACTTCCTGAATCACAGCGCGCCCAACCCGCGCGGCTGGGGTTATGCGGTATTCGGCAAAGTGGTCGAGGGCATGGATGTAGTAGACAAGATTCGCGCCGTTTCTACCGGTTCGGGTGGCCCCTTCCCTAGCGATGCTCCCAAAGTTGCCGTAGTTATCAAAAAGGTCTCGCTGATCGGTGCGGCTAAAGCAAAATAATCACCTGACGGGACAACCGTTGCTGGCCAGACCGCAAGGGGCGGGTTTGAAACCCCGCCCCTGTTATTCCCCCCGGGAAAGCAGGTAACCCTTCCCTGCATAGCTGAAAAGGCCTCTTCAATTTTATGAACACGCTATTTATTTCCGACCTGCACCTGAGCGCAGAGCGGCCCGAGATTACCCGTCTTTTTTTAGAGTTTCTGCGCAATGAGGCTGTCCAGGCCGATGCGCTGTATATTCTCGGCGATTTGTTCGAGGTGTGGATAGGCGATGATGCCTCCGTGCCCGAACATCGCGCAGTCATCGAAGGTCTGCGACATCTGGTGGACAGCGGCACCCCTGTCTATGTAATGCACGGCAACCGGGACTTCTTGATGGCAAAAGGTTTTGAGGAGGCCAGCGGCTGTCGCATCATCGCCGACCCCACCATTATAGATCTGCATGGCGAATCAACCCTGCTCATGCACGGCGATACGCTGTGTACCGATGACATCGAATACCAGCATTTCCGCACCCAAGTGCGTGACTCGGCGCGGCAGCAGCAGTTTCTCTCATTACCCCCGCAACAACGCACCGCCATCGCCATGGATTACCGCACCCAAAGCCGCGAGAAATCCAGCCAGAAGGCGCAGGAAATCATGGATGTAAACCTGCAAACAGTGGAAAACACCTTGCGCGAACACGGCGTGACCCGCTTGATCCACGGCCATACCCACCGCCCCGCCACGCACGAAATTACGGTAGACGGCAAAACCGCGCAGCGCGTCGTGCTTGGCGACTGGTATCATCAAGGAAGCGCGTTAACCTGTGATGCCGCAGGCTGCCGGTTGGCGCCATACACAGTAGAGCCCTAATTCCATTCTAAATCTCGTGGGGTGCGTCCTACCCGTGACATTGTCACCTTACGGTGAAGGGCACAATGCACGCACCCGACATAACTATTGTCGCTTTGAAGTACTGCCGCCTTAACCCGTATTGCGCATCCCCGCTGCAATCGCGTTAATGGATCGCAATAGCGGGTCCAGCCAGGCGGCGCGTTCCGCATCACTGAGTGAGGTGTCGCGGTAGCGTTTGAGCAGGGTCACCTGGATATGATTAAGCGGATCCAGGTAAGGATTGCGGCGGCGCATGGAGAGTGCCAGCAGCGGATTTTCCTCGACCAGAGATTCTATCCCGGCCACATCCAGAATCTGGCTAACCGTCTGTTCATACTCACCAAGGATCAGATCATAGACACACTGCCGCGCATCCGCATCATTGCACAGCTCCGCATATTCCTGTGCGATCGACATATCCGCCTTGAACAGTGCCATTTGGGTATTACTCAACATGGCGCGGAAAAACGGCCATTCCTTGTACATGGCCTGGAGCTGGGAAAAGCGCTCCGGTGTATTTTTCCGCCAGCTCGCTAGCGCAGTGCCGATGCCGAACCATGCCGGCAATGTGTGGCGCGACTGGCCCCAGCCAAACACCCAGGCAATCGCGCGCACTGAATTCTTCGAGCGATCCGCCTTGTTACGGTGTGACGGGCGGGAGCCGATGTTGAGCAAGCCGATCTCGCTGACGGGTGTAGCCTCATAGAAATAGTCGAGAAAACCTGCGGTATGGTCCGTCAAGTTTCGATAAGCCGCCTCTCCGGCCTGCGACAACTGAGCCATGGTATCAAGATGCTCACGCTGCTCTGGGGCAGGCGTCTGGATCAACCCGCGACTGGCCTTGAGCAGGCCGGTGATGCCCATGGAAAGCTCATAGACCGCCGTTTCCGTGTTGCTGTACTTGTACGAGATCATCTCGCCCTGTTCGGTGAATTTGATCTGGCCAAACACCGTACCCGCAGGCTGGGAAAGAATGGACTCGTGCGTAGGGCCACCACCACGCCCCACTGTGCCGCCGCGCCCGTGGAAGAGGCGGCACTCGATATCGCGCGAGGTAGTGATGGCGGTGATTTTTTTCTGCGCCTCGTAGAGGTACCACGAAGAGGTTAAAATCCCGCCGTCCTTGCAGGAATCGGAGTATCCAAGCATCACCTCCTGCTTGTTGCCCGATACCTTGAGCAGTGAAGCGTAGGTTGGATTATCGAAAAGCGCCGTCAGCACCTGCTCGATATGCGCCAGATCATTGATGGTTTCAAACAGCGGCGCGACATGAATATTGCAGAACCACCCTTCGTCATTACAACCGGCCAGCCCCGCCTGACGCGCCAGCAGCATCACCTCCATAATGTGACTGGCAGCGTGGGTCATTGAAATAACATAACTGCCGAAGGCCTTAGGGCTGATTTCATGGCGCATACGCGCCATTACCGCAAATACCTCCAGGGTTTCAAGCGTGGCGGGACTCAACACATCCACATCGGCCGTCAGCGGGCGGTCTTCAGCGATAACCGCAGACAGCAGCGCCATGCGCTCCACTTCGGACAACCCAAAATAATTAACGGCCTCCGGTTGCTGAGCCAGCAACTCCGCAACAGCCGCAGTATGGCGCGATGATTCCTGGCGCACATCCAGATGCATCAGAAAAAAGCCGAAGGTCTCGACCAGGCGTATCAGGTCTTTAAGATCGCCTTCGGCGACACTGGCATCACCGTGGCTGACCAAAGAATCGTGCATCAAATAAAGATCAGTGAGTAATTCCTCCTCGGAGTCGTAACCCATTCCCGGATCATTCACCTCTTTATTTTCGATACGCTTTTTGACCAGCAGGAGGTTGGCCTCCAGACGATAACGCATCACGTACAGTTTGCGCCGGTAGGGCTCATTGGCGAACCGGGTAGGCGCATCGCGCAAGGCCTTGTCCAGGAAGTGATCATCCCGCTTCAGGCTGGCCAGAAACGCCAGGGACGGCTGACACAACAGCACAGAGTGCGTCAGGACATAGCTAAGCTGTGTCACCCGGCTAATGTATTCCAGCAGAACGGCCCGCGCCTGAAGGCGTAGCGCAAGCACCGTGGTCTCCGGGGTGACGTTGGGATTTCCGTCCCGGTCACCGCCGATCCACGACCCAAAGCGCAGCAAGCTCGGCGCGGCAATCGCCCTGCCATTGGATGGATCGGCGCCATAGGTCTTTTTGATGGCCTTTTCCAGGTAACGGTAAGTAATCGGCACGGCCTGGAACAGGCATTCCTGAAAATAGTAAATGCCGTTTTTGATTTCGTCAGGCACCGTAGGCCGATGGATGCGCACCTCATCGGTCTTCCACAGGATCTGGATCTGGCCCTCCAGCAACTCAATGATTTCATCGCGTTCGTTGGGGCCCACGCGCGGGTCATCCAGACGCTCACTGGTAACGAAAATGCGCCGCAACGCCTCCATGATGGTGCGGCGCTTCGATTCAGTGGGATGCGCGGTAATCACGGGGATATAGGCAAGCCGCTCCAGCACCGCCTGCAACTGCTGCGCAGTGATGTCCTGGTCGTGAAACTCGCGCAGCGTTGCATCAAACGACCCGGTCCACAGCGGCCCACCCGCGCGCACCTGAAGACGGCGCTGACGATGCTGATAAGCCTCCTCGGCGATATTCACCAGGCTGAAATAGGTGCTAAAGGCGCGTACCACATGCGTCAGCGTTTCCGGGTCCAGCTCGCTGATAAACTCGGCAAGCTGCTGTCTTTTGCGGACATTTTCCTTGCCGTGCAGGGTAAGATAACCTTTGCGCAAGGTTTCCACAGCGACAAACACCCGCTCTCCGGCTTGGGCATTAAGAATATTGCCCAACAGATTGCCAAACAGCCTGACGCGTTCCCGCAGTTCTTTGTCACTCATGGATGATTTCTTTCGGTTATATGGAAAAAAGGCATTGCTCTTCACGGGCGCAAAGCAGGGCATTATAACCTGTCGGCGGGTCTCTGCGAAATCGAAAAACCGCCGTGCTGGAAGATGAGGGGAAATACTTACGAATTTATTCCGGCACCAGCCACTCCACCCTCGCCCGCCCCTTTGCTGCGTGCAACCCGGTCATCAGCTTGGGTAACAGGTTTTGCAAGGTTCCGTCGAGACGCCACGGTGGATTCATGATGATCATGCCGCACCCAAACAATTGCCCAGGCAGGGGTTCGGCATGAAGCTGGATTTCGGCCAGCAACAGTTTTCGCAGTCCGCTGGCAACGAGATGTTGATGAAAACGCTGCACGGCCTGCCTATCCTTTAGCGGATACCACAACGCATATATACCCGTGCTCCAGCGCTGGTGCGCGGTTTTCAGCCCTTCCACCAACTGCTCAAAATCATCGGCTCTCTCAAACGGCGGATCGATCAGCACCATGCCGCGTCTTTCTGGAGGGGGCAGAAAGCCCTTCAGCCCGAGAAACCCGTCCATTTCATGCACATGAACTTGCGCATCACCACGGAATTCCTGTTTTAGGGCATGAGCTTCTTCGGGGTGCAGCTCCATGAGTACCATACGGTCCTGCGGACGCAGGAAGTGCCGCGCGATCCGTGGTGAGCCCGGATAATAGCGCAAGGCGCCGTCTTCATTGGCGGCATGCACGGCGGCGAGATATCCCGCCATTTCCTGCGGCACATCCGGTGTTCCCCAGAAATGCCCGATCCCCTGCTGATATTCCCCCGTCTTTTGCGCGTGAGTGGCATGCAGATCATACAAGCCAGCACCTGCATGCGTGTCGAGATAGCAAAATGGCTTTTCTTTGGCGTGCAATGTTTGCAGCAACAAGGACAGAACCGTGTGTTTGAAGACATCGGCAAAATTGCCGGCGTGATAACTATGGCGATAATTCACTGTGTGTTTTTTCAGAAAAAATTGTCAATCAAAATCCGCAACCAGCGAAGCACGCACTGCGTCAGGAACCGAGTCTACATGGTAGGCATATGCCGCATGGCCTATTCCCATCGCGATGACCGCATTCGCCTTGGCTGCCGCTATCATCTCCGGGGTTAATTCAAACCGGAGAAAGTGCACCGCAGAGGTTTTTTGCTCATTCTCACGCCCCAGATCCTCATCGGCTATCGCCCAGACACGTTCGAAGCTTTCAACCTGCACCCACACCCGGTCTTCTATGCCGATCATACCGGCGAGTGCCTTCTGGCGTTCATCGGCATTAGTATATTCAATCATGAAGGTGGCCTTCCAATTTTCGCCATCGGGAATCAGTGGATTATACGTCGCCAATTCCTCTTCAATGCCTTCGGCCTCAAAAATACGCTCAGCACGCAGCATCTCCTGAATCTGATATTGGATAGTCAAACGATCCTCAAAATGCAGCATGGCATGCGGCCCGATGAGTACTTGGCGGTTTTTCTTGTGCGCCATCACCCGACCACGGAATTCAGGGCGCACTTCGGCGTATTTTTCGAGACTGTATAAATCAGCGCGTGTCAGTTTTTGCATCGCATGTTTTTCACAAAAGTTCGGCAAAACGATCGGGGTGCACGGCGCACCCTACAAAAATTTTCGGGTTAAATCCCATACGCCATGCGCAGCAACGTCATTGGGTGCTCTGGCTTGCTGCCATTATCCAGGCCATCTTCAATTTGATGACCTGCCATTGGGCAATCGCTGCTGTAATGGTCTGCCTTGGCCTGCCGCACGCGATTAAATACCGGCTTGCCGATCTTCATCGAGTCTTCGTGAAACTCGCTCTTCACCGCGTATGTACCATTATGCCCTGAACAGCGTTCAATCGGATCAACCTGAGTGTCCGGTATCAGTTGCAGAACATCACGGGTCTTGAGCCCAATATTCTGCACCCGCAGATGACAGGCCACATGATAAGAAATATTGCCTAACGACCGCTTGAAATCGGTATTCAGTCTGCCTTCCTTGTGGCGCAGCATCAGATACTCAAAAGGATCAAAAATCGCATCACGCACCTTGAGCACCTCCGGATCATCCGGAAACATCAGCGGCAGCTCCTGCTTGAACATCAGCACACAGGAAGGCACTGGCGCGACGATATCCCAACCCTCATCCACCAGCCTTGCCAGCACTGGAATGTTGGCCTCTTTGGCGCGTGCCACCGCCTCCAGGTCGCCCAGCTCCAGCTTGGGCATACCGCAGCATTGCTCCTTCTGCGCCAGCGTGACGGGAATGCCGTTGTGCTCGAATACCGTGATCAGATCCATGCCGATCTGCGGCTCGTTGCGGTTGCCATAACAGGTGCCAAACAGAGCCACCTTGCCGCGCGTCTGTTCGGTCGACGCAGGAATCATTTCAACTGCGCGGCGCTTCGCAGCACGCCTGCGCAGGGTGTCACCATGGAATTCCGGCAAGATGGCGTCTGGATGCACGCCCATCATCTTGTCCATTATCTTGCGCACAGTCTTGTTCTTGTTGGCGGCATTCACTACTTGAACCACCACCGGTATGCCTGCCAGTGCACCCACAGTATCGGTCGAGGCGAGTATCTTGTCGCGGAGCTTGTATTCCCCTTTGCGGTGCTTGACCGCCTTGGCGCGCAGCATCAAATGCGGAAAATCTATGTTCCATTCATGCGGCGGCACATAGGGGCACTTGGTCATGTAGCACATGTCGCACATGTAACAGTGATCCACCACCTGCCAGTAAACCTTCTTATCAACGCTATCCAGCTCAAGGCTTTCCGACGAGTCGATGGCATCAAAAAGCGTGGGGAACGACTGGCACAGGCTAAAACAACGCCGGCAACCATGACAGATGTCGAATACCCGCTCCAGCTCCTGGAACAGGGATGGTTCATCATAAAAATCGGGATTTTTCCAGTCCAGCGGGTGACGGGTCGGCGCTTCGAGGCTGCCTTCCCGTTGGATTGAGGTCGGTTTTGACATGGCAGCTCCCTGCGCGAATACCGAAAGCTTCGTAGGGTGCGCCGCGCGCACCACTGTATTTTCATGTGGTGCGTGGAACGCACCCTACGCCCAATGCCGTTAAGCAATGGCTTTGTTGGCAGCCCCACCAACTGTTTCAATCACCCCACCCCTTCGAGGTGGGGTGGCTGGTTCTTTAGCTGCCCAGACTGTCCAATGCCTTCTTGAAGCGGTTGGCATGAGAACGTTCAGCCTTGGCGAGGGTCTCGAACCAGTCTGCAATCTCATCAAAACCTTCTTCACGCGCCGCCTTGGCCATGCCGGGGTACATGTCGGTGTACTCGTGGGTTTCACCGGCAATCGCCGCCTTCAGGTTGTCGGCGGTAGCGCCAATGGGCAGGCCGGTAGCCGGATCACCGCAGACCTCCAGGTATTCCAGGTGACCATGCGCATGGCCTGTCTCACCTTCCGCAGTGGAACGGAACACAGCGGACACATCATTGTAGCCCTCCACATCCGCCTTGGCGGCGAAATACAGGTAACGGCGATTAGCCTGCGATTCGCCCGCGAAGGCGGCCTTCAGATTCTCTTCGGTTTTGCTGCCTTTCAGGTTCATGACTATCTCCTTGCAAATGTCCGTTAACATCAACTGCCTGAGGATTGATTCATCCCCGCCAGCGCTTAGACTTTGTCTAACCAATCTCTTTGAAGTATCAAGGTATCCTGCCTCCGTGTCAATATGACCTCAAAGACAGCCGACAATGACCGATACAACTATACCTGAGGTAATCGCATGCAAACAAACACCAAATCGGACGGGATTGTCCTACGCATTCCTTCCTTCATGGCTTACACAATGAAAAACTCTCAAGTGTGGTAAAATTCACCCATTATACGGATAGCCTAAACCCCCTGAAAATTATGATTCAAGCCGCCAAAAACATCGTTGCCTACCGCGAATTGCTGATGGTGCTCGCCTGGAAAAACATCACCTTACGCTACAAACAGGCCTATATAGGTATCGCCTGGGCGGTATTTAAACCCGTTACACTGATGCTCATATTTACCCTCGTCAAAAGTTTTGTAGGCATCGACAGCGGTGACATCCCCTATCCTATCCTCACCTTCGCGGCACTCATGCCCTGGATTTTCTTCCAGGAAGCCACTGCGGAAGGTGTCGGCAGCGTGGTATCCAACGCCAACCTGATCCGCAAAATCTATTTTCCCCGCGAGATTTTCCCCCTCACTAGCGTCATGACCAAACTGGTGGAACTCGGCATCAACTTTGGCATTCTCGCCGGGCTAATGGTTTATTACGGAATGATGCCCAGTGTTTACGCGCTTTGGCTGCCCCTGATCATCCTGTACACAGTCCTGGCCTCACTGAGCATCGCCCTCATTGGGGCCGCGATGAACGTCTATTACCGCGATGTCGCCACGGCTTTACCGATCCTGCTCTCCCTGCTCATGTACGCCTCGCCGGTCATCTACCCCTTGACCCTGGTCAAGGAAAAACTCCTGACCAATCAGGCTGCCGGAGAATGGTCAAACCTGCTCTACACGCTGTATACCCTTAACCCCATAGCCGGCGTCATCGACGCCTTTCAGCGGGTATTGCTCTATGGCCAAGCCCCCGACTTTGCTGCCATGCTGCCGGGAATGATCCTGATAGCCATCCTGTTGCCCATCAGCTACATCGTTTTCAAGCGTGCGGAATCCTATTTTGCGGATGTGGTTTGAAAAACTTCCATGCCTTAAATAATCGAGAAAATGAAAGCCAAGCTGCTGATGTACAGGAATCATGCCATTAGACGAATGTTCGAGCGTGGCATTATGGAGCAGGATATACAGCACGCTTTGGAAAACGGTGAAGTCATTCAGGATTATCTTGATGACACACCGTATCCGAGCCGGCTGGTATTGGGGTGGGTTGGTTCAAGGCCAATTCATGTAGTTGCCGCTAATAACATCGTGGACGATGCTACAATTATCATTACGGCCCATGAACCCGATCCTAAGCTCTGGGAAACGGCTTATAAACGGAGAAAGCCATCATGAAGTGTGTTATTTGCAAACACGGCGAAACCCAGCCGGGTTTCGCTACCGTCACATTAGAGCGTGGACCAACCACGCTGGTTTTTAAAAATGTGCCTGCACTGGTTTGCGACAACTGTGGCGAAGAGTATATCGCTGATAAAGATACGCGCGCCCTGCTCTCACATGGCGAGGAAGCGATCCGCGAGGGCGTGCAGGTGGATGTCAGGCAGTATTTGGCGGCCTAGAATGGTTGAGCACTATTCTATTCTCAGGCACTCCGGCCTAAGTAAGGAAGACCTTAAATAACCATGGCTATCATCCACGTCAACAAAGAATACCAGATGGGGCGACTCATCTGCCTCAAGCTACCGGCCCACGATACCACCGTAGGAGCGGCTTCAGCCGCAAAAACCGAGAATTGGTGTCTAACCCCTTTTGACTTGCCATACCATCGAATTTTTCGGTTTAAGGAAAAAATCAACAATCTAAAGGGGTCGAATTCGCCCCCTTTAGGAATGCAGCAGACTCTAACAGCTTCACGTTTTCGCCTAATCAAGAGCGGTATTATTCGCTCAACCTCACAATGACGCTGCGTTTGTTCCGTTTGAACCGAGGAGATAGACCATGCACACTTTATCCCTGCCATACCCTGATGATTTGCTGGTGACATCCGGCAAAGCCCCGCAAGCTTTGGAAGAAGAGCTGGCGTTCCTGCTGGCAGCCAAGTTGTTTGAGGTTCGCCGCCTTTCATTGGGCAAAGCGGCTGAGTTTTGTCGCATGAGCAAACTGCGCTTCATGTTTGAACTGGGGCGTTTGCAAGTGCCGGTAATAAATCTGGATGATGACCAAATTGCCGATGAGTTGCGTGATGACTAATCAAACTATTGTGGGCGACAGCAGCCCACTGATTGCCCTAGCGATTATTGGTCAACTTGAACTCCTGCCCAAGTTATATCAGCGAGTGATGGTGCCGACAATAGTATGGGAAGAGGTGACTGTTCATGGCGCTGGATTACCCGGTGCGTTGGCAGTGAGCCAGCTTACCTGGCTGGAAACTCAAGCCCCGGCTCCCGAGTTGCTGCAACCTTTGGCAATTCTGGTAGATCGCGGCGAGGCGCAGGTTATTGCCTTGGCTCTCAGCATGCCTGGAAGTACGGTACTGCTGGATGATGCGCAGGCACGCCGCGTGGCGGAACGTTTCGGCGTGATTCGGATTGGCACTTTGGGTATATTGCGCCGAGCCAAAAAAACCGGCTTGATCGGAGCGATCAAGCCCTATCTCATGCAGTTACAGGAGAATGGAATTTATATTCGTAAAAACCTGATCGATGCGGTTTTGCGTGATGTGGGCGAGTTAGCTTGATGTGCAGGCAAAGGCCGTGATGGAGTCCCCGATTTATTCGGGGGATCGCTAAATTTTACCGGAGGTTATCATGCGGGAAAATCTTGTACGCAAAATTGACGAACTGCCGCCAGAACTCCAGGCGGAGGTTGAAGATTTTGTGGAGTTCCTATGGGTAAGAAGGGAAAAGAAAAAGCCTGGAAAGCCAAGCTTCTTATGGGCGGGCGCGCTAAAAGAACTTGCGGGGAAGTATACTTCGGCTGAGCTTCAACACAAAATCTCTGACTGGAGAATGGGGGAATGAAGCTGCTACTGGACACCAATATTTTTCTTGAAGTGTTACTGGGGCAAGACAGGGCTGAAGAAGCACGCAGCTTACTGCTTAAATACGATAGCCATGATCTCTATATAAGTGATTTTTCTTTACATTCCATTGGGTTGATTGTCTTTCGGCAAAAGCAGCATGCGGCCTACCGTCAGTTTTTGAATGACATGGTTTTTACCGCTGGAATAAAAGTTTCCTCCATATCGGCGGAGGACATGGAATCGGTGATCGATGCAGCACAGAAATTCAGCCTTGATTTTGATGACGCCTATCAGTACGCCGTAGCGTTAAAATATAACCTGACCATCGTGAGCTTCGACAAAGACTTCGACCGTACCGAGAAAGGGAAAAAAATTCCCTCGGATATCAAATAGACCAACCCCTTATGCCAATCATCGAAGTCAACCACGTCACCAAAGAATACCGCCTCGGGCAACTGCAAAGCCTCAAGCATACTATACAGCGTACTGCCGCAAAACTGCGCGGGCAGCCCTTGCCCGAACGCCCGCTGTTCAAGGCACTGGACGATGTGGACTTCAAGGTTGAAGCAGGTGAAGTGCTCGGCATCATCGGCCACAACGGTGCGGGCAAGAGCACGCTACTGAAGATGCTGGCACAAATCAGCGTACCCACCCGAGGAAGCGTTAAAGTACATGGCAAAGTGGCGCCACTGATCGAAGTCGGCGCGGGACTGATAGGTGACCTCACCGGGCGCGAGAATGTCTTCCTCAATGGCGCGATCCTGGGTATACCCAAGGCCGAAATCAAGAAAAAATTCGATGGAATCGTCGCCTTCGCGGAGCTGGAAGAGTTTATTGATACCCCGATCAAGCGTTATAGCTCCGGCATGTCGGTGCGCCTGGGTTTTGCCATTGCTACCAGCGTGGAATCGGACATACTGATTGTGGATGAAGTGCTGGCGGTCGGGGATCTGGCGTTTCAGCGCAAGTGCTTTGACCGTATGGAGGACATGATCAAACGGCAGGGAAAAACGGTGTTACTGGTAAGCCATAATATTCGGCAGATACAACGCTTATGTAACCGAGTGATCATGCTGGACCATGGACGAATCAATCAGGCAGGAACCCCACAAGAAGTGTGTGACAGCTTCTACCAACAAAGTGACGAAAAAATCAAAGCCACCACAGCCCCCGCTCAGGCCAGCTTCTCTACCAGCGGTGAAGTCGAGTTGTTAGACCTGCATTTTATTGATCACAACAACCAGAGAACTGACCGCCTTTCCTATAATTACGACTGTATCGTAAATTTCAAAATCCGGGTATTAAAAACTTTCGATAAAGTCACCTTTGGATTTGGTTTCCACACAACGGATTTTTTATACTTGACCACTCACAACAGTGAAGAACAACTTCATATCAGCCATCTTGATTGTGGTGAACATGAAATAGCGTGCAAAATAAGACATCTCCCGCTCCTGCCGGGCGTTTATTCATTACGCTTTGGGGTGACTGGCGGGCAAGTGGCGCGCACCATCTTCTACGGTGAAAATCTGAAACATTTCCAGGTCATCGGCGATGTACCGATTACCGCGCGTGATGGATTCTTCGCTCTGGATGCGAACTGGATGATGGAAGACCGCGCACATCCCGCAATCCCGGTTATTTCGAAGGTAAAGGCGTAGCATCATGCTTCCTTCACATACCTGCCGCATTTGCGGTACCGCTGACAACCACCCCAACTTCGTAGGCCGAGAAATGATGTTTGGCACGAGGGAGGAGTTTGAATATTTCCAATGCAAGTGTTGCGGTTGCCTGCAAATCAAAGACATACCCCAAGATTTGGGACGATTCTATCCACCCGGCTATTACTCGCTAACTGTCACAAACAATAATCGTACCTCACCGTTACGAGCATTGCTCCTCAAGCATCGTTTCAAAAATGCAATATTTGATCGCGGTTACAAACTGAATCAATTTCTGGCTAACTTTATAAAAATGCCTGATCTGCGCGTCGACACGGTACTTCCAGTAGAAAAAGTCTTGAGAGAAGCAGGGGTCGCCGACTTCTCAGCCCGCTTTCTCGACATAGGCTGCGGCAGCGGATCTCGATGGCTGGCAGACTTGCGAACAATGGGATTTCGCCATCTTACTGGAGCGGATCCTTTTATAAAATCCGACGTGCATCGAGACGGCATTACAATATATAAACGTCACATCGATGAGATGACGGGATCCTTCGATCTTATTACTCTACATCATTCCCTGGAGCACATCCCCGATCAGGAATCAGCGATCGTCTCTGCCCGTCGCTTGCTGACCCCAAATGGTGTCATCCTCGTGCGCATTCCTATCGTATCTTCCTACGCATGGCGACACTACGCTACAAACTGGGTAGAAATGGATCCACCGCGCCATCTCTATCTTCACTCCCGGGAAAGTATGCAACTCATAGCCGAAAAAAGTGGCCTAAAACTCTATTCCACAATCTGTGACTCGCTGGAATTTGAATTTTACGGCAGCGAACAATATTTACGCGACATACCACTCACCGCCAATAATTCATACTGGCTTAACAAAGAAAATAAAATTTTCACCCATGATGAGATCGAAGGGTTCAAAAAAATGGCGCGTAAAGTAAATGAACAAGGTGACGGTGGACGAGCGTGTTTTTTTTTCCGGGCAACCTGAAGTCTACCCTTCCATGTCACCCATGAAAAAAATGCCAACAGTAAGCATTTGCATACCTGCATATAACGGCGCTCGTTATCTTGAGGCATGTCTGGACAGTGTATTGAGCCAAACATACAAAAACATTGAGGTACTGGTGGTAGATGACGGATCAACTGATGCCACCCCTGAAATTATTGGGCGTTACACAGAAAAGAATCCACAAATCCGGCTGGTGCGCAACGAACACAACCTTGGGCTGGTAGACAACTGGAATCGGTGCATTGAACTGGCAAACGGCGAGTGGATCAAGTTCGTCTTCCAGGACGATCTGATCGCCCCGACATGCGTGGAGGAGATGCTGACCGCAAGCACGCCGGACACTTGGCTGACCGTATGCCGCCGGACGTTTATATTTGAGGACGGCACCCCCGAGGCAACCCGCCGATACTACGAACAACATCCCGACCCCGAGCGAGTGTTCGGAGCGGGCATCACTTATGTCCCACCCGGAACCGTATGTGAGACCGCGATCGACTTGTTTGGCGTAAATTTCTTTGGGGAGCCCACGGCAACCTTGATCCGCCGAGAGGCTTTCGCTCGTCACGGCCTGTTCAACCCAGAACTGGCCATGATCTGCGACACGGAGTATTGGGTGCGTTTGGCAGCCCATCATGGCTTCACCTACCTACCCAAGACCCTAGCCAGCTTCAGGGTTCATACTGGCTCTACCAGTGCCCACCACTTCGCCCAGCGGCAATACCGGATCACCTTGGACGGCGTGGTGCTGATGCACGAATACGTGCATCAGCCGGCATTCGAGCCAGTGCGGAAAGCTATGCGGCGGCGCGATCCGCCTGTAGACTTGAAGGCCATGCTGGACAAAAAAATAGCTGGGGCCCGCTGGATCGCGGTAGACGCTGCGAATAATGCATCCACACCAAGCTCGGATTTGCTGCGGGAATGGAAAGAGCTCCTCGTCCACCACCCCGGTCTAGGGCGATCGGCTCGCGCAAAGGCCAGTCTGTGGGAACGACTGACTGGTATATGGCGCAGACAGCAATGACTAAAGCCGGGTTAATCGAAATGCACCGAACCAAGCTTGCAAACACTCTTTGGGTAGCCCCATTGCGCCAAGGGAGATCACTTTGAGCGACCTGCGGGCTATAGCCTTTTATCTCCCCCAATTCCACCCCATTCCCGAAAATGACGAATGGTGGGGACGCGGCTTCACCGAATGGCGTAATGTTACCAAGGCCAAACCGCTTTTTCCGGGACATTACCAACCACATCTGCCTGCTGATCTGGGTTTCTACGACTTGCGGCTACCCGAGGTGCGTGAGGCTCAGGCGCAACTTGCCCGTGAGTATGGCATCCACGGATTCTGCTATTACCATTACTGGTTCAATGGCCGCCGCATTCTGGAACGACCTTTCAATGAAGTGTTGGAAAGCGGCAAACCCGATTTACCATTTTGCCTGTGCTGGGCAAATGAAAACTGGACGCGCAGATGGGACGGAGAAGATCAACATGTCTTGTTGAAACAGAGCTACGCGCCGGAAGACGATCTGGAGCACATTCACAGCCTGATTCCCGCATTTCAGGATCCGCGCTATATCCGGGTGCATGGCCGCCCCTTGTTTTTGGTGTATAGAGCCGAGCTGCTCCCTAATCCAAAAATGACGACCGATATATGGCGCCGCGAAGCCGCGAAGGCGGGTCTGGGCGATCTCTATCTGGTAAAGGTCGAAAGCTATGAAAGCGCCCGTGCCAATGTTTCTCCCCAAGAACTGGGCTTCGACGCCGAGGTTGAGTTCGCGCCCTTTAGCTGGCCAATTGGCAATGTGAAACACCGAGGCTCCTTGCCTCGTTTCTTGGCGGCAATGGGTTTGCTTCCCAAGGCATTCATAGAGAACAAGGTGATTGACTACGACACTATGGCGCGTGAAATGCTTCGACGGCCCGATCCTTCATGGACACGCTTCCATTGCGTAACTCCTTCA
Source organism: Gammaproteobacteria bacterium (assembly GCA_021731145.1). Classification (GTDB taxonomy): domain Bacteria; phylum Pseudomonadota; class Gammaproteobacteria; family Ga007554; genus LNEJ01. The sequence goes on along the minus strand of JAKFXX010000027.1, from coordinate 24,576 downwards.
TGGGACAACAGCGCACGCAAGAAACGCGATGCGTATATCTTTCCAGGCGCGACGCCGGAGAAATATGAAAACTGGCTTCGTCTGGACGTCGCCAAAACAGTCAAGAAATATGCTGGAGATGAACGTCTCGTCTTCATCAATGCCTGGAATGAGTGGGCTGAGGGCAATCATCTCGAACCCGACTTTCGCTGGGGTCGCGCCTATCTGGAGGCGACGAAGCAGGCTTTGCAGAGTGCGCCCGGTGGGTTGGTGACAGATTTCCAAAAAGAAACTACCGCCGAAGCACCGGGCGCGGCTCGCAAACTATACTGGAAGGCTAGCGCGGCGATAAGACGCCAACTGGAACTACTGAGACAACTCAGGATACTGCGGTAACCGTTTCATCTTAGCCAATGGTGTCGCCACTGATAAGTTCACATGCAAGGCAAAGGTTATAACGACCAATGAATATGAAAGCGCGCTGTATCGCCTTCTACCTCCCCCAATTCCACCCCATCCCCGAGAACGATGAATGGTGGGGCAAAGGCTTTACCGAGTGGACCAACGCGACCAAGGCTACGCCCTTGTTCAATGGGCACTATCAGCCACATGTGCCAACTGACTTGGGTTTCTACGACCTGCGCGTCCCGGAAACACGCGCGGCGCAGGCCGAGATGGCTCGCGAGTATGGGGTGGAGGCGTTCTGCTACTATCATTACTGGTTTGGCGGCAAGCGTTTATTGGAGCGGCCCTTCAACGAAGTACTCGAGTCGGGCAAGCCTGATTCTCCCTTTTGTCTTTGCTGGGCGAATGCGACATGGTCCGGTATCTGGCACGGCAACCCCAAGCGGATATTGATGGAGCAGACCTATCCCGGCACAGAAGATTACGAGGCCCATTTCCGCGAGTTGTTGCTGGCGTTCAGGGATAATCGGTATTTGAGAGTAGATGGCAAACCACTGTTCATCATCTATAAACCCAAAGACGTGCCCGATATTCAACATGTTGTCCAACTATTCCGGCAAATGGCGGAGCGAGCCGGACTGCCTGGGATTTATTTAGTAGGCGTGTCTCACCACGATAATTGGGATCCCAAGGTTAACGGATTTGATGCCGCAGTGGTTCAGAATCTGCCAGGCTTGACGGGCAAGATACCTTTGCGACATCCCCTCATCAAGTTTAGGGCCAAGCTCGGCGGGCATCGTCTCACTATCTACCAATACAAGGATCTGCTGAAAAGTTTTGTTCCTGAGCGCACGCGACAGATGGAATATCTGCCATGCGTTATTCCAAGCTGGGACAACACACCGCGAAGCGGGATGAATGGATTGGTCATGGAAGGTTCTACGCCCGAGCTCTTTCGCCAAAGCTTGCGCCAAGCACTTGAGAATGTGTCAGCCAAACCGCCTGAGCATCGGCTGGTCTTTCTGAAATCCTGGAATGAGTGGGCGGAAGGAAACCACATGGAACCGGATCTGCGCTTCGGCCACAGCTATCTGGAGGTGCTGCGCAGTGAGGTGATAGCAGCGGATGCCGGCGGAGAAACCACGTCAGGTCACGAATCCAGCAAGGCATAGCAGGGTCGCCGACAAGCACTCGCTCGCCATCGTCAAGAGACAAATGCACTGGTTTCACCTTGTTATCGCATAGTTGCGAGCAAGAAAAGGGATAAGAACGAAGATGTCAAAAAAATTGCGTTATCTGATTGTGATCGCGGTGGTGGTCGTTTTAGCCGTTGGCGTGACTTTTTTGCGTCGCCCCAATGTTGCTGTCACCCTGTTTGAGGATGTTACGCCGACCTCCGGTATTGCATATGTGGGCATAACCCACGGCGCTGCATGGGGTGATTTCGACGGCGACGGTCTGCCTGATCTTTACGTCACCAACCACCTGAACGATGCCAAGCTGTATCGAAATCTGGGCAAGGGGCACTTCGCCGATGTAACGCGAGAAATTTTCAAGCCGGAAGACCTGGGTGGCGACAAACACGGCGCCGCTTGGGCAGATTTCAACAACGACGGCCATCTGGAGCTGGTCCAACTCACTGGAGCGGGCCGCGGGGTGGGCACGGAACCGAAACGGCTTTTCCTGAATCGGGGCGACAAGTTCGCAGACATAGCTGCGGCCGTTGGGGTATCCAACCCCTATGGCCGGACGCGCATGCCCCTGTGGTACGACTTCAACCGAGACGGTCAGCTCGATCTGTTCGAGGGTGCGGAAAGCCGATTCGATAACATTGAACCGCCCTTTATCTTTCTTCAGAAAAATGGCAAATTCGCCGCCTCGACAGACGTGCTGAAGTTCGCCTCAAAGTCGCCGAAATTCTGCGTAATTACCGAGCTCAACAACAACAGCCACCCGGATCTGGCATGCAGGGTCTCGTCACATAACCGGGCTTCACAGGTGTTCGATACCGCAAAAATGCCCGCACGGGAAGTTGATCTTCTCCCCCAAACGGCTTATGAGGACATTGCCGCTGGCGACTTCGACAATGATGGACTCGTTGACCTCTACCTGGCGCGTAAAAATCCGCCTGGGCCGGTCGCTTTCGGCCAAACTGGCAGCAAGGAGGTCATCGCGGATGTGCGGAGCGATCAGGCCAATGTAGGCAAACCGGCGGGGTTTACCTTCAGCTCATCCGGGCAACTAACATTCCGGGTTTCACCTGCCTGGCCTGCCAATGCACTGTCGGTTGATCGCATCTATCTTGGCAAACAGGGCGCGCATCCTGGGGATTTCAAGTTCAACTTATCACCTAAAACGCCAGGCATCACAGGCATGGCTGCCAACACACCGGGCAGTCAGGCAGGTGTTTATATCGGCATGACGGCGCCGGGCCAGTGGGAGGTGCGTGTGACTGCACCGCGCGAGATACTTGAGGTGGGCAAACCCAAGTACCAGCAGATAGCGGTAAAAGTCACCTCTTCCGAGGCCATCACGGAACTGGCGGCGATCGGCGACCCTGTGAAAGCCGAGGAAGCACCCGGACGGCTGTTCATGAACCGGGGCGGCAAGCTGGTTGAAGAGAGTGACAAGCGAGGCATCAACGAGCGTGCTGTTGCAGGCACAAATGTCGTTGCTGGCGACTTCGACAACGACATGGATGTGGACCTTTTTGTGCTGGCCTCGGGCGATATCGGAAAACAGGAAAACCTGCTCCTGCTCAATCGGGGAGATGGGCACTTCGATGTCGTTTCCAAAGCGGGAGGCGCGGCCGGTAGCCTGTTCGGTGTGGGCGATTCCGTCACGATGGCTGATTTCGATGGCGACGGATTTCTTGACCTTTTCACCGCCACGGGCGGAAGCATGGGCCGCAGCCTGGGGCTGCCCTCGGAAAACGGCACCTACCGGCTATACCGCAATCTTGGAAATGGCAACCACTGGATTAAGATTGACCTGGCGGGAACGGCATCCAATCGCGATGGAATCGGTGCGGTGGTGCGTGTGACTGTCGGCGGTGTGACTCAGATACGAGTTCAGGATGGGGGCATACATGAGCGGGGGCAAAATCATCAGCGCCTGCATTTCGGCCTCGCCAAGCACACGCAGATTGATGAAATAGAAGTTCGTTGGCCAAGCGGCGTGGTTCAGAAATTGCGCAATGTGAAAGCCAACCAGATCATGCGGGTCAGAGAATCCAAATGAGCCATTGGCTTATTCCACTACTGCCTGAGTATGCGTTTCATGAAAATCTCCGTCGTCATTCCGGCGCATAACCGGCCAGACCTCTTACAAGAAGCTGCCAGCAGCATTGCTGCGCAAACATATTCCAACTGGGAAGCCGTGATCGTGGATGACGGGTCCAGCCCTGCCCTTCCTTTGCACCAGTTGGAGGCGCTTCTTGGTGACAAGGCCGTTTTTATCAGGCACGAAAAACCACTGGGTGTCGCACGGGCAAAAAACGCGGGCATCAGAGCGGCAACAGGAGACATCATTACTCTCTTGGACGATGACGATCTGCTTGCCCCTACGGCTTTGGAGAAGATACGCGATGCTTTCGTCAACCTTCCGAATCTTGATTGCTTATTTCTAGGGGTTGAACCCTTTGGCCCTTATGCCACCAATCCTGCAAAAAACAGAAAGAAGGCAATTGACGGGATTATTCAACGCATTAAACCAGCAGAATCTAACGGACTGTACCTGTTCGACGATACGCTATTCCCAGAACTCCTGCATTCCGTCCCTATCGATTTTCAAAGGCCGGCCGCCCGAAAAGGAGCATGGAATATTGTGGGCGGGTTCGATGAAAGCGGCCTGTTTTCGGAGTCTGGCTGGGCAATCAAGGCGTCTAGCCTGTGTAACCTGGCGCTGACGAAAGAACCAGTAACATATTGGCGAATTCATGGAAATAACTTCGGCTGGCTATCGGACAAGGATAAAGATCAGGCAACACTGAGGCAGTTGGAAAACAGTTTGGTGTCAGCCCAATCTCTCAGCAGGCATTACCGCAACAAACATGAAAAAATATCAAATCAGGCCAAACTTATCGAGACCCATCTTGCTGATGCGTACTTCACCCAGGCCTATTTTCTTCGTGACAAAAATAAATTGCTGGGACTCCGCGCACTGTTTCGTTCAATGTTGCTATCCGTCCAGCTTAAGCATTTTAAGCTATTAATTAGATACTTTTGGGTGTAAGCAGTCGAGCGAGAAAGCGCATGGCAGAGCAGTTCCCGCTCTCTTGTAATATAATATTATCTTTTTGAAAGTTACTTCCAAGAAACAAGCGTATTTGTATTTTATAATACTTTGATGAAATCATTATATTGCATAATATAGACCGGTAATTGCTGCGAAATTGAGGGGTTGAAGAAAATGTTTTTCTGGCAGCAACAAAAGCCAAGCTATAAGAGAGCTATGGATTGGTTCAAGAAGAACATGGTGGCGGATAAGGGAATCATCGTACACACCAGGACTCCGGTGCCTTATCCAGAGGTGACAGGCTATTACATCCCAACGCTGTATAACTGGGGTGAGCAAGAGCTGGCCCGGACATGCACGCGCTGGCTGCTTTCCATCCAGCACCCGGATGGCGCTTTCCCTGCGCCTGATGGCGTGCCTTACACCTTCGATACCGGGCAGGTGATGCGCGGGCTGTGCGTAGCGCTGGATGATATGGACGGCATCGAAGCCCCGCTACGGAAAGCGTGCGACTGGGTCGTGGCACAGGTGGATTCGAACGGCCGGTTGACCACACCGTCCACGGAGATGTGGACTGACATCGCCAATGATCTGATCCACACCTATGTGCTTCCCCCGCTTGTTCAGGCTGGCAAGCTGCTGGGCGTGCCGGAGTACGTGGAGACGGCCAACTTCGTGCTGTCCTATTACAAGCAACAGGAAGCACTCGTGCCGTTCAACCGGCTTGCGCATTTTCACGCCTATGCCATGGAGGCACTTTGGGAACTTGGGGAGATCGAGCTGGCAACTCAAGGCATGGCCGATGTGGAAAGATGCCAGCGACCTGACGGCGGCATCCCGGCCTATCCCGACGTTGAATGGACCTGTTCAACCGCAATCGCCCAATATGCCGTTGTCTGGTACAGATTGGGAAATAAGGACCGTGCCGACCGCGCCATCCAATATCTCGAAAAAATCCAGAATAAATCCGGTGGGTTCTACGGCAGCTACGGCAAGGGGGCGCAGTACATCGCTGGCGCGGAAATCAGTTGGGCGGTGAAGTATTTTCTCGATGCCTATTCACTCAAGCTGCAGGGGGAAGGCAAACGTGCTTAAGGTGCTCACCGTTTTTGGAACCCGTCCCGAAGCCATCAAGATGGCGCCTGTCATTTCAGAACTCGAAAAATATCCGGGGCTGATCGAGAACAGGAATTGCCTTACCGGCCAACACAAGGAAATGGTGGAACCGCTGCTTAAGCTGTTCAACATCCGGGTAGATTATGACTTGAACCTGATGAGGGAAAATCAGACCCTGGAGCACATCACCATCGGCGTGCTGCAGGAAGTCAGCCGCATTCTGCGCGAGGAGCATTTCGATTTGCTGCTGGTGCAAGGCGACACGACCACCTCGATGGCGGCGGCGCTGGCCGCCTTTTACTGTGGCGTTAAGATCGGCCATATTGAAGCCGGACTCAGGACGTTTGACAAGCGGCATCCCTATCCCGAAGAGGCCAACAGAAAAATCATCGATTCAGTGGCGGACGTGTATTTTGCCCATACCGAGGCCGCAAAAAAGCATCTGCTTAACGAAGGCATTCCTGACAGTCAAATTGCAGTGACCGGCAACACAGTGATCGACGCACTGCTCGATGTTTCGAATCGACCCTACAGTTTTGCAGGCACTCCGCTGGAATCTATTCCTTTCGATTCGAGAAAAATCATTCTGGTTACGGCACATCGACGCGAGAGCTTCGGTGGCCCATTCGAGTCGATATGCCACGGCCTCAGGGAGTTGGCGCTCAAGTACAAGAACCAGATCGTGCTGGTGTACCCGGTGCATCGCAATCCGAACGTCCGGCAGGTGGTGAACAGCATCCTCTCCGGAATCGAGAATGTGTTGTTGATTGATCCTCTGGACTATATGCCACTGGTCCATCTGATGAAACAGGCTTATATGGTGCTGACGGATTCGGGGGGATTGCAGGAAGAAGCGCCGAGCTTGGGCAAGCCAGTGCTGGTGCTGAGAAAAGTCACCGAACGGCAGGAAGGCGTAGAGGCCGGAACGGTAAAGGTGATTGGAATGGATGCCCACAATATAGTGGCAGAGGCATCAAAGCTTCTGGATGACACTGATGCGTACCATGCGATGGCGAACCGGGCAAATCCATATGGGGATGGCACGGCCCGCACCCAGATTGTGAAGCGCATCCTCGAAGATGCGAACATTAAATGTAGGGTGGATTAGCTCCGTTAGGAGCGTAACCCACCGGATGTCGCCGCAGGCGACTCAAGCGCTGGTTGCATATCATATTGTGTCGCCTTTGGCGACGAATTGGTGGGTTACGCTACGCTAACCCACCCTACATTTAATACCGTCAAGTTAAGCATTGATCTTGATTCTGAAGAGCGATAGTAAATGAGTAACGAAGCACCCGAGCAGCCTCTTGTCAGCATAATACTGCCCACCTATAAACGGGCGCATGTGCTGCCGCACGCGATCCGTAGCGTCTTGAGCCAGACATACAAAAACCTGGAACTGATCATCGTCGATGACAACTCCCCTGACGACACTGCCGCCGTGGTCAAGTCATTCGATGATGCGCGCATCCGCTACGTCAAAAACGACCCGAATCTGAAACTTCCGCGCGCACTTAACAAAGGATTTTCACTCGCCAATGGCGCTTATCTGACCTGGACATCTGACGACAATGTGTTTGCGGATAATGCCATTGAAAAAATGGTTGATACTCTGCAGGCCAAAGATTGCGAGTTCGTATACGCCGATTATTATCTCTTCGCCGACCTGGATGCAGCAGGCAATCCATTGGATGCCCGGCATGAAAAGCTGCCAAGCAAACTCCAGCTAGAAAAATCAAATCACATTGGCGCCTGTTTTCTCTATACGCGCAAGGTATACGAAGAAGTGGGCGAATACGATCCTGAGTTGTTCCTTGTTGAAGACTACGATTATTTCATTCGTATCGCAAAACGCTACAGCGTGTGCCATATTCCGGAGCCGCTCTATTTCTTCCGGCGGCACGATGACGCGTTGTACTGCTCAAGGTTTTGTGAAGTCAAGGCCGCCGACGTACTTGTGCGTTACAAGAACGGCCTCATCAGCGAAGCGGGCGTTCTGGAAGCCATGGTGACACTGCTTTTGAGAAACACCGACGATCTGAATAATCCCTTTCTCCGCTGGAGCCATCGCACGGTCCGCAAGTTCTCGTTCAGGCTCACGAACCTGTACCGGAAGATGCTCACCGAGCATTTGCGGCGCCATCTAAAAAGCCGTGTATTGGCACTGCTGGAAGGCTATCGGTCACAGCGGTCTACGTTTGACGAGACGAAAAACGAACTGGCCGGCCTGGTGAAGCGCATAGGCACTATCAAGTATAGATAAACCTGGGAAACTCATATATGCAAAGGCTAAGGGCTATACCATGCGGAAATATCTAGCTAACGCGCTCATCGGCCCAGCCCAGGCGCGTGCTGCCCATCACCAGGCATTGCAGAAGAATCCGGGCATCGTTTCTGGTGTTGAAGAGTTGCTGGCCACCTGTCCGCCTGCGGATGTGGGCGATGATGAGGCGCCCATTTTCCTGTTTTCCGCTGGCTGGCGTTCCGGCTCAACACTGTTGCAGCGGCTCATCATGTCCGATAAAGACGTACTGATCTGGGGCGAGCCTTACGACGAATGCGGCATGATCCAAGCCTTGGCGGATACCACCAAGGCCTTTCGGGCTGGCTGGCCTCCGCAGGATTACTATTATGACGGCACTCCCCCTGGGGAACTGTCGGGAAACTGGATTGCTAATCTGTTCCCGTCCTTGGCGGATTTGCGCAAGGGCCACCGGGCATTATTCGACACCCTGTTTGCGCATCCCGCAAAGACGGCCGGTGCTTCACGCTGGGGCATCAAGGAGGTCCGGCTGGGCGTCGAACATGCGTATTATCTTCGCTGGCTCTACCCCAAGGCCCAGTTTGTTTTTCTCTATCGCAACCCTCTCGATGCCTACCGCTCTTATTGCCGATACGGCCGCAACTGGTATGACACATTCCCTGACGCACCGGTATTCACTCCCATGGCCTTCGGCAAACATTGGCGATATCTCATGAAGGGATACATGGAAAATGCGAAGAGTCTGGATGCCCTTGTAATTCGATACGAAGACCTCATCGAAGGCCGCGTGAATTTAAATGAAATTGAGAAACACCTTGGCATACACATCGACCATTCCGTTCTCGACAATAAGGTGGGCAGCTCGGAACGGGGTGGAAAAAAGGTACTGGTAAGTAAATTGGAAAAATGGTTGCTGAAACGTGCCGTATCGCCCCTGGCCGAGGAGTTAGGTTACACATGGTAGATGTACGTGCAGCTTCGCATGCCCGCTCGACTCTCCAACCGGAGAAGCTCATGAACGGCACAGGCGGCGTGCCGGTGCTAATGTACCACCGTGTCGGCGAGGCCAAAAACGCTTGGGAGGCACGTTATGCGATATCCCCGGAGAATTTTTCTGCACATATGCGCGCGCTGGACAACAAGGGCTACCGCGCAGTGCATATCGACACACTTGTGGACTGGCTGGAGGGTGGTCCGGCTCTGCCCGAAGGCGCCTGCCTCATCACTTTCGATGATGGCTTCCGAGGTGTGCGAGAGCATGCTACTCCGGTGCTTGAGCGGCTCGGCTGGCCGTTCACAGTGTTCCTGGTGAGCAACCTGATCGGCGGTCAGGACGAGTGGACCCGTTTGGACAACCCTGCGGGTGTCACTTACCCCCTGCTGGATGCGAACGAGATCCGTGACATGCAGGACCGAGGGGCGAGTTTTCAATCCCACACCCGCAGCCACGCCAGCCTGCCTGGTCTGGGTGATGCTCAATTGATTGACCAGTTGGCCGGATCGCGCCAGGCCCTGGCGGGACTGCTAGGCCATGAGGTGCGCTATCTCGCCTACCCCTTCGGACACCTGGACGACCGGGTGGAGGACGCGACTCGCAAGACTGGTTACCGGGCCGCCTTCTCTACCCAGCCAGGCTTCAATCGCGTCGACGTCAACCGCTTCCGCATCCGCCGCGTGGACGTGTTCGGCACGGACACCCCGGCCATGCTGTTGCGCAAGATCCGCCTGGGCAGCAACGACGGTAGTTTGGGCCATGCGGCACGCTATTACCTGAGCCGCCTGACTGACCGCCTCACGGGGGGCAGATGACGAGCATCGCTTATACTGTCGCCCTGTGTACCCACAACCACGCCGACAGGATGACACGTACACTAACCGACCTGGCCAAAATCCGGACGCCCCAGGCGTCATGGGAATTCCTGGTTATTGACAACGGCTGCCGCGACAGCACACCCGAACTGCTTTCCCGCCATACCTGGCCCACTGGCTGGAAGGTACGCGTGGTGCAGGAGGAGAAGCTGGGTCTATCCAACGCCCGCAACCGGGCCATCGCTGAGGCACAGGGCGAATACGTCATTTTCATGGACGACGACGAAACCGCCGATCCCGATTGGTTGTGCGCCTTCGAGCGCCTCATCGTCGCCAAACTGCCAGATGCCTTCGGAGGACGCATTCGCGTGCTGTTCGAGGATATACGCCCCCCCTGGCTCAGCGACGAACTCCTGGGCTTTCTAGGCGAAATCAACCGCGCGGAGGAGATCGCGCCACTCACCGGCCCAAGCACGTCTTTTTACGGTGGCAATTTCGGCATCCGGAAATCCGTGTGCGACAGCGTGGGCGGCTTCGACGCCATGCTGGGCCGCAAGGGCACGGACAATACTGGAGGTGAGGAAGTCGACTTCTACCGCCGCCTGCTGGCGGCTGGCTTCAAGATATGGTGGACACCCGAGGCCATCATCCATCACCGCATTCAGGCGGCCAAACTGCAACGATCCTATTTCCTCGATCTGCACTATCGCCAGGGACGAATGGAGGCTATCCGTCGCAGGGGGGCAGGTTCCCGTCGACCGCCGGCGTATTTTTACGGACAGCTCTTGCGGGCTTTTTCAGCGGTCTGTACCGTCTATTGGAGCTCTGGCCGTAACGCCACCCTGCGAAAAGAAATGAATATCGCGTATTTTCTCGGGCAGATCTCGGGCTGGGCCTTTGGTCCCCGCACCGGCGATAGCTGAACATGCTCCATGTGACACCGTCCTTCGCATCTATTACCTGCGCTGGTTTACTATACGGGCAATACCGTTAAGCTAAAATGTGTTCTCTATACGAAATTCGTTGAAGAAAAGGCTTGGGTGAATCGACTTGAAAAATGGCATTATGGCGTGTCGTGTCATTGTTGGCGAAAGATTTTGGCTACAGATGGGAGGATATTTGGTGCTTGGCATACCGTCGACCTTCGTACCCCTCCAGTTAATCTGTCCTCATAATTATTTGGAAGGCAGCACGATGGCAAGAGGCGTCTTTTTGAGAAACGGGGACACTAGAGCGACGGGTTCCAGGATACAGGGTGGTTATGTCAGGCGCCGCATTGAACCAAAACTTGCACGGCCATGACTTTGGTATCCGTCATTATTCCAACACATAACCGGCCAGCACTGCTCCACGAGGCAGTAGCCAGTGTTAGCAATCAAACCCATCAGGAATGGGAGGTGGTTGTTGTTGATGATGGCTCACAGCCACCTGTGAATGCAGAGTTGTTGCGCAGGGATTTCGGCTCACGGGTTCGGGTCATACGCAACGAGCAGCCGATGAAGCAACCGTATGCCCGAGATCAAGGGGTTCAGGCGGCGGCAGGCAATATCGTTGTACACCTGGATGACGATGACCTCCTCGCGCCAAATGCCCTGGAGGAAGGCTTGGTCATCCTTGAAAGCGACCCGTCGATCGAGCTTGTTTACCTTGGTGTTAAAGGTTTTGGGGGAAGAGCTTCTCATTTTAATGAGTCGCAAAGACAAGCGATGCAGAGCGTGCTCAGACAAGCCAAAGGCCACGAAATACAGGCAGGTGTTGTACTGTTTGACTCTGAGCTGTTTGGGACGTTACTCTCTTCTGTGCCAATGGCATTTCAGCGATCCATCGAGTATCGCGCAGCATGGAACAGGGTGAGCGCCCTGCGTCGGCGCGTATACATGCACGACCCCAACGTCGCTGATGCAGAGCAGGCCATGCGCCGTCTTCAGCCGCCACTGCGAGAGTCGGAGTGGGCGATTTACGCAGCCGCGTGCTGCAAAACCGCTATGTTTATGGCTCCAGTCTATTTGCAAAGATGCGAAACACAAGGCTATTTTTCGGTAGCGTCACAGCGGGAGCGAGCAGTACTATCAGGGATTGACATTAAGGAGCACCTTTTCGCCGCGTCAAAAGAAATGGCAGAATTCATGCCATGGGCAGATGAGATTCGTAAAAGTCTTGCCAGTGCATATTTTAACCAGTCATATTTCAACTTTCATAACGGCAGACGCTTGGCCGCCTACAAGTCCCTGATCAATGCGTTGAAGATGCGTCCAACGGCATCCTATCTGCGATTTGGTTTGCGAATGATGCTGCCAAGGGGAAAAACCCCGGAATAGTTTGGCGTCTAAAAGATTGGTTTACCAAAGGAGAGAAAGGATGAGGGGTACCTCAACAATACAAAAATTTGCTATGGCAGGCAAGACACTGCTTGGCAATCCCGCTGAAATAAAATTTGCAACCAAGTGGCTCTACTCTTTGCTGCCCGGACACAATCCTGTGGACGATCAACAACCATGGATCAACTTCAGGGCAACCGAATGGTTGGAGGCCTACCTAAAGCCCCCCATGAAAGTTTTCGAATACGGGTCTGGTGGATCGACGCTGTTTTTGGCCGGACACGTTGCACATGTTGTGAGCGTGGAACATGACGAGAGCTTCTATCATTTTCTGGCAGAACGGTTGCGTCGTTCTGAGATTACAAATTGCACATACCTTCTGCGCACGCCAACACCACTGGAAATGGATAACCCGCCCACATATGGCTGTAAGAGTTTCACCTCGGAGTGGCCGGAGCACAAGGCAATGAGCTTCGAGACCTACGTCAATGCCATTGACGATTACCCAGATGGAAGCTTTGACCTTGTAACAGTCGATGGTCGAGCGAGGCCGTCTTGCGCGTTCCGCGCCCTGCCAAAAATCAAGGATGGCGGGTGGCTCATGGTGGACAATATGGAGAGGTCACGCTATGGGATCATCCGAACCTTGCTTGGACAATACCAATACCTCGATTATCTTGGCGTCGTACCATCGGATCCGCAGCCACACCGTACATCCATATGGAGAATTACATCCAAATAAACGCAGCCGGTTACAGTTCTCGCGCACGTCTGGAGACTCGGTTTCTGGTTATGGTTAGGAACCAAATGGTGTTTCGATTCCGGCTTCTCACGATCAAGAGTGGCTAATTTAGGAAGTTCATGGATCTCACGATATTAATCTGCACCCATAACCGCGTGGGTTTGCTTGAGAAAACACTGGCTTCGATCAATCAGGCTGCACGACCGGATAACCGACAGATCGACATCCTGGTCGTTGCCAATGCCTGCTCCGATGGAACGGCGGACTTTCTTGAACAATATACAAGGGATACGGATAATAAAAATTATCTTCCATTAACCTGGCTGGAAGAAAAAACGCCCGGAAAATCACACGCCCTGAATCGCGCAATTCCTGTGCTTACTTCCATGTTTGTGGCAATGGTCGATGACGATCATCGCGTCGACCCCAATTTCTTAAATGGTATTTTCAACGCCATCAGCGATTATCCGCAGGCCACGTTGTTTTGCGGACGCATCTTGCCGGATTGGAATGGTTCAGAACCGGTGTGGGTGCATGACACGGGTCGTTATCGAATTTACCCTCTTCCTGTGCCACGCTATGACTATGGTAATCAACCTCAATCCGTCACTCCCGAGGGACAGTTACCATTGCCAGGCGGAGGCAATTTATTCCTGAAACGCGAGGTATTTGATCGGATTGGCGGCTTTTCCACCGAGTTGGGGCCGCACGGCCATGACCTCGGTGGGGGCGAGGACAGCGAGTTCGTGCTGCGTGCGCTCACGGCGGGTGAAAAGATCCAGTATGTACCCGACGTGGTACAGCATCATTATGTAGATCTTGAACGGTTCGAGTTCCGCTATATCCTTCAAAAAAGCTACCAGCGCTCGCGCTCGGTCTCCCGCGTGCATCATAAGGGGCAAGCCATCCCCCTGTATATGTGGCGCAAGCTCGCGGAATATCTCGGATCCGCCGTGTTTTCCGTAAGCTGGCCCCGAACCCGTTTTTTTCTCGTGCGTCTGGCCGCCACGCTGGGAGAGATTCGCGGCATCACCGACAAGCCGCTGGCAGGCAAGCAATCCCGGCAGGATTCCTATTATGTCGCGCCCGGCTTGGCGCCACTGGCAACAATTATGGGGCTTGTGTTGGCGTCCGCGCTTGCTACTGCCCCTGCGGAAACGCTCATTACCGGAGCCGCAACCGTAGCCTCGGTGGCTGCCGCGTTCACGTTGATTCTTTTGCTCAAATCAATCACGGATTTCTCGCGCACCGGCCCCCAGATACGGGAAGAGATCCAGCGTTACTATTCCATATACTCGCTGTATGCCGTCGGGCGCCTTGCATGCTGGGGAGGAATATTGAGCGGTTTGATGGCCACTACAGGCATAGCCGTCTATACCTGCCTGAGTCTGGCCCTTGATATGGAGTTCAACACCCCCTTGGCAATCGCAGCCGCGATATGTGGCGTCACCCTCCTTACCTTTTTGCAATTTTGCCGGCAATTGCTCTACTTGCCGGCAACAATCGCGGCCTCTTCACATTATCGGCTCAGCCGTTTCTATCCCCTCTGGCAGTGGCTATCCCCCTCGAAGCTTCGTCGCGCTCAGTGGGCGCTGATTGCCGTGGGAGGTACGGCGGCGCTGCTTGCTCTTGCCAAATCCGCCTTGAATAAAGACGGGGCCGCACTGCTCGTCTGGACGACATTAGCTGCTATTGTCGTATTGGGCGCGCGGCTGCTATCGGCATCTCGAGAGGCCGTGCCGGGCAAGGCGCCGCCAGGCAGCAAAGCGGGGCAGCCCAACATCGTCATGATCGGCTCCGACACCTTGCGGGCAGATCGCCTGCAAGCTGACAAGTATCATCGCCACCTCACCCCGCACCTGGATGCCCTTGCACAACAAGGAACACACTTCACCCAATGCTATGTGCCTTGTGCCCGCACCGCCCCTAGCCTGATCTCACTGCTGACTGGAACCTGGCCGCACACGCACGGCATCCGGGACAATTTCGCGGGAGATGATGAACTCGCTTTGCCTATGCCTGCGCTGCCCTGGCTGCTGTCGCAGGCGGGGTACCACACTGCGGTAGTGGGGGACTGGTCGGCGGCCGACATGGGCAAATTCAAGCTGGGGTTTCAGCAGCTCGATCTGCCCAAAGATCAGTGGAGCCTGAAATATCTGATCCGCCAGGGACCAAAGGATTTGCGCCTGTTTCTTTCCCTGTTTACCCACAATCGCTTCGGCAAGCGCTTCCTGCCTGAGTTGTATTACCTCGCCGGCATCCCTCTGACGCGCGAGATCGGACGTGATGCGCGGGCGATGATCAGCGATTTGTCCGCCAAAGAACAGCCGTTTTTCCTGAATATCTTCATGGCAACCACTCATCCGCCTTTTGGATCAGAATATCCTTATTACACGCTGTACTCAGACCCTGCCTACCGGGGCGAATCAAAATTCGTGATGGCTCGCCTGCGGGATCCATTTGAGATCATCCGCCGTCAGGGTGATAGCAAAAAGGAGTTCGACCTTGATCAGATCATTGATCTCTACGATGGCTGCGTGAAGAGTTTTGATGATGAAGTAGCCAGGATTGTTGCACACATCAAGGCCTGCGGCATTGAAGAAAATACCGTCATCGTCATCTACAGTGATCATGGCATGGAGTTCTTTGAACACGAGACATGGGGACAAGGAAACAGCGTCATGGGTGATCATAGCGCACATATCCCATTAATCATCAAGGATCCGCGCAAACCACCAGGTGGCACGGTTTCACACATCACGCGGACCGTGGACATTGCACCCACGCTACTGGATCTCCTTGGCATGGAGAAACCACCGGAAATGGAGGGGGTATCGCTCGTACCCTATATGGAAAACCGCGATGTCAACCTTGGCTTGACTGCTCACAATGAAACTGGCATCTGGCTAACAACACCGCCGGGCATGCCTCCGGATCATCTGCATTACCCCGACCTGCCTGATTTGCTCGAAGTGCCGGATAAGCGAAACGGCACGCTGGCGATCAAGCCGGAATACCAGGAAATTATCGTCCGCGCGAAGGATAGGATGATTAGAACCGAAAGGTGGAAATTCACCTATCAGCCGATGCGTAACGGAGAAATCCACAAATTGTTTGACCTGACAAATGACCCCGGATGCTACTCGAACGTGCTTGATCACCACCCCGAGGTTGCGGAAGACCTGGAGCAAAAACTCAGGGCGTGGATGGAGGCTGACTTGGCTACTGCAATTCAGGCGGCGGACAAAAGCGGCACCACGGGTTAGTTGGGGAGCCTATTTTTGGCTCTTGGGGCTTGGCTTCCTGGGGCGGTTTTTGATCATCCGTGGGAGATGAGGTTGCCGGTGGCTCTGCCGCCGTGGTGTTGTTGTCGTTATCAGGCGCGGCCACATTAGGCGCTGCTGCATTACTCGAAGGGGCTTCGGCCGAACTGGCTGCTTTTGATTCGCTAACGATAGGGGTCGGATAAGGCAATTTCCCACCCAAATCACGGTAGCGCCGCTGCAATGTCTTGGATTCCGGTACATGAGCGAGCCCATCCTGAGCAACTTTCAATGCCTCTCCACGGTTACCAAGTTTCCGGTAGAAGTCGATCAAGCCGATATAAGCCGCAACATAATCAGGCTTCAGGCGGATCGCCTCCATAAACTCCTGCGAACTGTCTCCAGGCTTTCCCAGACGATCATAGACCCGTCCGAGATCCGCTCTGACCATGGCCAGGTAGGGATAATACTCCGAAGACACTCCGGTATGGCCCAACACATAGCGGAACTCACCCACTGCGGCTTGCAGATTCTCTTGTATCTCGCGCCGGTTTGTGGACTGTGCGGTGGCACGTGCGATAGATTTCAATCCATGGCAGTAATGATGACCATGGGGCATCCCTGCCGGAAAAGAGCCAGCGATCCGGTACGCTTGAGCATTGGCTTCGTAATTGTCAGCCGAGAGTTGACTGCAATAGGATGGCAGCATTTGCATATCTTTCGCGGTCATCGCATAGCCAGCGCCAGCGCTGCCTGAAAAAAACAGCAGGGCCGTCACCAGCAAGGCACCGCTTGAAGAGCAGCGTCTTTTAGAAATCAATTCATTCATATTGAGTACGCTCGCATAAAACGTTCTTCGTGCATAGTGGTCACCTGCATGGTCCGAATAGAATAATGCACACTGGGATCAAGGGCAAACATGTTGGTGCGTCAACATATTGACTTATCACTACTGAAACTTTACCCAAAATGCTGTTTTTTGGTTACGATCAGGCAATCAATGCAAACAATACTGGA
This sequence comes from Gammaproteobacteria bacterium, assembly GCA_021731145.1. Taxonomy (GTDB): domain Bacteria; phylum Pseudomonadota; class Gammaproteobacteria; family Ga007554; genus LNEJ01. The sequence continues at coordinate 7,428 of JAKFXX010000027.1, read as the reverse complement.
TGGCACATTTCTCGCATGTGCCCTCGTACCCAGGAGGTGTTTATGACTATCGCACAACAACAGCCCACCAGTAACTTCATCTACACGGATTCCGGCCGGGACCCTTTGTCGCGGTTGTTGCCATCAAACGATATTGTTGCATCGGATAAAACCTCGCATCTTTCATACGTTCTGCAAACGACGCTGGAAGTCGATCAAATTCTGAAGCTATTCTTCCAGGAAATCAGAAAGCTGGTTTTCTATGACAGCATTGCCTACTGCCATCTTCCACAGAGCATAGAGATCACTGAGGGCAAAGAGGCGCGTCATTCGGGTAATTACCGGCTGGCGATTGGTGAGCAATGGCTGGGCGATTTGACCTTTACACGGAAGAAGAAATTCACCGAATCGGAAACGATACTGATTGAACACCTGCTCTGTAGCCTCGTTTATCCGTTACGAAATGCGCTGATGTACAAGCAGGCCGTGGAAGCCGCCCTCAAGGATCCACTGACGGGCGTGAACAACCGCGTCGCCATGGATGCCACGTTGCAGCGCGAAGTCGAGCTTGCCCACAGGTACGGCACTCCCCTGTCTCTCATCGCCATGGATATCGATCATTTCAAGCGTGTCAATGACACCTATGGACATGCCCTTGGCGACTGCGCCCTTAAAACCGTGGCGGATGCCGCTGCCGCCAGCATACGCAGCACAGACATCCTGTTTCGCTATGGCGGAGAGGAGTTCGTAGTATTGTTAAGCAACACCTCCGAAGAGGGTGCGCTTTGCCTGGCCGAGCGCATCCGCCAGAAAGTGGAGACGGCAAAGTATGTATGTAATGAGGCAATGATCGCCTCTACTGTTAGCCTGGGCGTAGCGTTTTTAAGTGAACGAGAGAATTCCCCGGCTCTACTCTCCAGAGCTGACCAGGCGCTTTATCAGGCCAAGGCAGCGGGGCGCAACTGCGTCAAACTGGCATAGCGCGCTCGTATTACAAAAAAATCCCGCAACAACCGCGGGGCTCTCCTGTGCTAAAATTTACGTCACAACTTTGGCGTAAATTTTACACATGCAAAACTCCTCCAACACTTCTTACCTCCCCCCCGAATGGACTCTACAAAGCGGGGCAATGCTCACCTGGCCACATGAACACAGCGATTGGTCCGCCACATTGGCCGAGGTTGAGCCGGTCTTTGTCGAAATCGCACACCAGATCAGCCTGCGCGAACGGGTGGTGATCGTTTGTTGGGACGAGAAACACCTTGCCCACGTCGAGCTGCTTTTGAAACACGCAGGTTCGGCTCTCGATCAAATCTCACTCTATGCCGTACCGTCCAACGACACCTGGGCGCGCGACCATGGTCCGATCACTGTGTTTGAAAAAGGCAACGCCCCGCGTCTGCTCGATTTCACCTTCAATGGCTGGGGCTGTAAATTCGATGCGGGGCTGGACAACCAATTGACAGATCGGCTGCATGCCGCAGGGGCGTTCAATGTGACGCCATTACAAAACATCGACGTGGTTCTGGAAGGCGGCAGCATCGAGGTGGACGGCACGGGCACGCTACTGACCACGCGCCGCTGCCTGATGTCACCGATGCGCAATCCGCACTTGAATCAACAGCAGGTGGAGTCGCTGCTTGGCCATCTGCTGGGCGTGGATCGCTTTTTGTGGCTGGATAACGGCTATCTTGCCGGAGATGATACCGACAGCCATATTGACACCCTGGCGCGCTTTTGTGATGCGCGCACCATCGCCTATGTCGCGTGCAATGATCCCAGAGACGAACACTACCCAGAGCTGAAGGCCATGGAAGAAGAACTCAAAGCCTTTCGCACCCGCGACGGTCAACCCTATCATCTCGTTCCCTTGCCCTGGCCACAGGCAAAATACGATGAAGACGGGCACCGCCTGCCTGCCACCTATGCCAATTTCCTGATCATCAATGGCGCCGTGCTGGTACCTACTTATGACGATCCCGCCGATGAAACTGCGCTGGCACGGATCAAGGATTGTTTTCCGCAGCGGGAAATTATCGGCATCCCCTGCCTACCATTGATCATGCAGCATGGCAGCCTGCATTGCGTTACCATGCAATTACCTGACGGGGCGTTATGAAAGCAAACACACTGAAAATTGGCTTGATCCAGCACGCCTGCGGCAATGACCGTGCGGCAAATCTTGGCCGCACGATTGCAGGTATTCGTGAGGCCGCCGCGCAAGGTGCGCGGCTTGTGCTACTGCAAGAGCTGCACACGGGTGTCTATTTCTGCCAGGCCGAAGACACACGCTATTTCGATCTGGCCGAAACCATCCCCGGCCCCAGCACGGAACAACTCGGGAAGATCGCCGCAGAACTAAAGGTGGTTATCGTTGCATCCTTGTTTGAACGCCGCGCCGCCGGGCTTTATCACAACACCGCTGTGGTGTTCGAAGCCGATGGCAGCATCGCGGGGAAGTACCGCAAAATGCACATCCCCGATGACCCCGGCTTTTACGAAAAATTCTATTTCACTCCGGGCGACCTCGGTTTCAACCCGATCAAAACCTCTGTTGGGCGCCTCGGCGTACTGGTGTGCTGGGATCAATGGTTCCCGGAAGCCGCGCGGCTCATGGCACTGGCGGGCGCCGATCTGTTGCTCTACCCTACCGCCATCGGCTGGAACCCGGACGATGATACACAGGAACAATCACGCCAACGCGACGCCTGGATCACCATCCAGCGTGCCCACGCCATCACCAACGGCCTGCCGGTACTCGCCTGCAACCGCACCGGGTTTGAACCAGATCCCTCAGGCCACACGGAAGGAATACAGTTCTGGGGTTCCAGTTTTGTTGCGGGGCCGCAAGGTGAAATGCTGGCATTAGCACCAGCGGATGCGCCCTCTGTGTTGGTGACGGAGATTGATCTTCACCGCAGCGAACAGGTACGGCGCATCTGGCCCTATTTGCGCGACCGGCGCATCGATGCCTATGAGGAATTAATGCGGCGTTATCGTGATTAATAAGGCGGCGCGCAGATACTTCAAGCACCCCTCGATTTCCGCCCTCACCTGTGGTTGAATGGCCTATACGATTAAAAAATCCAAAGGATTCGTCATGGCCACCCACACTATACCTACCCAACCTTTCGAAGGCCAGAAACCCGGCACCTCGGGCCTGCGTAAAAAGGTCACCGTCTTCCAGCAACCGCATTACCTGGAAAACTTCGTCCAGTCCATTTTTGACGTGCTCGAAGGCTATCAGGGAAAGACGCTGGTAGTCGGCGGCGATGGCCGGTTCTACAACCGCCAGGCCATCCAGGTCATCCTCAAAATGGCGGCGGCGGCGGGATTCGGCAAGGTACTGGTAGGGCATGACGGCATCCTTTCCACACCCGCTGCATCGGCGGTGATCCGCAAACACGCCGCATTCGGCGGCATCATCCTCTCGGCCAGCCACAACCCTGGCGGCCCTGATGCCGATTTCGGCATCAAATATAACGTCGGCAACGGTGGCCCCGCCCCTGAAAAAGTCACCGACGCCATCTATGCCCGCACGCGCACTATCGAACATTACCGCTTTATTGAAGCCTCTGACGTGATGCTGGACACGCTGGGCCAGACGCAGATGGGTAATATGCAGGTTGAGGTGATCGACGCCGTCGCCGACTACGCCGATCTGATGGAATCGCTGTTCGACTTCGCAGCCATCCGGCAATTGCTCAGCGGAAAAGGCTTTCGCATGCGCTTTGACGCTATGCACGCGGTAAACGGCCCCTATGCGCGCGCGATTCTGGAAAAGCGCCTGGGTGCACCGGCCGGTACGGTGATAAATGCGGTGCCGCTGGAGGACTTCGGTGGCGGCCACCCCGACCCCAACCTCACTTATGCACATGAACTGGTCGACATCCTGTACGGTGATGATGCGCCGGATTTCGGTGCTGCTTCCGACGGTGACGGCGACCGCAACATGATCCTCGGCAAGCGCTTTTTCGTCACCCCCAGCGACAGCCTGGCGATCCTCGCCGCCAACGCCACGCTCGCCCCTGGCTACCGCTCGGGCCTGGCAGGCGTAGCGCGCTCCATGCCCACCAGCGAAGCCGTGGATCGTGTCGCGCAGGCGCTCGGCATCGACTGCTATGAGACCCCCACCGGCTGGAAATTCTTCGGCAACCTGATGGACGCCGGCAAGGTCACGTTGTGCGGGGAGGAAAGTTTCGGCACAGGTTCCAGTCACGTGCGGGAAAAGGATGGCCTGTGGGCGGTACTGTTCTGGCTCAATATCCTCGCCGTGCGCCAGCAATCGGCAGAAGACATCGTGCGGGAACACTGGGCCAAATATGGCCGCAACTTCTATACGCGCCACGACTACGAAGCACTGGACAGCGCGGCAGCCCAGGGCATCATGGCCCACCTGCATGAAAGTATGGCAAAGCTCAAGGGCGAAAAATTCGGCGAGCGCCGCGTTAGCTATTGCGATGACTTCAGTTACACCGACCCGGTGGATCACAGCATCAGCAGCGGACAGGGGCTGCGTATCGGCTTCGAAGACGGCGCGCGCATTGTATTCCGCCTTTCCGGCACGGGAACGGAAGGCGCAACGCTGCGTATCTACGTCGAGGCCTACGAGCCGGATGCCGCGAAGCATTGTCAGGATACACAAGCGGCACTGGCGGACCTGATTACGATTGCCAATACGCTGTCCGGCATCCGTGAACGTACCGGCAGAGATGCGCCGACGGTGATTACTTGACTAACTCTATTTCAAAAAATCAAGTGGGTAGGTTGGGTCAAGGAGCGTAAGCTCCGGACCCAACAAAATCATTGCTTCAGCGCAATGTTGGGTCCGCTTCGCTTGACCCAACCTACTTTTCCCCACCAACGGAAAGACTCATTTTTAGTGCGCTCAAAAGTGACAACAGGAAAACACATGGACACACCGCTCTCATACAATAACATCAGCTCATTTCATCCCCCGCAGCGCACACTGATGGGTCCCGGCCCCTCCGATGTCCATCCGCGCGTGCTCGCTGCCATGGCGCGCCCTACCATCGGCCATCTTGATCCAGCGTTTATTGACATGATGGAGGAACTGAAAACCCTGCTGCGCTATGCCTTCCAAACGGAAAATTCCCTCACCTTTCCCGTCTCCGGGCCAGGCTCGGTAGGCATGGAAACCTGTTTTGTGAATCTGGTTGAACCCGGCGACAAAGTGGTCGTGTGCCGCAACGGGGTATTCGGTGGACGCATGATCGAAAACGTGCGGCGCTGTGGTGGTGTGGCCGTGGTGGTTGAAGATGCCTGGGGCATGGCCGTCGATCCAGACAAACTGGAGGACGCACTAAAGGCCAACCCTGATGCCAAACTGGTCGCCTTCGTCCACGCCGAGACCTCAACCGGCGCGCAATCCGATGTCAAAACATTGGTGGATATCGCCCATCGCCATGATTGCCTCACTATCGTCGATGCAGTGACCTCGTTGGGAGGGACGCCCCTGAAAGTCGACGAATGGGATATCGACGCCATCTACTCAGGCAGCCAGAAATGCCTGAGCTGTACGCCGGGGCTGTCTCCGGTCAGCTTCGGAGCACGTGTCGTTGACGCCATCAAGCGCCGCCAGACGCCTTGCCAAAGCTGGTTCATGGACCTTGGCCTGGTGCTGGGCTACTGGAATGCAGGCAAACGCACCTATCACCACACCGCCCCCATCAATCCCCTCTATGGTTTGCACGAGGCGCTGGTGATGTTGAAAGAAGAAGGCCTGGAAAATTCCTGGGCAAGGCACGCGCTCAATCATCGCGCGCTCAAGGCAGGCATCGAGGCGATGGGGTTGCGATTTTTTGTTGATGAAACACAGCGCTTGCCGCAACTGAACGCCATCAGCATCCCGCAAGGCGCAGACGACGCAGAAGTGCGCAAACGCCTATTGAATGAGTACCAACTCGAAATCGGTGCGGGATTAGGCGAAATGGCCGGCAAGATCTGGCGCATTGGCCTGATGGGTTACACCAGCAGGCCGGACAATGTTTTATTGTGCCTGCATGCCCTTGATGAGATTTTGGGCGCGGCAGGTGCGGATATCAAGGCCGGTGTAGCGGAAACGGCGGCGCGAAATGTTTACGCGCCAAGACATGCTCCTACAGCATGATCCCCAGAGGAAATACATGACATGATAAAAAACCCACACACACGGCGCACATTAGCATTTAGCCTGATCGTGCTTGGCGGCCTGCTGATGTTTTTCGCTCCAGAGACAGAGGAATGGGCTGGCCTGACAGTGCTGGCCCTTGGGGTGATCATTGAGATTATTGGCATCACCCTGGAGCATAAAGGCGGCAAGTAAGCCGTCGTTCAAAATTAATCTGTACATTTAAAATGGTGGGAACGGCATAAGGGGCCGTAATCACCGTAAGGCATTGCGCCCTTCACGGGTGTGACAATGAGGCTTAACCAGAAAAGCACTGGTTATTCCTTAACGGCCCCTAATTGTTCAATAGGTCAGGTGTTGCAGCCCGCATCACATTAGCTACCGATGGTCAAACATTGCAGGCTATAGTGGACCCCGGTTTTCGAACAGTGAATTAACCCGAATGTTTCATAAATTCGCGTGGTGATCGCGCAGGATTTTGATTGATAGGGGAATTTTGTGAAGAAGCGCCGTAGTTATTCATACGGCCGACTGAATAAAATTTCCATGGCAATCAAAAGACCAGTGAGGGCGCGCGTCAATTTATGAAACATTCGGGTTAAGATGGTAGCCTGTTGTAAAATTTTAATGAGGGAGCCCTGTTCTCAACCATAGGAAAGAAGCAAAAATGCAGATCAATATCGATTTGAAAGGATGGCTGGCTTTCGGTCTGATGATGCTGGGTTCGCAGGGCGTAATGGCAGACGATAGCGAGGTTACACCCCTACAGGTAATCGATGCCATCGAAGCGACGTTTGGCGTAGCCCCCGGTGAGCGTCGCAACCACATTAAGGGAACGTGTGCCATTGGTGAGTTTGTCGGCTCGAAAGAAGCCGCCAAGTTCAACCGTTCCGCGCTATTTTCCGGCAAACCAATCCCAGTAATCGTCCGTTTATCCTTGGCAGGCGGCAATCCCAAAGCACCGGATACCGCGAAGAGCGCGCGCGGGATGGCTTTGGAATTCAAACTGCCCGACGGCGGTCTGCATCATATGGCCATGCTCAATACACCCGTGTTCGGGGCGGCACATCCACGTACCTTTCTCGATCTGATGGTGGCGACGAAACCGGATCCGGCCACCGGCAAACCTGACCCAGAGCGTATCAAAGCCTTCAAAGCCAGCCACCCCGACAACAAGGCTCAGGCGGATTTCCTGTCTGACAATAACCCGCCCAGCAGTTACGCCAATAGCGCGTATTTTGGAATTCATACCTTCAAATTCATTGACCAGAAAGACGCGACCACTTTGGTGCGCTGGCGCTTCGTTCCACACGATGGCG
>JAKFXX010000028.1 GCA_021731145.1 Gammaproteobacteria bacterium | reverse complement strand
TCCACGACCGGCCTGAAGCGGGAGCGGGTGACGGCAAGCCACCAGGCGAACGGCACCCCGATGGCAAACAGGATCAGCGTGGTCACTGCGGCCAGCTTGAACGTCAGAAGCAGAGGCTGCCATTCATGGTCCACCATCGTACTCCATCAGCGTCATCTCATTGGCCTTCACCAGCCCCTCTACCTGATCGCCGGTTTTCAGCCCCAGGCGTCGCACGGAACGGCGGGTGATGATGGAAACAATCCGGTTTCCCTTGTAATCCAGCGTCACCTGGCTCAGCAGGTCGCCCTCTACGATGTCCTGCACCCGCGCCGGGATGCGGTTGCGCAGGCTGATCAGGCCGGACAGGTTTTTGGCGAGCGACACCTCCGTTTCCTTGAACAGGAGGAGGATTTCACCCCCCAGTTTCAGATAACCGGCGCTGTCCGGTGTTTCGACGATAATGGCGGTGAAGGTATCGCCCTCCACATCGACATCCACCAGCGATAACTGCCCCGAGGATTCAATCGCCGCAATCCTGCCGCGTAACCGGTTCATGGCAGGGCATAGCCGTAGCGTTCGAAAATCGCCCTGGCCTTGGGCGAAAACAGAAAGTCATGGAACCGCTGCGCAGCGCTGGCATTGGTTTCCCGGCCATGCTTCAGAATCACGACGCCCTGTGCGATGGGATCGTAGCTATCCTTCCTGATCTCGATCCATTTACCCTTGCCTTTCATCTCTGGCGACACGACCACGGATTTTGCAGTGAGGCCAATATCCGCGGCGCGCGAGGCGATGTACAGGCCGGTCTGGGAAACGTCCTCGCCGTAAACCAGTTTGGGTTCGACGGCGTCATGGAGCCTGTAATATTTCAGCACCTTGATCGCCTCCTTGCCATAAGGCGCAACCTTAGGATTGGCAATTGCCACCTTTTCAACGGTGCTGTCCTTGAGGAGCTCAACGCCCTTGCCCATATCGAGGTCTTTCATTGTCCACAGCACCAGCGCGCCGTAAGCGTAGATCCTGGGTGGCCCGGCAGTGTATCCGTCCTTGTAGAGGGTTTCCGGAAACCCCATGTCAGCCGACATGAAAACATCGAAGGGCGCGCCGTGCCTGACTTGCGCTGTGATCTTGCCGGAGGAGGAGAATACCGGGCTGATGTCAATGCCCGTTTCCTTCTTGAATTCGGCCTGCAGATCATCAAAAGCGTATTTTACATTGGGAGCAACCGCCACCGTTAATGTCTCAGCGATGACAGACCCACTGAAAACAAATGACATGCAGAAAAGCAACCTGAACAATGCCCGTTTCATTTTTGGCTCCTGAAGGCCGATCATTATCAACTTGTTGTTGGCCAATGCTTTTGCCCTGCCAATTATCCAGCAAAAACCTCAAATACCCCAACGTTGTGTTTCTTGATAGAAACTGATACATTAAGCTGCTGCACTAATTATTGGGATATTTTATATATCTTATTGTTTTGTAGCGATTTTTATAGGTGCGGGTTTTTTCATTCCCTCATCTTATCTGTTCAATGGCGGCTCGCGCCGGTCTTCCCGCAATGATACGCTGCAAACCCCGCCAGGCCCGGAAGGGAGCAACGGTAGTGGCGGATTCGTGTGCCGGGGTCCGGCGGGCGCGGGCCGCCGCCTTTTTCCCCGGTAATTAATATGGGCACCTCTAAAAATTAGATCAAGGCACGAGGGCAAGGCGGAAATGTGCGAAAAAGCGCAGTTTACACGCAGTAAATGAGCATTTTGAGCGCATTTCCAACGCAGCCATCGTGACTTCAGCGAATTTTTAGAGGTACCCATATGCTGGATATGGTCAGGCAGGGGTGGGTTTAGGCTGCTAGCACATGAACACATAAATTGTGCAGCGTAATGCCGCACGATTGTAGGTCGGCCTTCAGGCCGACATGTCCGGCTAAAGCCAGACCTACATGGGGTTCGGATCATGTTTCGTAATTTATAATTTCATGTGCTAGTGGCCTGACTTGCAACCCTGCTCGAAAGTGTCTCGAATCATCCCCCACTTTGTGTTATTTTTAGCCCCTCTATGAGCTATCAAGTCCTGGCACGTAAATGGCGTCCCCACGCGTTCCGCGAGATGGTGGGGCAGACGCATGTCCTGCGCGCGTTGATCAACGCCCTCGACAACGATCGCCTGCACCACGCCTATCTCTTTACCGGCACGCGTGGTGTGGGCAAGACCACGATCGCGCGCATTTTTGCCAAATCGCTGAACTGTGAGGCAGGAGTCAGCTCGACGCCGTGTGGAGTCTGCGGCGCCTGCCGAGAGATCGACGAAGGGCGATTTGTCGATCTGATCGAGGTCGATGCCGCCTCGCGCACCAAGGTGGAGGATACCCGCGACCTGCTGGAGAATGTCCAGTATGCGCCCACTCGCGGCCGTTACAAGGTGTACCTCATCGACGAAGTACACATGCTCTCCACGCACAGCTTCAATGCCCTGCTCAAGACCCTCGAAGAGCCGCCGCCGCACGTCAAATTCCTGCTGGCAACCACCGACCCCCAGCGTCTGCCGGCGACCATCCTGTCCCGTTGCCTGCAATTCAACCTGAAACGCTTGCCGGTCGACATGATTCACCAGCACCTTGCGCATATCCTGGAAAAGGAAGGGATCGGCAGCGACGCGCCCGCGCTGATGCAGATCGCTCGCGCCGCTGACGGCAGCCTGCGCGACGCGCTGAGCTTGTTGGACCAGTCTATCGCCTATGGCGGTGGTAGTGTGCTGGAAAGCGAAGTGCGCGCCATGCTTGGCACCATCGAGCAGGGGCATGTGGTGGAATTGGCGGAAGCACTGGCGGGGGGGGATGCTCAAGCGGTGCTGGAGCGGATTCACAGCCTCGCCGAGCAATCCCCCGATTTCGCCGGGGTACTGGCTGAGCTGATTTCGCTGCTGCACCGTGTCGCATTGGCTCAAGTCGTGCCTGCGGCGGTGGACGACAGCCTGGGCGACCGTGATGCCGTGCTGCGGCTGGCGGGCGCGCTGTCTCCCGAGGATGTGCAGTTGTTTTACCAGATTGGCCTGATCGGGCGGCGTGATTTTCCGCTCGTGCCAGACCCGCGCAGCGGTTTGGAAATGGTGCTGTTGCGCATGCTGGCGTTTCGCCCCGTGGATGTAAGAAAACCGGCGGATGTTCCATACGTTGCTTTACCTGAGGTACACAATGGTGTGCAAGAGCCGCAGTCGGTGGCAGCCGCCGCCTCAGCGCGTCAGGTCGCGACGCCCCAGGCCAGGGCGGCCCCGGCTACCCCGCTGCACAAGGATGTGCAAGTGCCGCAGGCGCAGCCGCAACGCGCGGCAGCCGTGGATGCCGCAGGAACGGGCTTGAAATCTGTCCCTGCCGTTGCGGCGTTCAGCAACGAATGGGCCACGGTCGTGGAGGCGCTCAAACTGGATGGCATGGCGCGGCAACTCGCGGCCAACTGCACGCTCAGCAAACGGGATGGTCAAACTTTCTTCCTGGCCTTGGCCCCCACCCATGTCTCGCTGCGCAATAAAAAGCTGGAGGATCGCTTGCAGCAGGCGCTGACCCAGTATTACGGTGCACCAGTCAACGTGGTGGTCGAGATCGGCGCGCCCCAGGCCGAGACGCCCGCACTGCTCAAGGAACAGCGCGACCTTGATCGCCAGCAAGCCGCCGTCCAGGCGATCAGTGATGATGCCAATGTCCGCGCGCTGCATGAAACCTTCAACGCGCGCGTAGTGCCGGATTCTATACAACCTGTGTAATATTAATGTGTGGGTACCGCCCGCTGTGTTTGTAATCAAATGATCAAGGGGAATCGCAATGATAAAAGGTGGTCTTGGCAACCTGATGAAGCAGGCGCAGAAGATGCAGGAAAACATGCAAAAGGCCCAGGAAGAGCTGGCTAACATGGAAGTGACCGGCCAGGCGGGCGGCGGCATGGTCAGCGTGGTGATGACCGGCCGACACGATGTCAAGCGCGTCAGTATTGACGACAGCCTGATGAAGGACGACAAAGAAATGCTGGAAGACCTGCTTGCAGCCGCCGTCAACGATGCCGTGCGTCAGGTGGAAAAGCGTTCGCAGGATAAAATGTCCGGCATGACGGCGGGGATGGGCCTGCCGCCCGGGTTCAAGATGCCGTTTTAATGACGGAAGACTCCCTGATCGGACAGTTGATCACGGCCCTGCGCTGCCTGCCGGGGGTCGGCCCCAAATCGGCGCAGCGCATGGCGTTCCATCTGCTGGAGCGTGACCGTGCCGGTGCGCGGCGGCTGGCTCACGCATTGAGTGCAGCGGCGGACAAGGTGGGCCATTGCACCTCCTGCCGCACCTTGAGCGAAACCGATCTCTGTCGGCTCTGTGCGGGCAGCGGTCGTGACCGCACGCAATTATGCATCGTCGAGTCACCGGGGGATGTGCAGGCCATCGAACGGTCCGCCACGTACAAAGGTTTGTACTTCGTGCTGATGGGCCACCTTTCGCCGCTGGACGGTATCGGCCCCAAGGAAATCGGCCTGGACCAGCTTGTCATGCGCCTTGATACCGGGGGCATTAAAGAGGTGATACTCGCCACCAATTCCACGGTGGAAGGCGAGGCCACCGCCCACTACATTGCCGAACTGGTACGCAAACGCGGCATCAAGGCCGCCCGCATCGCCCACGGCGTGCCGCTCGGCGGCGAGCTTGAGTATGTCGATGGCGGAACGCTGGTGCATGCCTTTGCCGGGCGAAGAGAAATGTAGTTTGAGTTTTTTCGCCTGCAAATAAAATCCAAGGAGATAATTCCATGTTGCGTTCCATTCGCCAGTTTTTTGATAGCCGCATCCAGTTGATTGGCGGGTCAGGTCAGGCTGCGGATCCCGAGCACGCACTGCGTCTGGCGACTGCGGCTCTGCTGGTCGAAATGACCCGCGCCGATCACGATGTCAATGAAAAAGAACGTGGCGCCGTGTCTGATGCGGTTCAGCGTGTTTTCAACCTTGCGCCGGAAGAAACGCAAGAGCTGGTGCGGCTTGCCGAGCAGGAGGCGGACGGCGCAACATCGTTGTTCCAGTTCACCAGCCTGATCGATAAACACTTTTCCATGGAACAGAAGAAGCGTGTGGTGGAAATGCTATGGCGCGTCGCTTTCGCCGATGCGCACAAGGATAAGTATGAGGAATATCTGGTGCGCAAGGTAGCGGACTTGCTACATGTTTCCGATGTCGATTTTATCCGCGCCAGACATAACGTGGAGATGGAATGCGCAAGCGGCGCATCCGTAGCCGTCTAAGTATTTTAACGCTGTTTCGCCTCCGCCAGCGCCCGCTCCTGCATCTCCTTGAGCCGTGCTTCGATGCGCGAGGCACGGTAGAAATCATTGTCCTGAACCAGACGCAACCCGATGTTGAGTTGATCAATCGCAGTACGCGTCTCGCCACTCAGGTAGTAGTATTCCGCCAGTGATTGATGTGCGTCCACAGCATATCCCGCATCCTTTTCGGCACGCGCGAGCAGTGCATATATGGCAGGCTCCGGGTCGCGGCTCCGCAGGTGATCTTTCAGTAGTAATCGGGCCGCTTCAGCCTGTCCGTCATTCAACAAGGCCTCGGCATACGTCATGGTAAGGGGGTGGTTGTTGGGGAACGGCTTGAGCGCCTCGCTCAATTTCGATATCGCCGCGCCAGGCTGTTTGTCAGCCATGTCGATGTCAGCCGATGCGACCAGATAAGCGATCCGGTTCGGTTCCGCCTCCAGCAGTTTCGTGATTTGAGTTCGCGCTTCGCTGTGCCGGTCTGCGGCGAGCAGGGCCAGAGCATAGCCGTAGCGCTCGTCACTTCTGGCTTGCCGCCCTTTTTTGACCGCGTCTTCAAATGTTTTGATGAGGCTGATGGGATTTGCTGCATTCAAAACCCGTAGCTTGGCGCGTATCAGACGATAAGCCTCGCGATCCGTGTATCCCTTGGCGGCATATTGCTCGGCGCGATTACGTGAATCCGCGATACGCGACAGGGTGACAGGGTGTGTGCGCAAGAACTCGGGCAGCCTGTTGTCATAGAACCGGCTGGCCTGATGCATGCGCTCAAAGAACAACGGCATGCTGTGTGGGTTAAATCCCGCATTGGCAAGGATTTGCATCCCGAGGCGGTCTGCTTCCTGCTCGTGGGCGCGGGTGAAATTCAGCCGGTTTTGTACACTGCCTGCCATGGTAGCCATCACCGCTGCCTGCCCGATTTGAGCGTTACCCCCGCTCAAAATCAGCGCCGCGAGCAATGCGGCGGTGGTAGGCACATTCATTTTGTTGGCCTTTTCAATGGCGCGTGCGAGATGGCGCTGCGTCACGTGCACGATTTCGTGGGCCAGCACCGAGGCCAGCTCGCTCTCGGATTCGGCAGCCAGCATCAGGCCAATGTGTACCCCAATGAATCCACCGGGTGCGGCAAAGGCGTTGATGGAAGGATCATTGATGACGAAAAAGGTGAAGTCCTGCGCGGGGTTGTCGCTGCTCGCCACCAGCTGGTAACCCAGCGACTGGATGTATTCAGTGACCTCCGGGTCTTCAACCAGCAACGTGGATTGCCGAACCTGACGCATCAGGCCCTCGCCCATCCGCCGCTCTTCGTCGGGGGAGACGATAGCGCCCGAGGTGTCGCCCATACTAGGCAGCTCCACCGCCAAGCTTTGGTTTGATAGCCCGGCGGCGCATGCCATAAGGCAGGCCAACGCATAGGCTTTGATTCGTAACTTACCGGAAAGCGTCACTATTTATCCGTTTCACGCATAACTTCAGTTAACATGGGGTCTTGATCGTCATTATTCTATAGTGGGACCGGTTATGTCCTCATGATTTTTCTGCTGGCCCGTCGCCAAAAGAAGACATTTGTCTTGCGTGTGCGTTCTCAATGCCGGTCAACAGAGAGGCGCGTGGCGTAAAAAATTTATACATTGTTTAATAATAACAATAATATATGAATTTTATGGCGAATAACATGCAGCAAGTGATGGTTAATATGGCATCATGTTTGCTATATAGTTCAGGTTAATGATGGATATCATGATCCCTGTATGATTGGTATTGTTTAGCATTATAATAATGCACCAACAAAACACGCGGGAATAAGGGAAATGCACCAGAAAACATCAAAATACGCCGGTCTACTGCTTTCCACCTTTTTGCTTGTCACTCTCAGCGCCTGCGGTGACAAGAGTGGCAAGACCGAAACCGAAAGCCAGGTGGTTGCAAAGGTTAATGGTGACGAGGTAACGGTCCATCAGCTCAATTATGAGCTCTCAAGCATGGGGCAGGCGGCTGGGCCGGGTGCAGAGCAGCGTGCGCGGCAGGTAGGAGAGCAGCTCGTCAATCAGCAGTTGTTGATGCAAAAGGCAATTGAAACCAAGCTGGATCGCGACCCCAGGATCATGCAGGCGCTGGAACGGGCGCGGCGCCAGGTGCTGGCACAGGCCTATCTGGACAAAACGGTGGGCAACGTCACGCAGCCCAGCAAGAGCGAAGCCGATGTTTACTACAGCCAGCATCCCGAATTATTTTCCAAGCGGCGCATTTATCAACTGCGTGAAATTGTGATGGATAAGAGCATTCCTTTTGCTGAGCTTCAGGCGAAAGTGAGCAGCGTGAGATCGCCCGATGAGCTGGGTCAATGGCTCCAGGCCAAAAAAGTTGAGGCAAAGGTCGCTAATATCGTAAGGCCTGCGGAACAATTGCCCTTTGACATGCTGGCAAAAGTATCTCAAATGCAGAATGGCGAAATCGCCACATTCGAAGCCCCTTCAAATAATGTGTTATTATTCCTGGTTGCCAGTCAGGAACAACCTTTATCCCAGGAACAGGCAGCCCCGATCATCGAGCGTTTTCTGGCCAACAAAAAACGCAAGGATTTGGCCGAGGCAGAGGTGAAGCGTCTGCGCGAAACGGCCAAAATCGAGTGGTTAGGGAAATTCGCAGCCGGTGCGGCGGCGGATAAAAATGCTCCGGCAGCGGCGGCAGGCCCGTCCGGCCCAAGCGTGAATCATGACCCTAAAAAGGATGAAGCAGACTTTATCGGCAAGGGAGTTTCGGATTTTTAATGGAAGGGTAGCAGGATGTGGTGCGGCCATTGCCGCGCCGCACCCGTCATGTCACGGCGATGTCATAAATGAGTACCATAATGCGTAATCTTGTTAATCATGAAAGCTTGGGCATGTTGAACCGATTTTTTGTAGTTTTCCTTTTTCTGATCACGCTGGGTTTTATGCCCGTCTCTGCCGTAGCCAAGGACTATGTTCTGGGGGCCGGTGATGTTGTGCGTATTACGGTTTATGAGCATGCCGATCTCAGCACGCTAACCAGAATAAGCCAGGCAGGGGGTATCACCTTCCCGCTCATCGGTGAAGTGTTTGTCGCGGGAATGAAAGAGCGCGAAGCCGAGGCTAAAATCAGCGCGCTCCTCCAGCAAGGCGGATTCGTCAAATCACCCCAGGTCAACCTGATTGTCGAGCAGTACCGCAGCCAGCAGGTTTCAGTGCTGGGTGAGGTGAACAAGCCTGGCATGTACACGATTGACCGGGGCAGCAAAGTGGCGGATTTACTGGCCATGGCGGGCGGCGTGAATGCCGGTGGTGGCGATGCCGCAGTGTTGATCAAGAAGGAGCATGGCAGCGAAGGGAAGGGAGGGCGCCCCATAGACCTGCTGGCTCTCCTGCAAAAAGGTGACATGACCCAGAATATGGAGGTCACCGACGGTGATATCGTGTATGTCCCTCGCATGGAAGTATTTTACATCTACGGTGAAGTGCAGCGCCCCGGCTCCTATCGACTGCAAAGAAGCATGACTGTGATGCAGGGATTATCCATGGGCGGCGGTTTGACGCCGCGCGGCACCCAGCGCGGCATACAAATCAAGCGCAAGGATGCCAGTGGCGCGTTGACGTCAATCAATGCCGAACTGTTTGATGTCCTGGGTCCTGACGACGTGATTTACGTCAAGGAAAGCCTGTTTTGATGTGAGCTTCACACGGTAATTGCATATTCAGGGCGCCTCTGAAAATTCGTCATTCCGGGCTTGACCAGTAATCCAGGCGCTGGATTCCCGCCCCCCGATTTCGCAGGGGCAGGCACGCGGGAATGACGATAATTGATTTTCAGATGTTCCCGTAACCAACATTAAAAGAGGCATGGCTCCATATCATGAGCTTCCAGCAATTTCTGCAAATTCTGCGTGCGAGATACCGTCTTATCCTTGTTACCCTGCTGATTACAGTGGGTACCACGGCTGCGGTGACCTATTACCTGCCGAATCAATACACCGCCAGCGCCGTTTTAGTGGTCGATTTCAAAGAGCCGGTTACGGATGCCGCGCTTTCGTCATTACCCCTTCAGCTTTCCCCCAGTTATATGGCCACGCAACTGGACATCCTCCAAAGCCGCAAGGTCGCGCTCAAGGTAATCGACACCCTTAAGTTGGCAGATGCTCCTGCGGTGCGGGATCAGTTTCTTGAGGCCACCGAGGGCAAGGGTTCGATCCGTGACTGGCTGGCCGATGCCTTGCTCAAGAAGCTGGAGGTGGAGCCCTCGCGCGAGAGCCGCCTCATGACCGTCAATTATGAATCCACTGATCCCCGGTTTGCCGCCGCCCTGGCCAACGCATTTGCCCAGGCCTATATGGATACCACGCTGGAGCTGAGTGTCGAGCCCGCACGCAAGAGCGCTGAGTGGTTCGATAAACAGCAGGCGGGACTGCGCACACGGGTAGAAGAGGCGCAGCGCAAGCTGTCTGCATATCAGCAGAGCAAAAGCATCACCGCTACGGATGAGCGGCTGGATGTCGAGACTGCGCGCCTTGCCGAGCTTACCAGCCAGATGGTGCTTGCCCAGGCCCAAACCTACGATACCGAAAGTCGCCAGCGGCAAATGGAAGAAATGCTCGCCAAGGGCTCTTCCATGGAAACCCTGCCGGAAGTTTTAGCCAATGGCTTTATCCAGAGCCTCAAGGGCGAACTGTTACGCCAGGAAGCCAAACTGGCGGATTTGTCCGAGCAATTGGGCGTCAATCATCCCCAGTATCAACGCGCCGTGGCGGAAGTAAAAAACCTGCGTGAAAAACTCACCAGGGAAATGACTTCCATAACCAGCGGCATACGAAACAACACCAAGCTGGCGCACAGCCGCGAGGAGTCGATAAGGGCGTCTTTGGCAGCACAGAAGGCCAAGGTGCTGCAATTCAAGCAGTCGCGCGATGAAATACCCACGCTGATGCGTGAGGTGGAGAGTGCCCAGCGTGCCTATGACGCCGCACTGGAACGTTTTAACCAATCCACCCTGCAGAGTCGCGTCAACCAGACCAATGTAGTGCTGCTCAATCCCGCCGTTGAAGCTACGAAGCCGTCCAGCCCCAAAGTGCTGTTGAATCTGGCGTTGTCCATCTTCCTCGGCACGATGCTGGGGCTTGGCATGGCCTTGCTGTTCGAGATGCTGGATCGACGGGTACGTACCGATCAGGATTTGACCGAGGCCTTAGGGCTCCCGGTGCTCGGCGTGCTTGAAAAAGGCAAGGCTTAAAAAGCCGGTAACATTTCCAAGGAATCAAGAGCGATAAACCATGCGATTAACCGGCACGAAAGAAAAGTCCACCATCATTGAATCTGCCTTGGAGGCGGAAGCTCTATTCGCCACAGAGGCGGCGCCGCCGCAACTGATAGGCCGCAACATGGGCGCAATTCTGGTGGATTCCGGAAAGCTCAAGCTGGAAGATGTCGAGCGCATACTGCGCGTGCAAAAAGAGCAGGGGTTGCGCTTTGGAGATGCAGCACTCAAGCTCAAATTGGTCAGTGCGGAAGATATTCAGCATGCACTATCCAAACAGTTTGCATACGCTTATCTTCGCCCAGGGGAGGGCGGTTTTGCCAATGATCTGGTGGCCGCCTATAAACCCTTCAGCCCGCAAGTCGAGGCCCTGCGCGCCTTGCGCAGCCAATTGATGCTGCGCTGGTTTAACGATGAACACAAGGTGCTTTCCATTGTCAGCCCAGGCGCACAAGAAGGCCGCAGTTACCTTGCCGCCAATCTGGCGGTGATATTTTCCCAGCTTGGCGAGCGAACCCTGTTGATTGATGCCGACCTGCGCAACCCCCGCCAGCATATCATTTTTAACCTGTCCCGCAGCACAGGTTTGACATCCATACTGGCTGGCCGCGCGGGGCAAGACGCCATCGCGCGCATTCCTTACTTTGCCGACCTCTCCGTGCTGGCGGCCGGCCCCATTCCTCCCAACCCGCTGGAGCTTTTGGGGCGTCCTGAGTTTTCGGGGTTATTGGACGATTTAAGCCGGCGCTATGATGTCATTCTTATCGACACACCGGCAGGCAGCTTGTTTACCGATGCCATGACTATCGTGGCGCGTGCGGGTGGCGCACTGATGGTAACGCGCAAGGATCATACCCGCCTTGGCGCAGCCAAAGCCCTCGCATCCCAACTCGCCGCCTCTGATGCGGCAGTGATCGGTAGCGTACTTAACAAATATTGAGGTAGTTGGCTTCATCTCCACTACCCATGGTACATGAACACATAAATTGTGCAGCGTAATGCCGCACGATTGTAGGTCGGCCTTCAGGCCGACATGTCTGGCTAAAGCCAGACCTACATGGGACTCGGATCATGTTTCGTAATTTATAATTTCATGTACCAGAGCGCAACGCGCTAAGGATTTGGTAAAATAGAGAAGGAATTGCTTTATATGAAAAAGACCATCACAAAGGCCGTTTTTCCTGTTGCCGGCATGGGCACCCGATTCTTGCCCGCCACCAAGGCCAACCCCAAAGAAATGCTGCCGATCGTCGACAAGCCGCTGATCCAATATGCGGCAGAAGAGGCTATTTCGGCCGGAATCAAAGAACTGATCTTCGTCACCAGCAGTAACAAGCGCGCAATAGAAGATCATTTCGACAAAAATTACGAGCTGGAAGCAGAGCTGATAAAGCGCGGCAAGCAGCAACTGCTGGATATCGTGCATGGCATACTGCCCAAAGGCGTATCGTGCGTGTACGTGCGCCAGCCCGAAGCGCGTGGGCTGGGCCATGCCGTTTTGTGCGCCAAGCCGGTGGTCGGCAATGAACCATTCGCCGTCATCCTTGCGGACGACTTGATTGATGACAACAATACAGGTTGTCTCGCGCAAATGGTGCAGCAGTTCGAGCAACAAGGATGCAGCCTGCTGGGTGTGGAAGAAATCGCCCCTGATGAAACCGATAAATACGGCATCGTTGACGTCACTCCTTGGTGCGATAGGCTGGCCCGTGTCGATGCCATCGTCGAAAAACCCAAGCCCGATGTCGCGCCGTCCACGCTGGCGGTGGTCGGGCGCTACATTTTGAACCCGCAAATTTTTAACCTGCTGGAAAACCAATCCGCCGGTGCTGGCGGTGAGATCCAGCTCACCGACGCCATCGCCCGGCTATTGCAAGAGTCTCTGGTATTGGCGTACCGTTTCCAGGGCAAACGCTACGATTGCGGCAGCAAACTCGGCTACCTCGAAGCCACCGTGCAATACGCCTTAAAACACCCGGAATTGGGGCAGGACTTTAAAAACTATTTGAAATCATTAGAGACTCATTTAGAGACCTCTTCAGCGCATAGCGAACAACTGCGCTACCGTATTGTTTAATATGCCTTTACACCATTCTCAGGTGGGTATCGCGCTACTCCACTCGACAGTGGATGGGATTAAACCCAATAAAAATGCACAGCGAGGTATTGAGCATGAATACAGCGGAAAAGATTTTTGAGGAAGTGCAAGCCCTCCCCGAGAACGTGGCGCGAGCTGAAGTTACTCATGTCTCAAAGCATGGCCTCTGGCTGCTGTTGGACGACGAGGAGTTGTTCCTTTCGTTTACCGATTTTCCTTGGTTCAAAGCCGCAACTATTGATCAGCTTTGCGAGATTGAGCGCCCGACAGAAGACCATCTTTATTGGCCATCGTTAGACGTTGATCTGGCTGTTGCTTCCGTTCGTAATCCATCGGCATTTCCATTGGTTTCTGCGGCGCGCGCCTAACGTCATTCAAGGGGCACACGCTTTGGCGAGGCACAATATGGTGATGGGTTTCATCAGCGCAGGGGCGCAGCACTGGCTTCACCGTTGGGCCACACCCCGCGAATTAATCCGTTCGCCCTTCGACAAGCTCGGGGCGAACGGGTTTTTCTTTAAGTGAACAGTATTGAGACATGACCGCTCACGACAATAGTTACAAACTGCTGTTCTCCCATGCCAGCATGGTCGAGGATCTGATCAAGGGCTTCGTCAAAGAGGCCTGGGTGGATGAGCTGGATTTCTCAACACTGGAGAAGGTCAGTGGGAGCTTTGTCAGCGATGATCTGCGAGATCGCGAAGACGATATCATCTGGCGTGTGCGCTGGGGCAGTGGTTGGCTGTATGTTTATCTGCTGATTGAATTTCAGTCACGCTCGGATACTTACATGGCGGTGCGGATCATGACATATCTGGGCCTGCTCTACCAAGAGCTCATCCGCCAGAAAAAATTGACGCCAAACAACAAATTACCGCCAGTACTACCGCTGGTGCTCTATAATGGCAAGAGTCGCTGGCAGGAAGCCGTCGATGTTGCAGAGTTGATAGAAGTCGTGCCGGGCGGGCTGGAAAAATATCGTCCCCATCTGCGCTACCTGCTGCTTGACGAAGGAGCGCTGGATGAAAGTGAACAGCTTTTGGTGCGCAACCTTGCCGCCGCGCTATTCCGCCTGGAAAAGAGCCGGGAGCCCGGCGACATGCAGGAAGTGGTCGCAGCACTGGTGGATTGGCTCAAGGCACCAGAACAGACCGGGTTACGGCGCGCATTCACGGTCTGGATCAAGCGCGTATTGTTGCCGGGGCGGATGCCGGGCGTGGCAATCCCCGAGGTGAGTGAATTGCAGGAGGTTAAGACGATGTTGGCAGAGCGTGTTATTGAATGGACCGAGGAGTGGAAACAGCAGGGGCTTCAACAGGGGCTTCAACAGGGGCTTCAACAGGGGCTTCAACAGGGGCTTCAACAGGGAGAGGTACTTTTATTTAAGCGTTTGTTGTCCCATCGATTTGGTCTGTTGCCAGAATGGGCGCTTTCACGTCTTGCGCAGAGTGATCAGGCGCAGATAGAGCAATGGGCCGACCGCGTGCTGGACGCCAAATCCCTGGAAGAGGTGTTTCAGTAGCGTAGGGTTGAAATGGCGGGCATGAGCGAATTCGATCAGTTCGGTGCGGTGTTCGATGGAAAGTTTAGCCGGGACGAATGCTATGACCGAAAAGTGCTTCGCCGATACCAACATCGTCCTTTACACCGTTGGGTTGAAAATCATTGCCTGAATTACACCCCCCTCTCCCACGTGCGGGAGAGGGCTGGGGAGAGGGAAGATGCAAGTAGAGCGCAATAGCGCGCAGCGGTATTCCTCCGGATGTTCTGGCTTCAGCTCGACAATAGATGGGATTAAACCCAATAAAAATGCACAGCGAGGTATTGAGCATGAATACAGCGGAAAAGATTTTTGAGGAAGTGCAAGCCCTCCCCGAGAACGTGGCGCGGGAGGTATTGGATTTTGTCGGTTATCTCAAGGCCAAGCATGTAAAGCAGCCCAAGGCCGAAACAGCGGACATGAGCGAATTCGATCAGTTCGGTGCGGTGTTCGATGGAAAGTTCAGCCGGGATGAATGCTATGACCGAAAAGTGCTTCGCTGATACCAACATTGTTCTTTACACCGTTGGCCAGGACGCGCGCAAGGTGCAAATAATGAGGCAGTCAATGTGTGCTTGCGTAAATTCGGCTTTACCCGAGAACGGGCATACACTTTTGCAGACGGCGTCATGCGCCATACCGATGTGCTGCCAGTGGATGAATCTACGATTCGCAAGAGTGCCGAGATTGCCATCCGCTACCAGCTTTCAAACTGGGATGCCCTCATCGTCGCGGCGGCACTGCTTGCGGGGTGTGAAACCCTCTATTCCGAGGACTTGCAGCATAATCAGGTGTTTGAAGGACAACTGACTGTGGTGAACCCGTTTTTGTAAAGGGCAGAAGGAAGGATGATCGGGCGCGGTTGAAAATCATTGCCTGAATTACATCCCTAATTCGTCATTCCCGCGAAGGCGGGAATCCAGAATTTTTAAAAAAACGATAAA
Organism: Gammaproteobacteria bacterium; assembly: GCA_021731145.1. Lineage (GTDB taxonomy): Bacteria > Pseudomonadota > Gammaproteobacteria > Ga007554 > LNEJ01. Next base: position 74,541 of record JAKFXX010000028.1, on the reverse strand, counting down.
TCAGTAACTTATGGATTCACGCCTTCGCGGGAATGACGGGAATTTGAATTTTTAGCAAGTAGGGCGCAATAGCGCAGCGTATTACGCCGGAAATACTGGCGTGTGTAGGGTAAAGGTATAATAAAACCGGATTACATTGTGGGCGTTACCATGCAAACCATCGACCTAGACCCGGACACCGAGCGCGCAGCACGCGCCTTCGTGCGGCTTGTGTCGGGGCAATACGAAATTGCAGGTGCAATCCTGTTCGGTAGCCGTGCGCGACATAGTCATTGTTCGGATAGCGACGCGGATATTGCGGTGCTACTGCGTGGACAGCCCGGCAAGTTCCTCGCCACCAAGCTCGCAATGGCTGACATTGCCTATGACGTGCTGCTCGACACAGGAGTCCGCATTCAGCCTTTCCCGATCTGGCAAGATGAGTGGGAGCACCCTGATGCGTACTCCAACCCGCGCCTTTTGCACAACATCGAACGTGAAGGTGTCCGCCTGTGAACGCACATGAGTTAATGGTGAAGGCGGTTCGCGCCATGGCATCGGCAAAACTGCTGCTGGATGCTGGTGATGTGGATGGAGCCTGTAACCGCGCCTACTACGCAATGTTTGATGCGGCTCGTGCCGCGTTGCTGGTGTCAGACGCTCCGATACAAACCGAAGTAGCGAGGACTCATAGTGGTTTGATTTCCGCATTCAGCATGCATCTGGTCAAGACGGGGCGGGTTCCAGTCGAGCTTGGCCGGGGACTCAACAAGGCCGAGGAGATCAGGCTGGTTGCCGACTACAAAGGAGATTCGGTTGATCCTGAGCAGGCCGTTTGGGTAGTACAGCAGGCGAAAGCGTTCGTTCACGCGATGCAAGCAGAGTTCATGCCGGCAGCGTGGGATGGTGATGCTGGATGAGTCGGGCGCATGCAATCAAGCTGACCTACCGCCGCACCAACTTTCCCCCTTGCACGCGGGGAGAGCGTAGCGAGGGGGGGGCGAAGCCGCTGGGGAGAGGGAAGATGCAAGGGTTGGGGAGAAGGTGCAAATACTCAAACTGTCACAATAATCATCGATAATCCCAGTCGGCAGGCGACCAATTATTTTCGCGCCAAGAAACAAATAGCTTAAGAGCAAACATGTCAACCACAACAACATCAGGCGCGGCTCTGTCGCAAGCTGCTACCAGCCCGCTCAGGCAGGCATGGCCCGTCCTGCTCGGCCTGCTTGTGCTGTATGTGCCCACTTTCTACGATCTTTTGACAGGGCTGTGGAGCACGGAAGAGCAAGCGCATGGCCCCATGATACTTTTGCTTTCTGCTTGGCTCATTTATCGGAAATGGCCGCAGATGCTGCAAGCCAGCGAAGGTAAATCCACTTCACTGGCGGGTTGGCCGCTCTTTATTTGCGCCCTGCTGTTATATATCGTTGGGCGCTCGCAGAGTATTCTGATTTTTGAGATTGGCTCATTTATATTACTGCTTGCTGCCATATTTTTGCTGATGCGTGGCGGCAGTGCTTTGAAAGTATTATGGTTCCCGTTTTTTTTTATGCTGTTCATGATTCCTCTGCCTGGCACGTTGGTGTCCGTTTTGACGTTGCCAATGAAAATGGCCGTATCGTATGTGACGGAACATATACTATTCTGGGCCGGTTATCCCATCGCACGCACGGGTGTGATCTTGCAGATTGGGCAGTATCAATTGCTCGTGGCGGATGCCTGCGCGGGCCTACAAACGCTGTTGACTTTGGAAGCGTTGGGCCTGTTTTACCTCAATGTTGTTCGGCATACCTCGGCTTTTCGTAACGTAGCTCTTGCCATCCTGATTGTGCCCATTTCGTTTACCGCAAACGTTATACGCGTCATCGTGCTTACGTTGATTACCTACCATCTCGGTGATGAGGCGGGTCAAGGGTTTTTACATGGATTTGCGGGCTTGGTGCTATTCGTCAGCGCATTATTGTTGATTATAGGCGTGGATTCTCTGTTGCAATGTATTGTTAAATCCAAGTCACCAAAACCTGCGCAGCCTGTATGATGATCCTCAAGAAAAAAACTTTGATTGTCAGTATTGTGCTGGGCGCTTTAATGGTGTCATCCGCTGCTTTAACGAAAGTCATAACGCCCACTACCCGATTGGCGGCAAGCCGCCCAGCAGTTGATCTTAATAGTTTAATTCCAACCAAAATTGGTGAGTGGCAAGAAGACAAAAGTCTGGTTGCTGCTGTTGTAAATCCACAAACAGAAGCGGCTCTCAACAAGATTTACGCGCAAACCCTTTCGCGCACTTACGTTAATGCCAATGGTGAACGAATCATGCTGTCGATCGCCTACGGTAGAGATCAAGGCGGTGAAGATACCCAGGCTCATCGGCCTGAGTTTTGTTATGCAGCGCAAGGTTTTAATCTTATGCGCAATGTTGAGGGCGCGTTAGCGACGGTGTTTGGTAACATACCTGTGAGAAGGCTGGTGGCAGTTCAAGGCCAGCGGGTTGAGCCGATCACCTACTGGATCACCGTTGGCGATAAAGCAACATTGCCCGGTTTTGGCAGAAAATTGGCTCAGTTGAAATATGGGCTGAATGGAACAGTTCCTGATGGCTTGTTATTTAGAGTGTCTTCCATACAAGAAAATGAGAACCAAGCGTACAAATTGCAGGAACAATTTGTTAATGCGCTATTTTCAACCATTGATGCCAGTCAGCGCGTCCGTCTTGCTGGAAAATTAATCAATTAAAATCACACGGAAAAATATGATGTCCAAAGTTGCTTTGATTACCGGAATCACCGGTCAGGACGGTGCCTACCTTGCAGAGTTCCTCCTCAAAAAAGGCTACATGGTTCACGGTATTAAGCGCCGCGCCTCGTTGTTCAACACGGATCGTATTGATCATCTGTATCAGGATCCTCACGTCTCCAACCGTAACCTCGTCCTGCACTACGGTGACTTGACGGACTCTACCAACCTCATTCGCATCATCCAGCAGGTGCAGCCGGATGAGATCTACAATCTCGCCGCCATGAGTCATGTTGCGGTCAGTTTTGATACCCCGGAATACACCGCTAATGCCGACGGCATCGGCACACTGCGTATCCTTGAAGCCATTCGCATACTTGGCTTGGAAAAGAAGACCCGCTTCTATCAGGCATCAACCTCGGAGCTTTATGGGCTGGTGCAAGAAATCCCGCAGAAGGAATCCACGCCTTTTTACCCGCGCAGCCCTTACGCCGTGGCCAAACTCTACGCCTACTGGATCACCGTTAACTACCGTGAAGCCTATGGCATGTATGCCTGTAACGGCGTCCTGTTTAACCATGAGTCCCCGTTGCGCGGTGAAACCTTCGTTACACGCAAGATCACTAGAGCGCTTGCTCGCATCAAGCTCAACCTGCAAGATTGCCTCTACCTCGGCAACTTGGATTCCCTGCGTGATTGGGGCCATGCAAAAGACTACGTTGAAATGCAATGGCTCATGCTCCAGCAGGATAACCCGGAAGATTTTGTCATCGCCACCGGAGTACAGTACAGCGTGCGCGACTTTGTCAACGCCGCCGCCAAGGAATTGGGGATTCAGATTGCCTGGCAAGGCGAAGGCGTTGATGAAACGGGCACAGATCAAAATGGTAAGGTCATCGTCAAGGTTGATCCGCGTTATTTCCGCCCCACGGAAGTAGAGACGCTCCTCGGCGACCCTACAAAGGCCAAAGAAAAGCTTGGTTGGACACCGAAGACGAGTTTCGAAGATTTGGTGGCTGAAATGGTTCGCGAAGATCTTAAGAGTGCCGAGCGTGACGAACTGGTTAAAAAGCATGGCTTTGCCGCCTACGATTTTCATGAGTAACCAGAGGATGCACAAGAACGCAAAGATCTATATCGCCGGGCATCGTGGGCTTGTGGGCTCCGCCATCGTGCGCAACCTTCAGGAGAAGGGCTACACCAATCTCCTGATGCGCACACATACCGAGCTCGACCTCACCGATCAGAAAGCCACCGACGCCTTCTTTGCCGAAGAGAAGCCCGACTATGTCTTTCTGGCGGCCGCCAAGGTCGGCGGCATTCTGGCCAACAACCTTTATCCGGCCGAGTTCATCCGTGACAACCTCGTCATCCAGGCCAACATCATCCACGCCGCATACAAGAACAATGCAACGCGCCTGCTATTCTTAGGCTCAAGCTGCATCTATCCCAAGCTGGCACCACAGCCGATGAAGGAAGAGTATTTGCTCACCGGCCCGCTTGAACCCACTAATCGGCCTTACGCTCTCGCCAAGATTGCAGGTATTGAAATGTGCTGGAGCTACAACCGGCAGTACGGCACCAAATACCTCGCTGTAATGCCGACCAACCTCTATGGCCCGGGGGATAACTATGACTTGAACAACAGCCATGTTATCCCGGCGCTGATCCGCAAGTTTCATGAGGCCAAACAGGCCAATGCGAAGGAAGTTGTCGTTTGGGGCACGGGCATCCCAAAAAGAGAGTTCCTCTACAGCGACGACATGGCCGATGCCTGTGTGTTTCTGATGAGCCTGCCTGACGAGAAGTACGATAGTTTGCTTGGAAGTGATGAATCAAAAACTGGAAGATTTGAACCACCGCTGGTCAATATCGGGGTGGGGGAGGATGTGACTATTCGAGAACTCGCGGAATTGGTCGGGCAAGTTGTGGGTTTTAAAGGTGATCTGATTTTTGATGCAAGCAAGCCAGACGGCACCCCACGTAAGCTGATGGACGTATCACGGCTGAGCCGTATTGGCTTTCAAGCCAAAATGCCTTTATCAGACGGTATAAAACACGCGTACACCGCATTTCTAAAAACAGATGTGTAAGGCAGATGCCGGGTTTTAGGTTTCTATTTGAACGCCGTCGGTACTGGGCAGGCAGGCTACGCGGAGAGTTTTGGCGATTTATAGTGCGTGCTTGCGGTGGCCGTTGCGGCCGTGGTTTTTGGTTAGGGCGCGGTGTTGTCTGGAAATATGCGCCGCATGCCGGTCTAATGATTGGCGACAATGTCCAGTTGGGTGAATACTGCATTGTGGATGTGCCCTTGGGTGGAGAGCTCATTCTCGGGGATCACGTGAAGCTCTCTATGGGATGCGTGATCGCAGCGCAGCAGCGCGTAGAGATAGGTAGAGATTCTTTGGTGGGTGAATACTGCAGCCTGCGTGATGGGGATCATAGCATGGCTGTCGAGTCTGCAATACGTCTCCAGCCTATCAAAACCACGCCGGTTAGCATCGGATGCGATGTCTGGTTAGGGCGTGGCGTTGCTGTGCTGCGTGGTGCCGTGATACATGATAGCGTGATTGTCGGCGCGAATGCTGTGGTTCTTGCCGGTGTCTTGCCTGCGCGGGCTGTGTGCGTAGGCAGTCCGTGCCGCGTCGTGAAGTACCGTTAATGCATGGCCGTATGCGCAATCTTGTCTTCGGCTACGGTTCTGCCACCTTGTTGCAAGGCGTGGTCGGTTTTGCCTCGGTGCCTTTTCTGTTGGCGGTGCTGGGGCCGCAGGCCTTCGCCCATTGGGTGATGCTCGAGCCGCTCGTCGCGATATTGGCAGGTTTCGCGCTGGCCGGTGTGCATTTTGGCCATCTGCATGGCATTACCAGCCGTTTGGTGACACCTGCGGCGGCGCTTCGGCAGATATTGCATTATGGCTGGCTGCCTGCCTTGGTCGTGACTGGTGCGGGCGGTATTGCTGTGGCCGGGTTTTTGGGGCTTGGCTCTGTGTCAGCAATCGCACTGCTGTGTGTCGTCTATGTTGCGATTGAGGCGGCGATTCTGCTGCTGCAGTTTCAGGCACGCGCCCTGTCGGATGCGCTGGCCTTTGCCTCCACGGTGTGGCTACGTTCTTGTGGCATTGCAGCGGGACTCGTATTATTCAAGCTGTTTGGCCTCAAGCTTTCGCTGGCAGACTATTTATTGTTTATGATAGTTTTGGATCTTGCCGTGCTTGGCGTTGCCTGCATACGCCACCGTAACACAATCCAGGCTTCACTTGCCGAGCATCGGCCCGAGCAGGCTGATTATCTGCTGGCCGTTCGCTATGGACTCCCAATCATGTTGGCCGCAGGTTTTGCCATGCTGGTTAGCAACGGCGACCGCTATGTCGTTAATGCGCTCTTGCCCGCAGAACAATTACCTGCCTATGTTGTGATGGCCAAGCTTGCTGGCGCAATGTCTTTCGCAATGGCGCCAATCAACCTGTGGTGGCCGGTGGCCCGTACCCGGCATGTGCAGGACAGTGACGGGGGCGCGCAATTTTTTGCTAACGTCATGCCTGTGTTGCTTGCTTATTATATGTTTGCGGCGGCTGCGTTGTGGGTGGCGGCAGCGATTTTGGTGGAATGGTATGCCCCCGGCGTACAGGGTTTTGATTCGTTAACGTTAATGCTATTGATCGCTGGCGGTGTCGCGTTAGGCATGTCTGCCCCGGTCAATGTTGGTATGCTGGCGCCCGGCAAAACACACTGGTTGATCGTGGCCGTTGGCCTATCCGCTTTGACGGGGCTTGGTTTGGCAGGCGTGCTGATTCCGCAGTTGGGCTATATCGGCGCTGCTCTCGCTACCCTGTGTGCGCAACTGGTCAGCTTGCTATCGGTGTTTCTTATTTCGCAGCGTTTGCATCCCATTCGATGGGATTATTTTAAGCTGGCGACCGTGTTGGCGATTGGTGGTGCGCTGTTGTTTGTGCTCTGGCTTGCTGCGGGGCGGTTGCTTGCCCAGTGCTTTGCAGGCGTCGGTTTTGGGATGCTGGTGGTGTGGATTCTTCGCCGAAATTTGAGGGCGCTACACAGTGGCTTGTAGATTCCTTGATCGATATCGTATTGCGATCAAAGTTTGCATGGCAGGGCTTCGGTATATGCGCCTTTTTTGTCCCTCGCGGGAGTTCCTGCCAACGTTCCAAGGCAGAGGAAATTAAATGCATCCAAACAGGATAACCCAGATGTCTAATCCCGCGCCTGATCGTGTAGCGGCATGGCTTAACTACGGCATGCCTCGCATGTTGTTGGTTGGGCTGATGGTGCTCGCCGCGGGTGTTGATGTGCGTACGCGAGATTTAGGTATCGGTGGGCCCGCATCAAATCCACTTGAGGTATTGGTTCTGGTGGCGTTTGTTTTGTTGCTGGCCGACACCGTGATTTATAGCCGTCAGCCCGCCCGCATGCTTGAGGCCGCATGGGGCGCCAACCCGTTTGTGTGCCTCTATTTCGGTTGGGCATTTTTAGCTGCTGTGATCGGTGTTTTACAACTACCTGTATCGATCTTCGTATTTCGTAACTTGTTTCCGGCTTTTTTGTTGTTTGCATACCTTTCTTTTGGTGTTCGCAAGCCTGCTGATCTCAGATGGCTACTGCTGATATTCCTGCTGGCGGCGTTGCCAAACATATTTCTGGGACTCTCGCAATACCTGTTTGGCGGCCCATTCCCTGTGAAGTTGAACCTTGCTACCGCTGTGAAAATGGATGTGGATGGCACCTTTGTAAAGACGGCGGTATCGGGATTGTTTAATCATCCCAATGGGTTGTCGATTTTCCTGCTTCCGGTTTTTCTGGTTGCGTTTGGGCTTGTTTTTTCGCGCTCGACGAAATCGATCTGGCTGTCCCTATTGGCCTTGGGGATCTTGATCGCTGCGGCCATTCTGCTTTATCTGGCTCGCGGCAAAGGGGCGTGGGCTTGGGGACTTTTAGGGATGGGTGTGATGCTTGCGCCGCGTTGGCTGCTGAGTTTTCGCAGAGCATGGATCGCTCAGATTGCTGTGGTGATTATAGGCATTATCGGCCTCACCTGGGGCAGCCTGCTGATGGGCGGGGCTTTTAAGACAATGCAAACACGTATCAATTTATGGGAATCGGCACTGTATGCGTTGAGAGATAACGCATTTGTTGCACTGTTTGGTAGTGGGCAAGAGGCGGTTTGGAATGTTTCAGGTCGAATTGCAGATGTTCAATATGCCAATGCCCACAACGTGTTCCTGAATCAGGCGATTTATTTTGGTATCCCCGCCATGATTTTTTACTGTGGAATTTTCGTCTGGGGCATACGCAGCGCGCAGATGGCTTTCGCGGCGGCGGAAGATCCAAAAATTCGCCAAGTTGCACGCATCAGCTTGGGCGTGTTAATGGCAGTTGCTGGCCAGTATTTTTTTGAGCCATCAGCCGAAGCCAGTGGCTTGGCTGCCGTATTTCTGCTATTTGTCGGCCTTGCGGCAGCGGCGGCTCGTTTGGGTGTTTCGAAATGACGGGCGCTATTCGTATTGGTATTCACGTCAACACGTTCCCCTTGCCTTCTGAAGCCTTTGTCATCGAGCAAGCGCGAGCATTGTCACGATTTAAACCTGTGATGTTCGTGCGGCGGCAGATTCGTCCTGTGGATGAGATTGAGAGTCATGCCATACCTGCGGGTATTCATGGCTGGCGACGGAAAGCTTTTGCCCTAACTCCCGGTGTTTGGGCTTGGGGTGGTCCACAGACGTTCGCAGATATTGGACTTATTCACGCACACTTTGGACCTAACGGTGTATATGCCTTGCCGCTATCTAAAGCAATGAAAATTCCTTTAGTCGTGACATTTCATGGTTTTGATGCGACTGTCCGGGCGCGCGATCACTTTAGGCACGGTGGTCTTTTCGGAATACGCTATCTACTCGGGCTACCTGCCCTAAAAAAAAGAGCGACACGAGTTATTGCAGTCTCTCAGTTTATTGAATCGCGTCTACTGTCGATGGGCCTCCCTGCATCCGCCATTCGGCAGCACTACATCGGAGTCGACCCTGCCCGTTTCGTTCCGATTGCTGCTGATGCCCGAAGTCTCGATGTTGTGTGTGTCGGTCGCTTGACAGCAGCTAAAGGTATTGAGGAGCTGATTCGTGCTTTTTCGAAAATCGCACCACGCTTTCCCGAGAGCCGGCTGCGATTAGTGGGCGAGGGGGCTGAACGTCACGCGTATGAAGCTTTAGTGGGGGATTTGGTTATGAATGGTCGCGTGATTTTTGAAGGCGCGATGGCCCATGAACGTGTGGCCGCAGTTGTGAGCCACTGCGCGGTGAGCGTGTTGGTGAGTAAAACAGGCACAAACGGGGGGCGAGAAGCTTTTGGACTTGCCTCAATCGAGGCTGCTGCTGCAGGACTACCTTCGATAGTCTCGAGAAATGGAGGGCTTCCTGAAACGGTAGAGGACGGGATAACCGGTCTGGTCGTCGATGAAGGCAATGTTGATGAACTCACGGATGCTTTGTCAATACTCTTATCCGATGCGAGTCTGCGCCAACGTCTTGGAGCTGCCGGCAGACAACGCGTTCTGAATCAATTTGATCTGCATAAACAGACTGCGAAATTGGAAGATATTTATCTGGAGGCGCTCGGCGTATGAATCAGGGCGGACATGGGTACGTACCCCTTGTTTCGGTGATGATGCCGTCGCGCAATGCGTCGCGCTATCTTGAGGCGACCGTCGCTAGCATCCAGAATCAGACCTATACGAACTGGGAGCTAGTGTTTGTTGACGACGGCAGCACCGATAATACGCTTTCTGTGATTCGCGCGCTTGCTGATAAGGACTCTCGTATCCGCGTGTTTGCCATGCCACACGGAGGACGGGGGCGCGCTCGTAATACCTGCATTGAGAACGTGCGAGGCGAATTTGTAGCAGTATGCGACTCTGATGATGTCTCATTCCCTGAGCGCTTTGCAAAACAGCTTGGTTTTTTGAGGGCGCATCCAGAAATCGGTGCCGTCGGGTCTTGGTGGATTCCATTTTCCACGGAAAAACCGGAGCAAGATGGGCCGATACGTATATTTCCGAAAGAGCCGGCACAGTTGAAGGCGGCGTTTGCTCGCGGAAAAATGCGTTTTCATAATGCCACGGTAATGATTCGCGCGGATCTCTTCAAACGCTTCGGTGCTTATAATGTCGAGCTTCGAAGGGCGCAGGACTATGAGTTCTTTTCGCGATTAAGTCGCGCCGGGATTTTGTTTGCCGCACTTCCTGAGCCCTTGTTGTATTACCGGCAGGAATTCGAGATAGCATCACTTTCTTACTTTAGAGAAAACGGGATGTTTATGGCGTATGCCGATAGAATTCTTAATGGTGCGAATGTGACTTTCGATGACTTTTCTGCCTCGCTGGTTGGCAGAGCATGGCGCACTTACTACACGCTTAAGTTTGGCTACTTTTATGCAAAGATTTTCAGTTTGCGCCTGATTGGTCGTTGATATGCGTGCGTTCACTCTTCTTCATAAGTATCTGCCTCGATTGACGGTTACCGTGATGGTGTTTTTTGCATCATCGCTGGCTTCTGGCGCACAGGTTTTCGACCGCACGTTTTTTGGCGCGCATGTGCATCGTAGCGTACAGAACAGTTTGTGGAAGCAGGTGGGTTTCGGTGCTATTCGCCTCCATGATGCCAACGTTACATGGGCAGATCTTGAGCCAATTAAGGGTGGCTGGCAGTGGAGCCGTCTGGATAAGATTACCGAGAATGCCCGTAGCGCCAACGTTGAAATTCTGTTGCCGTTGCAATCTCCTCCCGCATGGGCCGCTTCAGACCCCAGTAGCGCGGGCGCTTATGGGCTTGGTGCGAACACGATGCCAGCCAGAATGGCAGATTGGGATACCTACGTAGCAGCGGTTGCGAACCGTTACAAGGGGGTGGTGGCCGCTTACGAAATCTGGAACGAGCCTAATCTAGAGCACTTCTTCAATGGAACACCGGAGGAAATGGCGGAGTTGACGAAAAGGGCATCAGGAGTCATTCACTTAGTAGATCCCGCGGCTAAGGTGGTTTGTTCTGGCATCACTGGTGATTATGGCGTCGCTTGGCTGAAAAAATATCTGGCTGCAGGCGCTGGACAGTATTGTGATGTGATCGCTTACCACCTCTATACTCGTCATCAACCGCCAGAAAAAATGCTGCCCATCATTGCGGCGGTACGAAAAGCACTTAATGACATGGGACTTGGCGGAAAACCACTTTGGAACACCGAGTCAGGATGGCTAATGGCAACAGGGGGGGCTGTCGATATTGCGGCATCTGGATTCAGGCCTGACGCCAAGGTTCTTAGTTTGGACGAAGCAACAGCCTACGTGCCGCGAGCATTGTTGCTTGCTAGGAACGCAGGTGTAGACCGATTTTACTGGTATTCCTGGGATCATTCATCCATGGGCTTGAGTGGGGGGCGTGGCTTACTTTGGACCCGTGCGGCTCGCGTTTATGCCGACTTCCTTAAGCTTGTCTCGGGTTCACGATTAGATGGGTGCCAACGTGCGGACATACTTTGGAATTGTCAGTTGCAATTATCCAAAGGAGAACGTCTTTCTGTTCTTTGGTCGGAAACGGGTGAGCTAACGGTGCGATCACCCCAAGCAGGCGCTCTGCTTGGAATTACCTCAACCGGTGAAATTAAGAGCTTGCGCCCCATTGTTTCTGGGGAGCCTATTCGGATTGGGATGGTGCCTGTATTTGTTAGGGAAAATCGATGATTAAGCCTAGTGGGCGGCTAAGAGTCTTTTTTGACGCGTATGAGCTTGCACCGGGAGCAGGTAAAAGTTTAGGCATCTACAACTATGCAAAGAACTTGTTGCGTGCTCTTGTCGAAGTTTCTGAAGAGACGGTAGAGTTTGTCGTGGCGTGTAACGGCGCTTGCGCGCATGATTTCGATATCAGACATTCGCGCGTTGATGTGAAAATATTCCGTGACGATGCTCCTGGAAAACTTGTTCGGCAGCTGTGGTTGCGTGTCGGCGCGGCGGCGGAAGTACGTCGACAGCGGGCTGATGTTTATTTTTCACCTAAAGGCTTTCTGCCTAATGGTATCCGCCTTTTTTCGCCGCGTACACGCTCCGTTGTAGTTGTTCATGACCTGATTCCGCTGTGGTATGCGGAGCATTTTCCGGGATATTTTGGTTGGGTTGAGGAGTTAGTGGTTAATCATGGCTTGGTGCAAAGCACCATGTGTGCAGATCGGGTTGTAGCAATTTCCGAGGCAACTGCCAGCGATATAAGAGATCGCCTAGGTCGAATTGAGGGTGTGACTGTGGTGCATAACGGCATTTCGATCACAGCCCCAGGTAATCCTCCGTTAAGCGTGCCGTTTATCTTTGCTATTGCTTCGGGTTTACCTCACAAAAATGCCGTGGGTGTACTTGAGGCTTATCAACGTTATCGGCGACTTGTGCAAGATCCGCTGCCATTGGTTCTTTGTGGGTCTGACAGCCATGGCGCTCCAGGGGTACATGCGGTGCGTGATCTATCGGACGCTGATTTGCACGGCTATTATGCACATGCTCGACTTTTTGTATTTTTGTCGCGGATTGAGGGGTTTGGTTTCCCACCTGTTGAGGCAATGTCACATGGAACACCTGTCCTATGTAGTGATATTCCTTCTCTGCGGGAGGTAACACATGGCGCAGCTTGCTATGTGTCGCCCGATGATCCGCAAAGTTCCGCAGCACAAATAGCCGAGCTATTGGCAGGGCCGATACCGGATAAATTCGAAATTTCCAAGCCAGTTGAAGGATACAGATGGGAGACCTGTGCAACTGGGGTTTTGAAGATTTTACTGGATCAAGAGAGATAGGAACGAGGATTGATGGATCTCAGCGGCAAGTTTGTATCACAGAGCCGTAAGCGGGCCTCGATAATTCGTGTTTCCATTGATGTGATTGATTGGGAGGCGGCACTTCTGCATATCTCAACTTGGGCTGCACGGAACGAAAGCCGCTACGTGTGTATCTGCAATGTTCATTCAGTTATCACTGCCGGGCAAGATGAAGCATTTGGCCGGGTGGTATCGGAAGCCGATATGGCAACCCCCGATGGAGCACCCGTTTCCTGGATGCTCCGCAAACTTGGGTTTGCTGGTCAGCAACGTATTAACGGCCCGGATTTGATGTGGAAGTATTGCGAACAGGCTGCACAATCGGGGGAGTCTATCTATCTCTACGGTGGTATGCCGGAAACATTGGAAATTCTACAGCGACGGTTAGCTGATGCATTCCCTGGTTTGAGGGTTGCCGGTGCTTATTCGCCACCTTTTCGAGCCGCGACAAAGGAGGAAGATGAGGCCGATGTGGTCAGGATCAACGCATCAGGTGCGACGACTGTTTGGGTGAGCTTGGGCTGCCCAAAGCAGGAAATATGGATGGCGGCTCATCGGGGGCGCGTTAACGCGGTGATGATTGGCGTGGGGGCTGCCTTTGACTACCATGCGGGGACAATTAAGCGCGCACCAAAATGGATGCAAAACGCAGGGCTGGAGTGGATGCACCGCTTGTGTTCGGAACCCCGCCGCCTCTGGAAGCGCTATTTGGTGACGAACACCTTGTTCATAGTCGGTGCGGCCAAACAATTGGTTTTTGGCAGTGCTCGACAGTAATACTTTTAAGACTATTGTGGCGGAGGCACCCCTGGTCTCAGTCGACCTGGTGGTTGTGCGGGGTGCTCAGGAAGTGTTGCTGGGTTTGCGTAACAATCGGCCTGCGCAAGGTTTCTGGTTTGTCCCTGGGGGGCGAATTTTCAAGAATGAATCTATTCAGTCTGCACTTGCGCGTATTGCCGAGGCAGAGCTTGGCCTGGGTGCCGCGCTTGCAGCGGGGGAGATTGTGCCTCACTGGCTCGGGGCATTTGAACACTTTTATTCGGATTGTTTTGCCGGTGATGTGGGCATCTCAACGCACTATGTGGTGCTTGGGCATACATTGCATGTGCCGATGGATTGCTCTTTGCCTGTGTGTGATGAGCAGCATTCTCAGTTGCGTTGGTGGCCAATTGAGGAGGCGTTAGCGTCGCCTGTAGTGCATCGTTACACCAAAGATTATTTTTAAGCGAGAGATACACTATGAAAATCACCGTTATTGGTACGGGTTACGTCGGTTTGGTCACTGGCACTTGTCTTGCGGAAGTCGGCAACGACGTGCTTTGCCTCGACCTCGATCAAAGCAAGATCGACACGCTTAATTCGGGTGGCATACCCATCCATGAGCCCGGGCTGTTAGAAATGGTGCAACGCAACGTTGCTGCCGGACGCTTGCATTTTACTACCAGCATCGAGGAAAGTGTCGCCTTCGGTACCATTCAATTTATCGCCGTAGGAACACCGCCTGATGAGGATGGCTCTGCTGATCTGCAATATGTGACCGCCGCTGCCCGCAACATTGGCCGGTACATGACGGAATACAAAGTCATTGTGGATAAATCGACCGTGCCGGTTGGTACGGCAGATAAGGTGAGTGCCGCAGTTACAGAAGAGTTAGTTATACGTGATGCTGTGATTCCCTTTGCGGTAGTTTCAAATCCTGAGTTTCTTAAGGAGGGTGCGGCAGTAGAGGACTTTATGCGCCCAGACAGGATTGTGATTGGTACTGAGGACGCACGTGCAATAACTTTAATGCGTGACATATATGCGCAGTTTAACCGTAATCATGATCGTATTGTCACTATGGATGTGCGCTCTGCCGAGCTGACAAAATATGCTGCAAATGCAATGCTCGCGACGCGTATCTCTTTCATGAATGAGCTCGCGATGCTGGCGGATAAATTGGGTGCCGACATCGAGCAGGTACGCTTGGGTATCGGTGCTGATCCGCGTATTGGTTTCCACTTTCTCTATCCAGGTTGCGGTTATGGTGGCTCTTGTTTTCCCAAGGATGTACAGGCACTGATTAAGACTGCGGATGAAAACGCTGTGAATCTCAAGGTTTTGCGAGCCGTGGAGGATGCAAATGAGGCGCAGAAACGCGTGCTGCTGGATAAGATTACGGCGCGCTTTGGCACTGATTTGCGTGGCAAGAATTTTGCCCTATGGGGACTCTCCTTCAAGCCTAATACTGATGACATGCGTGCAGCTTCCAGTCGTGTTTTGATTGAAGGCCTGTGGGCGCTGGGTGCTACTGTGACGGCCTATGACCCGGTGGCGATGCAGGAATCAAAACGCATCTATGGGGCTGATGTGCGACTCATTTATACGGAATCTCCGATGAGTGCCTTGAAAGAGGCTGATGCGCTGGCGATCGTTACGGAATGGAAAGAGTTCCGCGTACCTAATTTTGCGGCAATTAAGGCTGCACTGAAAACACCTGCCATTTTCGATGGGCGAAATTTATACATTCCCTCACATGTTCATGAGCATGGTATTGAGTACTATGCGATTGGTCGACGCTAAGCCCATTCGATAAGCAGTTGCAGTGTTTTTCATGCTGAAAATAATTGGCTGAGAAGGCTCCGATTGCGCCACCGTGCTCTGTATACAGATTGCGGTTCAGCCTTGGTTCTGGATCAATGAGCGGTTTGGTTGTTGGCTCGGGAATCATTTGATCGCTGATAACCCAGGTATTGCGGTTCATTCTGCACTTTATGTCCATGGTCACCAGGTCGGCGGCACCAATCCTTCCTTGGTGGAGGCATTGGGGGCGGGTAATGCGGTGCTGGCGCATGGTAATCCCTTCAACCGCTGGGTGGCGGGGCTAGGGGCGCGCTATTTTATGAATGAAGACGAGTGCGCGGCTTGTTTTGATGAGTTGCTTGGCGATGCCGCCGAGTTGGGGCGGATGAGCCGGGCGAGTCGCGAGCGGCGATGTTTACGTGGGAGAAGGTGCTGGCGGAGTATGAGGGGTTGTTGGCGGGGTGGGTAGCAGGTGGTTCGACAAGCTCACCACGAACGGTTAAGATTTGAGTGTCAAACCATTTGGAGCAATGGCTATGTCCGTATCCCTCATTGATGTTGAACAGCAAGCTCGCAGGTTATCCCCTGACGAACGTGCACGGCTTGCTGAAGTACTCCTGGAGTCGCTTCAGAACGGCTTTATTTCCGAGATAGAGGCTGCATGGCAGCAGGAGATCGAAAGTCGTGTCGCAGCCTATGATCGCGGTGACACGCAGACCTTTTTGGCCGAGGAAGTCTTTGCCGAAGCCAAGCGCCTTATCCGGTGAAGCGCGCGCGTTTTGCGGCGGCGGCGCGGCGCGAGTTTCTCGCCGAGGTCGCTTTCTACAATGTAGCCCAAGATGGCTTGGGGGCACGTTTTGCTTCGGCAGTCGAGGAGGCGAGTGCGCGCGCTCGCATTTCCATTGGCCGGATCGCCTTCGCCCGCCAGTACGCGCCGGGTTCTTGTTAAGGACTTTCCATTCTCGCTTTTCTACCACCCTGTAGATGGCGGCATCGTCATTTTTGCCGTTGCAAATCACGCTCGCCTCCCGGGTTATTGGCAAGGCCGCGTCCGCTAACTGTCCTTATCTATGACACCGCAGCCGACCTGGTGCGTGTCCTGCGCGTGCTGCATGCTGCCAGGCAATGGCCGCCGTGGAAATGAGTAGAGCGCGTGACACGATAAATATCTCAATCATTGGAGGCGGACTGATTGATTCCGCTTAGCGCCTTGCGGCTGCCTTATAGACGGCGTTCCGCTCGCGCTTGCCGACAGCAACGACAACGACGATTAGCTCTTTGTCGCGGACTTCGTAGACTAAGCGATAGCCGACATTCCGAAGTTTGATTTTGTAGCGGTCTTTACAGCCGGATAGCCGGGCTGCCGGAACACGCGGGTTCGTCAAACGCTCGGCCAATTTCTTCTTGAAATGGTCGCGCGTACTGCTGTCCAGCTTGCCCCACTCTTTCAGGGCTTCATCGAGAAACCCGAGCTCAAAGGTCGTCAAGCTGGACTTTGACAACGGGTTGATCTTTGCGAGCGTCGGCGATTGCGTTAAGCTCGATGTCTTCGAGTTTGTCCATTAGGGCCTCATAGGCTTTCGCCGGCACGCAGTAAAAAGCCGGCTCGTTCCGATTGAGGATCGCAACCGGGAAACCTTCGCCAGCGGCGACGGTGCCCATAGGGTTCTTCTTCAGTTCGGAAACGCTTGCAGTGGTTTCCGCGAGAATAAGGTTTGCCATGACTGGCCTCCAGTACGTTATAAACGTGCCAATAATAGCACGTTTAACAGGTCTTTTCAAGGTTGAAGAAAGAATTGAAGAGTTAATCCAAATTGCAGCGACACGAAGGTGCTGGCGAGTATGATGGGTTGTCGGCGTGCCCTCTAAAATTAACTCGCGGGTTATAGTTGACCATATATGTAGTCGATTATCTGTAACAAAGTCACACAGGGGGGGGCTTCAGGGGATAAGCCGGCCGGGAATAACGATTAAGGATTGTTTGGAACAAGCGTCCCTTCCTCATTCCCTTCAGGCCGCTAAAGTAGCGCCAAACCCACCTCATCGATAACCCGCTGCCACGGAAAGCCGGGGTGAATGTCGGATTTGTCTGGACGCAGATGGTGATGCCCGAGAATGCCGGTGAATTGGCGGTATTCGTCATCCGCATCGAAGTGGTTGGCCGGTGTCGATTTGGGGATTTTGAACTGTTTGCAAAGCAGGTTTATCAGTTTGATGATGGCGGTAATCTGCGCTTCCGAATAGGCATCAAAGAAGCGATATCCCCGCCATGGCATGCCATGATCATAATATTCCTGCTTGAAGAGCGTCCTGTCAGAAACCTTGTCGAAGCAATACAGCTTCCCGTTACGTTGAATCAGCCCGCCTTCGGAGGCGATCTCTATGCCGATGGAGCGTTTGTCCACGGCGCCGCCTGTCCCCTTCAATCCCAGGTGGAACGCCCAGTATTTCGGATCAAACACCTCGTAAATCCCCGTGAAGGGGACAATGTCTCGCCATTCCTTTCAACTACAAATGCCGTTGCGATACGCTGGGCGTCGGATTTCCAGTAGTCGATGGTGCTCTTGGCTGTCGCTCCCACTGTGTGATGAAGAACGATCAGGTCTTTCGGTGTTTGCGCGCCGATATAGTCTTTCGCTTCCAGGCGAATGGTGCGGTTGATGGTTGGCGTGCCGACTGACGCAGTCAGTGTGGGCGTGGATGATTTCTTTACGGATTTGATTTTTTTGGCCATTTTTATCACTCCTTGTGCTGTTTAACTACCCGTGTGCGCCACATAAACCAATGCAAAATCCTGCGGCCCATTGGGGATGTTGGAGCCGATAATTTCGATCTTCCATTTGCCTGCCCCCGGTTTTTCAATGTGAACGACTTCAACATTGTTCTTCGTATCCATAGCCAGGATTGCCCCCGCTGCCTGGTTGCCTACATAGCGCTTGCCATCCGGCGCGGTGACGATCAGGTTGAGGTTGTTGACGAGCGCAGGCCCGGGGTAATCGGTGTAAGCCAGGGTGATATGCAGGGGAACCTTGTCTGATTTCACTGCGATCTCGATGGTGTGGACTTGGCCCGTCCTGAGGCCGGGTTTTACGTCCAGAAAGATGGCTGAGGCGGGTGTCGCCGGCGACAGGATGGCGTCGAGATTCACGCGGCCATAACCTTGATGGTTATCCAGCACCGTTCCCGTGGGTGCATACCCTGGTAGCCTGACGGCTCCGGCGATGAGGGTCGCCTTGAGCAAGGCTGCGCTCGGGCTGCGCATCTTTTTCTGTTTTCGCAGGTATTCGCGCACCAAGGCGACCGCCCCTGCGGTGAGTGGGGTCGCCATACTCGTCCCGCCCATGTGGAAATAAAGCTTGCTCTGCGGAAAGGCTGCCCACGCGCGGTTGTTGGGTGCGATCTGTGTTGAGCGAGTGGAGAGGATAAACGTGCCAGGGGAAACAACATCAGGTTTCATGCGGCCATCCTTGGTTGGGCCTCGACTGCTGAATGCCGCCATTTGATCTGGGTTATCCGACATGGGGTCGTTGCGCAACGGCGCAACAGGATAGTCCTGCGGCCACCATTTTCCGTAAGTTTCAGTGTTAAAGGCGGGGCGCCGGTTCTCACATGCGCCCACGGTAATGCAGTTCTTTGCAGTGCCCGGAGACGTGACGCTCATGGGATTGATCTTGCCGTTGCCATCACTGTCCGAGCCGTCATTTCCGGCAGCGAAAAGAATGCAAAAATTCTTGTGTCCCCAGACAAAACGATCGAGTTGCTCGCAGGAGCTGTCATAAACACCCGGATCGCCACCACCCCACGAGTTCGAGTGTATCCGCGCACCTTTCTTGTAAGCATCGGCAAACAGAGTGGTGATATCGAGTGGCAGACCAGAAAGCAGGTAGCGGTCGTAGCGTCCTTGATACGGCGGTTTCCATTTCATCTCCTGCTCGACAGCCTGAAACACTAGGTGGGCCTTATGGGCAAGGCCACGAATCGGGGCTGTCACGCCTGGCAGGCCGGTACTTGCCGCGCCACTTCCCAGCACGGAACCTGCCACATGGGTGCCATGGCCGCTGTCAATATCTGCGGGGCCATCGTTGCCGCCGGGATTGGTGATGTAGGGAGCAAAATCCGGGGTGATGGGGTAGCTCTTGACCCATGTGACACGGGCCGTAAAGTCGGGGTGGATGGTTTGCGGGTTGCCGGTATCCAGCCCGGTGTCGCATATCCCCACGCACTCACCTTGTCCGCTCAAAGCCAAGCCGGAGCTTGCCATTGTTGCTGCTGTTCCCATGACCCCGGCGGCGACATCGTTGGTAGTGCGTTTGAGGCTGCGCTCACGGATCGAGCGCACGCCGTGAACGGCAGCAAGCGCGGCGATTTTTTTAGCCAGCGCCGCACCGCGAGATTCCGCTTCTACAATGAGCAGCTTTCCCTTGGCATCCTTTCCAGATACCTTGAATCCCAGCTTCTTGATTTCAGGAATGCCTGCGGTGAGATCCGCCGAACCGAAGAACTCGATGGCGTAGGCGCCGGGCATGACGCGCGTGCGCGGCAGTGTGGCGGAGGTGTCGTCGGCTTTACGCCCTATGTTTGTTAATACGGACGATGCGACGCGATCCTTGGTGGGCAGGTGCCCCGTCCATCGGACAAACGGCAGTGCCGCGATCTGTGCAAGCGTCTCGTCATCCGCGCGCACGATGTAAGTGAAATCACCGTAAGGTGCCCGTGGTTCCCCGCCCGCTTTTTTAACGGCGCGCAGCCATGTTTCTTTTATCGGGCCGATAAACTGCACAAGATGATGATGGCGCCCTGGAGGAGGTGCTTTTATGCCTTTGTAGGCAGGGTGGGCGCGCATCTTTCCTTGTGCATCGAGGCGCGGCCGTGAGGTGTCGATGGTGCGCTCGCCCACCTGGATCGTGTAAAGCTCCGTGATGTCTTCAACAGGATAGGTGCGGGAAAGCTGGTTCACCCCTTTCTTGGGAATCCCGGCGATCACGAAGCCATCATAGTGTTCGATGATAGGGTATTTTTCCGCAATCTTGTCCTGCTCTGCGCCAGTGCAAAATATCTTTACTATCTGGTCCATGGCTCTGCTCCTTTTGGCGTTTTGAATTATTATTGAGACTGTCTAACCTTACGCATTTCCTTTATAAATTTGCTTTCTTTTTGAAAATGATATGCTGCTTTAGCCGCTTGTCAATCCTTATCCCAAGACAAATTGATCTATGTCAATTTTGATGAAGTTATTTTCTGCCTCATGTTGGGACGAGGCACTATTTGCGATAAACTGAGTTGAAAACAGGGCCACATTATTCTGACGATGATAAACACTTTCCCTGTCTGGTCTAGGCTTCGCCGCCACGCATTACCTTTGTCATTCGCCCTGATGGCACTGATAGCCGCTGTTGGCGGGACACATGCTGACGAGTGGTTGCGCTATGAGCGCAGTCCTATTTTGAACGGTGAAATCTGGCGTCTGTTTTCGGCCCATTTCGTGCATCTGGGCTGGAGTCATTTGTTGATGAATCTTGCGGCGCTGGCGCTGATCTGGATGTTGTTCGGGCGCATGTTGAGCCTGTCCACATGGGTGGTGATTAGCCTGGCTAGCATGCTGGGCGTCGGGCTGGGGCTGTTGTTGTTCAGTCCGTCGATTGGCTGGTATGTGGGTTTGTCCGGGATGTTGCATGGCCTGTTCGCCGCAGGCGTGATGGCCAGCCTGCGTGCAGGCAATCGCCTTGAGATAATGTTGCTGTTACTGTTGTTGGGTAAGCTGATGTGGGAGCAGATACACGGGCCACTCCCAGGTACGGCGGAATTCGCGGGCGGTGCGGTGGTGACCGACGCCCATCTCTATGGGGCGGTCAGCGGTTTTGTGGCGGTATTGGTGTATATGTTTGCAAAGGGAATAAGAACCTGTTCACGATCTCGCTGAAGGGCGCATTGCGGCGTTAAAATCGAACTCAAAATGCTCACATACTTCATGTATGCTCCGCTTTTTCGTTCGATTTTGCCTTGCACTGCATCCCTTGATCGAGATCGTGAGCAGGTTCTCAGGTGGCGATCACAAGGGTGATTTGCTATTTCACGCGTTCTATTGATTTCACGGACAGGGTCTGCCCCTGCATGCAAAAGGAGGCCTCCACCACCTCTCCGGTAAGCCTGACACGATCACCGCTTTTGAGTCCTTTCAGATTGCCCAGCAGGGTGTAGCGCTTTCCATCGTCCGCCTGAAAAAGCGGGCATTCAACACCGCCCTCAATTAACGCGCCAGTCAGTTCCTGACGGCCGTCTTTGCCGGCCACGCCGCCGGCACAGGCGGTGCAGGCGCATACCGCCAGGGCAAACGCAGCAAAATGTCGCAGTAATCTCATTATGTTAGTCTCCTAAAAAGCCGTCGCAGGCACGGTAAACCGCAATGCCCCATTCCACCACATGCCGCTCTGTCCGGCGATGACGTTTACACCATCAAACGCGGCGCTGCCCGCGCCACGGTCATAGGTTACCCCTGTGCTGGTGGGCAGAAGTGTTGTTGTATTTACCCTCAGGGATTGCACAATGAGGTTCCGGTCTTCGGGTGGGAGATAGGCGTCATTGGTAAATACTACGTCGATGTTATGAGGAGTGCTTGGCGCGGCATTCACTGCTACGGCATATTCCGCATATGTGGAATATACATTGAAGGTGCCCGCGATTTGTCCATCAACGCGTATCACCATGATGGGATAAACACCGCTGACAGGCGTGCCCCTTGCTGTGACGGTAATGGCGCTTGCGGTAACGGCCTTGCTGATGTTGAGTCTGCCGCCGGTAACCATTTTTCCACTCAGCGCTGCTATGGGGTCTGTAGATTGCATCAGAAGATTTTTGATGGCGACAGGCGCAAGGTTGGGAAACTGGGCACGTACCAGGGCGGCGGCGCCAGATACATGGGGCGTTGCCATGGATGTGCCGTTCAAGTAGCGATAGCCGGAAGAATTGCACAAGCTGCATGTCCCGGCAGGCACGGTGGATAAAATCGACACACCGGGGGCGCCAAGGTCAACATTCACCGCGCCATAATTGGAGAAGGATGCTTTCTGGTCGTTATGATCCGTGGCGGCGACACACAGCACATTCGGTAATGCCGAGTTGCACGGATAGCTTACGGTTGTATCGTTGTTCGCATTGGCATTGCCGGCGGCGGTTACAAACAGCATGCCGCGCTGATTGGCGGTGTTGATGGCGTTCTCGATGGTCTGCGAAAAACCGCCACCCCCCCAGCTATTGCTGGAAATCCTGGCCCCCATGTTGGCCGCATAAAGAATGGCCTGCGCTGCGCCCAGGGAGGTTCCGCTGCCGCTGGCGGTGAGAAACTTGAGCGGCATGATTTTGGCCCGCCATGCCACGCCGGCAACGCCCGTGGCATTGTTGCCCACGGCGGCAATGGTGCCCGCTGTGTGTGTGCCATGGCCCTGATCGTCCATTGGGTCATTGTCGTTATTGGCAAAATCCCAGCCACGCACGTCATCAACGTAACCATTGCCATCATCGTCAATGCCATTGCCGGGGATCTCACCGGGGTTCGTCCAGATGTTGCCTGCCAGATCGGGGTGGTTATAATCCACGCCGGTATCGATGCTCGCCACAATCACGCTTGAACTGCCCGTTTGCCTGTCCCACGCCTCCGGTCCATCGATATCCGCATCCGGCGTGCCGCCCGTTTGTCCAACGTTATTCATACCCCACAATTCCGCAAAGCGTGGGTCATTCGGCGTAACCTGGGTATGGAAAATGATATTCGGTTCGACGTATTCCACATCCGCCCGGCTGGCATAGGCTTGCATCAGCGCCTCGGTGGATTGTCCGCGTAGGCCTCGTACACGTTGTACGTGGACAAACGGCAGGGTCGTAACCGCTCGCGCGCCAAGGGTGGCGTGGATGGCCGCCGTTTCATTGGCAATATTGGCTAAAGGCTTATTGCGGAACTTGACCAGGACTTCGCCAGGCACATGGTCAAACTGGATTTTGAAAGGGGCGTTTCCCGGAAGCGATGGGCGCGGCGCGGCGGCAGCGGAGGAGGGTGCGAAAACCATCCCGAATGCGCCCAGAGCACAGGTCAGTGTACAGATATAAAAAGCCGCCATTCGAGACTTTACGCGCAGATTTGTTGACGCAATCATCTTCCCACCTTATATGTCGTTGACATTGTGTGATGTCGAAACTGTACTACTTTCCATGTGTAACCCGCAATCACAGAGCTTACTTCCCATCGCGCGAGGTAAGCCACGCCGCCAGCACAATAAGCGTGCCGCCTATCCATTCCCTGGGCAACACTACCTCGTCGGTCAGCAGTTGCGCGGAAATGGCGCCGACCACGACTTCAAACAGCAGGATTACTGACGAGCGATGCACGGGCATATGGGTAACCCCGTACTGCACTGCCAGCGACATCAGCACGACGCCCAATACGCCTATGGCAAAAGCTGTGGCAAGCACATTCACGCCAACATCCGGGACAGGCGCGCTCGCCATGGATATCCACAGGCCAGACAGAAACACTACGCCGACCCAGGACATTACGGTTTTAATGGCTACCGGTACCGCCTGTACCTTGCGTATCAGTACGTTGGAGAGCGCAAACGCAAATCCCGATGAGATTGCCAGCCAGTCCGCATGACCTTGTGGCCAGGGAATGCCCAGCGCCGGCTCCCAGATGGTGATGAACGCGCCGATCATGGCGACCGCCAGTGCAGCCGTCGCGAGCCGGGAGGGCCGCTCCCCCAGGATGAACCTGCCCAATATGACCGTCCACAGCGGTGACAAATAGAATAGCAGCAGTACCCGCACCACTGCGCCATCCAGCACGGCGAGAATAAATGCCGTGTTACACCAGCCATTGGCAATGGCTATCACCAGCAGCAGCCAGGGATGGCGGGCCAGCTCCGCGCGCTGTTTCCATAATGTGGGTAATCCCACCAGCAGCGCGGATGAAAAAATCAAAAATGTCGCCCACAGGCCTTGCAAGCCCTGCTGCTCCAGCAGACGTAGCGGATACCAGAAGATACCCCATAGCGTCGCCGCCAGCAGCAGCCCCATTACCGGCAGATTGGTGGAAATTGTAGATTTGAGTTTGGAAGGCATGGCAGGATGTCCTATACTACGCGTTCTCAAATTCTTTCATAAATATCGGCATCGTTGGTTATCCGCATAATCCCATGAATCCAGACCTTTCCCGGCTTCAGCCTTACCCGTTCGAAAAACTGGCGCGCCTCAAGGCCGGTGTCACACCGCCGGCAGAGCTGCCACACATCGGGCTGTCCATTGGCGAGCCGAAGCATGCCACGCCCGGTTTTATCGCCGAGGAGATTATTACCCATTTGCATGGACTGTCCGGCTATCCGGTCACGCGCGGCAGCGCCGCATTGCGTGAGAGCATCGCCGCCTGGTTGACGCGGCGTTTTGCGCTGACGCCCGGCAGCATCGACCCGGCGCGCCATGTGCTGCCGGTGAATGGCACGCGCGAGGCGCTGTTCGCCTTTGCGCAGTGTGTTATTAATCGCAGCACGAACCCCCTGGTGCTGATGCCCAATCCGTTTTATCAAATCTACGAGGGCGCGGCGCTGCTCGCCGGGGCCGAGCCGTGGTTCATCAACGCTACGGCGGAAACCGGCTTTGCCCCTGATTTCGACGCCGTACCGCCTGAGGTCTGGGCGCGCTGTCAGTTGCTCTATATCTGTTCGCCCGGCAACCCCACCGGCGCGGTGCTGGATAGTGCCACATTACAGAAACTTATCCAACTCGCGGATGAGTACGATTTCATCATCGCCTCCGACGAGTGCTATTCGGAAATCTATCTGGACGAAAACGCGCCACCCCTGGGGCTGCTGGAAGTCGCCGCCGGGCTGGGGCGCGACGATTACCGGCGCTGCATTGTATTCCATAGCTTGTCAAAACGCTCTAACGTACCGGGGATGCGTTCCGGTTTCGTTGCCGGTGACGCGCATATCATCGAACGGTTTCACCTCTATCGCACCTACCACGGCTGTGCCATGCCGCTGCCCACCCAGGCCGCATCAAAAGCAGCCTGGGGCGATGAACAGCACGTTGCGCACAACCGCGCGCTCTACCGTGAGAAATTCGACGCAGTGCTGGACATTCTGCAACCCGACATGGACGTGCAGCGTCCCGCTGCGAGCTTTTATCTGTGGCCGCACACACCTGTTGATGACACTGAATTTGCGCGCGAATTGTATGCCCGGTATAACGTCACCGTACTGCCCGGCAGTTACCTGTCGCGGGAGGCGCATGGTATCAATCCGGGACAGAATCGCATCCGCATCGCGTTGGTCGAGCCTCTGGAGGAATGCGTGGAGGCGGCGCATCGCATCAAAGATCTTTTGAAAACATTCTAGCTACCAACAATGGAAACCCACATGAACGACATCAAGCAAATCATCGAAGAAGCCTTTGAACGCCGCGCCGATATCACGCCGCGCAATGTGGACACCCTCGTCCATGAGGCCGTGGTCGAGGCCATCCACCTGCTCGACAGTGGCGCGGCGCGCGTGGCTGAAAAGAAAGACGGCCAGTGGGTCGTCAACCAGTGGCTGAAAAAGGCCGTGTTGCTGTCTTTCCGCATCGAGGACAATAGCTTCATGAAGGGCGGTTTCACCAACTATTACGACAAGGTGCAACCCAAGTTCGCCGACTACAGTCCACGTGATTTCCGCGCCAGCGGCGTGCGTGTGGTCCCTCCCGCTTCGGCGCGCAAGGGCGCCTACATCGCGCCCGGCGTGGTGCTGATGCCCTCCTATGTCAACATCGGCGCCTATGTGGACAGCGGCACCATGGTTGATACCTGGGCCACGGTCGGCTCCTGCGCGCAGATCGGCAAGAACGTGCATCTCTCCGGCGGCGTCGGCATCGGCGGCGTGCTGGAGCCGGTCCAGGCCGGTCCCACCATCATCGAAGACAACTGCTTCATCGGCGCGCGCTCCGAGGTAGTGGAAGGCGTCATCGTTGAAGAAGGCGCGGTAATCTCCATGGGCGTCTACATCGGCGCCAGCACCCGTATCTACAACCGCATGACCGGAGAAATCCTCTATGGCCGCGTCCCCGCAGGTTCGGTGGTTGTCTCCGGCAACCTGCCTTCCGCCGATGGCAAGTACAGCCTGTACTGCGCCGTAATCGTTAAGCAGGTGGATGAAAAGACACGCGGCAAGGTGGGCATCAACGAATTGCTGCGGG
Organism: Gammaproteobacteria bacterium; assembly: GCA_021731145.1. Lineage (GTDB taxonomy): Bacteria > Pseudomonadota > Gammaproteobacteria > Ga007554 > LNEJ01. Next base: position 48,187 of record JAKFXX010000028.1, on the reverse strand, counting down.
ATATTTGATACCCGAAAAACACTACAGTCAGTGAACCTCTACTTCCAGGTCTTCAGCAACCGCCGCGTGGCGGTGCTGCTGCTGCTCGGTTTTTCCTCCGGCTTGCCGCTGGCACTCACCTTCGGCACCTTGCAGGCCTGGATGAAGGACGCGGGCGTGGATCTGGCCACCATCGGTGCAATTACCCTGGTGGGCCTGCCGTATACGGTGAAATACCTGTGGGCGCCGCTCATGGACCGCTACACGCCACCCTTTTTGGGGCGGCGGCGCGGCTGGTTGGTGCTGACGCAATTAAGCCTGATGGCGGCCATCGCTTTCATGGGTGGTCTGGATCCGGTGAGCCAGCCCTGGCTGCTGGCGATCGCAGCGGTGCTGGTCTCGTTTCTCTCCGCCAGCCAGGACATTGTGGTGGACGCCTACCGGGCGGATATCCTTAAACAGGAAGAGCTCGGCGCGGGCGCGGCAGTGTCGGTGCTGGGTTATCGTCTGGGGATGCTGGTATCCGGGGCGATGGCGCTGATTCTTGCCGACCACCTGCCGTGGGCGACCGTTTACCAGATCATGGCGGGATTGATGGTGATCGGGCTGGCCGCCGCCTTGTGGGGTACGGAGCCCGAGACCGGCGGTAGCCCGCGCACCCTGGCAGAGGCGGTGGTACATCCCTTCAAGGCCTTTTTCAGCCGCGAAGCCGCCCTGTTCCTGCTGGCCTTCATCATCCTCTACAAGCTGCCAGACGCCATTGCCGGGGCCATGACTACTCCGTTCCTGCTGGACATTGGTTTCTCCAAAACCGAAATCGGTGCTGTGAACAAGGGCTTTGGGCTCGTCGCCACCATCTTCGGCGCCATCGCCGGCGGGGCACTCATTGCACGCCTGGGCATCTATCGTGCGTTGTGGGCCTTTGGCATCCTTCAGGCTGTCACCAACCTGAGTTACATGGGCGTCGCCCTGGCCGGCCAGAATCAGATAGCCCTGATTCTGGCAGTGGGCATCGACAACCTCTCCGGCGGCATGGGCTCGGCGGCCTTCGTCGCTTTCCTGATGAGCCTCACCGAAAAGCGCTATAGCGCCACCCAGTACGCCTTGCTCTCCAGTCTTATGGCCATCACCCCGAAAATTGCCGGAGCACCTACCGGCATGATGGCCGCGAGCCTGGGTTGGCCGTTGTTCTTCGCTGCCAGCGTGCTGGGCGCAATCCCCGGTCTTGTGCTGTTGTGGTGGCTGAGGCGCCGCGGCGCTATCAGTCAAAAGGCCGCGATAGCACCGGCACTGGTGGAAGCGGAGTGAACAAAAAAGCCCCTGGGTTTTTTCGATAATTCAAGGCCTGTTCCCCACGCGGATTTACCTCCAGCCTCTCCCTGGAGTTGTACCGCCTGCATGCAGACTGCTGCTAGCCAGTTACGGCCCAACGCGGTAAAGTTGGCCAGACTTGGCAAACAGAATTCACCGTAGGTCACCATTGCGGACGAAACGATGACCGACACAGATGGCGAAATCCTTACGCTTGATGAAGTCGCTGCCTACCTGAAAGCGGGCAAGCGGACGGTCTATCGGCTCACCCAGAAGGGTGAGATTCCCGCATTCAAGCTCGGTGGTACATGGCGTTTCCGCCGCTCAGAGCTGGATCTCTGGATTGCCGAGAGCATCAACAAGAAGAAGCAGGAGGCGAGTTGATGACACAACAGCTACTCACGCCATACCAAAGCCAATACTACGCGTGGCTGCTGACTCGTCGCGCGGCGAGCGGCACAGTGGAATCGCTGGCGACCACACTGGTGGACTCGCAGGTTGACCTCAATCCGCATCAGGTCGAGGCTGCGCTGTTTGCCTGTAAGAACCCGCTTTCTCGTGGTGTCATCCTCGCCGACGAAGTTGGTCTCGGGAAGACCATTGAGGCTGGTCTCGTCATCTCTCAGCACTGGGCCGAACGTCGCCGCCGCATCTTGATTATCGTTTCAACCCTCTTTTTTATCCAGATAGCTAACGAGGGTTTCGCGCAGGCAATCAAACTGTGCTTCTGATTGTAATGCCTGATTATTTTGATCCGTGACAAAAAACACGTCTTCGGCGCGCGCGCCGAAGGTGGCGATTTTGGCATTTTGCAGGCGTATATCGCATTCCATGAAAGCCCGCCCAATGTGGGAGAGCAGCCCAGGCCGATCCGCAGTAATTAACTCCATAACGGTGCGCTGGTTGCGCGCGTCGTCGCTAAACGTGATTTCAGTGGGGGTTGGGAAGAATTTAAGCTGCCGTGGCGGGCGCCGACTGACGTGGGTCAGTTTTTCGCCGCCTTGTCCAAGATGGTGCTTGAGGGTGTCAAGAATCTCCTGAATTCGATAGGCATTGGCAATGGGTTCTCCCGACGCCTCCAGAACTATGTAGGTGTCCAGCGTGAAACCGTTGTGTGATGTGATGATGCGCGCATCAACGATGGTCAGCCCCAATTGGTCAAGAACCTGGGTCGTGGTGGCAAAGAGATGGTCCTGATCGTAGGTATGGATGAAGATTTCCGTGCCGCCGCGCGGAGTTTGCTGGCGCACCAGGACCAGCGGCAAACCCGCCGGGGAGCAATGGCTGATGGCTTGGCTGTGCCAGGTGATTTCGTCGGCGGTGTGGCGCAGAAAATAATCATCGCCCAGTTCATGCCATAGCTTTTCAACCGATACATCGTCGAGCGCATGCTGTTTTAACAGGGCGGACGCCTGCTGCTTGACGCCGGTGATCCGCTCTGTGCTGTCGATGACATGCTCCAGGCCGCGCCGCAACGCGCGCTTGGTTGATTTGTAGAGTTCCGTCAGCAGGGAATCTTTCCAGCTATTCCATAGCGTCGGGTTGGTGCCGCGGATATCAGCCACGGTGAGCAGGTAGAGGTAATCCAGGTGCACCTGATCTCCGGCTGTTGCGGCGAAGGCGGCGATCACCTGTGGATCCGAGATGTCCTTGCGTTGCGCGGTGCTGGACATGATGAGGTGGTGTTTTACCAGCCAGCCGACGAAGCGCGCATCATACTGGCTCATTCCATGATGCAGGCAGAACTCCATGGCATCATGCGCGCCGAGTTCGGAATGATCTCCGCCGCGGCCCTTGGCGATGTCATGAAAAAAACCGGCCAGGTTCAGGATCTCGGGTTTGGGTATGCGCTGCACAATGTCGCTGCACAGGGGTAGCTCATGGGCGAATTCCGGTACTGTTAAACGGCGCAGGTTGCGCACCACCATCAGAGTATGTTCGTCCACGGTATACACGTGGAATAAATCGTATTGCATCTGGCCGACGATAGCGCCGAACATCGGCGCATAGGCGGCAAGCACACCGTAGCGGTTCATGCGCCGCAGTTCGTGGGTGATGCCCTGCGGCTGGCGCATGATCTCCATGAACAGGCTGCGGTTGCGCAGGTCATTACGGAATGTGTCATTGATCAGGTAGCGGTGGTCGCGGATCAGGCGGATGGTCGTGGCGCGCACACCTTTTAACTCCCGGTGCTGTTGCAGCAACAGGAAGACTTCCAGCAAGGCAAAAGGATAACGCCGGAACACACCGTCGTGCGTTACCTCGATGAATCCGTTGCGTGCCTGAAAGCGGTTGTTGATGGGCGCGACCACCACCTCGCTGTCCGCATAGAGGATGGCCTCCTGGAAGAGTTGCAGCAGCATTTCGTTGAGCCGGCTCAACTCCATGATGGTGCGGTAATACTCTTTCATGAACTGCTCAACGGCGAGCCGGTGCTCCTCGTCATGGTAACCGAACTGCCGGGCCAGGGCGTGTTGGTGATCAAACAGCAGTCTGTCTTCGCGCCGACCGGTCAAGGTATGCAGCGCGAACCGTACCTGCCAGAGGAAGTTCTGGCCTGCGATCAGCGCCTGATATTCGGATTCAGTGAGGAATCCGTGATCGACCAGGTCATGCAGGGTGGTGGCGCCAAAATGGCGCTTCGCCACCCAGCCGATCATCTGGATGTCGCGCAGCCCGCCTGGTCCTTCCTTGACGTTCGGCTCCAGATTGTAGGCCGTGTCGTGATATTTGGCGTGCCGGGCGGTTTGCTCCTGCCATTTTGCCTCGAAAAAGCGCCGACTAGGCCAGATCCGTCCCGGACCCGTGGCGGTGCGCATTGCCTCGAATAACGGCTGTGGCCCGTCCAGCAGGCGCGCCTCCATGAGGTTGGTCGCCACTGTAATATCGCGCTCGGCCTCGGATACGCATTCCTGTAGCGAACGCACGCTATGCCCCACCTCCAGGCCGATATCCCAGAGGAGCACCAAAAACCGTTCGAGCCGTTCCTGATAGATGTGATGATTGTTGTCGCGCAGCAGCACCAGCAGATCGATATCCGAGCCGGGGTGGAGTTCGCCGCGCCCATAGCCGCCCACCGCCACCAGGGCAAGATCATCGCTGCCGTTATTGATGACCAACCGGTGCCATGCCTGGATTACAAAGTAATCAATGGCTTCGGCACGGCTGCGCACCAGTTCCGCAGCGGGCACGCCATTGAGAAAGCGTTCTTTAATCGCCTGATGGGCCGATTGCAGGGTGGCGCGGAAGAGCGGGAGAGAGTTGCCGCCCTTGTTCAGGGCATCTTCAAAGGCTGCTTTGTCAAACAGAGGGGTGTTGTTAGATGTCATCCTCGGGCCGCTTGGTCAACACTTCAACACCGCTATCGGTGACCAGCACGGTGTGCTCCCATTGCGCCGACAGGCTGCGATCCTTGGTCACCACCGTCCAGCCATCGGGCAGCAGCTTCACGTGGCGCTTTCCGGCATTGATCATCGGCTCGATGGTGAATGTCATTCCCGGCTCCAGTGCCAAACCGGTGCCCGGCGTGCCATAGTGCAGTACCTGGGGGTCTTCGTGAAACACGCGGCCGATGCCGTGACCACAATACTCACGAACGACAGAGCAGTTGTTGGACTCGGCGTGGCTCTGAATGGCATACCCGATGTCACCCAGGCGTATACCGGGCCTGACCATCTCGATGCCGATACGCATGCATTCATAGCTGATACGCGCCACCCGTTTGGCGACTACCGATGGCTCCCCGACAAAAAACATCTTGCTGGTATCACCGTGATAGGCATCCTTAATCACGGTGATGTCGATATTGATGATATCACCGCTTTTCAGCACCTTATCACTGGGAATGCCATGGCACACCTGATGATTGAGCGAGGTGCAAATGGATTTTGGAAAGCCGTGATAATTGAGCGGCGCGGGGATCGCCTGCTGCACATTAACAATGTATTCGTGGCACAGGCGGTTCAGTTCATCTGTGGTAATGCCGGGCTGCACATGGGGCGCGATCATATGCAGCACATCCGCCGCAAGCCGGCCCGCAAGCCGCATTTTCTCAATTTCTTCAGGGGTTTTGATAGAGACAGTCATAATATGGGGTTCGATAGATCAATAACTCATCTTACCGTGATTGGTGCCGGTCTGCCAGTAACGTTTAACCACTCTTTTGGTTGTATTGATTGAGATATGACTTGGTTTTATGGTATAAAACGCAGCTAAGCCATGAAGCCCGGAAGATTGCCGGGGTTCATGGCCCGGTTCCTTTGTGGCGCATTGCCTCAGAGGCATTAAATCACACATGCGCCGTCACATATGTCAGGGTGCCCGCCAGAACCAATAAACAGGCGGGTTGATATATGGGGCGCATGGAGGATTAACCCTAACTTTTGGAGTATCAAAATCATGGCAAATGTTTCCATGCGTGACATGTTGGAGGCTGGTGTTCATTTCGGCCACCAGACCCGCTACTGGCACCCCCGGATGGCGCAGTACATCTTCGGTGACCGCAACAAGATCCACGTCATCAATCTCGAAAAAACCCTGCCGATGTTTAACGACGGCATGAATTTCATCAGCAGCCTGGCAGCCCGCAAGGGTACTGTCCTGTTTGTCGGCACCAAGCGTGCGGCGCAGGAAGTGGTTAAGGAAGAAGCCGCCCGCTGCGGCATGCCTTATGTCGATCAGCGCTGGTTGGGTGGCATGTTGACCAACTTCAAGACCATCAAGCAATCCATCAAGCGCCTCAAGGACTTGGATGCGATGGTACAGGACGGCAGCATCAACCGCTTCAACAAGCGCGAGGCTCTGGGCTACATGCGCGAGCTGGAGAAGCTGGAACGCAGCCTGGGCGGCATCAAGAATATGAAGGGCGTCCCCGACGCGCTGTTTGTGATCGATGTCGGGCATGAAAAGAATGCCGTGAGCGAGGCGACCAAGCTGGGCGTTCCGGTCATCGGCATTGTCGACACCAACAATGACCCCAACGGCATAGATTACCCCATCCCGGGCAATGATGACTCGATCCGTGCCATCCAGTTGTATGCACGCGCTGCGGCGGATGCCGTTCTCGAAGCGCGCGCTACGATGGTTTCGACCGGCGGTGCCGACGAGTTTATCGAAATGGATGAAGAAGGACAGCCCGCCAGGGCGCCGAAAAAGCCTGCTAAGGCGGCTATGGCGAAGAAGCCGGTCAGAAAGTCGGCTGACGCCGCAGAGTAACACCGGAACCGTATCCGGTTAGGGCAGAACGAGGGGCGCAATGGATGGCGCCCCTCTGACTATGTTTGGTGTATTTGTTAAGTTTAAGTGGAGAACTTGATCATGGAAATTACAGCTGCGCTGGTAAAAGAGCTGCGCGAACGTACTGGCTCCGGAATGATGGAGTGCAAAAAGGCTTTGGTTGAGGCCAACGGCGATATCGACACTGCTGTTGAAACAATGCGTAAGTCCGGCCTTGCCAAGGCGGACAAAAAAGCGGGCCGCGTCGCTGCTGAAGGGTGTGTAGTCATCCAGCTTAACGGTGATGCAACCCAGGGCGCCATGGTGGAAGTTAACTGTGAAACCGATTTCGTTGGCAAGGGTGACGATTTTGTGAGTTTTGCCGCCCATGTGGCGAAACAGGCTCTGGCTGGCGAACCTGCCGATCTGGACGCCTTGATGAGCTTGCCTCTGGAAAAGGGCAGCGACAAGAGCATTAACACCACGCGCCAGGAAATGGTTGCCAAAATCGGCGAGAACATCAGTGTGCGCCGTTTTGTAACGATGGCCGCAAGCGGCGGTGTGGTCGGCTCCTATCTGCATGGTGGCCGTATCGGCGTGCTGGTGGAGTTGCAAGGGGGTAATGCCGCCCTGGCCAAGGATATCGCCATGCACGTTGCCGCCAGCAAGCCGGTGTGTGTCTCGCCCGACGAAGTACCGGCTGATATCGTCGAGAAGGAAAAGGAAATTTTCCGCGCTCAGGCTGCGGAAAGCGGCAAGCCCGACAATATCATTGAAAAGATGATCAGTGGGCGCATCCAGAAATTCCTGGCCGAAATCACCCTGGTGGGCCAGCCCTTCGTCAAGAATCCCGATGTGACCGTCGAGAAACTGTTGCAGGATGCCAACGCGAAAGTAGTGCGTTTCCAGCGTTTTGAAGTGGGCGAGGGCATCGAGAAGAAGCAGGAAGACTTCGCTGCCGAGGTGATGGCTCAGGTGCGTGGAGGCTGACGAGTGACTGTTGCCCCAAAACCTGCATTCCAGCGCATCCTGCTGAAACTCAGCGGCGAGGCGTTGATGGGCGATGGTGAGTTTGGCATCAGTCCTGATGTTATGAATCGTGTCGCGGCTGAAGTGCGTGAGCTGGTGCAGATGGGTGTTCAGGTTGGCTTGGTGGTCGGCGGCGGCAATCTGTTCCGTGGCGCCGGTCTGGCGGACGCGGGCATGGATCGGGTCACCGGCGATCACATGGGGATGCTGGCCACCATTATGAATGCCTTGGCCATGCAGGACGCGCTGGAACATCAGGGTGTATTTACGCGCGTCATGTCAGCCATCAAGATCAACCAGATCTGTGAGGACTATATCCGCCGCCGCGCCATCCGTCATCTGGAAAAGGGGCGGGTGGTGATTTTTGCCGCCGGCACCGGCAACCCCTTTTTCACCACGGACTCGGCCGCCAGTTTGCGCGCCATCGAAATTGGCGCGCAGCTTTTGCTCAAGGCTACCAAGGTGGATGGTGTCTATTCGGCGGATCCCATGAAGCATCCTGATGCCGTGCGCTATGAACGCATGACGTATGATGAAGTTCTGGAGCGCAAGCTGATGGTGATGGACGTTACCGCGATTGTGCTATGCAGGGATCATCATATGCCGCTGCGGGTGTTTGATATGAACAAACCTGGCGCGTTGCGCTGCATCGTCATGGGTGAGGATGAGGGTACGCTTGTAGAAGGAGAGGCAAAATGATAGACGACATTAAAAAGAGCGCCATTGCCCGCATGACCAAGAGCATTGATGCGCTTAAAGATGAGCTGACCAAGGTGCGTACCGGGCGCGCCCATCCCAGCTTGCTGGATCATGTGATGGTGTCTTTTTACGGAAATGAGGTGCCGGTGGGGCAGGCCGCCAACGTCACCGTGAGCGATTCACGCACGCTGACCGTGGCACCGTGGGACAAAAACATGGTTCCCGTCATTGAAAAGGCGATTCTGAACTCCAATCTCGGTCTCAATCCCTCCAGCGCCAGCGGTACCATCCGCGTGCCTTTGCCAGCGTTGACTGAAGAGCGCCGCCGCGACATGATCAAGGTGGTGCGCGCCGAGGCGGAGACGGGCAAGGTCGCTATCCGTAACATTCGCCGTGATTCGAATGCCGAGCTGAAAGAGTTGCTCAAAAAGAAAGAGATCTCCGAAGATGAGGAACGCCGGGCGCAGGATGAAATTCAAAAGTTGACGGACAAATACATCACTGAAGTGGACAAGGCATTGGCGGCCAAAGAGACCGATCTGATGGAGATTTAAAAAAGCAGGGCTGGGGGCTGGCAGTGTAGGGCTTGCCCCTGGCCCCCTGATCTGCGTGCAGTTATCCCGCGCTTCTCCCACCAATTTTGTGCAGGCATGTCTACGACGGCAAATAATACTCATCCAGCCGCATTCCTCCCCCGCCATGTGGCGATCATCATGGATGGCAATGGACGCTGGGCCAAGAAGCGTTTTCTGCCGCGCATTGCCGGCCACCGCGCTGGTGTGGAAGCGGTACGCAACATGGTTCAGGCCTGCGGCCAACGTGGTATCGAGGTGTTGACGCTGTTCGCGTTCAGTAGCGAAAACTGGCGCCGCCCTCCCTCGGAAGTCGGGTTGTTGATGGACCTGTTTATGACCGCCCTGGAACGCGAGACCAAGCGCCTGCATGAGAACAATGTGCGCTTGAAAGTCATTGGCGAGCGCAGCGCCTTTTCCGTGAAGCTGCAGGAGAAAATTATCGCGGCGGAACAGCGTACCGCTGACAACACTGGCTTGACGCTGGTTGTCGCGGCAAACTATGGCGGCCGCTGGGATATCACGCAGGCCGCCCGTGCTGTAGCGCATAAAGTCGAAACAGGGCAATTGCACGCACCCCAAGTCACGGAAGAAATCCTGGAGCAACATATGGCGCTGCACGGCCTGCCTGATCCCGATTTATTCATACGCACGGGTGGAGAAGAGCGCATCAGCAATTTTCTGTTGTGGCAACTGGCCTACACGGAATTTTATTTTACCGAAACATTGTGGCCGGATTTTGACGGGCGGATCTTTGAGGATGCGCTGGCCTCTTTTTCAAAACGTCAACGTCGTTTTGGGCGCACCAGTGAGCAGGTGGAGCAGGAACAAGGAAACAAGGGTGCTTAAACAACGTTTGCTTACTGCAGCCATTCTCATTCCTCTGGTTGTATGGGGGGTTCTCGCGCTGCCCAACACGGTATTTGCATTGCTGCTGGCGGTGATTGTCATTGCTGGTTTCTGGGAGTGGGCCGGCTTGATGGGTATTGCCGAGTCTACCGACCGGCTGATGTATATCCTGATAGCGATTCCTCTCATGTGGTTTGGCGGTACTCTGCCGGGCGGCATGCTGGCCGGTGCATCGGTTGGCGCGGTGTGGTGGCTTGTGGCGATTGCATGGATGCTAAGGTTCAACATCCGCCCTGTTTCTGTACAGGCCAATATCGTGACAGCAGGCGGGGCGGGGGTGCTGACACTGGTGCCCGCCTGGATGGCTCTGGTTGTATTGCATGGCAGTGAGTCCTATGGGCCCAAGTATGTTTTGTTCCTCATGGTGCTGGTTTGGGTAGCTGATTCGGGTGCCTATTTTGCCGGACGCCTGTGGGGTAGCCACAAACTGGCCTCGAATATCAGCCCCGGCAAGACCTGGGAGGGTGTGTGGGGGGCGCTGGCGATGACCATGGTGATGGGCCTGGCAGGCGCCAGGCTGCTGGAGGTTGACCCGGTCATGCTGCCTGCGTTTGTGGCGCTGTGCGTGATCACGGTGGCTTTTTCAATCGCGGGCGATCTTCTGGAGAGCATGTTCAAGCGGCGCGCCGGTGTAAAGGACAGCGGCAAGTTGCTGCCAGGCCATGGCGGCGTGCTCGACCGGATTGACAGCCTGACCGCCGCCGCGCCGATATTCCTGACAGGTTTGCTGTTGCTGGGGATGCTGCGTTGATCGGAGGTCACTCCCGGCCTCCTGCGCTGTCCATGGATGGACAAGTGCCGCGAGCGCACGATGCGCTGGAGCGGCCCTCTGGTGACACGTGTACATCCAAGTACGGCGGTCACTCCCGGCCTCCTGCCTCTGGTGACACTTGTACATCCATGTACGGCGTTACTGTACTTGGCGCCACCGGCTCCATTGGCGTCAGCACGCTCGACGTGTTGTCGCGTCATCCTGAGCGTTACCGCGTCGTTGCCCTGACAGCGAATTCCGATGTGGAACGCTTGTACGAACAATGTCTTGCGCATCAGCCCGAATATGCGGTAATGGCGGATGCCAATGCGGCGCAGCGCCTGCATGAGCGGTTACGCGCAACGGCTCCAGGGATCCAGGTGCTGGCCGGACTGGCAGGGCTGGAAACCGTCGCAGCCCTGCCCCAGGTGGCGTATGTGATGGCCGCTATTGTCGGCGCCGCCGGTCTGTTGCCCACGCTCGCCGCAGTGCGCGCGGGCAAACGTGTGCTGCTGGCCAACAAGGAAGCGCTGGTCATGGCGGGCCGGATTTTCATGGATGAGGTCCGTGCGAACAACGTCGAATTGCTGCCTGTGGACAGCGAGCATAATGCGATTTTTCAATGCCTGCCGACTGACCTGTCCGCTGGTCTGGATGCCGCCGGGATACGGCGCATACTGCTGACCGCCTCGGGCGGGCCGTTTCGCACTATTCCTCTTTCCGAACTGCATCATGTCACACCGGACCAGGCCTGCGCCCACCCGAATTGGGTGATGGGGCGCAAGATATCCGTCGATTCCGCCACCATGATGAACAAGGGCCTGGAGGTGATCGAGGCCTGCTGGTTGTTCAATGCCAGTCCGGACAGGATTCAGGTGGTCTTGCATCCGCAAAGCGTGATTCACTCCATGGTCGAATATGCCGACGGCTCGATACTGGCCCAGCTTGGCAGCCCGGATATGCGCACGCCCATCGCCCATGCCCTGGCTTGGCCGCAGCGCATCGAATCCGGGGCCGCCCCTTTAAGCCTCTTTGATGTCGCGCGGCTGGACTTTGAACGGCCTGATGTGTCCCGTTTTCCTTGTCTGCGCCTCGCCTACGAAGCGATGCAGGCGGGGGGCACTGCCACGGCGATTCTCAATGCGGCCAATGAAGTTGCGGTCGCCTCTTTCCTTGATGGCAAGCTGCCGTTCACCGCTATCCCCGCCGTGATTGAACGTGTGCTTGCCGATGTGCCGACGCGCGAGGCCATCAGCCTTGAGGTTATTCTGGCCGATGACGCGCTGGCGCGCGAAGCCGCTGTGCTCAGAGTGGATGAGGCCACAAATAAGCGCACATGATCAGCACAATTTTATCCTCGATCTTTTTCTTCATCATCGCCATTGGCGTGCTGGTGACCGTCCATGAATTCGGCCATTTCTGGGTGGCGCGCAAGCTGGGCGTGAAGGTGCTGCGCTTCTCGGTTGGTTTTGGCAAGCCCCTGTGGATATGGCGCTGCGGCCCTGACAACACAGAGTACGTCATCGCGGCAGTGCCGCTGGGCGGCTATGTGAAAATGCTCGATGAGCGTGAAGCGCCAGTCGATCCGCACGAAGCGCACCGCGCCTTTAACCGCAAGCCGCTGGCCAGCCGTTTTGCCATCGTGTTCGCGGGGCCGCTGTTCAATTTTCTGCTCGCCATCATTGCCTATTGGGCGGTTTTCATTATTGGCGTGAGTGGCCTCAAGCCGATTGTTGGGGAAGTGGCGCCGAATTCCATCGCCCAGCGCGGCGGTTTTCAGCAGGGGGATGTTATCCTCAGTTTAAATGGCAAGCCGACGCCGACCTGGGAAACAGTGATATTTTCCATGCTGGACAAAGCGCTGGATCAGCAGGCGGTGACGGTGCAGGTGCAGGACGCAAGCCGCCACCCAATGACACGCACGCTGGGTTTGAGTGCCGTGACGGGAAGCGACCTGGACCAGGGAAATCTGCTCGACAGCCTTGGCATGCGCCCCTACCGTCCGGCTATTCCGCCCATCATTGGCCAACTGGAGGCTGGTGGTGCCGCCGAGCGGGCGGGAATAGAGGCGGGTGATAAAATTATTGCCGCCGATGGACAAGCCATAAGTGACTGGGAAGCGTGGGTTGAATATGTCAGACCCCGCGCCGGACGCGTCATCCGCGTTGAAGTCGAGCGTCAGGGTGCGCGCCGTACCATTGAGTTGCAACCCGTTGCTGTGGCAACCAAGGAAGGTACGATAGGCCGTATCGGCGCGGGTGTCAAAATCCCTGGGGAATTGCCGGAAGAACTGCGCGCCGTGATGCGCTATTCACCGGGCGAGGCCGTGGTGCAGGCCGTGATCAAAACCTGGGATATGTCGGCGTTGACGCTGCGCATGCTGTTCAAAATGGTGACGGGGGTGCTCTCCGTGGACAATCTCAGCGGCCCCATCAGCATCGCCCAATATGCAGGGTATTCCGCCAGCGTGGGAGTGGTGTCGTTCCTGGGATTTCTTGCCATCGTGAGCATCAGTCTGGGCGTGTTGAACCTGTTGCCTGTCCCCCTCCTGGACGGCGGGCATCTCATGTACTATTTGATTGAGTGGGTAAAGGGCAGCCCGGTGTCGGACGATGCGCAGATGTTCGGCCAGCGGGTGGGTATCGCACTGTTGGGGACGCTGATGATCTTCGCCTTTTACAATGACCTGGCACGCCTTTTTGGTTAGCCTGGGACTTACGCAAAACCGCCCCAGCGGCGTTGTAGCTCCTGGCCGTGCAAACACGCACTGTCTTCGTCGCTACGCCTTGCTGGGACACTATGCGTAAGCCCTACAAACGACTTGGATTATTGATGAGAGCTCCGAAAAGAAGGGCATGGCTAATCTTGCTGGGTATGCTGCTGGCATCGCATGCGTGGGCCATGACACCATTTGTCATCAAGGACATCAGGCTGGAAGGTTTACAGCGCACGTCCCCCGGCACGCTCTTTAATTATTTGCCCCTTAACGCCGGCGATACGCTGGATGACGCCCGCTCCTCTGAGGCGATTCGCGCCTTGTTCAAGACCGGTTTTTTCGATGACGTGCGATTTGGCCAGGATGGCGATACGCTAATCATCATGGTAAAGGAGCGCCCCTCGATCTCCGGCATCAAGATCGCCGGCAATAAGGACATCAAGACCGAGGACCTGACCAAGGCGATGAAGCAGAGCGGTCTTGCGGAAGGCCGGATTTTTGACCGTTCCTTGCTCGACAAAGTGGAGCGGGAGCTGCAGCGTCAATACTTCAGCCAGGGCAAATACGGTGTTAAGATCAAAGCGAAGGTGACGCCGCTGGAGCGCAATCGCGTAGACATCTCTATCGACGTCGTCGAGGGTAAATCCGCGAAGATTCACCAAATCGCCATCGTTGGCAACGCGGCGTTTAGTGACGAAGTGTTGTTGAAACAGCTTCAAATAACTACGCCAACGCTGTTTTCATTCTTCACCAGCTCGGATCAGTATTCCAAGCAAAAACTGGCTGCGGATCTGGAAACCCTGCGCTCCTATTACCTGGATCGCGGTTACATCAACTTCAATATCGACTCCACCCAGGTTTCCATTACGCCCGATAAGCGTGATGTCTATATCACGGTAAATATTGCCGAGGGCGAGAAATTCACCGTCAAGGAAGTCAAACTCGCGGGTGACCTCATCGTGCCCGAAGAGGATCTACGCAAGCTGATCAGCGTGGCTGAAGGCGCTGTTTTTTCGCGCAAGGCCGTCACCGAAAGCGCCGCGCAAATCGCCGAGCGTCTTGGTGCGGACGGTTATGCGTTTGCTAATGTCAACCCCAATCCGGAGGTGGACAAGCCCAATAAGCAGGTGTCAGTGACATTTTTGATCGACCCCGGCAAGCGGGTGTATGTGCGTCGTATTAATGTTGCAGGCAACGCCAGAACCCGCGATGAAGTGGTGCGGCGCGAAATGCGGCAGATGGAAGGGGGGTTGCTGGCTACCGACAAGATCAATCGCTCGCGGATTCGTTTGCAGAGGTTGGGCTTTTTTCAGGATATTAACATCGAGACTCCTGCCGTTCCCGGTGTGCCGGACCAGGTTGATGTGAATGTCAGCGTAACGGAAAGGTCCCTGGGCAGCCTGACGGCGGCGGTGGGCTTTTCGCAGGTGCAGGGCTTGCTGCTCAGCGCCAGTATCAGCCAGGACAATTTTCTTGGCAGTGGCAAGCGCATTAGTGCCGAAGTCAATAACAGCCGGGTGAACACCATATACAGTTTTTCCTATACCGATCCTTATCACACGCCGGATGGCGTGAGCCGGGGGTTCAGGGGATTTTTCAGGCAAACCAACGCTACCCGGTTGTTTGTCGGAAGCTATCTGTCGGATGTGTTTGGTGCCGGGGTGAATTATGGCTTTCCGCTCAGCGAACACAATACCGCGCGCTTGAGTTTTGACTACGAGCATACAAGGATAAAAACCACCAGTTTCACGCCGCGCTCCTATGTGGACTTTCTCAATGCAAACGGGGACACTTTTGATATAATCAAAATGTCCGGCGGCTGGACGCACGATACACGCAACCGTGCGATTTTCGCAGATAACGGTATGTTGCAGAGTCTGTCAGCGGAAATGTCGGTGCCAGGCAGCGGTTTGCAGTTTTACAAGCTGTCTTCGCGCACACAGATGTATCGCCCGTTGACCAAGAGCCTGACCTTGGTGTTGAATGGCGAAGTTGCCTATGGTGACAGTTATGGCGGCACTACCGCCCTGCCTTTCTGGGAGCGCTATTACGCGGGCGGTGTTTACTCTGTGCGTGGATTCAGGGCGAACAGCCTGGGCCTGAGGGAAAACAACAGGGCGCTGGGTGGTGCCTTGAAGGTGGTGGGGAGTACAGAGGTGATTTTCCCTGTACCCTTTATGGAAGAGAGTAAATCGTTCCGTCTGAGCGCCTTTTTTGATATCGGTAACGTCTATACCGGCATTCAGCAATTCAGTGCAGGCGATTTGCGCTATTCCGCAGGAGTGGCCGCCATTTGGCTGTCCCCCATGGGACCGCTGAATTTCAACCTGGCGAGGCCGCTTAACAAGAAGGCGGGAGATGTCACTGAGTCGTTCCAATTCTCGTTAGGTACTTTTTTCTGAAATAATCCGGAGTAAATGTTGTGAAAAAAATTGCATATCCTGTTTTAGGTCTGATGTTTGGTCTGATGTTATCGATGCCGGCTGTGAATGCGGCCGAGTTGAAGCTGGGTTATGTGAACAGTGCCGAGTTGATGGAAAAAGCGCCCCAGGCGGACGCCGCACGCGGCAGGTTCGAGCAGGAGTTTGCCCCTCGGCGCAACAAGCTGCAGGCCGAGGTTAAGGAGCTCAAGCAACTCGAAGAAAAGCTGGTAAAGGATGGCGTAACCATGAGCGAGTCCGAGCGCGCCAAGATGGAGCGCGATGTCCTTGCCCGTAAACGGGATCTTGGCCGCATCCAGGAAGAGCTTCGTGATGATGTCAATATTCGCAACAACGAAGAGCTTGGTAAACTGCAGCAGATCGTGAAAGAAACCATTGACACCCTCGGCAAGGACGAAGGTTACGACATGATTTTCTTCGACGTAGCCGCCTTTGTTAGCCCCAAGTTAGACATTACAGGCAAGGTACTGCAACGTCTGCGGGATAGACCCAAAGATGCGCCAGTATCGGCGAAGCCTAAAAAATAAGTCAGGCGGGCAGTAAGTGTCGCCTTCGCCCTTGGGCGTGCCGGGAATCACGCTGGGCCAGATCGCGGAACGTATCGGCGGCGAGTTATACGGCGATGAAGCGTGCGTGATCACAGGGGTTGCGACACTGCAAAGCGCGCAACCCGGCGACATCACGTTTTTATCCAATCCGCGTTACCGGAAGCATTTGGCGTCAACGCGGGCCAGCGCGGTTATCCTTTCCTCAAAGGATAAGGAGGCGTGCGCGACCGCCGCAGTGGTTGTGGCTAACCCCTATGTTGGATATGCCCGCGCCGCAGCATTACTGTACGCGGATCGTGAGCAGGCGAGTGTGGCGGGTATCCACCCAACGGCCTGCGTCAGCGCTGACAGCCGGGTTCATGAAAGCGTCTCCATCGGACCTCACTGCGTTATTGAGGCTGATGTGAATATTGCCGCAAATGTCAGTATCGGGCCAGGCTGTTTTATTGGCAAAGGCGCGGTGATTGGTGAGGGCAGCCGTCTTCTTGCCAACGTCACGATATGCCACGGTGTACACATAGGCAAGCGCATCCTGATTCATCCTGGTGCAGTCATTGGCAGCGATGGATTTGGTATCGCCAACGATAAGGGTATCTGGCTCAAGGTGCCGCAACTGGGTGGGGTATCTATCGGCGATGATGTTGAGATTGGCGCCAATACCACCATCGACAGGGGCGCGCTGGAAGACACGGTGATCGAGGACGGCGTGAAGCTGGATAACCAGATCCAGGTGGCCCACAACGTCCATATCGGTGCCCACACCGCGATTGCAGGCTGCGTGGGCATTGCGGGCAGTGCGCGCATCGGCAGGCGCTGCACTATCGGCGGTGGCGTAGGCATCAGCGGTCATCTGGAAATCGCCGATGACGTGCATATCACTGGCATGTCGTTTGTGACCAAATCCATAAAACAGCCCGGATTGTATTCTTCCGGCATTCCCGCGGATACTAATCAGCAGTGGCACAAGAATACCGTGCGTTTCCGGCAGTTGGATGAGATGGCGCGCCGATTGAAGGTGCTGGAAGGGATGCTGAGGCAGGCACAAAAACAAGCATAGCCGCGTACCTTTATGGTGCGGTATGATAAAAGCTGAACGTGGGCCAGCGCGAGGCCTTGCCCAAAGGCTCCGTCAGGTAATAATAGAAGATAGAAGGATAAGAATTTTGGAATCGCTCGATATTCGCGAGGTGCTCAAACACCTTCCCCACCGTTACCCCTTCATGCTGGTGGACCGGGTGCTCAAATGCGTCCCTGGCGAGTCCCTGGTGGCGCTGAAGAACGTAAGTTTTAATGAGCCTTTTTTTCAGGGGCATTTCCCTGATCGCCCGATCATGCCTGGTGTGTTGATTATAGAGGCCTTGGCGCAGGCCACGGGTATCCTGGCGTTCATAACCACCAATAGCCGGCCCACTGAAAGATCCCTTTATTATTTTGTCGGCATTGATAATGCCCGTTTCAAGCAGCCGGTCATCCCGGGCGACCAGCTGATTCTTGAAGTCGCAGTGACGCGTGTCATAAAAACCGTATGGAAGTTTCATGCTGTTGCCAAGGTGAGCGACAAGATTGTCGCCAGCGCGGACCTGATGTGCGCGGAAAGGGAACTTGAGCCTTGACAGATTCCCTGATTGCATCGAGCGCGATAATTCATCCGGGCGCGCGGCTTGCCGCTGGGGTCAGTGTTGGCCCGTTTTCTGTTATCGGGCCGGATGTTGAGATCGGAGAAGGCACGTGGATTGGTCCCCATGTGGTCATCAATGGTCCTACCCGTATTGGCCGTGACAACAAAATCTATCAATTTTCCTCGATAGGCGATGCGCCCCAGGATAAAAAATACCATGGCGAGGATACCTGGCTCGAAATTGGCGACCGCAACCTTATTCGCGAGTCATGCACAATCAATCGCGGTACAGTCCAGGGTGGTGGAATAACCCGCATCGGCGATGACAACTGGATCATGGCGTATGTGCATATTGCCCATGACTGCGTGCTGGGCAATAACATCATCATGTCCAACAACGCCTCGCTGGCCGGCCATGTGACGATAGAGGATTACGTCATCCTTGGCGGCTTCACGATGGTGCACCAGTTTTGCGGCCTTGGCGCGCACTGTTTTACCGCCTTCAATACCGGTATTTCCAAGGACGTGCCACCTTTCCTCATGGTATCAGGTTACCGGGGAGCACCCCATGGTCTCAATACGGAGGGTCTGAGAAGACGCGGTTTTAGCGCTGAAATTATCAGCGAGCTGCGCCGGGCATACAAGATTCTGTATCGCTCCAATCTTACGGTGGAGCAGGCGCTTGAACAGCTCGGAGAGCTGGCGGCGAGCCATGCCGAGATTAAACTGCTGGTGGATTTTGTGCAGAAGTCGTCACGCGGCATAATCCGGTAAAGTGTACTCTGGGTGAGGGCCGCAGCTCCCTCACCCTCTCATACTTCTCCCAAAAGCTCCCCCGCCTCACGCACCATCCGGCTACGGCCAAACAGAAGTTGCCATCGGCCACCGCCGCACTGACGCCATAATACTGCAGAGCGTATTGCCGCCAGCAGCAGGGCGCGTACTTTGTTGGCGTTGTCGGGATTGGACAGGTAGCCCTGCTCACCGCTGACGATAATGCGGGGATTCAAGGTGCTGATGGTGTCGCTGTACAAGCCAGCCAGGCTGGCGATGACGTTGCTGTGAGTCTGGGAGAAATGCTGCGCTTGGCCTCTTGCCTTTTCGATGCCTTCGGTGATTTGCTGTAGCATCTGTGGGTCTTTTGCCAGTTGGCGCTCAAGGTAGAGGATGGCGACAATATAACGCGTGATCTCCATGTCGCGTGGCTCGTCCCCGCCGCCAAGCTGGGTGCGCAGCCGTTTGAGCCCGGTGTTGATGCCACGCACGCCGCCATAGACGGCGGCTGTAGTGGGTGGGTTAATGTTGAAAATACTGTTGATGCATACCTCAAAGTCACGAGTGTCCATGGTTCCTGTATGCGCAACCTGCTGTACCAAGTGGGTGGCCTGGAAAGCGCCGGCCAAGGCAATAATGCGTTCTTCGCTGGTATGGCTCATTGTATGTGTTGTGTTTGCGATGATGTGGATCGGTTGAAGAGTGGGGGTTAAAGCGCGTCCCCGCGAATTGTATCTGTGTGGTTTTCGGTGTATTCAATGATGCCCCCGCCCAGGCACTCGTCACCGGCATAAAATACCACCGATTGGCCGGGTGTAACGGCCCACTGAGGCTGGTCGAACGTCACGTGGCACATGCCATCTTCCAGCGTTGTAATGGTGCAGGCTTGATCCGTCTGGCGGTAACGTGTCTTGGCCGTGCAGCGTAACGGCAATGCGGGTGGCGCCCCATGCACCCAGTGCAGGTCGCTTGCTGCGAGCGAGCGGCTGTATAGCAGCGGATGGTCATGGTTTTGGGCGACGAGTAGCGTATTGCTGGTCAGATCCTTGCCAACGACATACCAAGGGCTACCATCACCCCCTTGCCTCCCACCAATGCCCAGGCCCTGGCGCTGACCAAGGGTATGATACATCAGCCCGTCATGCTGGCCGACCCGTTCACCTTCGGGCGTAACCATGTCTCCCGGTTGCGCGGGCAGGTAGCGGGCGAGGAAGGTCTTGAAATCGCGCTCGCCAATGAAGCAGATGCCGGTGCTGTCTTTTTTTGCTGAGTTGCCGAACCCCGCCTCGGTGGCGATCCGGCGCACCTCCGGCTTGGTGATTTCTCCCACCGGGAAGAGCGTCCTGGCCAGTTGCTCCTGGCCCAGGGTATAGAGGAAATAGCTTTGATCCTTATTGGTATCGAGCCCTTTAAGCAGGCGGTATCGCCCATTGTTTTGTGCTACCCGAGCATAATGGCCGGTGGCGATATAGTCTGCGCCCTGATTCAATGCGTAGTCGAGGAACGCCTTGAATTTGATCTCTTTGTTACATAACACGTCTGGGTTTGGTGTGCGTCCGCGGCTGTATTCATCGAGAAAATAGCGGAATACCCGGTCCCAGTAATCCTTGGCAAAGTTGACTGCATCGAGGGAGAGGCCCAGCCGGTCGCACACCCCCAGTGCATCGCGCGCGTCCTCGGCGGCGGGGCAGTGGCCGTTGGGATCGTTTTCTTCCCAATTCTTCATGAACAGGCCGCTGACATCGTAGCCTTGCTGCTGCAGGAGCAGGGCGCTCACCGATGAGTCAACGCCGCCGGACATGCCGACGATAACGCGGGTTTTGGTAGGGGTGCTCATCTCTAATTCAATCAGAAAATAGGGGGATTGGACGAGGGCATTAAGCCTTAACAGATTCTATGTTGGGGCGTAATTGTAACAAATAAACCCCTGCCTGGAGAGGTTTCGCACATTGGCGATTGGCGGTGTGAAGCTAATTTTTCCGCCACTGAATTAGGAGGATGTGAAAAGCCCACCCTTGAACTTTTTTACAGCACAGCAAAACGAAAAATGTTGTTTTCGCTTACTGTGGGGTTCTGGCGAGGCGAAAGCCGATATTGTTACCCCGGCTCACGGCTGTGGCGTTGATCCGAACTTGCGTGCGCATATTTTTGATATCGCCCTTCCAGGAACCTCCGCGCAGAACGTGCCCGGAACTCGAGCAGGGGTCCGTCCACGCGCTGCCGTCTGTAGGCGCGCCGGTATAATTGTCGTGATAACAGTCTTCTGCCCATTCCCATACGTTGCCGCTCATGTCGTGAAGACCAAAGGTATTGGCGTTTTTGCTGCCTACGGGTTGCTGATGTTTGCCGCTGTTTGCGACGAACCATGCTACGGCGTTCACGTCGCGACTGCCGCAATAAGGGTGGTTACCGCCCGCGTGGCAGGAATATTCCCATTCGGCCTCGGTAGGTAAGCGGTAGGTTCCATGGTCAGTTGCCGATCTGCTCTTGTTGAACCATTCGATAAAATTCTTGGCCTCGTTCCATGAGACATGAACGACCGGCGCGTCGTCGCCGTGGGCATTGTATTTCATGAACTCGTCGGTGACTAAATCAGTGCGGCCAGTGGCGATGATGAAGCGTTTGAACTGGCCCAGAGTGACTTCGGTTTTGCTCATTTGAAAGGCTGGCACGTTGACGCGATGCTGTGGAACCTCGTTGACCAGTGCGTCCAAATCGGCCCCTGGACAGTTGGTTGTCAGCGGTGCTTGACCAAGTAAAGCACGTTTCTTGTTATTTTGAGCCATGGCGCTTGCCACTTGGCACGATCCCATCTGGAAAGAGCCGGCGGGTATGTCGGTGAACTTCATGCCGATAAAACTGCTAAATTCCCCCGCGTTTGCAAGGCCGGTAGTCAGGCACAGGCACAGCGCCGCAACAAGAGATCTGGGCAAGTATGATGGTGGACGATGATGTGCTTGTGGCATTGCTGAGTCTCAAGATTAAGTTCAAGTTTTAGTGGCTGCACGCTTTGTCATGCCGGAGCTGCCAGTTGTTGTTCGCCGGATCATCGATATATGAACGGCCTGATGCCTGCTGCGCTACGTCTTTGCAAGTTCACGGCAGGGTTCTGGCGACACGAAACCCATTGCCGTAGTACCAGTTTCCAGGCGAGGCGGCGAGGCGGTAAGTCGCGCGCGCGAAGTCGGAAGTGAACTTCCAGGAGCCACCGCGCAGAACCCGAGCGGTGGTGGTGTCGCGTTTCCAGGATGAGCCGTGAAGAGCGCGCATGGCGGCGTCGTATTCCTGTTGTTCCCGGCTGTAATCCGTGCTGCTGACGCGCACAATACGCGCGGAGTTGTTATGTTTCTGCTTTGCCTGGTTGAAGTCCGGGGCGCTGTGTGAAGCATGCGCGTTGCTCTCCGTCCAGGCGCGGCCATTAGCTGGTGCGCCATGATAGTTATCATGATAGATGTCCTCTACCCATTGCCACACGTTGCCACTCATGTCGTAGAGTCCCCAGACGTTGGGAACCTTGCGTTCAACATTTTGCTGATGCCTGCCGCTGCCCTTAGGAACGTCGCCATCGTGCCATGCCACTTCATCCACGTTATTGCTGCCGCAATACGCGTGATTGCTGCCCGCACGGCAGGCATATTCCCATTCGGCTTCTGAGGGTAAGCGGTATGTGCCACGGTCATTCGCCGGTTTGTTCTTATTGAGCCAATCGATGAAATCCTTGGCCTCTTGCCAGGAAACCTGTACCACTGGCGCGTCATCGCCATACGCGTTGTATCTCATAAAGTCGTCGTTGATAAGATTCCAGCCCGACGACCCTCTAGTGGCTCCCGAGGCGGCGACATAGCGTTTGTACTGGCCAAGGGTAATCGGGGTTTTGCCCATCTGGAAAGACGATATACTTACGGCATGCTGTGGGGTTTCGTTGTCGTTAACATTGGAATTGTTCTCGGGGCAATCAGCCGCGAGAGGCGCTTGGCCGAGGAAAACGCGTATTTTGTTTTCCTTTTTCATTTCGGAGGTCACTTTACACGAGCCCATCTGGAAATGGCCGGCGGGTATGTCAACGAACTTTAGACCTGCGAAATTGGTGAATTCGCCAGCCTGTACCAGCCCGGTGGCCAGACTCAGAAACAGTGTGATAAAAAAGGAGCTAACCAAGACGGGCACGCGTGACGGAGAGCGATGTGGCGTTTGAAACATGATCAGCTCCTCTGTGGTTTAAAAAATTTTCAGTTACCGTAATCTTAAGAAGGCGTTCGCGGACAAACAGTGCGCAGAAAAGCTTAAAATTTTCGCAATCTTTCGCGTTAAGAAAACCAGCGTAGAAAGGCCGCTGCGGTAAGTGCCGTGGCGCCCAGGCCAGTCAGGGCATGCCATGTACGATGGCGGCCCTTCTCGCTCCATTGCTGTGCGCCGCGCAAATAAAGTATCGCTAACGCAAGCCCGGAGACAGCGCAGAACACCTTGATAACCAGCGCACCAACGGCTACCGCGTGCAAATCGGGAAATTCACCGTAAAAATAGAAGCTGACACCACCAAAAATCACGCCGCTGGCGATTTGAGCGCCCCAGGCTATTAACACCAGCCATGCCATGCGGTTTCTGAGTTGGAGTTGGTCCGGCTTGGATTTCAAGGCAAAAAAGGCACCCCCCACCACAGCAGCAGCTCCGAAGTTATGTATGGTCTGGGTTAGTGCATAGGAGAGGTTCTCGAGTTGCATGAGCTAATTCGATGTGACCTTGATGCAGCTCTCCTGGCCGATGGATGCGTGACCTTTGTTGACCACTTTTACACACAGCGTGTGTGTGCCGACGGGCAGGGGATCAAGGCTGAAACTGCTCTTGAGCTTGCGCAAAATCCCGGCCTCTTTGCCGTTGACGTAAATGTGCGAATGGTCGCCGCCAGGGTTGGGTGTAATGGTATAAACGACATTTACCGGGTCGCCGGTTTTGACCTTGCTTCCGTCAGCGGGCGACGTGATTTTCACGTTGGCATCGGCCAATACGTTGGAGCCCCACAAGGCCACGCCTAGAGTGAGCAGGGCGCACGAAGTGCAAATAATTTTGCTGCGCATTTATAAATATCTCCGTGTTTGTTTGATTGCGGGATTCAGTGGCGCTTCAAGAAAAGACCTACTGAATTTGTAGAATATTGTTTTGTTTTTAGCATACTGGTGTGCGGTTGTAAAGGGTTTCGGGATGGGTTTGGCGTATTGGTTTAAAATGCCTAACAAAATGAAATAATCCATTTATAATTTGGTTGTACCCTAATTATCTGGAGAGCAAAGATGCCGCGCCAACTGGTGGATGATGCGTTATGGTCGGCCATAGAGCCTCTATTGCCGCCACCCAAGCAGCGACGCAAGCGGTATCCCGGTCGCAAGCAACTGGCGGATCGCCAGATGCTGACAGGCATTCTGTTTGTGCTGCTGTCGGGCATTCCCTGGGAGATGCTGCCGCAAGAGATGGGGTGTGGGTCGGGCATGTCCTGTTGGCGACGGCTGCGCGCCTGGCAAAAGGCCGGCGTGTGGGACCAAATGCGCGATGTGCTCTATGCCAAGCTGCGCGAGGCGGGCAAGTTTGATTTCGCGCGCGCCATCGCTGATCCTTCTGCTACGCACACCGCGAATGGGGGGGGCGATGGTGACCGGTTGATCGCCGTAAATGCCAACTCTTTACGGACGCGTAAGACATCCCGCTCAACGCCATTGTGATTGAAACCAATCACAATGGCGTCATATAGCGACTGCCGCTGGTGGTAGGTGTTCCCTGTTTACGGTCACGACTCCAAGTCGCTTGATCTATTCTCGATCTCTCAAAGTAATTTGAAAAGTCATTTTGTTAGGGGCTCTTTTGATGGTGGCCGGAGACGTACTTCAGGACGTCGCGGCTCGATAGCTGTTAGAATACCTCGATGTTCTTTGCCGACGACAGAAAGCATTTTTTCCGCCCCCTTACCAGCAAATACCGCGAGCAGATCGTGGAGTGCCTGCGGCAGTTTTACGCCAGCCTTTATAGCGCGATGGCCGACTACAGCCGGACTTATAACCGTGAGCAGGTCATCGCGGTTTTCCAGGAGGCGATTACCCGCACGCCGCTATTGGATGGCGATGCCGATGATGAGTTTGCCTTGCCGGGGCGAAGTGAGCGGGATCTTGCCAATTGGGTGTTGAATCTCTTGATCGAGCACGGCTGGCTGGAGCGGCTGGCCGATGAGGCGACCTTGCAAAGTACATACGCATTCACGCGCTTCGGGCGGCTGTTTACCCAGCCGATGGTGGAGGCGGGGGGTGGCCGCTTCCGAACACGTCACCGCAACACCCGTAACACCCGCAATGCGCTGCAATCCTTTGTCGAGAATGGTGAGGTGTATGACTTGCTGGATTCCTTTGAATACTCCGAGCGCATCATAAGTGATTTTGGTGATGTGATTGCCGAGCTGGACGAGCGCAAGCGTGCCCTGGTGCAGGCAGTGGAGGCGCAGCAGGTGGTGCAGCGCGCCAGCGACGAGTTTTTCGATTTCATGGAGAAGCGCTTCATACCGGATCTCTCTATCCGGCTGTCGGCTGACAGTGTGGAAAAGTATCGTGATGAGATTCAGGCGTTGCTCAACAAAGCGCGCCGCAAGCAGAAAGAGTTCAAGACTGGCGCGGAGCGTGAGCTGCGCAAGATCGCCCCGGAATTGCAGGGTGATGATCCCAGGCAGTCGCTCTATCTCATGATTCTCAACGGCATCGAAAGTCGCATGCACAATGCCAGCGAGGTGATGCTGCCTGCGCTGCGCCACGCGCTGAACAGTTTTACGCGCCGTGCGGACATTATTATCCGCCAATTGAGTTATTCCGGGGGCGGGCATCCCAGCCGCTTGCTGGCGATTTGTCAGGAATTGGCGGCGCAGGAAGCGTCCGGGCAGGCTGCGCGGCTAGCCGCTGCCGGTCGCGTCATGGCGGCGCTCAATGTTGCCGTGGCCGATCCAGACAGTTTGCGGCTCAACGCAGCGCGAAGCCGGCGCGCGGTGAATACGGCGGTGGAAGAGCATGGCGAGATCGACAAGACCGCCCGTCGTGAGTTGTTGATTCAACAGGCATTGGAGCTGGCATTTGCTGTTAATAACAAAGAAATGCGCGATTATATTGTCGCGGCCCTCAATAAAGGGCATCGCATTCGCAGCCAGCATTTGCCGGTGGAAAATGCCAAGGGATTGTTGATGAACGCGCACGCGATTGAGGTGGGTTCCGCCGGGCAGAGTTCCAGCGAATTCGCTTTTCGCGTTGAGCCGACCGGGCTACGACTACCCACCGGTTATTTTGTGCTGACCGATGAATTCATTATCGAACTGATAGAGACGGACCACCATGCTGAGTGACTATCTGGAAAAAGCGCTGGAAGCCGAGCGCATCGATCTGGACGAGTTTCGGGAGCTGCTGGTTCGCCTGATGAATTACGGCGTGCTGTGCCGCGCCGAAAGCCTGGTCGAACAACAACTCTATGATCGCTATTTGCGTGTTGCCGGTCTCATTGAAGACTATCTTGGCCTGATCGGGATTCGCATCTTTCACGACCGGCGTTTCGAGTATGTGCGTTTATACCCGCCCGGAAGTCAGGTGCCTGGCATGGAAGGCGCTGAAGACACCGCTTTCGGCGGCAGTTTGCGCAGCCGTTTGACGCAAAACGAGGTGGCACTGATTCTGGTTTTGAGGGTGCAATACGACAAGGCGCTGCGCGAAGGGCAGATAGACGAAAATGGGGGTGTCGCGGAATCCATGGAGTCGTTGGCGATTGCCATGAAAAATTTGCTGGGGCGCAGCCTTCCGGACAAACTGACCGAACGCAAGCGCCTGTTTCAGCGGCTGCGGCAGTTGCGGCTTGTCGATTACCGGAGCGAGGAAGATATCGACAGCGGCGAGGCATGGCTGAAAATACATCCAATGATCGTCAACTTCGTCAGCGACGAGGCCTTGCAGGCCATGGAGCAGGGTGGAGATGTGTCCGGCGGAGAAAAAACAATCACGGAAGCGATGGACGTGGACGATGTTTCTTAAGCGCTTTGCTTTTATCAACTGGGGAAATGTCCCCCACATTGAATTCGAGTTTGGCCCGGTCAACCTGTTTTCCGGTGGCAATGGCTCCGGCAAAACGACGGCGGCCGACGCAATCCAGACGATTATGACGGCGGCACACGAGAATCTGTTTCAGTACAATCCAGGCCAGGACGAGACCACGCAGCGCGGCCGGGGCGGCAAGCGGGTGCGTACACCGGCCTCGTATGTGTTGGGTTGCGACGACGGTAGTTATGCGCGGCTGGATCCCACTGATGGCTATCTGGCGGCGGTGTTTCATCCCACGCACGGCGAGACGGCGGACCCTTTTACCGCGATCATCGGCGTGCGCGCCTGGCTGGATTTGTCCGCCAACAACGCCGTTGCGCGCCAGGATGAGGCGATATATCTGATTCTGCCCGGTGAGCAATTGTCCTTGAGTCAGTTGGTGCGCGAGGACAAGGGAGGCAAGTATGTCGTGCCGCTGGACAATATTCAAAACGTATTGATCGGCGATTTCGGCAAACGGGTGGTTGAGAAGTACGACAACAAAAAGGCCTATTTGAGGCGCTTGTACGGGGCATTGCGCGGACGCAGCGATGCCGTGACGGAACAAGAGGCGGTCGCCGCCGCCAAGGCCTTTTCCCGTTTCATGGCGTATAAACCGGTACAGGGTATCGACCGCTTCGTGGCGGAAGAAATCCTGGAGAAAAAGGACCTGGGTGAGGCGATTCGCTCGGTGTCCAGCCAGCTTAAAACCATTCATGCCATGGAACGTGATGCGGCGGGACTGGTCGATTCCATCCGCATCCTCGATGAAGCCAAACGCCACAGCCAGTGCTATATCGAACAATGGATCGAACTCAACACGCTGGAGTACACGCTGGCGCAACATGAGTATGTATTGCGCCAACGCGAATACCTTGCCGCCAAGAAGGGGCAGGACGAGTATCGCACGGCCATTGCAGCCAACGAGAACCAGCTTCGGCTGCTGGGGCAGCGCCGCCGCCAGGTTCATGACGAGTTGGTGAGTCTCGAAGCGCAACGCATGGGAATCGCCGCGCTGCAAGATAAAGATCGCCTGGAGCGCCAGCGTGAAGAGCAGGACAGGCGGCTCGTCGAACAGGCAAAAGACCTGTTGGTGCAGGATAGTCAGTTGCAATCCAATTTGGCCAACAGCCAGGCCATCATCGCCAGCCTGTCCAAGGCCGATGTGGTAGATGAGGTGCCGCATGTGGCCGATCTCGGCACATTGGCGCTGGGCAAGCAAGTGGCCGATCACGTGAGGCGCGGCGATATCGACTTCCGCACTCTCATGCAGCGCGAGTTCACCGGTGATTTGGCTGCCTTGGAGAATCATCTCGATGAGGCGCGCAAGGCCCAGCAGTTGAGTAATCAATGGGTGGCGCATTGGCATGATGCGGATATTCACGGTGATGGCGAAAGCCTTAGGGATCACCTCTCGAAATTGGTGCATCGGCGTGAAGATCGCTATGAGCAGTTTGATAGACAACGCCATCAGAAGGCGCAGGAAATCGAGCGCCTGCGCGTCCATCAGGTCAGCTATCCGGCGTATGTTGATAAGGCGCTGGCGGCGATTCGCCAGCAATGTCCGCAGGCCGAGCCACGGGTGCTCTGCGATCACGTTGAGGTGAAGGATGCGCGCTGGCAGTCGGCCATCGAGGGATATCTTGGTGGCGCGCGATTTTCGATTATTGTTGCGCCGCAGTGGGAGGCGGAGGCGATCCGCATCGTGCGCCGCATGCCGGGGCGCGACAATAAGGCGCGTGTCATCCAGGGTGAAAAGGCGCGCCAGGATGTCGAAAAAATCGCATTGCACGCCGATTCGATTATCCATGTACTTGATTTTACCCATGCCACCGCGCGTGATTTTCTCGTTGCCAGCTACGGTACGGTGATGCGGGTGGAGTCCACGGAGCAATTGCGCCACACCCGGCGCGGTCTGACGGTTGACGGCATGGGTGCCGGAAACTACAGCATGTGGCGTTGCGATGTACCGGACAGCGAGCTGGTCTTCGGTGCCTCGGCGCGCGAGCGAGCGCTGCGTGCGAAAGAGGCGGAACTGGCGAATATCCTCGGCGAGTGGCAGGCCGCCAATGACAGGATGCAGTCCGCGGCAGCGCTATTGAAGGCGGTGGATGCTTTAAAACACCTGGGGTACGCGGACACCATCGCCGCCATGCTCGAAACTCATCGTGACTTGCGGAAGCTGGAAAATCTGCTGCGTCAGCTTGATCTTGCCGAATACCGGGATTTGGAGAAAAGACTGGAAGAGGGCAAGGGGGAAGAGCAGTCCTTGCGCGTCCAGGAGGCGGAACTCAATAAACGTAGCGGGGAACTTGAGGAGAAGCTTCGCGAGTCCACCGAGCGTTGCAAAAAGCTCAATGACTTGCAGGATAAAAATCGAGCGTATTCCGAAAGCCGCGAGGAGGCGCTGCGTGCTATCGCTGTGGTATGGGGCGGTTTCAATGTCGATGAGCGACTCACCGCCGCGGATCAGGAAGCGCAAGACCTCAGCCAGGAAGTTGCGCTCAAGATGAAACAGGATAGCGAAAGCCGGCTCCATGCCAGCGAGCGCAAGATGAGCGATGCCATCGACGCGCACAACCAGCGCTGCCGCCCTGGCGATGCTGTTATTTATTTTGGTTTCGATGGCAAATACGATGCCGACTTATTCAAGGCGATCTGCGCTCTGCAACGGGAAATTGATCGTGTCTTCAATATCCTCAAGAACAATATTCTGGTAGAGAAACACCAACAGCTTGCCCAACTCAAGGAAAGTTTCAACAACGCTTTTGTGTCTCACCTGTGCCATGCCATTTATCAGGCCATCAACACAGGCAAGCGGCAGATTGATTTGCTCAACAAGGAGCTTGAACATCATCACTTCGGCAGCGACCGGGAGTCTTTTCGCTTCGATTATGATTGGGTGCCGGAATTCAGGGACTATGCCCGCTTTTTTGAAGAGGTCGTCAAGTCCCCAGGGCTGGGTGATGATACCTCCCTGTTCGATGCCGAGCTTTCCGATAAATCACGCAAGGTGCGCGATGAGTTGATGGCGATGCTGCTCGATGAGGACGAGCACAAAGCGTTGCGCGAGCTGGACCGTATTGCCGATTATCGCAATTACCGCCGTTACGAGATTTACAAGGAAGTGGCCGGCAAGCCGCCAATTGCCTTGAGCGAATACGGCACTGGAAGTGGCGGGCAACTTGAAACACCGGCCTATATCATTCGCGCCGCCGCCGTGACATCGGCGTTTCGTTTTGCGGAGGGCGCCAACCATTTGCGCATGGTGCTGGTGGACGAGGCCTTTTCCAAGATGGATGAAGCGCGCTCACGCGAGGTGATCGGCTATTTGACCGATACCCTGGGTTTGCAGCTCATCTTTATCATGCCCACCAGCAAATGCGGCCCCTACATGGACTTGATCAGCAACGAATTCGTCTTTGCCAAATGCCCAAGCGACAGACCGCGTGGACAGCTCAACACGCGGGTGATCGTCGATCGCAAACAGTGTAATCAGGAAAAGATCAGGGAGCTGTGGGCTCAGCATCGCCGCACGGTCTACCATCAGGCCGATCTTGATTTTATGGAGGGCATCCTCGCGTAAGTTGTTCGAGGGAACTCATGGACGCACCGCGCTGGTTGGAAGACGAAAGGGAAATTCTCGAACTGCTGCATGCGTTCCTCGATAAGCTGGACCGCAAGCCCGCCGGGGAGTGGAAGCATCCGCCGGCGGTGACACTAAACAAAACCCATTTTCCCCGCCTGTTTCAGTTCGGCCAGGATGCCGACCGCACATGGGGATTGTTGCGCGCGCTTGAGCACGATTTTCACGTGCTCACCATCAAGCTTGACCGCAGGCGCGGCCCCTACGAACCTGAATATGCCCGTGCCCGCCTGGTGCTGAATCTGGCAATGGAAGACACATTGCGTAGCTGGCTGGCGCGCCCCAGGGAAGCGCCGCTGCTCCGCCAATGGCGGGAGGCCGTTGAACGCGCGCAACACCATTTCCCGGGAGACAGCGCTCGCCTCAAGGCCCACCCCATCGTCGTTCCGGGGAAGTCACCCGAGGACGTCGTCAAGGGTTTTATATCCATTGTCGGTATTGGCCGCAACGAACTCAATCTGCGCCAGATCAGCGCGCTATCCTTCTGGGGGCATTCCAAGGTACTGGATAATCGTGAAGACCTGCTCGCCGCTCTCTATCCCCATCTGGCCATCAAACCCAGAAAAATACTGGTGAATGTCTATTTGCCGGAAACCGTTGCCGGCGTTCTCTTTATAGAAAATCAGGATAGCTATACCAGTGCCATCGACGGTGTGCCCGCCGCTGCGGCCAACATGGCGCTGGTCTATTGTTCCGGGTTTCGCGGCAGCGCGCAGCGCATCCGTGACCGGGCAGGGGTAAGTCTGCATTATCAGGGCGAAGGGTATGGGCACTGGAGGAAAAGTTGGGAGCTATGGTGGTTATCGAACGATGCTTCTCCGTGGCCAGCCTATTTCTGGGGGGATCTGGATTATTCCGGCATGGCTATTTTGAAGGTTCTTCGGCTGCGGTTTCCTGAAGTGCAGTCCTGGCCGCCGGGGTACAATGGCATGCTATGCCACTTGTTCGAAGGGCGAGGCCACTCCCCGGAGGGCGGCGATAAAGAAGATCAGGTCGACCCTGGTGTTACAGGGTGCTCGCTTGCCGACAATGTGCTGTTACCGGCGATTCGCGAACGGAAGCTGTTTGTCGACCAGGAAATCATTATTGAATAGAGGGTTTTTTTGGCGGATTCAGGCATGTTTTTTATGCGCCGCACACACGTATAATGAGCGGATTTAACCTCAAGGAGAATGCATCATGAGCGATATCGCGGTTGGTCAACCTGTGCCGGATTTCGAGCTGCCTGCCACCGGCGATAAAATCATCAGTCTTTCCGGGCTAAAGGGCAAAAATGTTGTGCTGTATTTTTACCCCAAGGACAACACGTCGGGATGCACCCGCGAGGGGCAGGATTTCCGCGATCATTATAATGAATTTGGTGCGTTCGATACCGTAATCCTTGGTGTCTCCCGCGACAGTCTGGATTCCCATGAAAAATTCAAAACCGAGCAGAATTTTCAGTTCGATCTGCTTACCGACAAGGATGAGTTGCTCTGCAAGCTGTTTGATGTCATCAAGCTGAAGAATATGTATGGCAAAGAGG
Source organism: Gammaproteobacteria bacterium (assembly GCA_021731145.1). GTDB lineage: Bacteria > Pseudomonadota > Gammaproteobacteria > Ga007554 > LNEJ01. The sequence continues at coordinate 16,368 of JAKFXX010000028.1, read as the reverse complement.
TCATGGGTGTGGAGCGCAGCACCTTTCTGATCGACAAAAACGGCATCCTGCGCCGGGAGTGGCGCAAGGTGAAGGTCGACGGCCACATTGAAGAGATATTGCAAGCGCTTTCTGCGTTGTAGGCGGATTGCCAGAACCTTTTTGTTTCCGCGCGGACTAAGTCGTCGAGCAAGAATAACTTGAACATTGTCCATCTTGCATACGAGCGCCATGCGTTGTTGTCAAACGCTTGCGTAGTTCACTACGCAGCGCGTTCGACGCCTAGCCTGGCATCTCGTCTGCCAGCGGCCAATTGTTCAATTTATTCTTGCTCGACTCCTAACTTCAACTACTCGGCCTTGTGAAGGATTAGAAAATGAAAAAAAGCGGCATACTGGTCGCAGGGTTATGTTTGGTTGTTGTTCTTGCCGGGTGCGGCAAAAAGGCTGAAGAAGAAAAATCGGGCAAGCGGCCGATGGGAACCCTCATTACCGTGACCGAGGCAAAAAGCCAGACAGTGCAGCATGTCCAGGAGTCGATAGGTTGGGTCGAGAGTGAGACGCTGCCCCTGGTGGCCGCCGAGATGGCGGGGCGCGTGGTGCAGCTTGGGGCGGATGTCGGTCAGACGGTGAGCAAGGGTCAGTTGCTGGCTGAGCTGGATGCGAAGGATGGGCGTATTGCACGTGAGGCGGTGCAGGCCGACATGCAGCGCATCCAGGCATCGCTCGGCAATCAGGAGCGCCTGGTGCAGCGTTACGAAAAGCTGGTGCAGGACAAATTTATTTCCGTTACGCAACTGGATGACGCCAAAGCACAGCTTGCCGTGCTGCGCGAGCAACTGGCGGGCGCGCGGGCGCAGTTGAAGGGTGCCGAAAACAATCTTGCCAAGGCGCGGATTCTTGCCCCGGTGGCGGGGCAGGTGGAGCAGCGCATGGTTTCCGTGGGGGACTTTGTGGCTATCGGCAAGCCACTGTTCCAGATCACCTCCCAGCAGACTTTGCGAGTGCATCTACCCTTTCCCGAGGATATGGCGCCGTCGCTGCGTCCGGGCGGTGTAGTGCGCCTTACCACGGCGACAGCGCCGGGCAAACCCGTTGACAGCCGCATCAAGGAAATCCGCCCGGCGGTGGACGCCAAGAGCCATTCCGTGGAGGCGATTGTGGAGCTTGCCAATCCGGGTGGCTGGAAGCCGGGCGGTAGCGTCAACGGTGTACTGGTGGTGGAAGAGCATGGCCAGGCCATCACCGTGCCGGAGCAAAGCGTGGTAATGCGCCCCGCCGGTGAGGTGGTATACACGATCAAGGATGGCAAGGCCGTGCAGCAGGTGGTGAAGACGGGTTACCGCTCGAATGGCAATGTCGAAATCATTGAAGGCCTCGCGGTGGGTGCCGTGGTGGCGCTGGATGGGGCGGCGTTTCTCACCGACAAGGCCAAAGTCAACATCAAAAAAGACGAAAAGAAATGAGCCTGCCTGCGCTGTCCATTAAGCGCCATGTGCTGGCGTACATGCTGTCTGCCGTGCTGGTGCTGCTTGGTGTGATCAGTTACGAGCGGCTGGGTGTCGACCGTTTCCCCCATGTGGAGTTTCCCGTGCTGACGGTGACCACCGTGCTGCGCGGCGCCAACCCCGAGATCATCGACTCCAGCGTGACCAATGTCATCGAGTCGCAGGTCAATACCGTGCCCGGCATCGATCACATCCAGTCCGCGTCTTCGCCTGGCGTGTCGGTGGTCACCATTACCTTCGATCTGGAAAAGGAAATCAATGTCGCCTTTGACGAGGTGCAGACCAAGGTCAATCAGGTTTTACGTCAACTGCCCACCGATGTTGAGGCACCCATCGTATCCAAGGTGGAAACCAACGCGCAGCCTGTCATGTGGCTGGCGTTGCAAGGCGACCGCACCCTGCAACAACTCAATCAGTATGCCCGCAATGTCATCAAGAAAAGACTGGAGACCATCGACGGTGTGGGCGAGGTGCGCCTGGGCGGCAAACGCGACCGTAATATCCGTGTAAACATCAAGCCGGATCGCATGGCGGCATTGGGCGTGACCACCAAAGACATCGTTGACGCGTTCAACGAGGAGCATGTGCAGGTTCCCGGCGGTTTTCTGGTGGGGAGCGCAACGGAAAGTTTGATCAAGCTTGATCTCGAATTCCACTCGATAAAAGATCTGCAGCGCATGATAGTCGCTTACCGTGACAAGGCGCCGATCCGATTGCAGGATGTGGCGCTGATCGAAGACGGCATGGAAGACTACCGGCAACTGGCGCATTTCAACGGCAAGCCGTCGGTAGGGCTGGGCATCGTCAAGATCGCCAACACCAATACGGTCGCAATTATCGACGAGGTGAAAAAACGCCTTGAGACAGAGATTATCCCGCAACTGCCGGCAGGTATGACCATCACGGTGTCCTCCGATGATTCCCGGTTTATTCTGGAGATGGTCAAGACACTCAAGGAACATCTGCTGCTGGGCACCTTGCTGGCGGCGCTCATCGTCTGGCTGTTTTTGAAGAGCGTGCGCTCCACGCTGATCATTACAGTCGCGATACCCGTGTCGCTGATGGGTGCGGTGGCAGCGATTTATTTTTCCGGTTTTACCTTTAATTCGATGACGCTGCTGGCGATGCTGTTGCTGGTTGGCGTGGTCGTGGACGACGCCATCGTGGTGCTGGAAAACATTTTTCGCCACCGTGAGCAGGGCAATACCGATCCGGTCGGCGCCGCCATCGACGGCTCGCGCCAGGTGCAGTTCGCGGTTTTGGCTTCCTCGCTCACCCTGGTGTCGATTTTCGCGCCAGTAATCTTCATGGGTGGCATTATCGGGCGCTTTTTCGAATCTTTTGCGGTGGTGGTGACCATCGGTGTAGTGGTGTCACTGTTTGTTTCACTGACACTCACCCCGATGCTGTGTTCGCGCTATCTCAAAGTGGCGCAACAGCACGGCATCGTTTACCGCACGCTGGAAGCGGCGTTTGCGGGTCTGGACAAAATCTACCGGCGGTTGCTGGATATCGCGCTGAGATTCCGCTGGAGCGTGGTATTTGCAACGCTGATTATCGTGGCCTCCAGTGCCTGGTTTTTTGCCAACGTTGGTAAAGGATTTGTGCCTGAAGAAGATGAAGGGCGCTTCATGGTGTTCATCAAAACACCGCTGGGCGCGAATATGGACTACACCAACAGCCGGCTCGAAAAAATTGAAAAGGTATTGGGCAGCCACAAGGAAATCGTCACCTATTTCACCGCCATTGGCCTGGGCCAGGCAGGGCAGGCCAACCAGGGCATCGCCTTTGTGCGGATGCTGCCGCGCGGCGAACGCACGCTCAAGCAGTCCGAGGTGATCGACGCAGTGCGCAAGGAATTGATGCAAATCCCCGGCGTGCGTGCCTTTGCCGCAGGTGTGCCGCCCATCGGCGGGATGCGCGGTGAACCCTTGCAGTTTGTCGTGACGGGTCCCAATCTGCAGGAGGTCGGCAGGTTGACCACCGCCATGCAGGACAAACTCTCTGCCATGCAGGAACTGGGGCGGTTGGATGTGGATTTACAACTTGATTTGCCGCAGATCGAGATGAAACTGGACCGCGCCCGCGCCGCCGACCTTGGGTTGAACTCCAGGGACGTTGCGCAGGCGGTGAATGTGATGGCAGGCGGCATGGATGTTGCCCGCTACAACGATGTGCCCGGCGATGGCGAGCGTTACGATATCCGTCTCAAGGGTGTCGAAAGTGGTTTCAGGCAACTCGCGGATTTCAGCAAGATCTATCTGCGCAACCAGGATGGCAAAATGGTGCGCCTGGACACGGTTGCCAAATTCAATCAGGCACTGGGGCCGGCGATCATCAGCCGCTATGACATGCAGTACGCCGCGAATTTTGCCGGTTCACCCAGCATCCCCCTGGGCGAGGCCGTGAACAAGGTCAAGGATACTGCGGCGCAAATCCTGCCCGCCGGCTACACCATCAAATTCACCGGCCAGGCCGAACAGTTCGGCAAGACCATGGGTTACGCGGCCTTTGCTTTCATCCTGGCCCTGGTGCTGGTGTACATGGTGCTCGCCAGCCAGTTCAACTCGTTCATCCAGCCGCTCACCATCATGCTGGCCCAACCGCTGGCGATCATCGGCGGTGTTGCCGCGCTATGGCTGATGGGGCATACGTTGAATATATACTCGATGATCGGCCTGATTCTTTTGATCGGCCTTGTGGCGAAGAATTCGATATTGCTGGTGGATATGACCAATCAAGTGCGCGGGGAAGGGAAGGATGTGGATGCCGCACTCAGGGAAGCCTGCCCCATCCGCATGCGCCCGGTGCTGATGACCTCGGCAACCATCATTCTGGCGCTGCTGCCCGCCGCACTGGGGCTCGGCGCCGGCTCGGACACCAACGGCCCGCTCGCTGTCGCGGTGATCGGCGGCATGATCAGCTCCACGCTGTTGACGCTGGTAGTAGTGCCATCGGTGTATTCGCTGGTGGAAAATGCCATAGTACGCTGGCAGGTGAAGCGGCAGACGACATGATCAATAAGCTCCGCGTATGCGAATCGCGCTAGGCATTGAATACGACGGTTCGGCCTTTTCGGGCTGGCAGCTTCAGGACGACGCGCGCACTGTGCAGGGCTGTGTCGAGGTGGCGCTGTCCAAGGTCGCGGATCACCCGGTGCGCGTAGCGTGCGCCGGGCGTACTGATGCGGGCGTGCATGGCATCGGGCAGGTTGCGCATTTTGACACGGAGGCTACACGCAGCATGCGTTCCTGGGTGTGTGGTGCCAATGCCAATCTGCCCAAACAGATCAGCGTCACCTGGGCGCAGCAGGTGGCGGATGACTTCCACGCGCGCTTCTGCGCCATGCGGCGGCGTTATCGTTATGTGATTCTCACTCGCCCGGTGCGTCCTACGTTTCTCTCCGGGCGGGTGTCCTGGGATTACCGGCCTCTGGACGTGCAGCGTATGGCCGAGGCGGGCGCCTATCTGATCGGCGAACACGATTTCTCATCTTACCGCGCGCTCGCCTGTCAGGCCAAAAGCCCGGTACGCACGGTGCATCGCCTCGACGTAACGCGGCAGGGCGAGCTGATCTTCATTGATATTGAAGCCAATGCCTTTCTGCACCACATGGTGCGCAATATCGCGGGTGTCCTGATGGCGATTGGTGCGGGCGAGCGCGAACCAGCATGGGCAAGTGAGGTGCTGGAAATGCGTGACCGCACCTTGGGTGGTGTCACCGCCCCGCCGCATGGGCTATACCTGATGGAAGTGGGCTATCCCGAACAGTTTGGTATTCCGCGACTTTCGCAGACCTCCATGGTCTGGTAACCTAACTGCCTTTATGAATCAGCCACTTTTTACTCAAAGTCCCGCCCGCGTGCGTGTTAAAATCTGCGGGATTACCCGTTGCGAGGACGCTCTCGCCGCCGTCCGGCTGGGTGCGGACGCTATTGGCCTGGTGTTTTACGCGTCCAGTCCGCGTGCAGTAACGCTTGCACAAGCCCAAGAGATTGTCCGCGCGCTGCCGCCGTTTGTAACCGTGGTTGGGCTGTTTGTGGACGCGCCGCCGGAGGAGATCCGAGCTGTGCTGGACGGTGTGCGTATCGACCTGTTGCAGTTCCACGGCGATGAGACTCCGGGCGATTGCAGCGGCTACGGCAAGCCTTATATCAAGGCGGTGCGCATGCAGGAGGGCGTGGACGTGGCGGAAATTACCCATCGTTATGCGGATGCCAGCGGTTTGTTGCTGGACAGCTACCGCGCAGGCGTGGCAGGTGGCACGGGGGAGACGTTTGACTGGGCGCGTGTGCCCCCTGATGTGGATAAACCGATTATTCTGGCCGGTGGACTCACGCCGGAAAACGTGGCTGATGCGATTGTTCAGGTCCGGCCTTATGCGGTGGACGTGAGCGGTGGGGTGGAATCGGCGAAAGGTATCAAGGATGCGGGAAAGATCGCCGCATTCATGCGAGGTGTAAAGAGTGTCAGTGTCAGCGAAACAAATTAATACCAATAGTCTACCCGATGCCAACGGCCATTTCGGCCCTTACGGCGGGCGCTTTATCCCCGAAACCCTGATGGGGCCCGTGGAAGAGCTGCGGCAGGCCTATGAGGATTTGCGTAACGATCCGGCCTTTCTGGCCGAACTGGACAGGGACCTTGCCCAGTTCGTGGGCCGTCCATCGCCGCTTTACCATGCCGAGCGCTGGAGCAAGCAGTTGGGTGGCGCCCAGATTTACCTGAAGCGCGAAGACCTCAATCACACCGGCGCGCACAAGATCAACAACACCGTGGGGCAGGCCTTGCTCGCGCGGCACATGGGCAAGACGCGGGTGATCGCCGAGACCGGCGCGGGCCAGCATGGTGTCGCCTCGGCTACCGTGGCGGCGCGTTTTGGCATGGAATGCGTGGTGTACATGGGTTCCGAGGACATCAAGCGCCAGGCCATCAATGTCTACCGCATGAAGCTGCTCGGCGCCGAAGTGGTGCCCGTGGAATCCGGCTCCAAGACGCTCAAGGACGCGCTCAATGAGGCGATGCGCGACTGGGTGACCAACATCGACAATACTTTCTACATCATCGGTACTGTGGCCGGGCCTCATCCCTATCCCATGATGGTGCGCGATTTTCAGGCCATCATCGGCCGTGAGGCGCGTGCCCAGATTCTGGATCAGGCAGGCAGGTTGCCGGATGCGCTGGTGGCGTGCGTCGGTGGCGGCTCCAACGCCATTGGTCTGTTTCATCCCTTCCTGAACGATGCCGGCGTGGCCATGTATGGCGTCGAGGCGGCGGGCGAAGGACTGGAAACTGAACGGCATGCCGCCACCCTGTGCAAGGGTCGTCCCGGTGTGCTGCACGGCAACCGCACCTATCTCATTGAAGATGCCGACGGCCAGATCATCGAAACCCATTCCATCTCCGCTGGTCTTGACTACCCTGGCGTCGGTCCCGAACATGCCTGGCTCAAGGACAGTGGGCGCGCTACTTACGTCGCCATCACCGACGACGAGGCGCTCGCTGCATTTCATGCGCTGACCCGCACCGAAGGCATCATGCCTGCCCTGGAATCCAGCCACGCCCTGGCCTACGCGACGAAGTTGGCGCCTACCATGGATAAGGACAAGATCATCATCGTCAACCTGTCAGGGCGTGGCGACAAGGACATTCACACCGTGGCCGCGCTGCAAGGAATCAAAGTATGAGCCGTATCAAGAGCTGTTTCGACGCGTTGCGCCGCGACAAGCGCAAAGCCCTCATCCCCTATGTCACTGCGGGCGATCCGCAACCGGACGTTACTGTACCCTTGATGCACGCAATGGTGGCGGCAGGCGCGGATATCATCGAGCTGGGCGTGCCGTTTTCTGACCCCATGGCGGAGGGTCCGACCATCCAGCAGGCCTGCGAACGCGCCCTGAAGCATCATGTCAGCCTGCGTAATGTGCTGGCCATGGTGCGCGAGTTTCGCACGCGGAATGACCACACCCCCGTGGTATTGATGGGTTATCTCAATCCTGTTGAAGTGATGGGCTACGCCGAATTCGCCCGTGCGGCGGATGAGGCGGGCGTGGACGGTGTGTTGACCGTCGATCTGCCGCCCGAAGAGGCGCAGGCATTGGTGACAGAACTGCGCCCCCGCAATATAGATACTATTTTCCTCCTTGCCCCGACCAGTTCCGCCGAACGTATCGCCAGGATCTGTGCGATGTCCAGCGGATTCGTCTATTATGTCTCACTCAAGGGCGTGACTGGCGTGGCGAGTATTGATGTGTCGACATTAGCCGCCAAGCTGCAACAGATCCGCGCACTGACTGATCTTCCCATCGGGGTCGGGTTCGGCATCAAGGATGCCGCATCCGCCGCGCAAGTGGCCGCCGTGGCCGATGCAGTGGTCGTCGGTAGCGCGTTGGTGAAGAAGGTCGGCGAGTTTGCCGGGCAGCCGGAAAAAATTGAAAAAGCAGTGGCATCGCTCGTCAAGGAAATGCGCATTGCAATGGATGGCGTCCTCTTACCAAAATGATAACTATTGAATGATGGCGACGACTAAATGAGCTGGTTCGGAAAATTAATCCCTTCAAAAATCAGGACTGAGGGGCGCCAAAAAAAATCCATTCCTGAAGGATTGTGGGCAAAATGTCCGGCCTGTAGCGCGGTGCTGTACCGTGCCGAGGTTGAGCGTAATCTTGAAGTGTGCCCCAAGTGTACGCACCACATGCGCGTCAGCGGCCGCAAGCGCCTCAACGGCTTTCTGGACCTCGATTCCCGCGAGGAGATTGGCGGCGATCTTATTGCCGTGGATGAACTCAAGTTCCGCGACAGCAGAAAATACCGTGACCGCCTGACGCAAGCCAAAAAAGAAACCGGCGAAAAAGACGCGCTGATCGTGATAAGAGGTCAGGTTAAGGGATTGCCGCTCGTGGCCTGCGCGTTCGAATTTGGCTTCATGGGTGGCTCCATGGGCGCGGTGGTCGGCGAGAAATTTGTACGCGCCGCGAATGCCTGCATGGAACACAACATCCCGCTGGTGTGTTTTTCCGCAAGTGGTGGCGCGCGCATGCAGGAGGCGCTCTTTTCGCTCATGCAAATGTCAAAAACCAGCGCCGCCCTGGCGCGCCTGAGCAGGCAAGGTGTTCCGTACATCTCCGTGCTCACTGATCCGACCATGGGTGGCGTATCGGCAAGCTTTGCCATGCTGGGTGACATTAACGTCGCCGAACCCGGCGCCCTGATCGGCTTCGCCGGCCCGCGAGTCATTGAGCAGACGGTACGCCAGACCCTGCCCGAGGGCTTTCAACGCAGCGAATTCCTGTTGGAGCATGGTGCGATAGACATGATCATCGACCGCCGTGAAATGCGTGACCGTCTTGCCTCCGTGCTGGCCATTCTTACCCGGCAGTCCGCGCCTGAGAAGGCAGTTTAGAAGGGGGCCGCCTCGCTATTAGGGGCCGTTAAGGAATAACCAGTGCTTTTCTGGTTAAGCCTCATTGTCACACCCGTGATCACCGTAAAGGTGACAATGAGGGCGCAATGCCTTACGGTGATTATGGCCCCTTATGCCGTTCCCACCATTCTAAATGTACAGATTACAATGAACGACGGCTTAGCTGTTCCACAATCCTATTGCACTGATAACCACCAACAGCCCGCCGATGACCTGTTTAAACAGCTTGTCGTTGCGCAGGAGAGTATCGTGAACCTTGAGGCCGATCACATGGCCGATAGCTGCGGCTGGCAACAGCAGTAGCGAAGACTGCCAGTGTAGCGGGACACCCAGCGCGACGAAGGTGCTCATCTTCAGGCTGACCAGCACAAACCACAGCACAAACAGGGTATTGCGCAACTGCGCGGCCGCGACGTTGCGCAGGTATACCGCAACCATGAGCGGCGCGCCAGTGAGCGAAGTGCCCGCCACGTAGCCGCCGAGCACGAGCAGCAGTTTATCGCTCCAGCCTCCTTTGCTGTTGATGGACAGATTAAACATCCAAATGAGGGCATAAAACAACGTAATGGCGTAGATAAACGTCACCAGTATCCGCGTGGGCAGATTAACCAGTCCAAATACGCCTACCAGAGCGGCAGGGATGATATAGATGCTGGACGCTTTCAGATAGGCCCAGTCCACATTGTTGATGCGTGTGCGTAGCGTCAGCGCGGAGAAAAAAAGCAGGTGGAGGCCAATCACTGGCAGCCAGAACAGCGGCTGGTCGAGTATGAACAACATCAGCGGCAGGCCCAGGGCCGCGCCGCCAAAGCCCAGGCCGCTGCGCACGAAGCCAGCCCAGACAAAGAGCAGTGCAGTGAGCAGCAGTTGAGTGGTGCTGAAGTCGAATAACAGGCTTTTCATACAAATAATGGATTGGCGTTTCAGTGTCCGGTTATTTCATAAGCCAGGCTGGATCGCTCTTCAGTACAGTCGCTTTCGCCCACCTGGAATTGCCGGCATATCATCGGTCTGCGTTCGTAGATCTTGCACAGCAAGGTGTTTCTATCCAGGGCTGCGCACCAACCGTCATCAAGACGCGCCATAGTCCAACTGCCCCATTGATTAGACGCCGTCATTTCGAGCGGAACGTCGTCGCCGTCCATTAGCAATACCTCTAGCCTGCAACAGCACGCTTCACACGAGGCGCATGATATGGCGGGGCTTTTGTCCGGTTTGGCGTTTTTTGTATTAATATTCAGCTCTCTTATTTGCCTTTTTCGTCCAACACTTCCCAGCGCGCATAAGCGGCTTCAAGTTCTCCCGCAATGTCCGCCGTCTCGTGTTGCAAGGCCTGTACGCCTGATGGGTTGTCGCGGTAAATGACGGGGTCGGCGAGGAGGGCGGTGATTTCCGTTTGGCGGGATTCCAGTGTTTCTATGCGGCCTGGTAGCTCGGCTAATTCTCGGGTTTCCTTGAAGGACAGGCGCGTGCGCTTGGCGGGTTCGGGGTGAGGGGGTGAGGCAGGCGTGGTTTTGGGGGTGGTTGCGGCAGGCGTGGCGGCTTTGGGTTGTGGCCGGGCGCGCAGCCAGTCTTCGTAGCCGCCGGGGTATTCGCACAGGTTGCCATCACCTTCAAAGGCGATGACCTGGGTGACCACGTTGTCGAGGAATTCGCGGTCGTGACTGACCAGCAACAGCGTGCCGGGATAATCGGTCAGCAATCCTTCGAGCATCTCGAGGGTTTCCAGGTCGAGATCGTTAGTCGGCTCGTCCATCACCAGAACGTTGGCGGGGCGGGTGAAGAGGTGGGCCAGCAGCAGGCGGTTGCGCTCGCCGCCGGAGAGGGTTCTTACCTTTGCCAGGGTGAGTTCGGGTGGGAACAGGAAATCGCCGAGATAGCCGATCACATGTTTTTTCTTGCCTCCGATCTCGATAAAATCCGCGCCGGGGCTGACGACGTCGCGCAGGGTGGCCTCGGGGTCGAGCTGTTCGCGGAGCTGGTCGAAATAGGCAACCTGTAGCTTGCTGCCGAGCTGCACGCTGCCGCTGTCCGGGGCGAGTTCGCCGAGGATCAGCTTGAGCAGGGTGGTTTTGCCCGCGCCGTTGGGGCCGAGCAGGCCTACGCGGTCACCGTTCATGATACGGGTGGAGAAGTCGCGGATGATAACTTTGCCGCCGAAGGATTTGCTGACATTCTCAAGCTCCGCCACGAGTTTGCCGGAGCGCTCGCCGGTGTCGATCTGGAGCGTTACATTGCCGATGCGATCACGGCGCGCGGCGCGGTCCCGCCGCAACTGCTCCAGGCGTCTCACGCGGCCTTCGTTGCGGGTGCGGCGCGCCTGGACCCCCTGGCGAATCCATGCTTCTTCCTGGGCGAGAAATTTGTCGAATTCCGCGCTCTGTGTTGCTTCCGCTGCCAGCAGTTCCGCCTTGCGGCGCTGATAATCGGCGAAATTGCCGGGGAAGCTGGTCAGTATGCCACGGTCCAGTTCCACAATCCGGGTTGCTACACGGTCCAGGAAGCGGCGGTCGTGGCTGATCACAATCAGGCTGCCTTGATACGTCCGCAGAAAATCTTCCAGCCACTCGATGGCGGTGAGGTCGAGGTGATTGGTCGGCTCGTCCAGTAGCAGGATCTCAGGTTGCATCACCAGTGCCTGGGCCAGCGCGACGCGCTTGCGCCAGCCGCCGGAGAGGGTGGCGATCTTCACGTCGGCAGGCAATTCCAGCCGCGTCAGCACCTGTTCCACGCGGTTCTGCGCTGACCATCCGTCCTGGGCTTCGAGCGCGGTCTGGATTTTCTGCAGGCGTGTCAGCAGCGCATCGGTATCCGTGCCCTCCTGGGCCAAGTCATGGCTTACCGCATGATAGTCGAGGAGGATCTGGCTCAGTCCGCCCAATCCCGCCGCGACGGCCTCGAACACGGTATGCTCCGGGTCCAGCGGTGGCTCTTGCGGCACATAGGCAAGACGCGCCGCGTCATCGCGCCACAGCGTGCCCTTGTCGAGGGCGCAGGTTCCGGCCAAGACTTGCAGCAGGGTGGATTTGCCCACGCCGTTGCGACCGATGAGCGCGACTTTTTCGCCTGCGTCCAGGGTGAAGCTGGCCCCGTCGAGCAGTAGCCAGCGGGAGAAGGAGAGGTGGGCATTGTCTAGTGTGATAAGTGGCATGGAGTAGTGATTCGGGGTTGAGCGAAATTAACAGGAAGCGGTAGCGTGCGCTGTGCGCACGATCAGGCGGTGATAGTTAGGCGAGTATAGGTTGGGGTTGCCATCGGTCATTATAGCGTTATTCGTGAGTATGGCGCACCTTACGTTTACTGGCGCGGGTGTCTCTCAAGGCCCAATAACCGTCGCACAGTGCGCGCGTCCGGTGCGTTGCAGGCGTGGATGGATAATTCACGAAGGGCGCTGATATCCGTTTTGGCTATTATTTGCGCCAGATACGGAATCGCAAGGGGTTCTACCGAAAAAATGCGGTAACCCAAGCCGAGCAGCACCGGAAGCATCCCCGGATAAAGGGGCATCTGCCCGCAGAATTGGGCGGGGAGGGTATAGGCATCAAGATCATCCGCCAGCCGCCGGAGGAAGCGCAGCAAGGCGGGTGCATAAGGGTCAAGCCAGCCGGCCATCTCAGGCAAGCGCCGGTCGGCGGCGCAGAGGGTCTGCATCAGGTCGTTGCTCCCTATCGCGGCGAAATCCGCCAGCGTTCGCCACTCGCTTACGCACAGGGCGCTGACGGGCGTCTCCAGCATGACGCCTACCGGCAAGCGCCCGCCCGTGATCGCGTCGATTTCACCCCGCCAGCGGGCGAATTCCCAGGGATGGGTAACATAGGGAAGCAGCAGGGCCAGCTCATATTCCGCTGCAAGTTCCGTAATTGCTGCCACCTGGGCGCGAAAGACGCTTTTTACCGGCTCACGGTCATAAAGGCGGCAGCCTTGCAGCCCCAATGGCGCGGCAGGCCCATTGTGCAGCCAAGCGGGGCGTTTGTCGGGTGCGATATCCAGCAGCCGGATGGTGACACCCAGAGGCCGAGCCGCCTCAAAAACCTCGCGTAGCGCGGCCAGATAGAAGCGTTGGTCCGGGATACGCCCCTCTGGCGGTTCCAGGAATTCCGAGCGCAGCAGGCCAATGCGACTGGCGCCTTGTTTAACCGCTTGTAGTGCCCCATCGGCGCTTGGTACACCGGCGCGAAGCTCTACCGGAATGCCATCCATGCTGCGCGCTATCCCGCTTATTACGGGCGGTGGAATTTTCTCTTGCCGGATTTCTGTAAGAGGCGGGTTGAGGGTGATCAAACCGGTGTTTCCGTCTATCAGCGCCGCCATTCCTTCAGGCAGCAGCGCAAGCTGATCAGGTGTTATCAGCACGGCAGGAATGCCCAAGGCGAAAAGACGCGCCAGCACATGGGAGAAGCGCGCCGCGCCTGCAACAACCAGCCCTGCGGCAGATTCCACCCGTTCCAGGTTGCGCGAGACGAGCGCCTCCTGGTTGAGTACCATGATGCAACCGGGGGCGCAATCCTCCAGGCGATAGTGCAGCATGCCGCAGGCGCGGCCAGGGATGTAAGGAGCGGTCTGGATTTGCCTCATTTCAGTTTTACCTCAACCCTGAGAACCCGTTCACGATCTCGCTGAAGGGCGCATCGCGGCGTTCACCCCTCAAGGGGGTACCCAGGAAAAATGGCCTCAAAATGCTCACATACTACTTGTATGCTGCGCTTTTTCGGCCATTTTTGCCTTGCGCTGCATCCCTTGATCGAGATCGTGAACGGGTTCTGAAAAGGCCTCTTCAAGCTCCTGCCGCAAACATTCCTCCTGCCCGGCATATTTGGGTGAGAAATGAAATGGAATCACTCTTTTGGCGCTCGCCTCACGGGCGATCATGCCGGCCTGATAAGCCGTGAGATGAAACTTTTCCGCTGCACGCCGGGCATCCGCGTGAAGAAAGGTGGACTCGATGAACAGCAAATCCGAGTCGCGCGCCAGCTCGATGATCTTGCATGCATTCTCCGCATGGTAAACCACATCGGTCACATAGGTGATCTTCTGGCCGGGCACGATGTGCAGAATTCCGGCCTTCAACACTCCCAATGGGACGTATTTTTCGTGGATCATCCCTTCCTCGTGCCACCACACACGAAAGGGACTATCCTCTTTTTCCCCGCGCAGCACTGCCTGTTTCAATTCCCGCAGCCAGGGTCCAATGGGGAACCCCATCTCCGCCAGCCGGTTTTTCCAGACATTGACATGGATTTTCTCCTCCAGCGTGAACGCAAGGCAGGGGATCTTATGGTCAAGGAAGACGCAGCGCACCCTGAAGGTTTCTTCATTGATGAGCACCCCATCGGTGAATGAAATGGTTTCCTCGCCCTCGCGCCGGAAAGCGTTCTGGCAGCGGAAACGGCCTTTTTTGGCTGCGCCACCGGGATGTATCTCGATGGCTTCGATGGTGAAGTCGGTGGCATAGTTCTGCACCAGGTTCCAGGTGTATGCCGCCAGTTTGTGTTCCACCTGGGCGACAAATGCCGGTGGCCCGAACAGGCGCAGGTTTTTCTCCCTGCCCAGGCTGATCCGCAATAACTGGTCGAATCCCACGAAATGATCCATATGGGTGTGGGAGACAAAGATATCGCTGATGCGCAGGATCTTGCGCGGCGCAAGCGCTTGCAGGTCTCCCAGGTCGAATAGAAAAGACCGTTTCTCGAACAGATATTCCACGTAAAGCCCCGGGTCTCCGAAAGGATCATTGACCAACTGGGGATGGAAGAGAGGTTTCATGGCTGTTGTGCGCGCCCGTCAGATTTCAGCAGATCACCATTAATCTAAGCGACTCAAGTATATCCTTATTGGTGCCGATCCTATACCTGAAAGCCCATCACTTCAGAGTATCCAAACACATGGAACTACAAGGCGCACTTCCCGATACGGTACGTAACTCGATATTGTTACCGCTCATTAACGAAACAATTATCGCGCTCAAGAGCATGGCTGACTTGCATGGCGCAAGCGACCTTCTGGGCTATAGTGACCCGCTTGACGTATTTGTCTTTAAAGAGTTTGCAGTATGTATTTCTGCAAAAACCTCTGGCGGCAGTGGTGGAAAAATAATTATGAATTACGACCTGGACACCGCCGTAACGATTGGTAATCGTGTACGCTCAAAAATGTTGGGTACGGTTGAAAAATCTTCCGCATTAAACGATGACGTCATGGAGGCATTAGCTGAATTCTCAAATACCATTATCGGACTGGCTACCCGTGACATAAACAACACCAAACACAAAATCAGCTTCGGCCCGCCGATCTATATTTCCAACAAGCAAGATAGCGAATTTTTATTAACAGGCGTCAAGCAGATCTATACCGTCCCCATTGATATAACCAAGATTGGCCGTTTTTATTGCAGCTATCTTCTAAGTTGAATACCGGAGTAAATAATGTTAGATAAAAACGCAACAATATTGATTGTGGACGATACGCTCATCATGCGAGAATCGCTGCGGCGCATCCTGGCAGCAATGGGATATGAACACGTTATTCAAGCTGACAATGGCAGAGCGGCGATAAAACTACTTGAAACCCCCGGCCAGAAAATCGACCTGGTATTTTTGGATATCGTCATGCCCATCATGGATGGAAAAGCAACGCTGAAAAAAATTCGGGAAACCAATAAGATTCTCCCCGTCATCATGCTCACTTCTGTTGCTGACAAAGACTCCATCACGGAATGCGGCAACCTGGGCATGAGCAGCTACCTGCTAAAGCCCATCAATGCCGCAGATGGCCCCGCAACGTTATCCGATGTTTTCGCGAAACTTTAAGGATCGTGATGCATGGGACTTTCACAATCGCCATGATTTAACCCTTTCATCTCGGAAATTGATAAGCCGCAATTTTTGCAACGCGCGTATTGCACCGTATGCCAAGCCATTCGGCGCAATGCCCGCAGGTTTTTCAGCCTGCTGGAACCTGTCTCGCACATAGCTTAACGCATTTACTGGCCGCTAATCCGTTTGGCGAATGAAACAGCATAGGCCGGGGAACGGAACAGCAGAATTGGATCATTGGTGGGTGCGATACCATTGCTCAGCACCAGCGGATCAAAGTTGATCCTTTCGCACCCAGCCCCTTTTTGCGGCGTGGCTTCGGTGATGCTCAAGGTTCCCGCCTTGATTTGCTTGCGGCTCTCCGGCCATGCAATCGTCGGGTTGTCCTGCGTGTCTCCAGGCTCGCCCAGCGCCACCATCATGTCCCATTTCACGACACCCTGCGCGGCTCGCTTAATCAGTGCTTCTTCGAGAAAATTCGCGGGCGATGACTTGAGTGTTGACTCATCAAGTTGTTTTTCGCCATCGTGTGGAACGAAGCGCCAGCGCACCAAAGTGGTCGCGTCTTTCTGGTCAATGAATTTGAAGGTATGAATTCCAAAATACGCGCTATTGGCGTAACTGCTGGGCGGGTTATTGTCAGACAG